>NZ_JAUNTN010000023.1 GCF_030538695.1 Paracoccus sp. (in: a-proteobacteria)
ACACCCCCACACCCCCGTGGGATATTTAAGTGAAGAAGAACGCGCATCTTTTGTCCCTAAATATCCCGGGGTGAATGGCCGTCAGGCCAGAGGGGCAGCGCCCCTGCCTCCGACGGCGCCGCGCACCAATTCCCAGTAATGCGCCTGCACCGCCGCACGGTTCAGACGGCCGCCCTCACGATACCAGTTCGTAACCCCGGTCAGCATTGCGATCAGCGCCATGGCGGTCAGCCGCGCATCCTGCGGTCGCATCGCGCCTTCCGCCTGTCCATCGCGCAAGATGACCTCCAGCGCCTGTTCATAGCGGCGGCGCAACCCAGCAATCAGCGCATGATTTTTCGGCGACAGGTTGCGCAGCTCCATATAGGACAGGAACACCGCTTCCGGACGATCGAGGCTGGTGGCGATATGAAAGCGCGCGAAAGCCTGCAAGCGGTCCATCGGGTCGCCGCCGGGATCGCGCCATTCGGCCAGCAGATCCTCCATATGGGTTTGCAGCAGATCGACCAGCAGCGCCTCTTTATCGGCAGTGTAGGTGTAAAGCGTGCCAACCTGCACCCCGACCGCCGCCGCAATCTGACGCATGGTGACGGCGGCATAGCCATGCCGGGCGAACAGATGCAGCGCCTGTTCGCGGATCAGCGGGCCGGTGATGTCTGCGCGGGAACCTTGAGTGCGGGCCATGGGTGGGCAGTCTAAGCGGCACGGCGCGGTCAGAAAAGACCGAAGGTTGCAGAGCCGCATCGCAATGCCTAATCTGACGCGACCATGCCACACCCGGATGCCTTGCTGATGCTGCCCAAAGCCGTTGCTGCCGCTACCCTGCTTGCCCTGACCGCTTGCGGCGACAATGGGGATTACCCGGCGCTTTTGCCCACCGCGGAGATTCTGGCCGAGCCAGCCATCCCGGCCGGTGGCAATAATCCGGCGGCGCGGGAGGCCGACCTGCGTGCGCAGGGTCAGGCGGTTCAGGCGCAAGCCCAAGCCACACGCGACGCCGGACTGGCGGATACCGCCCTGCCCGCCCGCGCCCGCGCCCTGCAATCCCGCGCCGAGGCACTGCGCCAGACGCAATTCCCCGCCAGCACGCCCGCGCACGCGCCTGACACACAAGCGCCAAGCGAACCGGGCGCCGTGACGCAAGACCCCGAAACGGACGCCCGGCTGCGCGCTCTGCGCGACCGCGCCCGCGGCTTGCAGGACCAGTTCGGCACAGATTGCGGCGGTCCCGGCCAGCCCGCCTGCGCCCCCGCCAATTAACCAAGGACCAAGCCCATGCCCGTCATCACCTGCATCGACGACCTGAAGCGGATCTATCACCGGCGCGTGCCGCGAATGTTCTATGATTACGCAGAGTCGGGCAGCTATACCGAGCAAACCTTCCGCGAAAATACCTCGGATTTTCAGGATATTCGCCTGCGTCAGAAGGTTGCGGTGGATATGTCGGGCCGCAGCACCGAAACCACGATGATCAGCCAGCCCGTTGCCATGCCGGTGGCGCTGGCCCCAGTCGGGCTGACCGGGATGCAGCGGGCCGATGGCGAAATCAAGGCCGCCCGCGCTGCCGAGCGTTTCGGCGTGCCGTTTACCCTGTCCACCATGTCGATCTGTTCCATCGAGGACGTGGCGGAACATACGACCAAGCCCTTCTGGTTTCAGCTTTACGTCATGCGCGATCAGGAGTTTCTGGAAAACATCATCAACCGGGCCAAGGTGGCGGGCTGTTCCGCGCTGGTGCTGACGCTGGATCTGCAAATCCTTGGCCAGCGGCATAAGGATCTGAAAAACGGCCTGTCCGCCCCGCCCAAGCTGACCCTGCCCACCATGCTGAACATGGCGACGAAATGGGCATGGGGGCTGGAGATGCTGCAAACCAAACGACGCTTCTTTGGCAATATCGTCGGCCATGCCAAAGGTGTGACCGATGCCGCCAACCTGTCAAGCTGGACCGCCGAGCAATTCGACCCGCAGCTTGATTGGGACAAGATTGCCCGCATCCGTGACATGTGGGGCGGCAAGCTGATCCTGAAAGGGATTCTTGACCCCGAGGACGCCCGCATCGCCGCCGATTTCGGGGCCGACGCTATCGTGGTCAGCAACCACGGCGGGCGACAACTGGACGGCGCGCTGTCCGCCATCCGCATGTTGCCGCATATCGTCGATGCGGTCGGCAAGCAGGTCGAGGTTCATATGGACAGCGGCATCCGCTCAGGTCAGGACGTGCTGAAGGCTTTGGCGCTTGGGGCGAAATCGACCTATATCGGCCGCGCCTTTGTGTATGGGCTTGGCGCAATGGGCGAAGAAGGCGTGATGAAGGCGCTGGAGGTGATCCATAAGGAACTGGACATCAGCATGGCGCTGTGCGGCGAACGCGATGTGAAATCGCTGGGGCGGCATAACCTGTTGCTGCCAAAGGGCTGGATGGGTTCTTATCGCTGATCCGGCCCGTCACAATGGAGGGCTGGAATGGCAGGCGTTCCACTTGAGGAAAAATGCCTGCCATGCTTCGACGGATCGCGGAATAACGGCACATCCTGTTCCTCAATCCGGCGCTGCGCTGGTGGCACGCGCCGGATTGGATATTTAGAGACAAAAGATGCCTCTTTCCTTTACGCGAAAATCCCGCTATAGGCGCGGCTTCGGTCGCGCACCCTTGGAGGGCGGCCACATTGCAACATTATTAAGGAATACAGTCATGGCCAAAGAGATCCCGGATCTGGTGGCCGAGGCACGCGCGGGGACAGGCAAGGGGGCCGCCCGCCAAGCTCGCCGCGAAGGCAAGGTGCCCGGTATCGTTTATGGTGACCACAAAGACCCCATCCCGGTCGCCTTTGAATTCAACTATCTGCTGACCAAACTGCGTCAGGGCCGCTTCATGTCGACCCTGTGGAACCTGAAAGTGGACGGTCAGGAAGACGTGCGCGTGATCTGCCGCGCCGTGCAGAAAGATGTGGTCAAGGATCTGCCGACCCACATCGATTTCATGCGCCTGCGCCGCACGTCCAAGGTGAACCTGTTCATCCCGGTCGAGTTCATCAACGAAGACAAATGCCCCGGCCTGAAGCGCGGCGGCACGCTGGTCACGGTTCGCGCCGAAGTCGAACTGATGGTGACGGCGGGTGATATTCCCGATCACATCACCGTTGATCTGGAAGGTCTGAACATCGGCGCGCATATCCACATCGAAGATGTGAAACTGCCCGCAGGCGTCAAGCCGACCATCGACCGCAACTTCGTCATTGCCAACATCGCCGCGCCGTCCGCGCTGCAATCGTCGGACAACGAAGAAGCCGCCGAAGAAGCTGCGGCGGAATAATCCGTGCGCGCAACAAGATCAGGGGCGGTGCTGCGGCACCGCCCTTTTTCGTTTTGGCACCTTTTCGTTTTCCGGCAGGGGATCAGGCGCGCAAAAAGGCCAGAACCTCGGTGCCACGGCGTTCATTCAGGATGCGCCAGCCGGACCGCTCCATCGCGGACAGGATGCGGTGAAAGGTGATCTGACCATAAATCCGCGGGTGCAGCTCAGCCACCACCAGCCGCAGCGTATCCGGCAAGGGTTGGGTCAGCAGGTCTTTCTCGATCCCCTCGACATCCATTGAAACGACCGTCGCACCACTGGTTTTCAGAAGTCTCGAGAACCTTTTGGCGGGAATATCGACCATGCGTTCCTCCGGGCCGGATTGCGCCACGGATGAAGCCCAAAAGGCTTCGGCCATCCGTAGCTGCACCACCTTTTCCGCGTAATCATCCGCCACCACCGCCCCCGCAATCACCCGCGGCATCGCCGGCAGGTTGCGCCGCAGATTGCGCCGCAGCGGGCGGATCATTTGCGGGTTGGCCTCGACCGAGGTCAGGTTCGCCGGGCCGACGATCCGTCCGGCAATGATGCTGACCAGCCCCGCCCCCGCCCCAAGATCCAGCACCCGGTCGCCGGGACGCAGGTTTTCGGCCAGCAGCTTCCGCTCCAGCCGTTCGTAGACCCCGCTTTCCAGCCGCTCACGCAGGTGGTCGTTCAGTTGATCGCAGGGGATCTCCAGCGTGGCGCCGTCGATGGCAAAGGTTTCGGTCGTCATGCGCGGGCCTTGAGTGATATGCCCCTGCCTGATACCAGAACGCCTTGCCCTTCACCAGCAGCGGAGCCTTTCGATGCAGCCTGTTCATATCATCGGTGCCGGTCTGGCCGGGTCCGAAGCCGCCTGGCAGATCGCCCGCGCAGGCGTGCCGGTCGTGCTGCACGAGATGCGCCCCAAGGTCGAAACCTTTGCCCATCGCACTGGCGATTGCGCCGAGATGGTCTGTTCCAACAGCTTCCGCAGCGATGATGACGAAAACAATGCCGTAGGCCTGCTGCATTGGGAAATGCGGGCTGCGGGCGGGCTGATCATGGCCATGGCCGACCGCCACCGCCTGCCGGCCGGGGGGGCGCTGGCCGTAGATCGGGATGCTTTCTCGGCGGCAGTCACGCAGGCGCTGCGAGCGGAACCGCTGGTGACGATTGAGGCGGGCGAGATCACCGCCCTGCCCATGGACGGCAACTGGATCATTGCCACCGGCCCGCTGACCTCGGACGCGCTGGCGGGGGCCATTCGGGCCGAAACTGGCACCGAATCGCTGGCCTTTTTCGACGCTATCGCCCCGATTGTTCACGCTGACAGCATCGACATGTCGGTCTGCTGGCGGCAGTCTCGCTATGACAAAGGCGAGACCGAGGAAGAACGCACCGCCTATATCAACTGCCCAATGACGCGCGAGGATTACGAAGGTTTCATCGACGCCCTGCTGACGGCCGACAAGACCGAGTTCCATGAGGGCGAAACCGCCGGTTACTTTGACGGCTGCCTGCCCATCGAAGTCATGGCCGAGCGCGGGCGCGAAACTTTGCGCTTTGGCCCGATGAAGCCCATTGGCCTGACCAATGCTCATAAGCCCGGCGAAAAGCCTTATGCCGTGGTGCAGTTGCGACGCGATAATGCGTTGGGAACGCTGTATAATATCGTCGGATTTCAGACCAAGATGAAATATGGCGCCCAAACCGAGGTGTTCCGCCGCATCCCCGGCCTTGAAAACGCCGCCTTCGCCCGGCTGGGTGGTATCCACCGCAACAGCTTTCTGAACTCACCCACGCTGCTGGATGACCGGATGCGACTGCGCTCGCGCCCGCATCTGCGCTTTGCCGGGCAGGTCACGGGCGTGGAAGGATATGTCGAATCTGCTGCCATGGGCCTCCTGGCCGGGCGTATGGCCGCAGCGCAGGCGCTGGGCCGCGACCTGCCGCCGCCGCCCTTGACCACCGCGATGGGGGCGCTGGTCAACCACATCACCGGCGGCGCCGAGGCCAAAACCTTCCAGCCGATGAACGTCAATTTTGGCCTGTTCCCCCCGGTCGAGGCCAAGGGCGGGCGGCGCGGTCGCAAGGACCGCTATCCCGCCTATACCAACCGCGCCAAGCAGGATTTCACCGCATGGCTGGCGGCGCAGTAACCCGCTTTGCGCCCTCACCCACGGGCTTTTTGCACCTAGGCCACGCCTTTGCCGCGCTGGAGGCTGCGCGATTAGCCAAGGGCGGGCACTTTTTGCTGCGAATCGAGGATATAGACCGCGATCGCTGCCGCCCCGAATATGAGGCAGCGATTTTCGAAGATCTGCACTGGCTTGGACTGGATTGGCCCGAACCTGTGATGCGCCAGTCTGACCGGCTGGCCGCCTATCAGGCCGCTATCGACCGGCTGGCGGCGCTTGGCCTGACCTATCCCTGCCGCTGCCGCCGCGCGGACATCCGTGCTGCCCTGTCCGCGCCGCAGGAAAACCACGGCCCTGACGGCCCGATCTATCCCGGCACCTGCCGCCAGCGCAGGATGCAGGACACCGGGCCGGATGACGTGATCCGGCTGAATGTTGCGGCGGCATTTGACCATCTCGGGCCGGATCAGCTCAGCTTTCGGGATCAGGACAGCACCCACCACCTGAGCCGGGCGCAGTTTCTGGACGGAATCGGCGACGTGATCCTGTCCCGGCGCGGCATGGGCACCAGCTATCACCTGGCCGTTGTGGTGGATGATGCGGCACAGGGCGTGACGTTGGTCAGTCGCGGAAAAGACCTGTTTGATTCCACATGGATACACGTCCTTCTTCAGAAACTTCTTGATCTGCCGCAGCCGCTTTATCACCATCACCGGCTGATCCGCGACGCGACAGGCAAGCGGCTGGCCAAGCGTGATGACGCCCGCGCCATCCGCGAATTGCGCGCACAGGGGGTCATGCCGCAGGATATACGGCAGCTTTTGGGGCTGTAACGATTTACGCAACAGCTCAGCCAGCAGCCGGTTCGTTTCCTGCGTATTTCGGAAGATGCCAAAGACGGCAAACATCACCCCCACCATGCGCGTAATATGGGTCGCGCTACCGGCCAAGATGAGCAACGCTTTCCGCATCCCGCCCTGCGGCGCGGGTGCCGCCATCGCCATAGTGGCCAGAACCACGATCATGGACAAAGCCATAAAAACCGCAATCAGCCGCTTGCCTCAGGCAATGAAAAGTTCTGCATCCCAATCTCCTCGAATCATGCTTTCGCAATGATTGTCATAGAGAGATGAAGATTTGTTTAATTTCAGACCTGTTCAGCCCATCGGCTGCATGACCTCGACCTCGGCCCCGTCGCGCAGCGCCGTATAAAAGCACGAGCGCCGATTCGTGTGGCAAGCCGGGCCGTCCTGCTGCACCAGCACCAGCAGGCAATCGCGGTCACAATCCAGCCGCATCTCGACCAGCTTTTGCACATGGCCGCTGGTCTCGCCCTTGATCCAGAATGCCTGCCGCGAGCGCGACCAATACGTCACGCGCCCGCTCGCCAGCGTCCGCGCCACCGCTTCGGCGTTCATCCAAGCCAGCATCAGCACCTCGCCCGACACATGATCCTGCGCAATGGCGGGAATCAGCCCGTTGGCGTCATATTTCAGGCTGGATGGGTCGAACATCGGCTTTCCTTTCGTCTGACTTGGGCGTTACATAACCGCCCATCGCAAGCGGGAAAACCCATGTCCGATACTGACCTGATGCAGCTTTATTCGCGCCGGATTCTGGCGCTGGCCTCAGATATTCCGCATCTGGGTCGGCTAGAGGCACCGAATGGCAGCGCGACCCAACGCTCGCCGCAATGCGGATCGACGGTAACGGTTGACGTGGGCGTAACGGATCGCCGCCTGACCCGGCTGGGGATGGAGGTCCGTGCCTGTGCGCTTGGGCAGGCTTCGGCGGCGGTCTTTGGCGAAACCGCCATCGGCTGCGACCTGCCTACACTGGAGCGCGGCACAGAGGAATTGCGCGCCATGCTGGAAGACGGTGGGCCGGTGCCGCAGGCCCCGTTCGACGGGCTGGAAGTCTTGCTGCCCGCGCGCGAGTTCAAGAACCGCCATGCCTCGATCCTGCTGGCGTGGCGGGCGGGCGTGCAGGCGATGCAAGCCGCCGCTTGAAAAAAGCCGGCCCCAAAGGGCCGGCAGGTGCGCGTCTTTCCGACAGGGACAGGCGGCATCCGAACGGGGATGCCAAGGAAAACGCGGGGCAGAGATCAGGCGTTCAGGATGGCGGGCAGCCACAGAACCACGCCCATGGTCACGGCAATCATCGCCACACCGACAAAATCAGACAGGGTTTCTTTGGTCATATCAGCCTCCATCACAGTTGCTGATTTGTTCTCATACTTGCACGGCGCTGTAAAGAACTTTTTAAGAACATTCGTGCTAACCAGAACTCAGCAGCCGAATCGCCTTGTCCTGCTCCATCAACCACAAAAGGATTCTCATGGCCTGACCACGCTCACTGACCATCTCGGGGTCGCGTTCCAGAAATGCCCGCGCATCGCTTTGCGCCAGCGCCATCAAGCCCGCCTGATGTTCCAGATCCGCGATGCGGAACCGGGGCAGGCCCGACTGTGCGGTGCCGATCACATCGCCCGCCCCGCGCAGCTCCAGATCCTCTTGCGCGATGCGGAAACCGTCCTCGGTCTCGCGCATGATCGCCAGCCTGCGCTGCGCCGTTTCCGACAGCGGCGCACGATACAGCAGCACGCAGGTCGAGGCCCCGCTGCCCCGTCCGACCCGACCGCGAAGCTGGTGCAACTGCGCAAGGCCGAAACTCTCGGCGCGTTCGATCACCATGATCGTCGCCTCGGGAACATCGACGCCAACCTCGATCACCGTGGTGGCGACCAGTATCTGCGCCCGACCGCTGGCAAAATCGGCCATGGCGGCATCGCGTTCCTCGGGCGGCATCTGGCCGTGAACCAGCCGCACCGCCTCACCAAACACCCCGCGCAACTGGCGGGCGCGTTCCTCAGCAGCGGTCAGGTCCACGCGCTCGGATTCCTCGACCAGCGGGCAGACCCAATAAGCCCGCGCCCCCTGCGCCAGCGCGGCTTGCAACCGGGCGATAATCTCAGGCAGGCGCGAATCGGGCAAGGTCACGGTCGTGATCGGCTGGCGACCGGGCGGCTTTTCGTCGATCACCGAAATATCCAGATCGCCGTAATGGGTCATCGCCAGACTGCGCGGAATCGGCGTCGCCGTCATCACCAGCAGATCAGCGGGAACCTCGCCCTTTGCTGCCAGAGCCATCCGCTGCGCCACGCCGAAACGGTGTTGTTCGTCAATCACCGCCAGCCGCAGATCGGCAAAGCGCACCTGATCCTGAAACACGGCATGGGTGCCAACCAGAATGTCGATCAGCCCGGCCTCAAGGTCAGCCAAAACGGCGGCGCGAGCCTCTGGCCGGTCGCGCCCGGTCAGGACAGCCAAGCGTACCCCGGCGGCCTCGGCCAGAGGCACCAGCGCCCGTGCGTGCTGGCGGGCAAGGATCTCCGTCGGGGCCATCAGCACCCCCTGCCCGCCCGCCTCAACCGCAATCAGCAGCGCCGACATGGCGACCAGCGTTTTCCCGGCCCCGACATCGCCCTGCACCAGCCGGTTCATACGATGCGGCGCGGCCATATCGGCGGCGATTTCCGCAATCACCCGTGCCTGCGCCCCGGTCAGCGACCAGGGCAGATGCGCCAGCATGGCCTTCTGCAACCGCCCATCGCCCTGCGTCTGCCGCCCCGGTTTGCGCCGCTGCACCCGCCGCGCAAGCGCCAGCGTCATCTGATGGGCCAGCAGTTCATCATAGGCCAGCCGCGCCCGCGCCGGGGCCGCAGGCGCAATATCCTGCGCCCCGGCTGGCGCATGAGCCTGCATCAGCGCATCCTGCCACGCGGGCCAGCCCTGCCGTACCAATAGCGCCGCATCGGCCCATTCCGGCAGTCCGGGCGCGCGAGTCAGCGCGGCTTCAACCGCCTTGGCCATCTGCCGCGCGGTCAGCCCGGCGGTCAGCGGATAAACGGGTTCGTATTCCGCAGGCAGCGGTTCTGTTTCCGGCAGGATGTGATCCGGGTGGACCATTTGCGCCATGCCGTCGAACAGCTCGACCTTGCCCGAAACGATCCGCCGCTGGCCCACCGGAAGCTGGCCTTCCAGCCAGTCCTTCCGTGCGTGAAAGAAGACCAGAATCAGATCACCCGCACCGTCCGAACAATAGACCCGCCACGGCCTGCCACGGCTGGCAGGCGCGGCGTGGCGGATAACCTCGATCGTAACCGTCGCGGTTTCCGGCGGCCGCAGATCGGTCAGCCGCGCCACCGGACGGCGCGCGACTCCCCCGGTCGGCAGGGTCAGAATCAGGTCGCGCGGGCGCGTCACCCCCATCTGCGCAAAAACCGCCGCCGTCCGAGGCCCCACGCCCGGCAGGGTCTCAACCCCGGCAAACAGTGGAAACAGGATCGGTGGGCGCCCCTTTGGCGCAGGGCTGGCCGGGGTGTCCGTCATCGCGCCGCGATCCGCAGCCATTCGTCCTCGTCGATCACCCGCACACCAAGCTGCTCGGCCTTGGTGGCTTTGCTGCCCGCCCCCGGCCCGGCGATCAGCAGGTCGGTGCGAGCCGAAACCGAGCCGGCGACCTTGGCGCCCAAAGCCTCGGCCCGTGCCTTGGCCTCGGCGCGGGTCATCCGCTCCAGCGTGCCGGTGAAAACCAGCGTCAGCCCAGCGATTGCGCTGTCACTGGTCTGCGGAGCCTCAGGCGGGGTGATCGTGGTTAACTGAGCGATCAGCGCGTCGATGGCCTGACGTTCAGCGGACTGGTGGAAAGCCGTGACCAGCGATTGCGCCAGCACCTCACCGATGCCGTCGATGCTGACAAGATCATCCCAGGCGGCCCGCGCTGCAGGCGGAACAGGGTCGGCAGCCCAAACCGCCGCCCGCGCATCCGCCAGCCGGGCGCGACGGCCTTCATCAGCGGCGCGCGCGCGTTCACCGGCTGCGGCCTCATTGGCCTGCGCATGACGCTCCGCCGCCGGGGCCGCCCGGTCAATCGTAGCGGCCAAAGCCGCCCAATCGCCGTAATGCCGGGCGAGGGTCGCCGCCGCGACCTCGCCCACATGACGGATACCCAGCGCAAAGATCAGCCGCGTCAGAGCAATATTCCGGCGTTCGTCAATCGCCGCGAACAGCTTTTCCGCTGATCGCTCCCCCCAGCCATCGCGGTTCTTCAGTCGCGCCAAGCCTGCCGCATCCCGCGTCTGAAGCGTGAAAATATCAGCAGGCTGGCGGATCGGCAGGCTGTCATCATGGTAAAACGCCTCGATCTGCTTTGCGCCAAGACCTTCGATGTCAAACGCCGCGCGGGACACAAAATGCTTCAGTTTTTCAATCGCCTGCGCCGGACAAATCAGCCCCCCGGTGCAGCGGCGCACGGAATCGCCCGGCTCTCTCAGCGCCTCGGAGCCACATTCCGGGCAGTGATCCGGGAAATGATACGGGGCCGCATCCGCCGGGCGGCGCGACAGGTCCACATCGGCAATCTTGGGGATCACGTCGCCCGCGCGATAGACCTGCACCCAATCGCCAGCGCGAATGTCGCGCCCGCCCCGGATCGGCTGACCCGCGCTGTCCCGCCCGGCGATGTAATCTTCGTTATGCAGCGTGGCGTTGGACACCACCACGCCCCCCACCGTCACCGGGTCCAGCCGCGCCACGGGGGACAGCGCCCCGGTGCGCCCAACCTGAATCTCGATCCCGCGCAACCGCGTCCATGCCAGTTCCGCCGGAAACTTATGCGCCAAGGCCCAGCGGGGCGTGGTCGCGCGAAAACCAAGCCGGTCCTGCAAGGCCAGATCGTCCAGCTTGTAAACCACCCCGTCAATATCATAGCCCAGCGTGGCCCGCTGCGCCTCGATCACGCGATAGGTGTCCAGCATATCCTCTGGCCCAAAGCACAGGCGCATCAAGGGGTTGGTCGAGAACCCCAGCCGGGCCAAAGCCTGCACCGACTCATATTGCGTTGCCGCCAGCGGGGCCGACATCTCGCCCCAGGCATAGGCAAAAAACCGCAGCGGACGCGCGGCCGTCACCGTTGGATCAAGCTGACGCAGCGACCCTGCCGCCGCATTGCGCGGATTGGCGAATGTCTTGCCGCCCGTCGCGTTCAGCGCCGCGAAATCGGCATGGGTCATATAGACCTCGCCCCGGACCTCAAGAATATCGGGGGCGCCGTTCAATTGCTGCGGAATATCCGCAATATGGCGCGCGTTGGCGGTGACGTTTTCGCCCTCGCGGCCATCACCACGGGTCGCAGCCTCGACCAACGCACCGTTTTCATAGCGCAAGGACAGGGACAGGCCGTCGATTTTTGGCTCTGCCGTAAATGCCAGCGGTGTCGAAGCCGGAAGGTTCAGGAAATCTCGGATCCGGCGCGTGAAATCGGTGATTTCAGTATCCTCGAAAGCATTGGCCAGCGACAGCATCGGCCGACGGTGACGAACCTTGGCAAAGCCTTCGGCCAAGGCCGCCCCAACCTGCTGGCTAGGACTGTCGGGCGCGACCAGATCGGGATAAGCGGCCTCCAGTGCCAACAATTCGCGTTTCAGCGCATCATATTCGGCATCCGATATCTCGGGCGCATCATCGCGGTGATAAGCAAGGTTTGCCGACAGAATCTGCGCCGCAAGGCTATGCATCCGGGCCTGCACCGCCCCAGTATCCCCCATCTCCATCACGTTCCGGCCCCCGCGCTGATCCTCGTTATGGCGGAATCACGATCCTGCCACATCAGGGACTAGCGCCCACGCCCGGCCCATGTCCAGCCTGCCCCGGCCCTCACCCGGCCATCTGCTGAAGCCGCGGTGCCGGTTCCGGGTCACGCAGCACATAGCCACGGCCCCAAACGGTTTCGATGTGATTGGCCCCACCCATCGCCTGCGACAGCTTTTTGCGCAGCTTACAAACAAACACGTCAATGATCTTCAGCTCCGGCTCATCCATGCCGCCATAGAGGTGATTCAGGAACATTTCCTTGGTCAGAGTCGTGCCTTTGCGCAGGCTCAGCAGTTCAAGAATCTGGTATTCCTTTCCGGTCAGGTTCACCAGCTTGCCCCCGACCTCGACCGAGCGGCTGTCGATGTCCACCACCATGTCGCCGGTGCGGATCACCGCATGGCTATGCCCCTTGGAACGCCGGATGATCGCCTGAATCCGCGCCACCAGTTCCTCGCGGTTGAAGGGCTTGGTCATGTAATCATCAGCCCCGAAGCCAAATCCGCGCAGCTTGCTTTCGGTATCGTCCGAGCCGGTCAGAATCAGGATTGGCGTATTGACCCGCGACAAGCGAATCTGACGCAGAACCTCGATCCCGTGCATGTCCGGCAGGTCCAGATCCAGCAAAATCAGATCGTAATCATACAGTTTCGCAAGGTCGATCCCCTCCTCCCCCATATCGGTGGACAGGACATTATAGCCACCGTTGTTCAGCATGAGTTCAATGCTGCGGGCGGTGGTCGGATCGTCTTCGATCAGAAGAATACGCATCGGCAATTTCCTTGATTCGGCTCTCTGCTCTCAGAGCTAGGCTAAAAAGGTTAATATCCCGTTACTGGCATCCTCACGAACAATTTACAATCTAAAGTTGTTTATATTGCTGCAAAGCAGTCACACGCAACGCCTTGGGACCATACAGATTTACCGCCTGGACCCAGGAATCGAACTCCTCCCCCGTCAGATCATAGCGGGCCAGTGCCTCCTCGCGGGAAATCAGCCCGTGTCGCACGGCGCGCACCACAACGGCCTTACGGCTGGCCACCCAGCGCGTATCCACGGGGGGCAGATCGGCCATCGACAGCACGCCACCGTTGGGCAGCGCCACGGCCCGCGGCCCTTCACATTTCTTCAAATACATTCATCGCACCTTTCTCGCTTTCAGGCAGATTGGCACAGACCCCTTAAAAAGCGATAAACGGACGACTTGAGAACCCCGGCATTTTACCTATATTTTGATTAAAATTTGCGCGAAAAAGCCCCTTGACCGGGGCAAAGGACAGCCATGACAGCCGCATCTTCTGCTGCGCCCCGGATCGGGGCCGAACTCAATTCGCTGGGCTTTGCCAAAGCCCCACAAGACACCCGCGTGGTGGTGGCCATGTCCGGCGGCGTGGACAGTTCTGTCGTTGCCGCGCATTTGAAAGCGCAGGGTTATGACGTGATTGGCGTGACGTTACAGCTTTATGACCACGGCGCGGCACTGGCGAAAAAAGGCGCTTGTTGCGCCGGGCAGGATATTCACGACGCCCGCCGCGTGGCCGAGCGAATCGGGATTCCACATTACGTTCTGGACTATGAAAACAAGTTCCGGGAATCGGTGATCGAGGAGTTCGCGGACGCCTATCTGGCCGGCGCGACTCCGGTTCCCTGCATCCGCTGCAACGAACGGGTCAAGTTTCGTGACCTGCTGGAAACTGCACGCGATCTTGACGCCGACTGCATGGCGACGGGCCATTATATTCAACGCAAGGACGGCACCAAAGCTGAACTGCATATGGCCGCCGACCCGAATCGGGATCAAAGCTATTTCCTGTTTTCGACAACGCAAGAACAGCTTGATTTCCTGCGCTTTCCTCTGGGTCATTTGGCCAGCAAGGCAGAAACGCGGGCGTTGGCGGCAGAATATGGGCTGGAGGTCGCGGACAAGCCCGATTCACAGGATATCTGCTTCGTGCCGGACGGCAATTATGCCGCCGTGATCGAGAAACTGCGCCCCGGTGCGGCCGATCCCGGCGATATTGTGGATATGGATGGCAACATTCTGGGTCAGCACCGCGGGGTGATCCACTACACCATCGGACAGCGGCGCGGGCTTGGTATCGGCGGTTTGGGTGATCCGCTCTATGTGGTGCGGCTGGACCCCGAATCACGGCATGTCGTCGTCGGACCAAAGGCCGAGCTGGCGACGAAAATCGTGCCGGTGGCCGAGGTGAACTGGCTTGGCGACCAGCCTTTTGCAGGCGAGATCGAGATTTCCTGCCGCATCCGCTCAACCCGCCCGCCGCGCCCGGCGATCCTGCGCCCGACTGGCCCGCGCCGTGCAGAGGTCGAACTTCTGGATGCCGAAGAAGGCGTAAGCCCCGGACAAGCCTGCGTTTTTTACGAAAGCAACGGCACCCGGGTCTTGGGCGGCGGCTGGATCACCCGGCGGGTTTAAGCCACCGATTCGCGGATACGCTGAATCATCGCCCGCAGCCCGTTTGACCGCTGCGACGACAGATGTTCGGCCAGACCCAGCCGCGCCATCTCGGCGCTGGCGTCAATGCTGCGAACCTCTGCCAGCGTCTGCCCCGCATAAAGCGCGTGCAGCAGCGCGATCAGCCCGCGCACGATCAGCGCATCGCTGTCGCCCTGAAAATCGAACCTGGCCGCATCGCCCTGCCCGTCGATCAGCGGCAGGATCCAGACCTGACTGGCGCAGCCGTCAACCTTGGTGGCCGGAGTCTGCAAGGCCGGGTCCATCGGCGGCATGGCCTTGCCCAATTCGATCAGGTGACGGTAACGATCTTCCCAATCATCCATGAAATCAAAGGTTTCGACGATATCTTCAAAAGCGGCACTGGCCATATCGGTTCCTTTCATTGCCCCTGTCCTAGCGCGCGGGCGAGCGATGGTCAAAGTGGCTTTATCGCCGCGCCACAATGGCCTAAAACCATTGCACAACACCGGCCCGGAGACCCCCACATGACCCGCATCACCGCCGCCTTGCTGATTTCAACCATTGCGCTTGCAGGCTGCGGGCGTTTGGGGGACAGCGCATGGAGCCCGTCCGGCTGGTTCTCGGGCAGCAGCGCTCGCAAGGCCCCGACGCTGGAGCCAGAGGGCGGCTATCCAACGGTTGTGGCGGATGGTCGCCAGCCGATCATGCAAATCCTGTCCGCCCGGCTGGAGGATCAGCCCGGCGGTCAGTTGCTGGTCGTGACCGGGCTGGCCCCAACGAAAGGGTGGCATGACGCCGAATTGCTGCCGGAAAACGATCAGAACGAGGCCCTGCGCCGGGTGCAGCCCGATCTGGACCGCATCCTGCGCCTGCGCTTTGTCGCGGCGCCGCCCCCCGCCGGTTCCTTCGAGGCCAGCGCCCCGGCCAATCCGGCGGTTGATTCGATCACTGTTGCCCTGCCGATCAGCAACCTGACGCTATCGCGTAGCCGCCAGATCCTCGTCAGCGGCGCAAATCAGACCCTCACGCTGCGTTAAGCCATCCGCCGCAGATAGGTCCAGGTCGGCACCCGCGCATTGCGTGCCACCGACCAGCTTTCGGCATCACCAAGATAATCGAAACCGCAATTGGTCAGCACCCGCGCGCTGCCCGGATTATCCTGAAACGCCTCGGCAAACAGGGTGCGCGAGCCGTGTGGATTGGCCCGGACCAGCGCCTCGACCGCCTCGGTGGCAAAGCCTGCGTTCCAGAACCCTTGCCCGACCCAGAAGCCCAGTTCCGATTGTTCAGGATCATCGGTGCGGGTGAGAGAGACCACGCCAAGTAGCTCGCTCAGGTCATTATCCGAGCCATCAATGGCCCAGACATCCTCAGCCCGGCCCTCGCTCATGGCGCGTTTGACATAGGCTTCGCTGGTGCCGGGCGGCAGCGGATGCGGAATCGCCCGCGTACCTTCGGCCAGCCGCCGGTCAGCCGTATAAAACGAAATCAGCCCCGCATCCGAACTGCGCAGCGGGCGCAGCAAGACCCGCCCTGCGGGAATCACCTGTTGATCGTCCAAAACATCGTTCATCGTAAACTTCCTCCCTTCCGTCAGCGCGGAAAGCACAAAGGGACCGGCTTTCACCGATCCCTTTGCTAACACCGAAATGTTAATAAAGGCTTATTCGGCAGCCTCAACTTCCGTGTTCAGAACGGAAATATAGGTGCGACCTTTCAGGCCCTTGCGGAAGGTCACACGACCATCGGTCAGCGCGAACAGCGTGTGATCGCGGCCCATGCCAACATTCTGGCCCGGCCACCAAGTCGTGCCACGCTGGCGAACGATGATGTTGCCAGCAATTGCTTCCTGACCACCGAACAGTTTGACGCCAAGACGGCGACCAGCGGAATCGCGGCCGTTACGGGACGAACCGCCTGCTTTTTTATGTGCCATGGTTTACCCCTTACTTCGCTTTGGCAAGCTGCTTGGCTTGCTTGATCCATTCGTCGCGTTCGATGCGACCGTGGAAGGACAGTTGCTCATCCATATAGGCAACTTCGGCCTTTTTCCAAGCGGCGATCTGATCGAAATGGTAAACACCATTCTGATGCAGCAGTTCTTCCAGCTTGGGACCAACGCCCGAGATCAGCTTCAGATCATCCGGCTGACCGTCACGAGCGGCTTCCAGCAGGTTGGCGGGGCGGGTGCCCGCGGCCTTCGGTGCGGCTTCCTACGGTGCGGCTTCGGTCGCGGCAGCGACGCCACGGGTGCGCGCACCGACAGCAGCCTTGACGCCGGTCTTGTCGGCGCCCTTGTCCAGCAGGTCGGTCACGCGCAGCAGGGTCAGCTGCTGACGGTGGCCACGGGTGCGCTGGCTGGAGTGCTTGCGGCGACGCTTGACATAGGTAATCACCTTGTCAGCCTTGATCTGGTCGATCACTTCGGCCTGCACACAAGCGCCGGCGACCAGCGGAGCGCCAACGGTCGAGCCGATCATCAGAACGTCGTTGAACTGCACTTTTTCACCAGCAGCAGCGGCCAGCTTTTCCACGCGCAGCACATCGCCTGCCTGAACGCGGTATTGCTTACCGCCAGTTTTCAGAACTGCGAACATCGCATTTTCCTTACGTTTCCGCGTCCTGCGGCCCCGGATTTTCACCGGCGTTTCAGTGCCTTCGGACTGCGCCCCTTATGGGGAGATTGCAAAAAATAACACACCGGCCAAGAGCGGACGCCCGGCCGGTGCGCAGCTTATGGGTAAAAATCACGCCCGAGTCAAGCCCCGAGTCAGCTGTCCCGCTCGGCCAGATCCAGCCATTCTTCCTCGGCGGCTGCCAGCTTCGCCTGCCGTTCGGCCAAGCCTTCGCTGGCCTTTTTGAACTTGGCGGGGGCCGTCTGGAACAGATCGGGCTGCGCCAGATAGTCGGTCAGCTTGGCGATCTCGGCCTCCAGCCGTTCCATCTCGGCGGGCAGCGCCTCAAGCCGGTGGCGCTCGGTAAAGGACAGGCCGGATTTCGCAGGCTTATCCACAGACAGCACATCGGATTTCGCCTCGGGTTTGGGGGCCGGCTTGGGTATCTCAATCGCCTCTGGGCGCTGCGCCTGATAATCAGACCAGCCGCCGGGATAGATCACCGCGCGACCATCGCCCTCCATCGCCACGGTTGCTGTGGCCACGCGGTCGATAAAGTCGCGATCATGGCTGACCAGCAGCACAGTGCCGTCATAATCGCCCAGAATATCCTGAAGCAGATCAAGGGTTTCCACATCCAGGTCGTTTGTTGGCTCATCCAGAACAAGCAGATTCGAAGGCTTTGCCATGATCCGCGCCAGCAAAAGCCGCGCCTTTTCCCCACCCGAGAGGCTGCCAACCGGCGCACGCGCCTGCGCCTCATCAAACAGGAAATCTTTCAGATAGCCGACCACATGCTTGGGCTGGCCACGCACCATGACCTGATCGGCCCGGCCCGACACCCGCATATCGGGATCGCCTGCCAGAGCATCCCACAAGCTGACCTCGGGGTTAATCGCAGACCGCGCCTGATCGAACACCGCCATTTCAATATTGGTGCCCAACGTAATATTGCCTGCATCCGGGGTCATCTCTCCGGTCAGCATCTTGATAAGCGTAGTTTTCCCTGCCCCATTCGGACCGACAAAGGCGATCCGGTCACCGCGCAGAACCCGCAGGTCAAAGGGTTTCAGGATCACTCGATCACCGAAAGCCTTGCTGATACCACGCGCCTCGATCACCCGCTTTCCGGATTGCGGCCCGCCGTCCAGCGCCATCGCCGCCGTGCCCTGCCGCCGGATTTGCGCGGCACGTTCAGCCCGCAGATCAGCCAGCGCACGGACGCGGCCCATGTTGCGCTTGCGCCGGGCACTGATGCCCTCGACGGCCCAACGCGCCTCAGCTTTGATCTTGCGGTCAAGCTTGTGGCGGGCGTCATCCTCGGCGGCCCAAACCTCCTCGCGCCACTCCTCAAAACCGGAAAAGCCACGATCCTGACGGCGCACCTCGCCCCGGTCAACCCAAAGCGTTGCGCGCGTCAGCACACGCAAAAACGCCCGGTCGTGACTGATAAGCACAAAGGCCGTGCGGGTGTTAGCAAGCTGTTCTTCAAGCCAGCCAATCGCCTGAATATCCAGATGGTTGGTCGGCTCATCCAGCAGCATCAGGTCGGGCGCCTCGGCCAGCAGCCGGGCCAGCGCGGCGCGGCGACGTTCGCCTCCACTGGCGGTTATCACGGGACGCGCCGGGTCGAATTTCAGCCCTTCGGCGGCCATCTCGACCCGGTAGCCCTCGGATTCCGGCAGGCCCGCACGCGCAAAATCACCAAGCGTTTCAAAGCCCGACAGATCCGGGTCTTGCTCCATATAGCCGACCTGCGTTCCGGCGGGCGTCACCACGGTGCCTCGGTCCGGCTCGACCAGCCCCGCCATCACCTTCATCAGCGTGGATTTTCCCGAACCATTGCGCCCAACCAGCGCCACCCGGTCGCCTTGCTGAACGGTCAGGGACAGCCCGTCGAAAACGGGATTGCCGCCAAAGGTCAGGGAAATATCGGTCAATTGAAGAAGCGGTGCGCGTGCCATGTCGGGCAGCTAACAAGCCCGCCCGCGCCCGTCAATGGCAGTTGCGCCGACGGCGGCAACCGGGCAAACCAAAGGCAAAGCAAGGGGGCCGGCATGGCGCAGAAAATCATTATCGACACCGATCCGGGGCAGGACGATGCCATCGCCATTTTGCTGGCGCTGGCCAGCCCGGAATTGCAGGTTTTGGGGATTACAGCGGTGGCCGGGAACGTCCCCCTGCCCCTGACGGAACGCAATGCGCGGCTGATCTGCGAGCTGGCCGGGCGGCCTGATGTGCCGGTTTTCGCAGGCTGCGACCGCCCGCTGAGCCGTGATCTGGTGACGGCGGAGCATGTCCATGGCAAAACCGGGCTGGACGGCGCGGTGCTGCCCGACCCGACCATTCCCTTGCAGCCCCAGCATGGTGTCGATTTCATCATCGAGACCCTGCGCCGCGAGGCCCCCGGCACGGTCACGCTGGTGCCGATCGGCCCGCTGACCAATATCGCCACGGCCTTTCAGCGCGCCCCCGACATCATCCCCCGTGTGCAGCGCATCGTGCTGATGGGCGGCGCTTATTTCGAGGTCGGCAACATCACCCCCACCGCCGAGTTCAACATCTATGTTGACCCCGAGGCCGCAGCGCAGGTCTTTGCCAGCGGCGTGCCCTTGGTTGCCATGCCGCTGGATGTGACGCACCGCGCCCTGATCCCGCGTGGCTGGGTGGCGCAAATCGCGCAGCATGGGCGGCTTGGGCAGGTCGTCGGCGGCTGGCTTGGCTTCTACGAACGCTTTGACGTCGAGAAATATGGCGAGGCCACCGGACCTCTGCATGATCCTTGCACGATTGCCTGGCTGATCGCACCTGATCTGTTCCAGGGCCGGGAAATCAACGTGGAAATCGAGCTTGAAGGCCGCTTCACCACCGGCATGACCGTAGCTGACTGGTGGCGGGTCAGCGGTCGCCAGCCAAATTGCCTTTTTATGCGCGATGTCGATAGCAAGGCGCTGTTCGACCTGATCGAGACCCGGCTGGTCAATCTGGCGGCGCAAGCGGGTTAATCTGCCGCGCTGCCGTCCCCGATTTCGGTATTGATGCGGGCGATCAGATCCTCGGTCGCATCAATGCCAGAGATCGACAGAAACACCGTGCGCTGATCCAGCATCACCACCGCGCCGCGCCGGCGCATTTCATCGGCAATCACCGGCCCAATAGTTTGCAGAAATTGCGCACGGTCGTTGTCGGTATCCTGATTCAACTGGCGCAGCGCCGCTGCACGTTCTGCCCTGACCGTGGTGGCCCGTTCGTCAAAAGCACGCGCGCGGCTGCGAAACTCTTCGGGCGGCAGGGTCGCGCGGCTTTCGGTCAGCGCGGCCTCCTCTTGCGAAAGCTGCGCGGCCAGACGGTCGTTCTCCGTCGCCAATTCCCGCGCCGCAGCCTGATAGTCTGCCATCGCCCGTTGGCCCCAGGCCGATTCCAGATACAGCCGGTCGCGGTCCACGGTCAGAACTGGAACCTCAGCCCCATCCGGCAGCGCCTCGGGAATGGTCACGGGCGCAACCTCGGGCGCAGCCAGCGCCGGGGGGGGCACCTGTTGCGCGCTCCCCGGCCCGGCAACCAGCACCGAGAGCAACGCCAGAGAACCCACCCGACGCATCAGAACCAGCCCCATCAGAACCGGGTCGAGATCGTCACGTCGAATTGCTGTTCTTCGTCGTAATCCATCTTTTTGACGGCCTTGGCATAGTTCAGGCGCAGCGGCCCGATCGGCGTATCCCAGAACATCGACACCCCGACCGAAGCCCGCACGTTCATCTTGTAGCTGTCACCCACATCCGCCCCGGCAACCGCGCGGGTGGCGCTGTCCAGCCCCCAGACAGAACCGGCATCAGCAAAGACGCCGCCCTGAATCCCGTATTCCTCGGGCAGGCCGACGGGGAAGCGCGCCTCGGCACGGGCGACCCAGAAGAAATTACCGCCAACAGCATCGCTATTGGCCGAAGCAAAGTCACGCGGCCCGATCCCATCGGGTTCAAACCCGCGAATACGGCTGCCATTCATAAAGCGGTCGGTGATCCGGCTGGGATCATCCCCCAGCATATGCACCGCGCCGCCCTCGACCTCGGCCGAGAGGGTCACATCGTCACGCCATGCCGTGCTTTGCACACCAGCCAGAACCGAGGTTTTCACGGATTCGACATCACCACCGACTCCCGCGAAATCCTGACCGAAGCTGAACTTATAGACGGTCGGATCTTCCAGCCCGCGACGACGGCTGTCCCAGCTATAGCTATAACCAAGAGCAGAGCTGACATAGCTGCCCTCCTCGGATGCAATGATGCGCGAGGTGTCGTCGGCAACATCCTTGATCGTGTCCTTGGCAAGACGATAGCGCAGTTCCAAACGACCGTTCTCGGAAATCGGGAACTCCAGCCCCAGCAGACCGCCAAGGCTGCGGGTGTTGAAATCGGCG
The DNA here is from genome assembly GCF_030538695.1 of Paracoccus sp. (in: a-proteobacteria). GTDB lineage: Bacteria > Pseudomonadota > Alphaproteobacteria > Rhodobacterales > Rhodobacteraceae > Paracoccus. The sequence goes on from NZ_JAUNTN010000023.1 coordinate 21,586, forward strand.
TTCTCGGAGTCGGTGGTGTTATACCACAGCGACGTGCGGAAGCGCACATTCCGGCCCAGGAAATACGGCTCAACAAAGGTAAAGCCGCTGTTCTGGTTGCTGCTGGCCGTCGAGATCGAGAAGGACAGCTCTTGCCCCCGGCCCATGAAGTTGCGTTCCTGCAACCCGACATTCAGACCCACGCCCGAGTTGACACCATAGCTGGCGCCAAAACTCAGGCTGCCAGTCGGTTGTTCCTCGACGTTCACATCGACGATCACATCCTGCGGGCTGGTGCCCTGCCGGGTTTCCACCTGCGCATCGGCAAAATAGCCAAGCGCACGGATGCGTTCTGCTGAATTGCGGATTTCGCGGGGGTTGAACGGGTCGCCCTCGACGCTGGAAAACTCGCGCCGGATCACCCGGTCAAGGGTCGAGGTGTTGCCCTCGATGTCGATGCGCTCGATAAAGACGCGCGGGCCACGGCTGATAACATAGGTCAGGTCCAGCGTCTGATCGCGCATATTACGGGTGATCTGCGGCTCAATCCGCACAAAGTCCTGCCCCTGACGGATGGCCAGATTTTCCATACGGCGGATCGAGTTATCAATGGCCGCAGGGTTGTAAACCTCGCCGCTGCGCACCCGGTTTTCCGCCCCATAAACGCTGGCATCCAGCCCCGGAATCTGGCTGATCGTATCGACCTTGCCAAAGGTATAACGCGGGCCTTCCTGAATCTGGAACGTCACATAGAAAGCATCGCGTTCGCGGGTCAGTTCCGGCGAAACCGCCTGTACCTGAAAATCGGCATAACCGCGCGAGCGGTAAAAATCGGTCAGCAGCCGTTCATCCAGCGGGATACGTTCTGCGGCAAACGTGTCCGAGCGGATGAAGGTCCGCAAAATCCCTGCCTGTTTGGTGGACAGCACATTGCGCAAGCGCCGGTCCGAGAAAGCACGGTTCCCGGTAAAGCCGATGCGTTCGATCTCGGTCACGTCGCCTTCACGAACCTCGAACACCAGATCGACGCGGTTGCCGTCGCGGCGAATGATCCGCGGATCGACGCGGGCGGCCAGACGGCCCTGCGCGGCGTAGTATTTGCTGATTTCCTGCGCGTCGGCCTCAGCCGTGGCAGGGGAATAGACGCGACGAGCCTGGCTTTTGACAATCTTTTCCAGCTCCGAATCCTTGGCCCGGCGGTTGCCTTCAAAGCTGATGACATTGATCGTCGGATATTCACGGACCCGCACCACCAGCGTGCTGCCCTGTGGCACCACCTCGGCACTTTCAAACAGGCCCGAGTTCATCAGCCGCTGTGTGGCGTCGTTCAACTGCCCGGCGCTGACGTTTTCGCCCCGCGCAATATTGGTATAGGACAGGATGGTTTCCGGCTCAATCCGCTCGGCCCCCTCGATGCGCACATTGCTGAACACCAGCGCCGCAGCCGGTGCCGGGACCAGCAGCGCAGGCACGGTCAGCGCCAGCACCATGGCCATCGCAGCACTGTTGCGCATCCCGCGCAGGGAAGATTTCACTTTACCGTTCGACATGGCCGCCCTCGTCCTGACCTGCGGGGCCGGTTTGTCGCGCCCCATGTTTTGCCTTGATCCCTACCCTTTTCCCTGCGGGCCTGTCAAAGACAAGCGCGCATCACGGGCAGAAAAGATCGTTCGAGAGGCCGAAAATCATCAGTGACAGCACCAACGCCATGCCAATCATCGTCAGCAGATGCACCGCCCGTTCCGAAGGCGGGCGCCGGAACACGGCTTCATAGGCATAAAAGGCCAGATGCCCGCCATCCAGAACCGGGATCGGCAGCAGGTTCAGAAAGCCGATTGCCGCTGACAAAACCGCAATCCACCAGATGAAATCCGCACCGCCCGAACTGGCCATCTGCCCGGTGCTCTCGGCAATGCTGATCGCGCCGCCCATGTTGCAGGTCGAGATCTGCCCGCCGATCATCGCCGCCATGCCCGTGACCGACGACGTTATCACCCCCCAGGTCCGGTCCCAGCCGCCCTGCAAAGCGGCCAGCGGGCCAAGCGCCTCTGTCTCGGGCTGGAACGGCTGGCCTGCGCTGACACCGATCAGCCAGCGCCGCTCAAACCCGCCGTCAGCCGTCGGGAAGTCCTGCTGCTTCGGAGTCAGGCTGACCTGACGGGTTCGGCCATCGGGCGACCATATGTCCAGCTCCAGCGGCGCGCCCTCATTCGCTGTCACCATCTCGTAAAGTTGCCGGAACCGCTGCACCGGCTGACCGTTGATGGCTGTCACCACCTCGCCTTCGCGCAGGCCGGCAGAGGCCGCCGCGCTGCGCGGGGTGACGCCCCCGATCCGGGCCGGCATCGGGTCGGGGCCGGTCACGGTCAGGCGCTGACCGTCGCGTTCGACCAGCCAATCGAAATTAGCCCCACTCCGCTCATCGGTCAGAGTGAAAAAGTCACGCCAGCCCGCGACCTCATGGCCATCAACCGCCAACACCTTGTCACCGGGTTGCAACTGGCTGACGACGGGCAGCGGGTTGACCTTGCCCACAACGATCTCATCGCGCGGAACGCCCTGCACCATCAGAAAACCGGCGAAAATCAGCGTGGACAGGACAAAGTTGAACACCGGCCCCGCCGAAACCGTCGCCACCCGCGCCCAAAGCGGTGCGCCCCCCAACGTCTGCCGCCGCAACGCGGGATCGACCTTTTGCGCGTTGGCCTGCTGATCGCCCGCACTGGCCATGTTCTCATCACCAAGAAAACGGACATAACCACCAATCGGCAGCGCCGCGATCTGCCAAAGCGTGCCATGCCGGTCACGGCGGCCCCACAGGCGCGGCCCCATCCCGACCGAGAACACCTCGGCCCGGATGCCGGACCAGCGGGCGACGATGTAATGCCCGAACTCATGCACGGTCACGATAATGGCCAGCGCCACCACGAAAGCCGCCAATGTCCAAAGAGAGCCACCAACGCCGGACAGAAAATCAACCATTCGTCACCTGTTCACGCACCCGCCTGCGGGCCGCTGCATCCCATTCCAAAACCGTTTCAAGGTTGCCCGGTGATTGAGCGAACCCCGCCATCCCCGAGATATGACCCAGCGCGTCCGAGACAAGCTGCGCCATCTGCGGAAACCGGATTTGCCCGGCGATAAAGGCATCCAGCGCCTGTTCCTTGGCCGCATTCAGCACCGCCCCCGCCGCGCCACCCGCCGCCATCACCTGCCGCGCCAGCGCCAACGCGGGCCAGCGGGCTTCGTCCGGAGCGCGAAACGTCAGGCTGCCCATCGCCGCCAGATCCAGCGGCGCCAGCGGCAGCGGCACCCGACCCGGCCAGTTCAGCGCATAGCCGATGGCGTGGCGCATATCCGGCGGGCCAAGATGCGCCAGCGTGCCGCCATCGTGATGCGTGACCATCGCGTGAATGATGCTTTCGGGATGCACCAGCACCCGGATCTGATCCGGGGTCAGGCCAAAAAACTCATGCGCCTCAATAACCTCAAGCGCCTTATTGAACATGCTGGCGGAATCGATCGTGATACGCTGGCCCATCGCCCAATTCGGATGTGTGCTGGCCTGTTCGACCGTCGCCGCCTCCAGCGCCTCCAGCGGCCAGTCACGAAACGCCCCGCCCGAAGCCGTAATCGTGACCGAAGCGACTGCCGCCGGATCATCCACACCAAGCGCCTGAAAAATCGCGGAATGTTCGGAATCAACCGGCAGGATGCGCGCCCCCGTCCGGGCCGCTGTTTCCATCACCAAAGGCCCGGCGCAGACCAGAGATTCCTTATTCGCCAGCGCCAAAGTGCCGCCCCGTTCCAACACCCGCAGCCCCGGTGCCAGCCCGGCCGCACCGATAATCGCTGACAGCGACCAGTCGGCAGGCCAGTCCGCAGCCTCGCAAATCGCCTGCGGTCCGGCAGCGGCCTGAACCCCACTGCCCGCCAGTGCCGCGCGCAGATCGTCCAGCAATTCGGGGAAGGCCGTGACTGCGATTTCCGCCCGCAAGGCCCGCGCCTGCTGCGCCAGACGGGCAATATTGCGACCGCCGGTCAGCGCAACGGCGCGATAATCGCCGCCTTGCAACAGATCAAAGGCACTTTCGCCAATGGACCCGGTGGCCCCAAAGATCGAGACGCTGCGCATGACGGGTCAGAACACCTGCGGCAAAGTCATCAGCAGGCCAATGAACATCACCGCCAGCGTGGCCCCGCTGATCGCATCAAAACGATCCATGAAGCCGCCGTGACCGGGGATCAGGTTCGAACTGTCCTTGACCCCGGCGCGCCGCTTCAGCCAGCTTTCGACAATATCCCCCATCTGCCCCGCAAACGCGACCAGTGGCGACACCCAGATCAGCGCCGGATCACCATGACCGCTGGCCACCAAGACCACCCCGACCAGCGCCGCGCCGATCCAGCCTGCAATCGTGCCGGACCATGTTTTCTTGGGGCTGAGCTGCGGCCAGAACTTGCGGCCACCGATCATTTTTCCGGCGAAATACCCCAGAATGTCGGATGCAATCACAATGCCCATCAACCACAGCACAAAGGGCAGGCCATAAACCTCACGAAAGCCGACAAGGCCGTAACCAACCAGCAAAATCGCCAGTCCGAACGCCGCATAGACCCATTGATCCGATTTCAGCGCACCGGGCAGACCCAGCAAAAGCGGGACAAACAGGAACAGCACCCCCCACCAATCCCAGATATTCAGCGCCGCATAAAGCGACAGCCCGGCAACAACGCCAAGCACGACAGAGCGGTGCTTGCCAAACAGCGTGCCATGCATTTCCGGGTGCCGCCAGCCGGTCAGCCGCGCCAGCTCCCAAAAGGTCACACCAATGATCGCGCCCATGCCCAGCCGCAGCCAGATCCCTTCGGCCACGGCCAAAACCGCACCGATCGCCAGCAACACCGCCGCCGAGATCACCCGCCGCGACAGGTCAGCCCATCGGCCCGCCGCCCCGCTCATACCCCACCAAAGCGTCGGTTGCGCAGGTCGAAACGGGCCATAATCTGCGCCAGATGATCCGGCGTGAAATCCGGCCAAAGCGTCGGCGTGAACTCATATTCCGCATAGGACGCCTGCCAGGGCAGGAAATTGGAAGTCCGCGTCTCGCCCGAGGTGCGGATCACCAGATCGGGTTCAGGATGACCGGCTGTATCGAGACAGGCCGCGAAATCAGCCTCACTGGCCGGGGCTGTGACCTCGCCCGAGGCCATCTTCGCCGCCAGACGATTGGCCGCGCGGGTCAGTTCGTCCCGGCCACCATAGTTAATGGCGATGGTCAGGTTCAGGCGACTGTTCGAAGCCGTCCGCGCCTCGATCCCCGCCATCAGCCGTTGCAGCTTGGGTGCCAGACGTTCCCGCCCACCGATAAAGCGCAGACGCACGCCTTCAGATGCCATACGGTCGGCTTCATTCTGAATATAACGGGCGAAAATCCCCATCAGACCCAGCACTTCTTCGGTCGAACGCTTCCAGTTTTCCGTAGAAAACGCATAGACCGTCAGCCAGTCCACCCCAAGATCAGGGCAAGCGCGGACAATCTGCTTGACCCGCTCGGCCCCGCGGCGATGGCCGACCAGACGCGGCCAGCCGCGTTCGACCGCCCAGCGACCATTGCCATCCATGATGATGGCGACATGGCGCGACGCCCCGGCGGAACCCGGATGAGTCGGCAGTGAGGCGGGGACAGCGGCCATCGGATCAGACCTGCATGATTTCGTGCTGCTTGCCTTCCAGCGCCTTGTCCACCTCGGCGATGAACTTGTCGGTCAGCTCTTGCACGGCAGTTTCCCAGAATTTCTGATCATCCTCGGCCATACCATTGGATTTGGCCTTTTTGATCTTGTCCATACCATCACGGCGCACATTGCGCACCGCCACGCGGGCGTGTTCGGCATATTGCGCGGCAACCTTGGTCAGCTCTTTGCGGCGCTCCTCGTTCAGCTCGGGGATGGGCAGCATGATGATGGTGCCATTCAGCTGCGGATTGATCCCCAGACCGGATTCACGGATCGCCTTTTCGGCCTTGCCGACCAGCGCCTTGTCCCAGACGTTGATCGTCACCATGCGCGGTTCCGGCACGTTGACGGTGCCGATCTGGTTGATCGGCGTCATGCTGCCATAGGCGTCAACCATGATTGGCTCGACCATGCTGGCCGAGGCCCGGCCGGTGCGCAGGGAACCAAACTCATGCCGCAGGGCCTCCATCGCGCCTTTCATCCGGCGTTCCAGATCGTCGGTATCGATTTCAATATCATCTGCCATCGGGCTGCCTCATCTTCAGATTTTCAACGCTTGTAACCGCAAAGCAGGCCGCTGGCAAAGAGAGCTTATGCGGTCCGCAGCTTATCTGCCACTTTCGGCGCGGTTCAGCCGTTCCTCGATCTCACGCAAGCGGGACAGGACCTCATCCCGATAGGCGCTGGTGGCGGCATTTTCCTCAGCCTGATGGGCGTCCTGCATCGAGTTCACGATCAGACCCACGACAAGGTTCATCACCGCAAAGGTCGTCATCAGGATAAAAGGCACAAAGAAAACCCATGCCAGCGGGAACACCTCCATCACCGGGCGGACGATGCCCATTGACCAGCTTTCCAGCGTCATCACCTGAAACAACGAATAGGCCGAATTGCCCAGATCACCGAACCATTCGGGAAAAGCCTGCCCGAACAGCTTGGTCGCAATCACCGCCCCGATGTAAAAGATAATCCCCATCAGCAGAAACACGCTGGCCATGCCCGGAACGGCGGCCAGAAACCCCTCGACCACGCGGCGCAACTGCGGTGAGACCGACACCACCCGCAGCAAACGCAGAACCCGCAGCGCCCGCAACACCGCCAGCCCCTGCGCCGCCGGCACCAGCGCGATACCCACAACGATAAAGTCAAAGACATTCCAGCCATCGCGGAAAAACCGCGGCCCGCGTCCGGCCAGCTTGATCCCAATTTCCGCAACGAAAATCGCAAGGCAGATATAATCCAGCGCGGTAATCAGTCCGCCCCAACGCGCCATGATGCTGCCCGAGGTTTCCAGCCCCAGAATCACCGCATTGAACAGGATCACAAAGGTAATAAAGCGGGTAATCGCGGGGCTTTCGACCCAATCGGCAAGACGGCTTGGCATGGCTTCCTGATGGTGGCGTATTTTGCCGCCACCTAGGCCCAAGCCACCACGCCAAGCAAGCGCGATTTACTTAAAGTTTTAGTTATGCACCCGCGTATAGGTGCCTTCGCCCGCCAGAATGGCCCGGAACCCGCCCGGTTCATCCAGCGAGAACACAATGATCGGCAGGTTATTGTCACGGGCCAGCGCGATGGCCGAGGCATCCATCACGCCCAGATGCTTTTGCAGCACCTCATCATAGCTGACCTCTTGATAACGCTTGGCATCCGGGAATTTTTTCGGGTCTTTATCATAGACGCCATCGACCTTAGTGCCTTTGAAGATCGCCTCGCAGCCCATCTCATTGGCACGCAGCGTCGCCGCCGTGTCGGTGGTGAAATAGGGGTTGCCGGTGCCTGCGGCAAAGATGCAGATGCGCTTTTTCTCCAGATGGCGAACGGCGCGGCGGCGGATATAAGGTTCGGCCACCTCATCCATGCGGATGGCGCTGATGACGCGGCAATGCAGACCCTTGGCCTCCAGCGCGGATTGCACGGCCAGCGCATTCATCACCGTGGCAAGCATCCCCATATAGTCAGCCGTCGCGCGCTCCATCCCCTGCGCGCTGCCCGAGAGACCGCGAAAGATGTTGCCGCCACCGATCACCATGCAGATCTCGACGCCCAGCTTGTGAACCGATTCGACCTCATCCGCGATGCGGGCCACCGTCGGGGGATGCAGACCAAAGCCCTGATCGCCCATCAGCGCCTCGCCCGAGATTTTCAGCATGACACGCTTGTAGGGAAGCGCCGCCTGAGTTTCAGAATCGGACATGGGCCTTCCCTTTCACGCTGGTTTCCTTGTTGCGCAAAATGTCGCAAAACGGGGCATAGTTCAACCGCTTGCGATATGATGACTGCTGATTCCGCCGATCTGATCCAAACGCTTGACCCGGCCCGCCATGTGCTGATCGCCGGGCCGACCGCCAGCGGCAAATCCGCGCTGGCGCTGGCCATTGCACGGGTGCAGGGCGGCACCGTGGTCAATGCCGATGCGTTGCAGGTCTGGTCCTGCTGGCGCGTGCTGACCGCCCGGCCGTCGCTGACCGAGGAATCGCAAGCCCCCCATGCGCTCTATGGTCATATGGCGCCGGGCGAGACTTATTCTGTGGGCGACTGGTTGCGGCAGGTAGCAAGCCTGCCGGGGCGGCTGATTATCGTTGGTGGCACCGGGCTTTACCTGACCGCATTGACCAAGGGGCTGGCCGATATTCCCGAAACGCCGCCCGCAATCCGGGCGCGGTCTGATGCGTTGCTGGCCTCGGGCGGACTGGCGCAGATGATTGCAGCACTGGACCCTGAAACCCGCACCCGCATCGACCTGCAAAATCCCGTCCGCGTCCAGCGCGCGTGGGAAGTTCTGACCGCCACCGGCCGCGGCATCGCGGCATGGCAGGCCGAGACTCCGCCGCCGCTGATCCCTTTGGAACAGGCGCATGGGCTGGTTCTGACCTCGGACCGCGACTGGCTGGCAGAGCGCATCGCACGGCGGTTCGACCTGATGCTGGAACAGGGGGCGCTGGACGAGGTGCGGGCGATGCTGCCGCAATGGAACCCCGCCGCACAATGGGCGCGGGCCATCGGTGCGCCCGAGCTGGTCGCCCATCTGCGCGGCGAATCAACGCTGGATCAGGCACGCGAACTGGCCATTATCGCCAGCCGTCAATATGCGAAATCACAGCGAATCTGGTTTCGGAACCGGATGCGCGACTGGAAAACCATCCAGATCGCCTGAAAATCGTGCCTTTACCGTAACGTCACCGAAAAATCTGCGCTGTTAACCTGATCTTCAGCTTTTCCGGGCATGAATCAGGAAACGATTCGTGCAAGTTAACGTTAACCGGCAAAAAGCCGCCGATCACAAGGAGAAGCGATCCGATGCCGCAGCCTGACCTGCCCCTTGCGCCGACAGACTGGCCCGACCGCCAGTTCGTCTTGCGTGATGCGCCACAGGTCACGCCGGTTCAGGTCAACGCCCCCCGCATTGCCGAGGGGCGGGCACAGCTTGGGCCGCAGCCCCTGCCCCCGGCCAATGATGCAGCCCCGCTGCGCCACGGGCTGACCGCGCCGCCAGATGCCGGTCAGGGGCTGCGCCAGATGCCGCTGGCGCAATTCATCTGGGGCGCTGAACGGGCGCAGCCACACCCGCGCCCGCGCGGCGATCACGCGCTGATCGTGGTGCAAACCGGCTTGCTGGAATTGCTGATCGGGCGCCAGCGGCATTTGCTGCGCGGCGACAATCTGGCGTGGCTGCCCGCCGGAACCGCCTTTTCCGTCCACCCGACCGAAGGCACCCGTGGTCAGGTCTTGCTGCTGCCGCGCCACATGACCGACGGCACCATGTCCCCCACGCCAGTGATGGGCCAGCCCGGAAATGGCTCGGTCCGGGCCTTGCTGCATGATCTGGATTCGCTGCGCAACGCCTCGCTGGCCGCGGCGCTGCCCTATCACCTCGGGCTGATCTCGCTGCATATCCGCGACCTTACCCCGACACCATCACAGCCCGCCCCCGCCCGCGACGATCATCAGCTTTTCAGCGCCTTTTGCGGGCTGGCCCGCGCTGCGATGGGATCAGGCCACACGATCTCGGAACTGGCGACGCAGCTTGGCTGCGACGCGGCGCGGCTGGATCGGGTCTGCTTGCATTTGCGCGGCCGCCGCGCGGTCGAGGTGATGAACACGCTGCGGCTGGAACTTGGCCTCGCCCTGCTGCGAGAGGGGCGTTCCACCCCACAGCAGATCGCGGACCGGCTGGGCTATACCGGGGTGGCGCATTTCGCCCGCACGGTGGTCGCCGCGACCGGGCGCACCCCGCAGGTCTATCAGGCCGAGGTCGCGCCGCCCAAATCCCGCCCGTCATGGGGCAGGTCGCCATTCTCACCGCGCAGGTTCTGATCCGCCGCGCCTTGATCCGCCGTGCGCAACCCCCGGCCATGAAACCCCTGCGCCACAACGAATTTTTCCGAAGAATCCGAACGGCTCGCAGGCGGCTTCACATTCGCCACCTTGTCGAAATTGCGCTTGAGCATGGCCTGCATCTCATTCTCGGCCCCGCCCGCCAGCACCTTGGCGACAAAAGTGCCGCCCGGCACCAGCACATCAAAGGCAAGCTGCGCCGCCGCCTCGACAAGAGCCACAATCCGCAGGTGATCGGTGCCTTTATGGCCCGAACTGGCAGCCGCCATATCCGACATCACGACATCCGCCGGACCGCCCAGCCAGCCTTTCACCAGATCGTCGGCCCCGTCAGACAGGAAATCAAGCTGGTGCAGATCAGCCCCGGCAATCGGGTCGACGTCTTGCAGATCGACCCCCAACACCGTGCCACGCGCCTTGCCGGATTTTTCGCCCAAGGCATTGACCCGCGCCACTGCCACCTGGCACCAGCCTCCCGGCGCGCAGCCCAAATCGACAACCCGCGCGCCCGGCACCAAAAACCGATATTTATCGTCAAGTTCCAGAATCTTATAGGCCGCCCGTCCGCGAAACCCCTCGCGTTTGGCACGGGCAACATAGGGGTCATTCAACTGTCGTTCCAGCCACAGCTTGCTGGACAACTTACGCCCCTTGGCGGTCTTGACCCGCACCTTCAGATCACGCTGCCCGCGCCCCGAGGATTTGCGCCCCTCGCCCGGTTTCTTCGCCATCAGGCCACTCCGTTCATCGTGTCAGGGGTCAGCACCCCGTCGCGCACCATCTGCGCATATAGCAGGCCCTCGCGCAGACCGCGATCCGCCACCGACAAGCGTTCGGTCGGCCAGACCCGCATCAGCGTCTGCAAAATCGCCGCGCCGGACATGATCAGCGCGTGACGCTCGCGCCCGATGCGCGGATCGTCGCGCCGCCCGTCGGGACCAAGCGACAGGTAATCACGGATCACCTTGTCGATCTGTGCGCTGCTCATGCTGAGGCCATCAACCTTGGTGCGATCGTAACGCTTCAACCCCAAATGGCTGGCCGCCACCGTCGTCACCGTCCCCGAAGTCCCGATAATCTGGAAATGCTCTGGTGGCGACCCCGCCGCATAGGGGCTGAAATCGGCCAGTTTTTCCTCGAAATACCAGCTCATCAGCGCAAAACGGCCCTGATCGTCGGCCACATCCGCGAACTGGTCGCGCAGCGTCGCCACGCCAAGCGGCACACTGATCCAGTCCACCACCCGCGCCGCATCCGGTCCGCGCGGGGCAAACCCGTCCGACAGCCGCATGATCGCGCGGGAGCGTTCGCGCGGGTCCACATTGCTCAGGTCGATCCAGACCAGCTCGGTCGAGCCGCCGCCGATATCCACCACCATCAGCGTTTCCGTGCGCTGGCTGACCAGCGGCGCGCAGGAAATTACCGCAAGCCGGGCCTCCTCCTCAGCCTCGATGATCTCCACCGGCAAGCCGGTTTCACGCCGGATCATACGCAGGAAATCACGGGAATTTCGGGCACGACGGCAGGCTTCGGTCGCCACCAGCCGCATCCGGGCCACGCCATGCGTGTCCAACTTGCGGCGACAGACCTGCAAGGCATGAACCGTCCGGGCCATCGACCCGCGCGACAGCCTGCCAGATGCCTCCAGACCATGCCCAAGCTGGACAGGTTTGGAAAAGCTGTCGATCACCTGAAACTGTCCGCCCGACGGGCGGGCAATCAGCATCCGGCAACTGTTGGTTCCAAGGTCGAGCGCGGCATAAAGCCCGTCTTCCCCGGCGGTGCGGGCAGCAGGTGGTTCGACCGTTGGCGCCGCAAGCGGCTTTTGCTTCACGACGGCCTTCGGGATCGCGCCCCCGCCCGCGGGACGCTTGGGCGCCATGACACACGCCCTCCGATACAAGTTAGGCTAAAGGTAGCGCGGCCCCTGCATCCATTCAAGCCCCCGCCCTTATTTCACGGCAATCAACGAAATCTTAAACATTCCGTGCCAAACAAAGGACATGACTTTTATTCGGCTCTTGATTCTGCTGATCACTACCCTGCGCCCCACTCGACTTGATGGGGTGTGGGCGCTATCCCTTGAGATGGTTCGGGAAAGGGTCATTCATGCTTGTTATCGCCGCATTGCTTCTGGGGGCCGTATTTGGCTGGCTGCGGGCTGGCCGCCTTGGCGGCAACCGCAAGGACCGGGCGCAATATGCGATGGTTCACGCCCTGATCTGCGGGCTGGTCGCGCTGTTTGCAACCATTTTCCTGCTGCGGGCGGGCTGATCCATGTTGACCGGCTTCCTGACCACGCTGCGCCGCCACGGGGTTCCGGTCTCGCTACGCGAATATCTGGACCTGCTGACCGGCATGGCAGCAGGCGTGCCGGGCTGGTCGGTGGATGGGTTTTACCATTTCGCACGCCTGTCCATGGTCAAAGACGAACGCCATATCGACCGCTTCGACCGCGCCTTTGCCGAAGCATTTTCGGGGCTGGAAACCGTCCCGGCCGAGGCGCTGGTCAATGCCATCGACCTTCCCCGCGACTGGCTGGAAAAGCTGGCCGAAAAGCTGCTGACCGAGGAGGAGAAAGCCGCCATTCACGCAACCGGCGACTTTCAGGCGCTGATGGACAAGCTGCGGCAACGGCTGGCCGAACAGCAGGCCCGCCATCAGGGCGGCAACAAATGGCTCGGCACAGCGGGAACTTCGCCCTTTGGCGCTTATGGCTACAATCCCGAAGGGGTGCGCATCGGCCAGCACGAATCGCGCCACCGCCGGGCCGTCAAGGTCTGGGACAAGCGCGAGTTTCGGGATTTCGACGATTCCATCGAGCTTGGCACCCGCAACATCAAGGTCGCGCTGAAACGTCTCCGGCAATGGGCGCGGCATGGTGCGGCAGACGAACTGGACCTGCCCGCGACCATCCGCGCGACAGCCGATCACGGCTATATCGACGTGCAGACCCGGCCCGAACGACGCAACGCCGTAAAAGTGCTGCTGTTTCTGGATGTGGGCGGCAGCATGGACGACCATATCCGCGTGGTGGACGAATTGTTCAGCGCCGCGCGGGCCGAGTTCAAGCATATGGAGCATTTTTACTTTCACAACTGCCTTTACGAATCAGTCTGGAAAGACAGCCGCCGCCGCTGGACCGAAACCACGCCCACCTGGGACATTCTGCACCGCTATGGCCGCGACTATAAATGTATTTTCGTCGGGGACGCCGCGATGTCTCCGTATGAAATCGCCATTCCCGGCGGCGCGAATGAGCATTGGAACGAGGAAGCAGGCGAGGTCTGGCTGCGCCGCGCCTGCGAAACATGGCCCGATCATATCTGGCTGAACCCGGTGCCGGAAAGCCGCTGGCCCTATACGCAATCCACGCAGATGATCGGCCAGATCTTTGAAAACCGGATGCAGCCGATGACGCTGGAGGGGCTGACCCAAGCCATGCGCATATTGGGTTAATTGCCGCATCTTGCCCGGTGAAACTGGACCCTCAGCCCCATTTGCGGGCATAATCACCGCAAGCCGCCCCACGACCGGAACAATATGCTGAAGTTTCTGCCCTTCCTGCTGATTGTCCTTTACGCCGCCGCGCTGTGGATTTTTTCGGCGGCGCGTAGCAAGGCGCATCTGGCACGACACTCCACGCCCTTGGATCACCCACGTCTGAACCCGATGCTGGACCGGCTGGGCGCAGCCATGGACCTGCCGCCAATTCGCGCCCATGTCTATGAAATCGCCCCCGTAAACGGTCTGGCGACACCGGATGGCCGGGTTTACCTGACCCGTGGCTTTCTGGACGCGCTGGATCGGAACGAGGTCTCCGAGGCAGAACTCGCCTCGGTCATCGCGCATGAACTGGGGCATGTCACCCACGGCCATGCCCGCCGCCGCCTGATCGACGTGACCGGGCAACAGGCCATACGTCTCGCGTTGGCCGGGGTTTTGGGCCGCTTTATCCCCTTTATCGGCGGCTGGATCGCCCATATCGCCAGCAGCGCCGTGACCGCGCATCTGTCGCGCAGCGACGAATATCAGGCCGATGCCTTTGCCGCCGCACTGATGGTCAAGGCCGGGCTTGGCACTGCACCGCAGAAATCGCTGCTGGCCAAGATCGAACGTATGTCAGGCGCGGGCGCAGCCCCGCCGTGGCTGATGTCACACCCCGCCACCGCCAAGCGCATCGCCGCCATCGAGGCGCTGGAACGGCGCTGGAGCCTCTGATGCGGCGGCGGGTCTTTTACATCCCCGGCTATGACCCGATTCCACCGCGCCGCTACCGCGAGCTTTACCGGCGCGAAGGTGCAAAACAGGCGCAAATCAGCGGTTATGAGCTGACCTTCCCGGCCCGCGACGACCGCACCGGCTTTGGTTGGGGCGCGGCCACCCGCCTGCCCGAAGGCGATGCCCACGCCGAGTTCGAAGTGCTTGTCTGGGCCGATCTGGTGCAGGGGTCGATGGGACGATCCATCCCCGCGACCTATGCGCAACTGGTCCGCACGGCCTGGGCCTATATCGGCTCGGGCGCGCTGTTCCGGCTGATGCGGCTGCGACGTGCGCCGGTGATTGCGGCGCTTTATCCGATTGCAGTTCTGCTGGTGCAGGCGCTGGTCGCAGTTCTGGCCGGATGGACGGCAGGCTGGCTGACCGCCCGGCTGCTGCCATGGGCCGCACTGCCGGTCGGGCTGGTCGTGGCTTGGGCGGCCCTGACCCTGTTCCGGCGACTGGATAACCGGATTTTCGCCTATTACCTGATGCATGATTACGCCTTTACCGCGCAACATAACGGTGCCTATCCGGCCGCGCTGGAACCCCGCATCGCCGCCTTTACCGCCCGCATCCGGCAGGCACTTGCGGATGATTGGGACGAGGTTCTGCTGGTCGGCCATTCCTCGGGCGCATACCTTGGTGTCTCCGTCATTGCTGACCTTTTACGCGACGGCACCGACGCCCGCCGCCTGTCGTTTCTGACGCTGGGTCATGTCGTGCCGATGGCGTCCTTTCTGCCGCAAGCTCACCGCCTGCGTGCGGATCTGGAGCTGCTGGCGGCGCAAGACGCCCCCTTCTGGCTGGATGTCAGCGCACCGGGCGATGCCTGCTGCTTCGGGCTTTGCGACCCGGTGGCGGTCAGCCGCGACCGCCCGGCCCCGCAAAAACAACCAATGGTGATCTCGGCAGCTTTCACGCAAACACTGTCGCCACAGGCGCAAAAGGCACTGGAATGGCGCTGGTTTCGCAAGCATTTTCAGTATCTTTGCGCCTTTGACCGCCCCAGAGACTACGATTATTTCGCCATCACCGCAGGCCCGCTGACTCTGGGCCAGCGTTTTGCCGGACGCCCGCCCTCGCCCGGCCGGATCGCCCGCCCCGTCAACCGCTTTCCAAAGGCCCCGCAATGATCCCGCCCAAGCCGCAAACCGCCGCGAAAACCGGCCTGATCCGTATGATCCGGGGCTTTCGCCGCGATCTGCTGTCGGCCCTGCCCGCCCGCCTCTATCGCGCCTGGATGGCCGAATTCCGCACCCCCCTGATCCACAGCTTTGTCTGTAACGACCCTGATCTGGTGGCGGAAATCCTGCGTAAGCGCCCGGCGGACTTCCCCAAATCCAACCGTCTGCGCGAAGGTCTTGCGCCGCTTCTGGGCAATTCGGTTTTTGTCACCAACGGCCAGGAATGGCAGCATCAGCGGCGCATTATCGACCCTGCGTTCGAAGGCGGCCGCCTGCGTGATACCTTTCCCGCGATGCTGGCCGCCAGCCATGCAGCCGTGGCCCGGCTGCGCCATCTGGCCAATGGCCAACCCATCGACATTGAACCCGAAACCAGCCACGCCGCCGCCGATGTGATCTTTCGCACGCTGTTTTCCATCCCGATCGAGGACACCACAGCCGCGCAGGTTTTCACCGCCTTTCGCGCCCATCAGGATGCGCAACCCATCGTGAATCTCGCCGCGCTGATCCCGTTGCCCAAATGGCTGCCCCGCCCACACAGCCGCCGCACCCGACAGACCGCACGGCAAATCCGCAACCTGATTGAAACCATGGTCGCCACCCGCGCCAAAGCCATCACAGACGGCACCGCCCCCGACGATCTGGCAACGAAGATTATGACGACGCCCGACCCGGAAACCGGCCAATGTTTCACCCCGCCCGAGATGGTCGATCAGGTGGCGATCTTTTTCCTCGCCGGCCATGAAACCAGCGCCAGTTCGCTGGCTTGGGCGCTGTATCTGCTGGCCCTCAGCCCCGAATGGCAGGACCGCATCGCAACCGAGGCCGACACCCTGCCCGACCCGATCAGCTTTGGCGACCTGAAATCCCTGCCCGCCGCCCGCGCCGTGTTCCGCGAGGCGCTGCGCCTCTATCCCCCGGTGCCGATGATGGTGCGCGAGGCCACCTGCCCAGAAACCTTCCGCGACCGCCCGGTGCCAAAGGGTGCGCAACTGGTGCTGTCCCCATGGCATCTGCACCGCCACGAACGGCTCTGGCACGACCCCGACAGTTTCGACCCGGCGCGGTGGGACACGGAAAACGGCAAGACCTGCGCCCGCAATGCCTATATCCCCTTTTCTGCCGGACCGCGCGTCTGCCCCGGTGCTGGCTTTGCCATGGCCGAAGGCCCCCTGATGCTGGCCCTGATCGCCCGCGCCTTCCACATCACCCCCGGCCCGACCGCCCCGGTCCCGGTCGCCCGGCTGACTGTGCGCGGCGAAAACGGCATCCACATATGCCTGACGCCGCGCAATTAACGCGCGGCGCCTCACATCTTTTGTCTGTAAATATCCAATCCGGCGCTTACAGCCCGTAAAGCCGCCCGAACTTTTCATCCAGATAGTCCAGCAGCGGCGCGGGCGAGATCGTCCCCGCCGCGCGTTCGATCACTTCACGCGGGCGATACAACCCGCCATGACGATGGATATTCTCGCGCAGCCATTCGACGCCGGGCGCGGCCTCGCCACGGGCCAGCGCCGCATCCAGATCCGGAACCGCCTGCCGCAGCGCACGGTTCAGACAGCCCGCATAGACATTGCCAAGCGCATAGGTCGGGAAATAGCCAAACAGCCCGATGGACCAATGCACATCCTGCAACACTCCGTTCGAAGGCCGGTCCACCGCCACGCCGAAATCCGACTGGAAGCGGGTATTCCACGCCTCGGGCAGATCCTCGACATCCAGACGACCGGCGATCAGGTCACGCTCCAGATCGAACCGCATCATGATGTGCAGGTTGTAATGCACCTCATCCGCTTCGGTGCGGATATAACCCGGCTGCACGCGGTTCACGGCACCATAAAACGCATCGGCATCCGCCACGCCAAGATCGTCGAACATATCCGACATGCGGGTGAACAGCCATCCGGTAAAGGCGCGCGAACGGCCCATCTGGTTCTCGAAAATCCGGCTCTGGCTTTCGTGAACCCCCATCGAAACGCCCCGCCCCAGAGGCGTAAAGGCGTAATCCGGGTCGATCCCCAGTTCATAACTGGAATGGCCGACCTCGTGAATCGTCGAATAGATGCAATTGAACGGATCGGTTTCCACCACCCGCGTGGTGATCCGGCTGTCCTGCCAGCGCCCGCTGCTGAACGGATGCACGGCCAGATCCAGCCGCCCGTGGTTCCAGTCATAGCCAAACGCATTGGCGCACATCCGGGCCAGCCGCATCTGCGCCTCTTGCGGGAAATGACCGGCCAGCGGCGCGGGCTGAACCTCGGACCCCAGCACCGCCTCGCGCAGACTGACCAGACGCGGGCGCATCGCATCGAACAGCGCCGCGATTTCCGCCGCCGAAGTGCCAGGTTCGTAATCCTCAAGCAGCGCATCATACAGATCGCCACCATCGGCCAAGGCAGCGGCCTCCTCGCGCTTCAGCGCCACGACCTCGGCCAGCGTCGGCAGGAAATCCTGCGGCGCATCCTTGGCGCGGGCCTCGGCCCAGATCCCTTGCGACAGCGAGGTCAGCCGCGCCATCTCGACCGCCAGCCGGGCGGGGATGCGGGACTGGCGGCGGAACTGGCGCTCGATCAGCTCCAGCGCGCGGGTCTCGATGTCATTGCGCGGGCTGGCCTGATCCAGCCACTCGCCCAGACGTGGATCGGTGCGGCGTTCGTGGATCACCGATTCCAGCGCCGCCAGCTCCTCGGCCCGCTGCTCGGCCGCACCGCGCGGCATCACCGTTTCGCGGTCCCAGTCCAGCCGCTCTGCGACCGAGGACAGCGCCTCGGTCTCGCGCTGGAATTGCATCAGATCGTCAATCGCCGTCATCGGATCGTCCCCCGGACTGAGGTTTCATAAGGATAACGCGCATGGAACCGCGCCCGGATCACCAGCGCAAACAGCACCACGGCCATAAGCTGATGGGCCAGCGCCTCACCCAAGGGCGAACCATGCAGCACGTTCAGAACACCAAGCCCGACCTGCACCGTCATCGCCACCAGCACCACGGTAAACGCCCCCCGCGTCACCGGATGCGGCGAGCGTCGTGACTGCAGCCAGACCACGACGGCAAAGACCAGCAGCAGATAGCCGTTCATGCGGTGGATGAACTGCACCAGTGCCGGGTTTTCAAAGAAATTACGCCAGCCCAGCGTGCCATCCCAGATCGCCGCCGGAATCCATTCGCCACCCATCGTCGGCCAGCCGGTATATTGCCGCCCGGCGTCGATCCCGGCAACCAGCGCCCCGAGCAGTACTTGCAGCCATGTCCAGTGAGTCAGCCCGGTCGCCATGCCGAACAGCCCGGCATCGCCCGCACGGCGGGCGCGCAGCAAATCGGCCTCGGACCGCGACAGCAGCAGCATATACCACGCCAGCAACCCAAGGATCACAAAGGCCAGCCCCAGATGCAGCGCCAGCCGGTAAGAGGCCACGCGCACCGCGTCCCCCGTCAGGCCGGAACTGACCATCCACCAGCCAATCGCCCCTTGCACCGCGCCAAGCGCACCGGGCAGGATCAGCCGCCCTGCCCATCCGGCGGGGATGCGTTTCGTGGCCCAAAAGAACAGGAAGCCCAAGGCCCAGACCAGTCCGATCACCCGGCCAAGCTGGCGATGCGCCCATTCCCACCAATAGATCTGCTTGAACCCGTCCAGCGTCATATCGGAGTTTTGCAACTGATATTGCGGGATTTCCTGATATTTGGCGAACTCGGCCTGCCATGTGGCCGCATCCATCGGCGGCAGCGCCCCGGTCACGGGCCGCCATTCCGTGATCGACAGGCCCGAGCCGGTCAACCGCGTGGCCCCGCCCAGCGCAATCATCACCACCAGCAGCACAAAGATCACCCCCAGCCACAGCCGGATTGCCCGGCGTGCGCCCTTGGGGGCGGTGTCGATCATCCCCCCCTGCGGCGCGGCAGAGCGGATTTCTTCGGTCACGTCCTGAAAGACGGGGCGGCGGGCCATGAACAACCTCCGGTTAAATCTGCGCGACTTTCGCCCGAGCCAGCGCCAAGGTCAACGGCGCGTCAACTGGCGTAAGATGCCGTGAAAAATGCGGCTGTCCCCGCGCGTCAACTCCAGCCGCGACCACAGGTTGCGCAGGGTCAGCTTCATGCTGGTGGCCTTGGTCTCGGGGAAAAAGAACCCGGCCTGCTCCAGCGCGGTCTCATAGGCGTCACCCAGCTTCTCGATCTCGATGCGGCTGGCCGGGGCCTCGGTTTCGGGGCGGCCACCATGCGCATAAGGCTGCGCAGGCAGGCTTTCGCGCCCCCATTCATAGCCCATCAGCAAAACCGCCTGCGCCAGATTTAGCGACGCGAAATCAGGGTTCACCGGCACCGTCACAATCGCATTGGCCCGCGACACATCGTCATTTTCCAGCCCGGCGCGTTCGGGACCAAAGATCACCGCAACGCGGCGCCCCCCGGCGATCAACGCCCGCGCATGATCCATCGCCTGCGCAGGCGTATAGACCGGCTTGGTCAGATCCCGCCCCCGCGCGGTGGTGGCAAAGGCAAAATCAACCTCGGCCATCGCATCGGGCAGGCTGTCAAACACCCGCGCCCGGTCCAATACCTGCCCCGCCGCACCCGAGGCCATCGCCACCGCACGCGGATTGGGCCACCCGTCCCGCGGCGCGACCAGCCGCATATCGGTCAGGCCAAAGTTCAGCATGGCACGCGCGGCACCGCCGATATTCTCGCCCATCTGCGGGCGGGTCAGGATGAAAGCAGGCTGGTTCATGCGCCAGCCCCTAGCGCGATGCGCTGCCACTGGCAACAGGGCGCAAACCACGCTAACAGGCAGAAAACCGGCACGAACAGGGGAAACGACCATGACCGACCAGCCCGAAGGCCCGCAACTTTACCTGATCGCGCCCACCGGCCCGGCCTCGGCACTGGCCGAACGGCTCACGCCCGTGCTGGACGCACTGCCGGTGGCCTGCCTGCGCCTGCCCGCACCCGCGACGGCGGACGAGGCCGAACTGGGCCGACTGGCCGACATCGCCCGCGACCTAGCCCATGCCCGCGACATCGCCGTGGTGATCGACGACCACATCACCCTGGCCCAACGGCATGGGCTGGATGGCGTCCACCTGACCAACGGCCCCAAAAATATCCGCTACGCCCGCAAGGAACTTGGGGCCGATGCGATTGTCGGCGCATTCTGCGGTCAGTCCCGCCATGACGGCATCAACGCCGCCGAGGCCGGGGCCGATTACGTCAGCTTTGGCCCCGTCGGGAAAACCGCGCTTGGCACCGGCGAAACCGCCGATACCGACCTGTTCCAATGGTGGTCGGACATGATCGAAACCCCGGTGGTGGCCGAGGGCAGCCTCGACGCCACCAGTATAAGCAGGCTGAAACCCATCACCGATTTCATTGCCATCGGCCCCGAAATCTGGACCAGCGACGACCCGGTGGCCGCCCTGCGCGCTTTCTTCTTCACCTAAATATCCTCTGGGGGTCCGGGGGGCGAAGCGCCCCCGGCTTGCCCTGCCCCGCAACCCGCCGTAAAGCGACAAGCCATGACCCAACATCAGCGCCTTCTTATCATCGACTTCGGCAGCCAGGTGACGCAGCTTATCGCCCGCCGCCTGCGCGAGCTGAACATTTACTGCGAAATCCACCCGTTCAACGCTGTGGACGACGCCTTCCTGACGGGGTTCGCTCCGCAGGCCGTGATCCTGTCTGGCGGCCCCGCCAGCGTGACCGAGGCGGGCAGCCCCCGCGCCCCGCAAAGCCTGTTCAGCATGGGGGTGCCTGTGTTTGGCATCTGCTATGGCCAGCAGGTGATGATGGAACAGCTTGGCGGTAAGGTCGAAAGCGGCCACCACGCCGAGTTTGGCCGCGCCTTCGTGACCCCCGCGCCCGGCCATAATTCCGATGGCATCTTTGCCGGTCTGTTCGCAGACGACCGCGAAGAAGTCTGGATGAGTCACGGCGACCGCGTGACCGCTCTTGCGCCGGGCTTTCAGGTCATTGGCACCAGCCCCAACGCCCCTTATGCAATGATTGCTGACGAATCGCGTGGCTTTTACGCCGTGCAATTCCACCCCGAGGTCCACCACACCCCGAACGGCCGCCGGATGCTGGAAAACTTTGTCCGCATGGCCGGCTTTACCGGCGACTGGACCATGGCCAGCTATCGCGACGAGGCGATCCGCAAAATCCGCGAACAGGTGGGCGACAAGCGGGTGATCTGCGGCCTTTCGGGCGGGGTTGATTCATCTGTCGCCGCCGTTCTGATCCACGAAGCCATCGGGGACCAACTGACCTGCGTGTTCGTCGATCACGGGCTGCTGCGGCTGAACGAGGCTGATGAGGTCGTGGCCATGTTCCGCGACCATTACAACATCCCGCTGATCCATGCGCAGGAATCCGACCTGTTCCTTGGCGCGCTGGAGGGGATCAGCGATCCCGAGGTCAAGCGCAAGACCATCGGCAAACTGTTCATCGACGTTTTCCAGCGCGAAGCCAGCAAGATCGAGGGGGCCGAGTTTCTGGCCCAAGGCACGCTCTACCCCGATGTGATCGAATCGGTCAGCTTCAGCGGCGGGCCTTCGGTCACGATCAAATCGCACCACAATGTCGGCGGTCTGCCCGAAAAGATGGGGCTGAAACTGGTCGAACCCCTGCGCGAGCTGTTCAAGGATGAGGTCCGAGCCCTTGGCCGAGAGCTTGGCCTGCCTGAACAATTCATCGGCCGTCACCCCTTCCCCGGCCCCGGCCTCGCCATCCGCTGCCCCGGAGAGATCACCCGCGACAAGCTGGAGATACTGCGCAAGGCCGATGCGGTGTTCATCGACCAGATCCGCAAGCACGGGCTTTATGATGACATCTGGCAAGCCTTCGTGGCGATCCTGCCGGTGCGCACCGTAGGGGTCATGGGCGACGGGCGCACCTATGATTACGCCTGCGCCCTGCGCGCCGTGACCAGCGTTGACGGGATGACGGCGGATTACTACCCCTTCACCCATGATTTCCTTGGCGAAACCGCCACCCGGATCATCAACGAGGTCAAGGGCATCAACCGCTGCACCTATGACATCACCAGCAAACCCCCCGGCACGATCGAGTGGGAATAATTCGGACCTATCCGAACGCCGCCGATAGCCGCCGGAATACAGCCTGATTGGCTGAGTGATATATGTCCTGTCAGCATTTATCGGAGGCTTGTGGCGGCATTAAGCTGAATATTCGGTCATTTGGACGAGTCTTACGGTATCTCTGCGGAGAACGACGGATGCAAAAGACGAAAGCCTGCAATATAACGCTGGACATTGCAGCAGCAGACGACCTGCCGCGCTTTCGCAAGGATCTTCAGGACGCCTTTGCATTAGCCGTTGTCGAAACTTTCGGCTCTGTCGATGATGGACCAATCCCATCCGATGAAGATGTGGCGGCATCATTCAGCGCCCCAAATGCCGTTATTCATCGTATCCTCGAAAATGGTCGATGGGTTGGCGGTGCCGTAGTTTCGATTGATGTTGAAACGCATCGGAATACGCTCGACTTTTTCTTTGTGCGTACCGGTGAATTGGGCCGCGGTATCGGTCGCAAGGCTTGGGCAGCCATTGAGGCCGCCTACCCGGACACAAAGATCTGGACAACCCACACGCCCTATTTCGAAAAGCGCAATATCCACTTTTATGTCAATATCTGCGGTTTTCACATCGTTGAATATTATCATGCAGGCCACCCCGACCCACACAGCCCACAAGACGCTGACCTGCCCGGGGATGATGGCATGTTCCGTTTCGAGAAACGCATGTGAGCAGGGCCGGTTAAAGAGGCCGGCTCAAGCTGCACGGGGCTGGCGAAAAACGCTGCGACCAGAAAATATACTGCAATGATCGTCTTTCGACACTCACCCTGTATTTCACCAAACACATGGCTGACTGAATGCCTGCCACCTGTCTGGCCCTGAATTAAGCCTTCCCCTCGGGCCGGTCATACAGAAAGTCGATCTGAAACTGCACCGGACCGTCCAGCTCGACATGATGCGGGGCCTCGGGTTCGATCAGTCCGGGGTGTTCGGGCGACAGCAGAATGCGTTCGTCGCGGTCCTCATAAACCAGCCAGATCCGCCCCGCCAGAACCCGCAGCACCCCGCGCGACCCTGCCTTGATCTGATGCGCCTTCAGCAGCGCATCGGGAACCGTGGTTTCGGTAAATACCTCGGTGGTGCGATAGATTTGTGTGGTCATAAGCCCTGCCCCTTACCGCCAGTAATTATTCGCCGCCGCGATGGTCTGGAAATTGACCGCCACCACCTGCGAAGCAGCCGTCAGCGCATCGGCATCATTGGCATAGACAGGGCGCAGCTTTTTCAGCACCTCGGTATCGGGTTGCGTGGTTTTCACGCCGCGACGGCTCAGCGTTACGGCAAGCTCGAACCCCTCTTGCGGGGTGGCGGTTATCAGGGTGGGCAGCCAAAGGTCGGACATCGGGTTTCCTTTCCGCTGGTTCATCAATACTGGCCCCGCCAGCAGATCACGAAACCCCGCCACCGGCCAGCCCCAAATCCAGATCTTGCCGGCTGGCGGCAGAGGCTGTTACCCGTGGCGGATGCGATGACCGCAGGAAGGGCCTTTTCATGTTCGACAGCGACCAGATTGCACAGGCGATTGCCTGGCGTCACGATCTTCACCGCCACCCGGAACTGGGTTTTCAGGAACAGCGCACGTCTGACATGATTGCCGGGTTGCTGAGCGGCTGGGGCTGGCAGGTGCATCGCAGACTGGCCGGAACCGGGGTCGTGGCCTGTCTGGGCGAAGGCACCGCCATCGGGTTCCGCGCCGACATCGATGCTCTGCCGATCACCGAGGCGACCGGGCTGGGTTACGCCTCGGCCACCCCCGGCATCATGCACGCCTGCGGCCATGACGGCCACACCGCCATGTTGCTTCTGGCCGCGCAACAGATCGGCGCACAGGGGACAGATCAACCCGTGACGCTGATCTTCCAGCCTGCCGAGGAAAACGACGGCGGTGCGCGGGTCATGGTTCAGGACGGGTTGTTCCGGCAATTCCCGATCCACAGCGTTTACGGCATCCACAACTGGCCCGGCCTTGCACCCGGTCGCCTTGTATGCCGCGATTCGGACATGATGGCAGCCTTTGCCGTATTTGAAATCGAGATCACCGGCCGCGGCGGCCATGCCGCCATGCCCGAGCAAAGCGACGGGGTGGTGGCTGCGGCTGGCCGCCTCGCCGCAGCCTTACAGGAAATCCCCGCCCGGCGGCTGTCACCGCTGGACAGTGGCGTGATCTCGGTCACGCAGATCCATACCGGATCGACATGGAATGTCTGCCCCGACCGCGCCATCTTGCGCGGCACCGTGCGCTGGTTTGCGGATGCTGCGGGCGATACGCTGGAAACCCGCCTTGCCGAAGTTACCCAAGGCATCACCGCCGCGCATGGCTGCCGCGCCACGATCGACTATCAGCGTCGCTACCCCGCCACCATCAACACCGCCCCCGAGGCTGCACTCGTCCGCCGGATCGGAGCCGGGATGGGGCTGGACACCACCGACACCCCGCCCAGCATGGCATCCGAGGATTTCGCCTTCATGCTGCGGGAAACGCCCGGCGCCTATCTCTGGCTCGGCGCCGCACGCGACGGCGACAACCCCGGCCTGCATTCACCACAGTTCGACTTTAACGACGCCATCCTTGCCACCGGCGCAGCCTTCTGGGTGCATCTGGCCCACGCCATCAAATGACCGATCCGTTCGACAGCCGCTTCCTGCGCGAGTTTCTGACCATCGCACAGGAGGGCGCGCTGCGTCGCGCGGCCGGGATTCTGAACATGGCCCCATCAGCACTCAGCCGCAGGCTGGCAGCGGCGGAAAGCCAGCTTGGCGTTACGCTGGTCCGGCGCAGCGTGCAGGGGATCACTCTGACCGACGCCGGATTGCTGCTGCGCGAACATGCGCTGCATCGACAGGATGAGCAGACCTTTCTGCTGGATCAGTTCAAGCACCTGCGCGGCTCGGGGGCGCAGGCGGTCCGCATTGCGCTGGGCGAAGGCTTTGCCGCCGATCTGATGGAAAACGGGCTGGCCCCACTTGCCAGCGACCACCCGACCCTGCGTTTTCGCGCCGATCTGGCCGGGACCGAAGAAATCCAGCGCCGCGTCACCGAGGGCGAAGCCGATCTTGGCCTCGCCTATAACCCCGCGCCAAGCGAGGCGATCCGGTCGCTTGCCGTGGTCCGCCAGCCGCTTTGCGCGGTGCTGCCCCTTGGCTCACCTCTGGCGGGGCGCCGGCATGTCAGGCTGGCCGAAGTGCTGGAACATCCCGTCGCCATGCTGGACGCACGTCATGCGATTCCGCATCTGGTGACGCGCGCCGCCAGCGATCAGGGGCTGGTTCTGCGCCCGCAGGTGGAAACGTCATCCATCGCGGCATTGCTGCGCTATGTCGGGGCGGGAATCGGCAGCACCTTTCTGCCGCGCTTTTCAGCCTCGATTCAGGAAGCGCGTGGCGAACTTGTCCTTGCGGACATTGACGAGGAAAGCCTGCAACACATCACCGCCCATCTGATGATCCGCGCCCGCCGCCGCCTGCCGCAATCGGTGGCGCTGGTCGGTCGCTTGCTGGCGGCACGGATGGTAGCCTTTCGCTGACGTTGCCCAAAAAGCAACATAATGTCACGGAATAAGCCTCTTTCCGGCAACATCAGTATTGTTCACCCTGATCCGATAACAACAGCAGGGAAAACATATGCGGATCGGCGTTATTGGATTGGGCGCAATGGGGGCGGGCATTGCCCAAAACCTTTCCGCCAAAGGGTTTTCTGTCACGGTTTGGGACATTTCTCCGGAGGCGCTGGCCCGCGTGGGGGATGGGCTGACTGCTGCGGACAGCGCCAGCACGGTCATTGCGACCAGCGATGTCACCATTCTGTCCCTGCCTCTGGCCAGCCATGTGCAGCAAACGATTCGGCAAGCGCTTGCAGCAAGCGCATTTGACGGCGCAGCCAAAGTCATCATCGACAGCTCAACCTCGGAAGCGGCCGTCAGCCGTGAGATGGCGGCGCTGCTGGCCGATGCGGGGCATGGGTTTCTGGATGCGCCGGTCAGCGGCGGTCCGCAGGGCGCAGCAAATGGCAGCCTGTCGGTGATGCTTGGCGGGGACGCCGCCCATGTTGCGCAGGCGCGTCCGGTGCTTGAGGCGATGGCCGCAAAAGTGACCCATGTCGGGCCGGTGGGTGCGGGCAATATCGCCAAACTTGTCAATAACATGCTGGTCGCCTGTCACATGCTGACCACCGCAGAGGGCCTGCGTCTGGCCGAGGCCGCGGGCTTACCCACCGCCGATGCACTGGCGGTCATCAACAGCGCCACCGGGCGTTCCGCGCTGAGCGAGATCCATTTTCCGAACTGGGTTCTCAGCGGCAGCTATGACAGCGGCTTCAGCACCGGGCTTATGCGCAAGGATCTGCGCCTTGCGCTGGAGCTGGCAGCGGCATCCGGGGCCGATCTGCCATTGGCCCAACTGGCCGGTGCGCTTTGGGCCAAGGACCGCTCGGGCCTCAATGACAGCGATGATTTCATGCAGATGGGCAACCCCGCAAAAGGCGCAAACCATGACCAATGACACAGCAACCGAAATCACGGCACTTCTGACCGGGCTGCTTGGCGCGGATCAGGTGCAAAGCCATGTGGCGGGCGGTCTGATGACGGGGGATGGTGAAAAACTGATCTTGACCGATCCGGCAACCGGGCAGGCTTTCGCCCATTTTCCTGACGCCGGGCAAGCGGTGGTCGATGTCGCCGCCGAAGCCGCGATTGCCGCACAGGCCGAATGGTGGGCCAAAACCGCGGCCGAGCGCGGCCGGATCATGTATGAGATCGCCCGGCAGATTCGCCTGCACGCCGAACCGCTGGCCCGGCTGGAGGCTATATCCGCCGGTCGCCCGATCCGCGACACTTCCGGGGAACCGGCACGCATGGCCGAGATGTTTGAATATTATGCGGGCTGGTGCGATAAAATCACCGGCGACGTGATCCCGGTGCCGACCAGCCATCTGAACTATACCCGGCACGAACCAATCGGCGTCGTGACACAGATTACGCCTTGGAACGCACCGTTGTTCACATGCTGCTGGCAAGTTGCACCAGCGATCTGCGCAGGCAATGCGGTGATGCTGAAACCATCCGAGCTGACACCGCTGACCTCGATCGTGATTGCCGCGCTCTGCCTCAAGGCGGGCGCGCCACGCGGGCTGGTTAATGTGATTGCCGGGGCCGGACCGACGGCAGGACAAATGATGATCGACCATCCGGCAACCGGGCTTGTGGTCTTTGTCGGCTCGGCTACGGGTGGGGCAGCTATCGCGGCTTCGGCGGCACGGCGGCTGATCCCCAGCGTGCTGGAACTCGGCGGGAAATCAGCCAATATCGTCTTTGCCGATGCCGACATCGACCGCGCGGTGATCGGGGCGCAAGCCGCGATCTTTGCCGGCTGCGGGCAAAGCTGCGTGGCCGGGTCGCGGCTGCTGGTGCATGAAAGCATCCATGCCGAAATCGTGGATAAACTGGCCAGCGCCAGTGCCCGCATCCCGGTCGGGATGCCGCTTGACCCTGCCACACACATCGGCCCGGTCAACAATGCCCGACAATGGGACAAGGTGGACGGCATGGTGCGCACCGCTATCGCCGCAGGGGCGCAGGTAGCAACTGGCGGCGACAAGCCCGAGGCGCTGGCCGGATCGGGCGGTTATTTCTATGCTCCGACCGTGCTGGACGGCGTAAGCCCGGATATGGAAATCGCCCGCGAAGAAGTCTTTGGCCCGGTCCTGTCGGTGCTGCGCTTCCGCGACGAGGACGAAGCCATATCACTGGCCAATGCCACGCCTTACGGGCTGGCCGGGGCGGTCTGGACCGCGGATGTCGGGCGAGCACATCGCATGGCTGCACGGGTCCGGGCGGGGACGTTCTGGATCAACGGCTACAAAACCATCCATGTCTCATCACCATTCGGAGGCTTTGGACAATCCGGCTACGGGCGCTCCTCGGGGCGCGAGGCACTGATGGCCTATAGCACGACGAAATCCGTCTGGGTCGAGACCGCCACCGATCCGGCCATCGGCTTTGGCTATGCGCCGGGATAAAGCACACCTTTAACAGACTGAAAATCCGCGATAACAGCGGAGTATATCACAGAGAGGTTATCATGGACGGCTCAAGAGAGATCCTCCTTGACTGGCGGCTGCATGTTGCGGTTCTGGTCATTACCATCATCGTCGAAATGATCGGTGTTATTGCGGTTCCCATCGGCATTGGCACGATCCTGCTGCTGCCGCTGCTTTATGCTTTTGTGTTCGGCCTGCTGCTGAACCCGAATGTGATCGGACGCATGGAGACAGTCATCACCCAGCGCGAGGTCCGGGCCGCCTCGCCCATGATCGTCATTGCGATCATGCCCTTTATCGCCAAGTTCGGCACCATCATCGGCCCGTCGATGGAGCAGATCATCGCCGCCGGTCCGGCCCTGATCCTGCAAGAGATCGGCAACCTTGGCACCATCGTGCTGGCCTTTCCTATCGCCGTTCTGGTGCTGCGGATGGGGCGCGAATCCATCGGGGCCTGTTTTTCCGTGGCGCGGGAACCCAATATTGCCATCATCGCGGATAAATACGGCCTGAAATCGCCCGAAGGCGCCGGGGTGATGGGGGTTTATGTCGTCGGCACATTGTTCGGCACGTTCATCTTTGCCATTCTGGCCTCGCTTCTGGCGACTTCGGGCCTGTTCAGCCCCGAGGCGCTGGCCATGGCCTGCGGCATCGGCTCGGGGTCTATGATGGCAGCCTGTGCCGGTGCGTTGGTCAACGCCCTGCCCGAAATGGAACAGCAAATCCTGGCGCTGGCAGCGGCCAGCAACGTGCTGACCTATGCAACCGGGCTTTACATGTGCATTTTCGTCGCCCTGCCGGTGACGGAAAAACTTTACGACTGGATGGGACCGAAGCCCGCAGAAAAACAGGAGGGCGAGGCATGAGCCACATCGACATCACCGAAGCAGAAGCCAAACCCAGCCTGTCACAACACGCCGTCCTGCTGGCGGCGGTCTGCCTGATTGCACTGGTCGGCAATATGGTCGCCACGGATAACAGCCTTATGGGCAGTGCTATCGGGCTGGTCCTGCTGTGGCTGATTGCCATGATCGGCGTCGTGCTGACCAAGATCATGCCGTTCCAACTGCCTTCCGTTGCGTGGATCTCTCTGGTCGGGATTCTGGCGACCCTGCCCTGGATGCCGGGCAGCGCCTGGGTGCTGGAAAAGGTCGGGCAGGTCAATTTCCTGACACTGGCCACACCCTGCCTCGCCTATGCGGGCATTGCCATCACCCGCCGGGAAATCGACATCGCCAAGGCAACAGGCTGGAAGCTGATCATTGTTGCCGTTCTGGTGATGACCGGCACCTATCTTGGCTCGGCCATTATCGCGGATCTGTTCCTGTAAACCGGCCAGACAGCTTTCCACCCTTTACGACCGCCTTTCGGGGCGGTCGTTTTGTTTGATCCGCCTTTTCGGCACGCAACCGCCAATCGTTTGACCATCAGCCCCCCGGTGGCTACGCCTTGCGCAGTCAGAAAAGGAACCGCCATGCTGCCGATCGTCGAAATCGTCGTGGATGACCCCGAAGGGCTGGAGGTCGCATTGCGCGGTGGGGCGCAGCGGATTGAGCTTTGCGCGGCGCTGGCGCTGGGGGCGCTGACGCCTTCGCCGGGGCTGATCGCACAAGCGGCGCGGATGCAGGCGGAAACCGGGGTTCCGGTGGTGGCGATGATCCGGCCCCGGCCCGGCGACTTTATCTATAGCCCCGCCGAGATCGACGCCATGCTGACCGATATTGCCGCTGTCGGGCAGGCGGGGCTGGCCGGGGTGGCCTTTGGCGTCACCCTGCCCGATGGCCGCCCCGATGCAGAGGCAATGGCGCGGCTGATGCTGGCGGCGCGGGGGCTGGAAACCGTCTGGCACCGCAGCTTCGATCTTGCGCCAGACCCGTTTGCGGCGCTGGAATTGGCTGTTGGGCTGGGAATAACGCGGATCATGTCCTCGGGCGGGCAGGCCCGCGCGGTGGATGGACGCAACCGGCTGGCCGCGCTGGCACAAGCTTCCGCAGGGCATATCGCCATCATGGCAGGTGGCGGGGTCGATGCCGACAATGCCCCCGCACTGATCGCGGCAGGCATTACGGAATTGCACGCCTCATGCCGCGACACCCCGCCCGAAGGCCCGCGCATGGGGGCGCTGTCCGTGGGCGCGGCACGGCCCCGCACCAGCGAAACGCAAGTGCGGGACTTGTGCAGGGCAGCGCGTCAGGCCGACTGAAGCGCATCCACAATCGGGCCGAAATCGGCAGCCTTGAGGCTGGCCCCACCAACCAAAGCGCCATTCACATGCGGCACCGCAAAAATCTCTGCGGCATTGCCCGGCTTGACGCTGCCACCGTAAAGCAGGCTGAAATCTGCCCCGTCCTTGAACCGATCCATCAGACGGCTGCGCATCAGGGCGTGGACTTCCTCGATCTGCTCCAGCGTAGGGGTGCGGCCGGTGCCGATAGCCCAGACAGGTTCATAGGCGATAACGGTGTTTTCCTCGGTCGCGCAATCGGGAACGGAATGTTCAAGCTGGGTGGCAATGACGTAAAGCGTCTGGTCGCTGTCCCGTTCGGCCTCGGTCTCGCCTACGCAGATAATGGTTTTCAGCCCCGCCTGATGCGCGGCAATGGCTTTTTCAGCCACCAGCGCATCGCTTTCGCCATGATCGGCGCGGCGTTCGGAATGGCCAAGGATCACATATTCCGCACCCGCATCACGCAACTGGCTGGCAGCCAGATCGCCGGTATGCGCACCCGGTTCCAGCGCCGAGCAATCCTGCCCGCCAACCACAACCGCGCTGCCCGCGATACGGCCGGTCAACGGATGGATCAGGGTTGCGGGCGGGCAGATCAGAACCTCGCAATCTGGCTCGGGGAAGGCCGCAGCCAGCGCCTCGACCTCGGCCAGAGCGGCCAGCGTTCCGTTCATCTTCCAGTTACCGGCGGCAAGTTTGCGCGGGGCCATGGCGTCCTCCTGATATGACAGGAAAAGGGATAGGCCGGACACGCCAGCGGATCAAGACCAGCGGATCAGAGCTTGAGCTGCGGCGCCCCTTCCACGCGAGAACCCGGCAGGTCAAAGCGCACCGATTCGCCACAGCCGCAAGCCTCGGTGACATTGGGATTGATGAATTTGAAACCCGATTCCAGAAGGCCGGTTTCATAGTCGATCTGCGTGCCGAACAGGAACATCTGCGCATTCGGCGCAATCAGCACCCGCGCCGCGCCCTGTTCCACAACCTCATCGGCAGGGTCAGCAGCCTCTGCCATGTCCATCGTATATTCCATCCCCGCGCAACCGCCCTTTTTCAGACCGATGCGCAGACCATAGGCCCCGCCCTTTGACATAAGCCGGGCAATATGGATTTCGGCACGGGCCGAGATGGAAACAGGCGGTTTACCGGGAATCGAGAACATGGTTTTTCCTTTCGCGCCCCGAAAAGATAGGGATGCCGCCGGTGCTTCTCAAGCCCGGCGGTCGCACTTGCCGCATGGGCAGATGCCTCCGGCGGGGATATTTAAGGACAGCAGATGCATCTTTTGTCTAAAAATATCCCCGCCGGAGGCATGAGACGGCGCAAGCCGTGCTGCGGTCACATAAAGCCAAGCTCCAGCCGGGCCTCGTCCGACATCATGTCCATGCCCCATTGCGGGTCAAAGGTCATTTCCACATCAACCTGCCGCACCCCCGGCACCGCGCTGACCGCATCGGACACCCATGCGGGCATTTCCCCGGCCACCGGGCAACCGGGCGCGGTCAGGGTCATAATGATGCGCACATCGGCGTCATCAGTGACGGTGATCGTATAAATCAGCCCAAGATCATAAATATTCACCGGGATTTCCGGGTCATAGACCGTCCGGCACGCCTCGACGATGCCGTCATAAAGCGGGTGATCGGTGGTCGAGGGCTGGATCAGCGGCTCGCCCTCTTGTCCTGCGGTGTCGGTGGTCATGCGCATCATCCTGTCGATTTCCGAGGGTTTATATAGGCGATCTGCGGCAAGCGGCAAGGCCACGGCGATTGCGCAGGTGCCGCAGGAAGGCTATGCCCGCCCCGTTCCCTTACCCCCGAGGCCCGCCATGACCCGTTTCGCCTTTTCTGTCAGCGCCACCGATGGCAAGGCGCGGACCGGCACCATCCAGACCCCCCGCGGCGAAATCCGCACCCCCGCCTTCATGCCCGTCGGCACCGCCGCCACGGTCAAGGCGATGCTGCCCGAATCGGTGCGGGCCACAGGGGCGGATATTTTGCTGGGCAACACCTATCACCTGATGCTGCGCCCCGGCGCAGAGCGCGTCGCGCGGCTTGGCGGACTGCACCGCTTTATGAACTGGGATCGCCCGATCCTGACCGATTCCGGCGGGTTTCAGGTCATGTCGCTGGCCGGGTTGCGCAAGCTGACCGAGGATGGTGTGACCTTTTCCAGCCATGTGGACGGTTCAAAACATTTCCTGTCCCCTGAAACCAGCATGGAGATTCAGCGCCTGTTGGGCAGCGACATCGTGATGGCTTTTGACGAATGTCCCGCCCTGCCCGCGACCGAGGAACGGCAGGCCGAGGCGATGCGCCTGTCGATGCGGTGGGCGCAGCGGTCGCGCGACGCCTTTGGCGACCGGCCCGGCCATGCACTGTTCGGCATCATGCAGGGCGGCGTGATCCGCCACTTGCGCGAAGAATCGGCCAAGGCGCTGACGGCCATCGGCTTTGACGGCTATGCCATTGGCGGCCTTGCCGTGGGTGAGGGGCAGGACGCGATGTTTGGCGTGCTGGACTATGCCACCGGGTTCTTGCCGCAGGACAAGCCGCGCTATCTGATGGGCGTGGGCAAGCCCGATGACATCGTGGGCGCGGTGCTGCGCGGGGTGGATATGATGGATTGCGTGCTGCCGTCCCGTTCGGGCCGCACCGGACAGGCGTGGACGCGGCGCGGACAGGTCAATATCAAAAATGCCCGCCACGCTGACGATCCGCGCCCCTTGGACGAGGCTTGCACCTGCCCGGCCTGCACCGGCTATTCCCGCGCCTATCTGCACCATGTATTCCGCTCGGGCGAGATGATCTCGGGGATGCTGCTGACATGGCACAACCTGCATTATTTTCAGGAATTGATGCAGGGAATGCGCGACGCCATTGCCATTGGCCGGCTGGAGGATTTCGCCGCTGATTTCCACGCCATGCGCGCTGACGGCGACATCCCCCCGCTATGAGCGATTTCCTGAATGTCAGCCGCTCGCTGTCCGGCCGCCGCTGGACCGGCCCCGAGGCCGGGACCGAGCGGCTGGCCGAGGCCATAGTGCAGGCCAGCGCCCTGCCCCTGCCTATCGCCCGGATCCTGGCCGAACGTGGCATCCCGCCGGAACAGGCCGACAGCCATCTGGACCCGAAGCTGCGCGACCTGCTGCCCGACCCGCGCAGCCTGCGCGATATGGAAACCGCCGCCGCGCGGCTGGTGCAGGCTGCAACCACAGGCCAACGCATTGCAATTTTCGCAGATTATGACGTAGACGGCGGGGCTTCAGCGGCGCTGCTGATCGACTGGCTGCGGCAGATGGGACAGCGGGCAACGCTGTATATTCCCGACCGTATCGACGAGGGCTATGGTCCCAACGTCCCCGCCATGACCGCACTGGCACGCAACCACGATCTGATTATCTGCGTCGATTGCGGCACCATGTCCCATGAGGCGCTGGCGGCCGCCGCCGGCGCGGATGTGGTGGTTCTGGACCACCACCTTGGCGGTGAGACCCTGCCCCCGGTGCTGGCCGTGGTGAACCCCAACCGTCAGGATGAATCGGGTGATCTTGGCTATCTTTGTGCCGCCGGGGTGGTGTTTCTGGCGCTGGTCGAGGCCAACCGCCAGCTTCGTGCCACCGGCGGAGCACAACCTGATCTGGTCAGCCTGCTGGATCTGGTGGCGCTGGCAACGGTG
This sequence comes from Paracoccus sp. (in: a-proteobacteria), assembly GCF_030538695.1. GTDB lineage: Bacteria > Pseudomonadota > Alphaproteobacteria > Rhodobacterales > Rhodobacteraceae > Paracoccus. Next base: position 56,125 of record NZ_JAUNTN010000023.1, read on the forward strand.
GCGGATGTCGCCCCGCTGGTCGGCGTCAACCGGGCCTTCGTGCGGCAAGGGCTGGTCATCATGGCACGGCGCGACCGCCCCGGCCTTGCCGCACTTTCGGATGTGGCGCGGCTGGATTCCGCACCGACCGCCTTTCACCTTGGCTTCATGCTTGGCCCCCGCATCAATGCCGGCGGCCGCGTGGGCCGCGCCGATCTTGGCGCGCTTTGCCTGTCTGCCACCGACCCCGAGCGCGCCCGCAAACTGGCCGCCGAGCTGGACGAGCTGAACCGCGACCGCCGCGCCATTGAGGCCGCCGTCCGCGTCGAGGCCATGGCGCAGATCGAATCCCGTGCCGACCCCGCCCTGTCATGGGCAGCCGCCGAGGGCTGGCACCCCGGCGTCGTCGGCATCGTCGCCGCGCGGATCAAAGAGGCCAGCGCCCTGCCATCAGTCGTGATCGGCGTCGAAAACGGCATCGGCAAGGGCAGCGCCCGTTCCGTCCCCGGCGTCGATCTTGGTCATGCCATCCACCGCCTCGCGCGGGAGGGGCTGCTGCTCAAGGGCGGCGGTCACGCGATGGCTGCAGGATTGACGGTCGAGGAAACCCTGATCCCCGCCGCCATGGCCCGGCTCGCAGAATTGCTGGCCCCGGAACTGGCAGCGCGGACGGATGCGGGCAGCCTGCGGATTTCCGGCCTGCTGACCCCAGCGGGGGCCTCGCTGGAGCTAATGGACCTTCTGGACCGCGCCGGCCCCTTTGGTCAGGCCGCCCCCGCGCCGCGCTTTGCCTTTGCAGGCGTAGTGCTGGATTCGGTCTCGACCATGGGCGACGGCCACCTGCGCCTGCGCCTGCGCGACGGCGGCACGGCGCTGGATGCGGTCGGCTGGGGCGCAATGAACGGCCCGCTTGGCCCGGCGCTGCTGTCCGCACGCGGGCGCCGCTTCCATGTGGCAGGCAAGCTGGACCGTTCCACATGGGGCGGCCGCCAAAGCATCCGCCTGCGTCTGGACGACGCCGCCGAAGCCTGACCAGAGGCGGCAAATCCGGCAGGCGAACAGAGGGCCGAAAAAACTTTCAGCCAAGGTGATTTTTCCACTTGCGCCCTCCGCGCCCCTGACCTAAACACCGCTCCACGCCGCGCGGCACAATCAGCGCAGCCGCCCAAGTGGCCCGTTCGTCTATCGGTTAGGACGCCAGGTTTTCAACCTGGAAAGAGGGGTTCGATTCCCCTACGGGCTGCCACATCAATCCTAATTCGTTGTTTTTCCTGCTGAAACGATAGCAGGTGTCCCACGAATTTCGGGCCGTGGGACACCTTGGTCGTTTTGCGTCCCTTCCATGCGTCGCACAGCCCGTTCTGCCAACCGAGCGCGCTCGACCCGCTGGGTGTAGATTGCCGAGGTTTTCGGATCGCTGTGTGACAGATGCGCCATGACTTCATAGACTGTCCCGCCCGCCTCCACGATTTCCTCGGCGCGCCGTTTTCGGATGCCATGCTGCGACCGGTTTGCCTTACCTTCGGAATCGACAAGACCAGCTTCGATGATCCATTTCTGCACCCGGTTGTCCAGCGAACCCGATGAGGCGAAAGGCCGTCCATGCTCAGTCATAAGGTAGGTCGGCGCGTCGGGGGCCAGTGTAGCGAGTTCAACCTATAATTCCCACGACATGGGGATTTGAACTTCCACCGCCCCCTTCTTTTCAGGCTGCCATTTGATAAACATAATAGTGTCTTCACCACTTTCACGGGCAACCTCATTTGCCGGACCGATGCGATGCATGTCACCAATGCGGCCCGCTGTATTTTTTGCCAGCAAAAACCAGCGCCGCGCCATTGTCCCGGGTCCATGGGCTGACAGAAAATTTCGTTTCATCAGCCCCGGTCCAAGGCGTTGCACCACCTTTGGAGCGATGCGTATTCTTGATTTCGAAAACCGCATCGCCTCCTTTACAGCCTTGCTCCTTGCCCCAAGTGTAAGCGGCACGGAGCGCCTTCAGACAGGTTTGAGCGGCACCGGTCCGGGCACCAAACGAATCCCGGATATGCGCGAATGCCGCCAAAGGCAGATCCACCCGCAGTTCACCCATTCGCTTTCCACCTTTGGGCGTCGGGCAGTTTCGTGCATGATCAAGGCCCGTGCGCCGACCGCCCAAGGTCAGCGGAGAATACGAGCCGGCCGCAACCTGATCCTCGAGCCAGTTGAGATAACGTTCGCATAGTTCATCGAGCGTTCCCTTTTGTTTCGTCTCGATGGGGCGCAGCTCCAGCTTTTCGCCCCGGCGTGCGGCGTCATAGTGCTCCTGAAAATGCGGGTGATCTGGTCCGATGCCGGTGGGAAGGTTAACTTTTCGGGCTTTTTGGCCAGCCACGCGCACGCGCCAGCGCGGTGTCCCTGCGGGGGTTTTTTCCTCGCAGAGACCCGGATAGTTGATTGCGATTTTCACGAAAAGTCATCCCATGCGGGCGCAATCGGCGAATTCGCCACGGCGACTTGCGGTTGCCCAGCCAGACCAAGCCCACCTAGTTCGACGCGAAACGAACCATCCGCATGCACATGGACGACTGCAGGCTGCAAACCAGCCGCAAGCAGGGCGCTGATCGTGTTTGAAACGGCAGATTGGATCGGGCGTGCAGCAGACATTGTTGGTTTCCTCATCGTCTCACTGGACATCGGACCGTTGGAATTTGAGACTCACCGAAACGGGATCACTTTTTCGTGATGCCATTTTCGTCAGTTGCGCTAGAAATCCTGCGTGCTGGAAAATGGTCACCGCCGACGCTGTTTCGCCGTCACTGAGTCAGGCGGCAGATGGCGGGAGCGCTTTGCGCCTGCTGCGATATTCGACGATGACTATTCTGGTTGTCGAAGCGCGGCGGTGCGGGCAGTTGGGGCTGGTCCCTGTGTCATGCCTCCAGAGTTTGGTCTGCGGGCTGGTTTGCACGGTGACGTGCCGGTTGTGCTTTTGTCCGGGCTGTCGCTTTCTGGAGCGACCGCGGGGGCGGTCTGCGGTCAGGTCTGGTCCGATCTGGTGGCAGAGGGTGGTCAGTCCGGGCAGGTGTGGTGCGGGCAGCTTGCCGATGACTGGCGTTGCTTCCGGGCCAACGTCGAAGCGCGGGTCACTGGCGGCGACCGTGATCCGGCGGGCGAGCACGAAGCGGGTGGGACGGCGCAGCCCGGCGGCTTGCAGGTCGTCCGCTGCGGTGATGGGCAGGTCCAACCCGCTGTTGGCATGGTCTGGCGCGGCGGTGCCATAGGCCAGCGTCAGACCTGTGCCGCCGTTTTGGCAGGCGATAACGAGGCAGGGCCGGATTTTGCCGGGGCGGCCCTCGGCCAGCGGGAAACGCAACAGGACGATGGTTCCGGGGCGTGCCCGGTGAAGGGGGGTGGTCATGGGGGATCTCTTGATTGAAGAAAGGACTGCGGTGCAGATTGTCCTGCGCTGCGGGAATGCCCGGCTGATACCGTAGCGGTGGTCAGTCTGACGCGCCGGGCGCGGGTTTGGTGGAAGGGCTGGCGGTCAAGCAGGCCCTTCCACTGGCAGGGGAAATCAGGGTTTTGTCCTGCCCATCCTGTGACCATGGCAAGATCGTGCGGTGGACGTGGACCTGATGCATGCGTCCCTGTGTGGGCGTGAGGCAGAAGGGCTAGCGGTCCTGCCGACTGGCCAGAACTTCCCGTTCTGCCTTTGCGGGGAGGCCATTGGTGGTCGTGACACGGCCGGGGCAGTAGATGCTTCTGCTGCTCCTTCTGAAGAAAAAGCTGATGCGCAGATTTTGGCGAAAGGACCAGCCGACACACCGACCGGCCATCCCTCGGCTCAGCCGTCGCCGTATCTTTCGGTCAGCAGGTCTCTGGCGGTGCGGCTGGCGGTAAAGCGGATCAGCGCGGCGTCCAGCCTGGCGGCATCCGATGCGGCCTGCCGCCAGAGCTTTGCCGCAGCGGTGTCTGTGCTGACCCAGCTATAGCCGCCCTCACCGTCCGAGACCTGAACCTCTGACGGGCGGCTGCCGGTGATCCGGGCGGCATTGGCCTGGATGACGGCCAGCTCAACGCGAATCCGGTCGGGGTCGAACACGGCAACGGGTTCCTCCAGCAGCGCCCGCAGCCGCCGGATCGAGGTGCTGCTGCCCTGACCACTCAGTCCAGATCGGGCAGCTGATCGCGCAGGTGGATGGCATGGAGCAGCGCTTGGGCAAGTTGTGTTTCGAGCGGGTCCAACGTGCCCATCAGCGCAGCTCCTTGCTGCGCGTGACAGCCGGTTGCGGCATCTGCCGCCGGTCGCTGCGGCGGTTGTGCTGACGCTCTGCCCGCCGGTCAGCAGCGATGTCGCGCAGGGCGTGGAGACGGGCACGGGCGGCATGAAGCGGGTCGGGCAGATGGCCGATCACCGGCGCGGTTGTCGCCGCCAGCGCGGCGTGTGCGGGGCAAGGCTGATGCTACGGCTCAGATGAAACCGCAGCGGGCCGTCCAGCCCGCAGGCACGGAGTTCTGTCGGGCGGATCAGGCGCAGGCAGCCCGGCCCGACCGGCTGGCTGTGATCCCGTTCGCCCGGCGCGATGCTGAGCACCCGCCAGCCGGCAATCGCCCCGGCCTCGACGACCAGCCCCAGCCCGGCCCCGATGTCGAAGGGCCAGCGGATGATATCCCCAATCTGCGCTGCCTCGCGCCAGTTGTCGGAGCCTTGCACCGCAACCGCAGTGCCGATGTTTTGATGGATCATTTTATCCTCAAAATTATGAAGGGAAACGACCCGCATCCAGCCCACCTGTTGCTGCGCTGGCGGCGTGTCACAGGACACGCGCCGACAGTGCAGAAACAGGGGGCGAACGGGTAAAGCAGGCTGGTCTGGCGCAGCCCGGTGAAACACGTCCTGACGGGGCAGCAGGGCGAAGAACGGACGGTCGTTCCGGCGGCACGGGCAGTCCCGTGATCAGGCCATGGCTTATCCCGCAGATGTGCGGGTGCGATGCGCATGAATGGGCGGTTGCGAGGGGCAATCTCACGCGCATCATGCGGCGCTGACAGCCCCGGGGCAGCACCGGTCCGGCCGTTTTGCACGAGGGTTTTGTCCGGCCCGGCGGTCAGGCCAACCCCCCGTGCACAAAACGGCCCGCGCGGGGGGAGGCAAGGGCGCACATAACCGCCCCTTGCCCGTTGGAGACGCCGGGAGGGAAAAGGTCCGGGGGACCTTTTGCAGCGACGAACGTGGAACAATGGCGAATGTGTTCTGCTGATGCCCGCCGCACAGGCGCCCCCGGAGGGCCGACGCGTATTGAGCCGCGGTAGCGGCGTCCCGCAATACGCATAGTCGGTCTCCAGACCTTTGAAACGTGTCGTTTTGGTCCTGCCATCCGGGGCCTAATTCCCTGTCACAACCACCCACGACAAAGGCGTGACACCATGCAGGGATACATGTTCGCACATATCGAGACCTGGTCAAGACAGGGCGGCACGAAAGTCTCTGGAACCGCGCAGAAATACCGGCGAAACAGGCAGCGGGCCTGGACCGCAGAGGAGATTCTGGACGAGGCCGGGCGTGAACCCTGGGCCTCAGAACATGTTGGGGAGAACCGGCGTGAACCGGAAATCTGGCCCGGCACCTGTGACAGTTTTGATGCTTTGCGCCTGGCCCATGAGCAGGCCGCCAGTGTGAAACTGGCCTTTCCCTATACCGACCCGAAAACCGGCCGGAAAAAGACCCGCAGACGGGCGCTGCGCAAGGATGCCCATACGCTTTATGCGGCGGTGTTTTCCCTGCCGGTGATCAGCGCAGAGGCCCTTGCCGATCCGGTGAAACTGGCGGCATGCAGGGCCGTTTTGCAGCAGGCCATGGCCTTTGAACGGCGCTGTCTTGAGGATGCTGGCGGCGAGTTCGCGATGGCGGCTTTGCACCTTGATGAACCCTATGTGCATCTGCATGTCTACGGGCTGGACCGGACACGGGGATCGGTCAACGCGCTGCACCCCGGCAAGGCCGTGAATGATGCGTTCCGCGCCCGTCACGGTGCGTTGCGGCGCACGGGTACAACGCTGGCCGATCAGGCCAGACGGGCCTATTGCGATGCCATGCGCGAATGGCAGGACGATCTGCACCGCGAGGTGTTTGCCGATGCGGGCCTGATGCGGTTCGGGCCTCGACGCCAGCGGCTGTCACGGGCGCAATATCAACAGGAAAAGGCCGCGCAGGAACAGGCCGCAGCCGCACAGCGGGTTTTGCATGATATTTCGAAGGCGCAGGACATCATTGCCGACATTGCGTCCACGCTTGGGCCACGCGATCGCCGCCTTGGTGAATGGATTGTGAACGCACACAAATCAATTATAAACAATACCTTCCCATGGCGGCGGCTGGAAAGTAAAGGCTACCCGAACCGACGGGTGCAATCACCCAAACGGCAGGATCATGACGAACGGTGATGCTGCCCGTTCTGTCCGAGCAAGCCGCCGGGCAAGCGTGAAGGGCCATTGATTGCATTGCAATCACCCTCTATCCTGCTCAGGCGAAACGGGGCAGGAACATGGCAAGCATCACGATCCGAAATCTCGATGACAGCATCAAGCGCCGCCTGCGTCTGCGCGCGGCCGGGCATGGCCGGTCGATGGAGGAAGAGGCCCGCGAAATCCTGCGCGACGTGGTTGGCGACACGCGCCCGCCCATGAACCTTGCCCATCGACTGCGCGCGCGTGTCGCCGAAACCGGCGGCGTCGATCTGGACATTCCCGCGCGCGATCCGATGCGCACCCCGCCCGCTTTCGACCAATGATTATCCTCGATACCAATGTCCTGTCGGAAATCCTGCGCCCGACACCAGAACAGCGCGTCATCGACTGGCTGGCGGCGCAGGATGGCGCCACCGTCTACCTGACCGCCATGACCGAGGCCGAATTACGCCACAGCGTCGCACTCCTGCCCGAAGGCAAGCGCCGTGGCGATCAGACAAGGATCATCGGCCAGATCATCCACGAGGATTTCACTGGCCGCGTTCTGCCCTTTGACAGCCCGGCGGCCGAGGCCTCTCCGCATTCTCTCTCTGACCTCTCGGCCTGTTCGTGATGTCTTGCTTGGCGTCCTCCCCAGATAGAGCCTGCGAAGACTGATCCGCCTCGTGCTCCTCGCGCCGCCGCTGCCATCCTCTTCGGCCCGGTTCGCGCCGTCCTCATCCCGCCGACGCCCCGCAGCACCTCGGGCGCGGGCCGCGCTGCCCACGTCCTCTAACGCCTCGATGCCCTCGCCCGCTGCCCTGGCCTTGCGAAACGGGTCAGCCAGATCAATGCCGAGGCCGACGACGACCCCGGCGGCACCCGCGGCACCGCCTTGCTCCCAGGCACCCTGAACCCCGTCCCAGGCGTCTGAAAGCCCATCCGCGCCCCAGTCATACACCGCACCTGCGGCACCGCGTGGGTCGTCTATCACCCGCCGCCCGACTTCGGCCGCGCCAGACGCCAGCCCCACGCCAAAGTCGCGGATATCACCCCAGCTCGGCCGCGAATCCCACGCCCCCTGCGCATCGCTGGCGATTTGCGAGGGGTCGTTCCAGTATTCGGTCGCCTTACCCCAAAGCGAATCGCCCGTCTGGACCGTTCCCGACGCCCCGTACACACCGTCCTTGAACGCCTGCCAGCGACTTTGCCCGCCCTGATCCTGCCCGTCCGGCGCAGCGTGAACAGCTGTCGAGGCAACGTGGATATATTCACCGGGGCAGTTGCCGTTGTTCAGGGTGCAGCTATCGCGGTGGCGGATCAGCGGCTGGCCCTGGACGAAGACCAGCGGCGAATGGCTGGTCGGCGTGACAATGCTGCCGTGCGTGCCAGAGATGACGCCACCGCCCCGGCCAGCCTCGTCACCATAGGTTGCGGTAAAGCGGCTGTTCCAGGTTTTCAGCACCTCTCCGTTCGAACGCACCGTCGCCGCGTAATTGCTGTCGTCGCTGGCGCGGCCATACACGGGGAACGGACAAGGTTGGCGCGGCGCGCGGCAGACATCTGGCGAGGTCGAAACCGCGATCGCCGCCGCCGTGTCCGGGATCACTTCGGGCGGGGGTGGGTTCGGCGCAGTGGGAAGCGGGGGGCATGCTTTTCCCGGGCAGCGTCCAAAAGTTCCTCGTCATAGAACTCTGTGCCCTCGTCATTTTCATCATACGGGCGGCGGAAATAGGTGAAATCACCGCGATTTGGATGGTAACGCACTTCGCCACCGGCAGGCAGCCCAAGGCGGGCCAGCGCCACAGCCGTTTCAGGCATATCCGAAATGTCGATGCCCGATGTGATGATGATTTCGGGCAGGACAATGACATCCGGGTTTTCGGGTGAATTGAAATCCTGTGCCATCAGACCCCCTCCGGGAGTTCGTCAAGCGCGGTAATGATGGGCTGGCCGCGACCGTCAGGCTAGGGGAACCCTGCACGCCAAGTCAGAAAGACGCAACCGATGCCCGGTCGCATGTCGAAATGCACACCGTCCAGAACAAAAGGCGCAACGCCGGTGCCGCCCGACACCGGCAGGCGCATTTGCAGTCGGATCGCAGGCAAACGACCGCTCAGACGGGGGTGTCCGCGCAGCAGATTGCACAGCTCGAACGGCTCATCCCCATGCAGCCAGCCGCGGGTAATCAGGTCGGGATGAGCACATTGCCAAAACCGAAAATCAAAATCCTGTGGCAAAAGCGGGTGGCGGTTCTTGATTGACCTGCCCCCCGAAAGATCCCTCACTTTAATGTAGAGTCTGCTCAACCGCG
>NZ_JAUNTN010000024.1 GCF_030538695.1 Paracoccus sp. (in: a-proteobacteria)
CCCAACAAACAACGCGCAGATGAAGGAGACGTAAGAGCAAGAAGCAGCAGAATCAGCCCTGTCAATTAACTATGCACAGCAGGCGTCCGCATCGCGGCATCCGCAACATGAACCACGTCACCCATATGCCCACGGCATAGCGACAAGAGGGAACAGCATGACCTATAAGCTGATCGGGTATGAAGACATGCTCTACCCCGAAACACGACTGCTGGCCTTTGATCCTCTGAACAGCTTTCGGCACCTTGATAACCCATATCACGACATGGACCGCGACGACTTTCTGCATCAGCGGTCGGCACTGGAGTTCGTCCGTGATCAGATGACCGACGCCCAGCGGGCCGAGCTGGCACAAGTAGATGACCACCTTCGACAGAACGCCACAGTCTTTAATGAGGCTTTCACTCGCGTCCATGCGCTGACGGATCGCAGCACGGCATTGGATGGTTGGGTTGAGGATGCAGAAGGCAACACGCCGGCCATCCCGCGCAGCCATTGGTGGTGGTGGCCGCTTCCCACCTGAGCCCAAAAGCAAAAACGCGGCCCCGAGGGACCGCGTTTTCGTATCGCAATAGCGCCAGAATCAGCGCTTCGAGAACTGGAAGCTACGGCGTGCTTTCGCCTTACCGTATTTCTTCCGTTCCACCACGCGACTGTCGCGGGTCAGGAAACCAGCGGCTTTCAGCGCGGCGCGCAGGGCCGGCTCGTGCAGTTGCAAAGCTTTGGAAATGCCGTGCTTGACCGCACCGGCCTGACCGGACAGGCCGCCACCGGCAACGGTCGCCATCACGTCATACTGACCGGCAACGCCAGCAACTTCGAACGGCTGGCGCAGGATCATTTGCAGCACCGGACGGGCGAAATATTCGCTCATGTCTTTACCGTTCACAGTCACTTTGCCCGAACCCGGCTTGACCCAAACGCGGGCAACCGCGTCTTTGCGCTTGCCGGTCGCATAGGAACGGCCATGCTGGTCACGCTGCGCTTCGCGCTTGACCGGGGCTTCCGCCACGGCGGCTTCGCTGCCCGAAACGGCGGATTTCAGATCGTCGAGGGTTTTCACTTCTTCGGCCATGATCACGCGCTCCGGGTGTTCTTCTTGTTCAGCGACGCCACGTCGAGAACTTCGGGCTGCTGCGCCTCATGCGGGTGCTCGGCACCGGCGTAAACGCGCAGGTTGGTCATTTGCTGACGGCCCAGTTTGTTACGGGTGATCATACGCTCAACGGCTTTGACCACGACGCGCTCGGGGTGAGCGCCTTCCAGCACCTGACGTGCGGTGCGGTGCTTGATGCCGCCCGGATGGCCGGTGTGCCAGTAGTATTTCTTCTGGTCGCGCTTGTCGCCGGTCATCTGCACCTTGTCGGCGTTGATGACGATAACATTGTCGCCCATATCCATGTGCGGGGTGAAGGTCGGCTTGTGCTTGCCGCGCAAGCGGTTGGCGACGATCGTTGCCAAGCGGCCCAGAACGATGCCTTCGGCGTCGATCAGGATCCACTTCTTTTCGATCTCCGCCGGTTTAGCGGTATAGGTTTTCATCTGTCTGCCCTTAAGGGGTGTAATCCGAGATGCGGGCTTATCCACGATCCGGGCGCGTAAATCAACCCGCGCACCGGCTATTTAGTTAAGCGTTTTCAATGTGATACAAAATAGGTAATTAAATACCACATCGCAAGAGCCGGTTTTCACCCCGCTTTCGGCGGAATCGAATAGGTCATGCTGGATCGCGCCACCACCGCGTCGCTGCCCTCTGACCGGATCAGCACATCACCCACGGCCAGCGCCCGGCCCAGTTTCAGCAGCCGGCAATCCGCAATCAGCGCCACACCCGCCGCAGGTTTGCGCATGAAATCAATGCTGGCATTGGTCGTCACCGCCAGCGCCACCGGGCCGATCCGCGACAGAATCGCACAATAGACAGCCACATCGGCCAGCGCGAACATCGCCGGACCGCTGACCGTGCCACCGGGACGCAGGCTGCCATTATCAACTGCCAGCCGCATCCGCACCCCGTCGGGCGTAACCTCAGCTACCGTGAAGCCCTGCGCTTGCGGGAAATCCCGCGCCAGAAAATCGTTCAGCGCCGCTGCATCCATAATGGCTTTCATGCTTTCCCCCTGCCCTCTCTGCGCCTACCCTGAACCGGCAAAGGGAGGGTTTGCAACATGTCCGATCTGATTTTACGCGACGATTCCGGTGGCATTGCCCATCTGGAGCTGAACAGCCCCGGCAATTTCAACGCCCTGTCAGACCAGATGATCACGGCGCTGGATGCGGTGCTGGACAGTATCGCCGCAGACCCGACGATTCGCGTGGTGGTGCTGTCCGGGGCGGGCAAGGCGTTTTGTGCAGGTCACGATCTGCGCCAGATGCAAGCAGCACGCGACAGCGCCGATCAGGGGCGCGCCGCGTTTGAGGCGCTGTTTGCCCGCTGCGCTAAAGTTATGCAAAAGATCCCCACCCTGCCTCAGCCGGTGATTGCGCAGGTCCATGGGATCGCCACCGCTGCGGGCTGCCAGTTGGCGGCAAGCTGCGACCTGGTGACGGCCGCCGAAGATGCCCGCTTTGGCGTCAATGGCATCAATATCGGGCTGTTCTGTTCAACCCCGATGGTCGCGCTGACCCGCGTGGTGCCGCCAAAGCTCGCTTTTGAAATGCTGACGACCGGCGGCTTTATCAGCGCAGAACGTGCCTATGAGGCCGGATTGGTGAACCGGATATTTGCACCGGATGATCTGGCGCCGGGCACCCGTGTTCTGGCGGAAACGCTTGCGGCCAAGCTGCCTGCCGCGCTGCGAATCGGAAAGCGCGCGTTTTACGACCAGCAGGGGCTGGCACTGACGGACGCCTATCAGCAGATGGGCGAGACCATATGTGACAACCTGATGCGCGCCGACACCGCCGAAGGTATCGCGGCCTTTCTGGACAAGCGCGAGCCGGACTGGCCTTAACCGCTGGCCTTAACCGATCGTCGCCAGCACCGGGAAAGTCTCAAGCAGCCAGAACGAGAACGCGCTGAACTGCCCCGTCAGCATCATCAGCCCGACCGTCCAGAGCAGCAGGCCCGAGATACGCTCGATCTTATCCATGTGCCGTTTGATGCGGTTCATCACGCCCATGGCGCGATTGATGAAAATGGCGGCCATCAGGAACGGAATCCCCAGCCCCAGTGCATAAATCGCCAACAATGCCGCACCCCGGCCCATATCGGCGCTGGATGCGGCCAGCGACAGAATCATTCCCAGTTGCGGCCCGATGCAGGGCGTCCAGCCAAAGGCAAAGGCCAGCCCCAGCACATAGGCCCCCAGCGCCGAGCCGCCCTGATCGCCCGCATCCAGCCTTGCCTCGCGGTCCAGCAGCGGAATGCGGATGATTTTGAGGAAATGCAGCCCCAGCACCATAATCATCACGCCCGAAACCTGCATCAGCAGGTCCATATACTGCCCAAAAGCCCGGCCAAAAGCCGAGGCGGCGAAGCCCATCAGCAGAAACACCGTGGACAGGCCCAGCACGAACATCACCGCAGGCAGCACCGCGCTGCGTTCCCGCGTTTTCAGCCCGCCGACGCTGACGCCGGCCATATAGGCCAGATAGGGCGGCACGATGGGCAGCACGCAGGGCGACAAAAACGACAGGACACCAGCCAGCAACGCCACAAAAGCGGCTGGCATGAAAGCGGCTTCGGCAAGTTCAATTCCAAACATGGCGGCACCCTGACCCAAAGCCGGGCGGCGTGCCAGCCTTTTCAGCCTTCACAAATGCGTAGAGCAACGAAAAAGGCGCGACCTATGGCCGCGCCTCTCATTAATCTGAATTGTTCGTCTCAGGCGCTCCACCAGCCGCGCCGTTTCGGCTTGGCAGGTTCAGCCGGGACCGGCTCGACAACGGCTTCCGGGGCCGGGGCGGGTTCCGCCTCATCGGGTGCCGCGATCTGCTCAACCGCCGGAGCTTCATCCGATGCCGCGACCGGATCAGCCGCAGGCGCTGTTTCAGCCAGTTCCGCAACCGGGGCAGCCTGCGGGGCCTCGACCTCTGCCGCAGAGACGGCTGCCATATCGGCGCTTTCTTCGGTGGCGGCCCCATCAGCCGCCTGCGTTTCGGTCAGCGGCGCGGGCTGTGCCACCTCATCCGCGACGCCCTCAACCGGCATATCCTCGACAGCATCCGCCTTTTTGCGGCTGCGCGAACGAGAGCGGGACCGGCTTTTCGACTTGGGTTCAGCATCAGCCCCAGCCCCGGACTTCACCTCGGTTGCAACGGCTTCGACACCGGCTTCATCATCCGAATCGGCACTGTCCGAATCTGCTGTATCAGCGCCATTTTCGGCACCATCACCGTTTTTCTTGCGCCGCCGACGACGACGGCGCTTGGAGCGCCCGCCGCCCTCACCATCCTCGGAATCGGTCTCGGCGCGGGTGACGGCGGTTTCCCCCTCATCCGCCGCCTCGATGATGTCGTCATCCTCATCCTCGGCGGCCTCGTCGATCTGCGCCATCAGGCTGGCGCTGACCGACACCACCGGCGCGGTCACTTCCGGCACCGAGCGGATTGCGGTCTTGAACTTTTCGATGCTGTAATCGGGCGAGATCAGCGAGGGGTCAGCCTCGACCCGCACCGACATACCGTAACGCGCCTCGATCATGCCGATATGTTCGCGTTTGCCGTTCATCAGGAAATTAGCCACCGCGACCGGCGCCTTGACCAGCACCTCGCGCGAGCGGCGGCGCGTGCCTTCTTCCTCGATTGCACGCAGAATCGTCAGCGCCATGGAATCATCAGAGCGGATCAGCCCGGTGCCGTGGCAATGCGCGCAGGGCTGGGTGGTCGATTCCAGCATCCCCGGCCGCAACCGCTGGCGCGACATTTCCAGCAGGCCAAAGCCGCTGATCTTGCCGACCTGAATCCGCGCCCGGTCGGATTTCAGCTTGTCCTTGAAGCGTTTTTCGACGGCGGCGTTGTTCTTGCGCTCGTCCATGTCGATAAAATCGACAACGATCAGCCCGGCAAGGTCACGCAGGCGCAATTGCCGCGCGATCTCATCCGCCGCCTCGCAGTTGGTCTTATAGGCTGTGTCCTCGATCGAGCCTTCCTTGGTCGCCCGGCCCGAGTTCACGTCGATGGCCACCAGCGCCTCGGTGATACCGATAACGATATAGCCGCCGGATTTTAGCTGAACCACCGGGTTGAACATGCCGCCCAGATAGCTTTCCACCTGATAACGCGCATAAAGCGGCATCGGGTCGGCGTAATGTTTCACGTTCTTGGCGTGAGACGGCATGATCATTTTCATAAAGTCTTTGGCCACGCGATAGCCGCGTTCGCCCTCGACCAGCACCTCGTCGATCTCTTTGCTGTAGAGGTCGCGGATGGTGCGTTTAATCAGGTCGCCTTCCTCATAAATCGGCGCGGGGGCGATGGATTTGAACGTCAATTCGCGGATCTGCTCCCACAGCCGCATCAGATATTCGTAATCACGCTTGATTTCCGTCCGGGTGCGCTGGCTTCCCGCGGTGCGGATAATCAGGCCAGCCCCTTCCGGCACGGCCAGTTCGCCAGCGATGTCCTTCAGCTTCTTGCGGTCGGCGGCATTGGTGATCTTGCGGCTGATCCCGCCACCGCGCGCGGTGTTCGGCATCAGGACGCAGTAACGCCCGGCCAGCGACAGATAGGTGGTCAGCGCCGCGCCTTTATTGCCGCGTTCTTCCTTGACCACCTGCACCAGCATGATCTGGCGAACCTTGATGACTTCCTGAATCTTGTAGCGGCGGGCGCGAGGTTTGCGCGGGGCGCGAGCTTCCTCGGTCACATCTTCATCGGTCAGCGATTCGATTGCCTCATCAGCGCCCTGCTCCGCAGCCTCATCCTCAGCCTCGGGGGCGATTTCCATGCCCGCGATCTGCTCAGACACCGGCGCATCGGCACCAGCCTCGGCCGCATCAGCGGCAGCCACTTCATCGCTGGCGACGGCTTCCGCATCCGCGACCACCGCTTCGGCCTTGGCGGGCCTGCGGCTACGGGATTTCTTGTCCGCGCGGGCGCTTTCCTCGGCAGCGGCGGCCTCGGCATGGGCGCGCTCTTCCTCGATCAACGCCTGCCGGTCGGCAGCGGGGATCTGGTAATAATCCGGGTGGATTTCCGCAAAGGCCAGGAACCCGTGCCGGTTCCCGCCATAATCCACGAAGGCGGCCTGAAGCGAGGGTTCAACCCGCGTTACCTTGGCCAGATAGATATTGCCCGCAAGCTGACGCTTGTTGACCGTCTCGAAATCAAATTCTTCGACTTTGGTTCCATCCACCACCACGACGCGGGTTTCTTCCGCGTGGGTGGCGTCGATCAGCATTTTCTTTGCCATATGTCAGTCTTTCGCACGACCGCAGCGGCCCGCGCGAAGGCGGGGCCACTGTCCGGGCGTGATATGAGAAAGACGCGACAGGCACCCGGATATAGGGTGACGCGGCGGCAGGGGCTGCCCCCTGCCTCCGGTCTGGTCCTGTATCCAAAGCGCGATCCATCGCGTCTGTTACCTTTCTGGCCCCACCAAAAGCGAGGCGACGAATATCGGCCCAGAGGCCCGCAGGGGGCATGAGCGTGATTTTCCGCGCATCTGACCCCCTGCCCCTTCGGGGTCAGGCCGGGTTGGTTGCGCTGCGAAACTGCTACGGGTGCGCAACCTGTGATTGCATTGCGCCCCCGGATATTCTGACAATAAAGGGGAAGATACCGAAAAGACAATGGCTTTTCTGCCCGCCGCCCGCCAAGCCCCCGAAAATCGCAGATATTTCCCGCATGGGTTTACAGCAGATCAGCCAGCCCCGGAAAATGGTCTGCGACCGGAACCAAAGTGTAAGGGGTGCCGAACGGCTCAAGCAAATCGAAGGTCCGCACGCGCAACGGCCCGCCCAAGGATCAGCGGGCGCAGGTCCGTAACGCGCCCCGCCACAACCTCATATGGCCGCCGTCCAACCCAGACAGACGCCCCGCTGCGGATCAGGGCGGCGCAGCCCGGATCAGTCTCGGTCGGCCGGTCATTTTCCCGTTCCCGCAGATACAGCACCGCCTGTCCGGCCAGATCAGGCACCGGCTGCGCCTTTGTGACCGCCGCCACAGCCGCCTGCGCCTGCCGTTGCTTCAACAGGGGCGGCACTACTTCACGCAGCGCCGCCGCCATGCAGATCAGCGCCCCGCGCAGCCGCACCCGCCGCCATGCCAGCAACGGGAACAGCACCAGACCGGCCAGACCGCCGAACCAGATCAGCGCCGCCAGTAGTTCCACGACCACCAGCATCCACATGGTGCAGGCCCCTTACAGATAATCGCCGCGCGACAGCCCGTATTTCGCCATCTTTTCGTTCAAGGTCCGGCGCGGCAGGCAGAGTTCCTCCATCACCGCCGCAATACTGCCCTTGTGGCGGCGCATCGTGTTGTCGATCAGCATTTTTTCAAAGCTCTCGACATATTCTTTCAGCGGCTTGCCTTCGGTCGTGGTGGCGGTCTGCGCTTCTTCGCCGTCGGCCATCAGCAGCGAGGCGATGCTGCCGGTGCCGCGCCGGTTTTGCAGCACCGCGCGTTCCGCCACGTTGATAAGCTGGCGCACATTGCCCGGCCAAGGGGCCTGCAAAAGCTGCGCGGCCTCTTGCGCGGTGACTTGCGGCGGCTCGCAGCCGTATTCCTCGGAAAACTGCTCGGACATACGGGTGAACAGGGTCAGGATGTCCTCGCCCCGCGCCCGCAGCGGCGGCACGGTGATTTTCAGCGCGGACAGGCGATAAAACAGGTCCGGGCGCAGCAAGTCCTCGACCTTCCGGCCCTCTCCCCGCGCGTTGGAAATGGCGATGATCCGGGTTTCAGGCGGGTTGCCAAGCTCGGACAGGACCGCCAGCAGACGGCCTTGCAACGCGTCCGACAGCGCCTCGATGTCCTCAAGGCACAATGTCCCGCCGCGGGCATCCTCGACCGCCGGAATCCCGTCCTCGACCGGGCCGAACAGCCGCGCCGCCAACGCCTCCTCATTGTAGGCACCGCAGGAAATCGGCACGAACTTCTTGCCTGCACGGGAACTGACCGCGTGCAGCGCATGGGCCACCAGAGTCTTGCCGGTGCCGGTTTCGCCGTCGATCAGGACATGGCCATCGGCCTGCCCCAGATCCAGAATATCCTCGCGCAGACGTTCCATCACCGGGCTGGAGCCGAGCAGCTTGGACATGACCTGCTGGCCTTCGGACAGGTCGCGGCGCAGAGCGCGGTTGTCCAGCGTCATTCGCCGGGCCTGCGTGGCCTTTTTCGCCAGTTCGGTCATGCGTTCGGGGTTGAACGGCTTTTCCATGAAATCCATGGCGCCAAGGCGCATCGCCTCGACCGCCATCGGCACATCACCGTGGCCGGTAATCATAATCACCGGCAGCGCCGAATCGACGCCCATCAGGCGCTTCAGAAAGGCCATTCCGTCCATACCGGGCATTTTAATGTCGGAAATGACCACCCCCGGCCAATCCGCACCGATCACTTTCAGCGCTTCTTCGGCACTGGCAAAGGTCTCGGTCTCGAATCCCGAAAGCACCAGCCACTGACTGATCGATTCGCGCATGTCGGGTTCATCATCGACAATCGCAATCTTTAATGTGCGCGGCATAACGCGTCTTCCTTTCACATACGCCTGTCCGGGGCAGCGCCATCCGGCACCCCCGGTCCAAGCGGCAATTCAACCACGAAAACGGCGCCCGAAGGTTCAAGGTTCCGTGCCGTCAGCCGTCCGCCAAGATCAGAAACGATCCCGGATGAGATCGCCAGCCCCAATCCCGTGCCTTCGCCCGGCTTCTTCGTGGTCCAGAATGGTTCAAAGAGTTTTTCCAGATCTGCAACCCCCGGCCCGTTGTCACGCACCGTCACATAGGCATGTGAGCCACTTTCCACCGTCAGTTCAATCTGCGGATCTGGCCGGTTTTTCAGCGCATCAAAGGCATTGCGCAGCAGGTTCACAATCACCTGTTCCAGCCGGATGCGGTCAGCCATGACCATCACCGGCTGTCGCGGAATACGGCGCAGCACCCGCACCGGGCTGCCGCGCAACTGTGGTTCCATCATGGTCAATGCATTGGACACCGATTCGCGCAGGTCCACGACCTCGACCGCCTCGCCGCCCTTGCGGGCATAGGATTTGAGCTGGCGGGTGATCGCGCCCATGCGCTCGATCAGGTCGTCGATGCGCTGAAAGCTGGACAGAGCCTCCTGACCGCGCCCACGCTGCAACAGCAGCCGCGCCCCGGCCAGATAGGTTTTCATCGCCGCAAGCGGCTGGTTCAGTTCGTGGCTGACGCCCGCCGACATCTCACCCAAAGCGGCCAGCTTGCTGGATTGCTGCACGGTTTGTTCGGCCACGCGCAGTTCTTTCTGCATCCGCTCGCGTTCCGCGATTTCCTGCGTCAGACGCGCGTTCAGCGCCCGCAGATCGGCCGATTCGCGCATATAGACCCGGCTTTGCCGCCGCGCCCGCCGTGACATCAGCCAGAACCCCGCCGCCAGCGCCACGGCAAAGCCCATCACCTCCAGCGCCAGCACGGCATTCACCCGTTCCCGGATGGAATCATAGGTGGCAAAAACCGTCATCCGCCAGCCCCGGAAGGGAATCCGGGTTTCAGTCCGCATCACCGCCTTGCCGCGCAGATAGGCGTCTGCCTCTGGGTTCGCCCAATCCGCCGTGACCTGAAACGCCCGCTGGATGGCCGAAGGCGCGGATCGCACCGCCAGCGCCTCATCCATCGTCAGGCCGCGCCAGCGTGCTTCAGTCGCCAGAATGATCCGGCCCTCGCTGTCCGTCACCGCGACCGCATCGGAAATCCCCGACCATGAGCGTTCCAGCCGGGTCAGATCGCTGCCCACCACGATCACGCCCAGCGTGCGGCCTTCGGACAATATCACCCGCGAATAGGCGAAATCGAACCCCCCCGCAGGCCCCGCCGACACCGTGAACACCGTGTCCCGCGCCCGCAGCGCATCGACATAAAACGGATCGCTGGAGTAGCTTTTGCCGATCAGTTGCCGGTCTGTCGCCCCGACCGTCCGCCCCGAGGCATCCAGCAGCCGTATCCATGCCGCGCCGATTTCCTGCTGCGACTGGATCAGCCGCGCTGAGGTGGTCGAGAAATCCCCGCTTTGCAGCGCCCCGATCAGCGCCGGGTCACGCGCCAGAAGCTGCGGCACGACCGAGGTGCGCTGCAATTCCGAAATCAGGTTGCCGGTGTAAAGGGCTGACCGCAACTCCGACCGGACCCGCGTTGTTTCGGAAAACCGCTCGCTCAGCCAGCTATTCGTCAGCCAGATAATCCCCAGCCCCAGTGTCATCAGCACCAGCAGCACCAGCGAGGTCATCGACAACCACGGGCGCCCGCGCCTTGTCGGCGCGCCGGTCTGGATCACATCCGTCATGCCAAAAGCCTGCGTATCATGGGCGCAAATCTAGGCGCGCCCCGGCAGTATCTCAAGCGCGAACCGCTCAGGCCGCCACCACCGAGGCCACCAGCCCCGCGAACAGCGCCTGCCCGTCGGTGCCGCCATGCGCCGCATCGACCGCCCGTTCCGGGTGCGGCATCAGCCCCAGCACCCGGCGGTTTTCCGACAAGACCCCGGCAATATCCGCAACCGAGCCATTGATCCCCGGCGCATAGGTAAAGGCCACCCGGTCCTGATCGCGCAGCGCGGCCAGCCCTTCGGCGTCGATCTGATAATTCCCATCGTGATGCGCCACCGGCACCCGCAGCACCGCGCCCGCAGCATAACCGCTGGTAAAATCGCTGGCGCTGGTTTCCACCCGCAGCCCGACCTCGCGGCAGACAAAGGTCAGCCCGGCATTGCGCATCAAAGCGCCGGGCAGCAGCTTCAGCTCGGTCAGCACCTGAAATCCGTTACAGACCCCCAGCACATAGCCGCCACGTTCCGCATGAGCGCGCAGCGCCGCCGCAATGGGCGACTGCGCCGCAATCGCGCCGCAGCGCAGATAGTCGCCAAAGGAAAACCCGCCCGGCACCGCAACCAGATCGACACCTTGCGGCAGCGCATCATCCTTGTGCCAGACCTTTTCGACCTGCGCCCCCGCGCGGGTCAGCGCAACCACCATGTCGCGGTCGCAATTCGATCCGGGAAAGGTAATGACGGCGGCTTTCATTGCAAAACTCCTGCACCTGTTCCCTTGCCGTTACACCAAAGCCCGCCGCCGGAAAAGCCCCTCAGCGCCAGCCGACCAGAAGCGCACCAAAGGCAATCAGCGCCACGCCCGCCCAGTTGATCCCCGACAGCTTTTCCCCCAGCAACAGGGTGCCAAGCACCGCCACAAACACCACACTCAGCTTGTCCAAAGGCGCCACCCGCGCCGCATCGCCCAGTTTCAGCGCCCGGAAATAACATAACCAGCTTGCCCCGGTCGCCAGTCCCGACAGGCCCAGAAACACCATCGCACGGGGCGGTATTCCGTCCACCCGCTGCCAGCCATGCGTAACCGTCAGCACCAGCGCCAGCACCGGCAGGATCACCAGCACCCGCAGGAAGGTCGCCATATCCGAACCAATATCCGACACCCCCAGCTTGGCGAAAATCGCCGTCGCTGCCGCAAACACAGCCGAGGCCAAGGCCCAGAAAATCCATTCCATCATACGCCCCGATCAGCGGCCCATTCAGCGAAAAGGCCGGGCTGATGCCCGGCCTTTCTGAAACTCAGCGCAGCGCCTTGTTCAGATATTCGTCCACTTTTTCCAGATAGCCCATGGTGGTCAGCCATTTCTGATCCGGCCCGACCAGCAGCGCGAGGTCTTTGGTCATGTAGCCATCCTCGACCGCCTGCACGGTCACACGCTCCAGCGTTTGGGCAAAGTTCAGCAGCGCCGCATTGTCGTCCAGCTTGGCGCGATGCTTCAGACCGCCGGTCCAGGCAAAGATCGACGCGATCGAGTTGGTCGAGGTCTGGTTGCCCTTCTGGTGTTCACGATAGTGGCGGGTAACGGTGCCGTGGGCCGCCTCGGCCTCGACCGTTTTCCCGTCCGGCGTCATCAGAACCGAGGTCATCAGCCCCAGTGAGCCAAAGCCCTGCGCGACGGTATCGGACTGCACATCGCCGTCATAGTTCTTGCAGGCCCAGACATAGCCGCCCGACCATTTCAGGTTCGACGCCACCATGTCGTCGATCAGGCGGTGTTCGTAATGGATGCCGGCTTTCTTGAACTTGTCCTCGAACTCGGCCTCGTAAACCTCTTGGAACAGATCCTTGAAGCGGCCGTCATAGGCTTTCAGGATGGTGTTCTTGGTGGACAGATAGACCGGATAGCCGCGCGACAGGCCATAGTTCATCGAGGCGCGGGCAAAATCGCGGATCGAATCGTCAAGGTTATACATCGCCATGGCCACGCCCGAGGACGGCGCGTCAAAGACTTCGTGTTCGATGGTCTCGCCATCCTCACCCACGAATTTGATCGTCAGCTTGCCCTTGCCGGGGAAGCGGAAATCAGTGGCTTTATATTGGTCGCCGAACGCGTGACGGCCGACGATCACCGGTTGGGTCCAGTGCGGAACCAGACGCGGGACGTTCTTGCAGATGATCGGTTCGCGGAAGATCACGCCGCCCAGGATGTTGCGGATGGTGCCGTTGGGCGACTTCCACATCTTTTTCAGGCCGAACTCTTCCACGCGGGCTTCGTCCGGGGTGATGGTCGCGCATTTTACGCCGACGCCGTATTGCTTGATCGCGTTGGCCGCATCAATGGTGATCTGGTCATTGGTGCGGTCGCGCTCCTCGATGCCCAGATCGTAATATTTCAGGTCCACGTCCAGATAGGGCAGGATCAGCTTTTGCTTGATGAAGTCCCAGATGATCCGGGTCATTTCATCGCCATCAAGCTCGACGACGGGGTTAGCTACCTTGATCTTCGACATCGGTGGTCCCTTTGGTTGGATTCGGCCTGTCGGGGGTATAGCGGAACGCAAACCGGAAGGAAAGTGCGGTATGCAACGGTATGCAGTTAATTCGGCGAACCATGCCTCAACCTATGCAGAGCGTCGCACCGAGGCACGCGCGGCCTTGGCCAGCATCCGTGAGGATCGCGCCGCCCTGAACTTCGCCTTCTGGACCGGCAGGCGGTATCTGCGGCTGATGGACAAGATCACGCTTGATCCAACATGGCTTTATGAACCTAAAAGCGGCTTGCCCGATTGCTATTCCCCTGCCGTTCTTCCCATTCCTCCCGTGCTGGCGGCGCGCTGCATCTGATGGGGTTGGTGTTGGCAGCGTCAGGATTACGCCGATTTCGACGATCTCCACACGCCCGGCCTCGTGACACCTATGTTCAATCATCACAACGACATTTGGCGGCGCGGGATACATCTCGGCTGCGCATTGAAACGGGCGCTCCCGGATCGGGACACCGCGTTCATGTATCTGGAAAGCGGTCATACCGCCGAAAGCACCGGGTTCGATGGGGACGGCTACACGGTCACAATCAACGACAAAGCGATGCAGCGGGCCGCCGCTTGGCGCAGCGGATCAGTTTAGGCAGGCGAAGCCTCAACGCCCCTCGAAATACCCATGCGCCCGCGCGGCAAGCCAGTCCCACACCCCCGGCGCACCGCTGGCGATCCTGACTCCCGCCCGGTCCACAAGCTGCGCCCATGTCACGCCGTATTCCGCCCATGTGCCGCCCTCGGCGCAGATGTTCAGCCAGACGGGCTGCGCCCGGTCCAGCGATTTGGCAAAACGCGCGTCGGGTGTCTGGTTCGCCTCGAACTCATCCCAAAGCGTGCGAAATGCGGCACCCGTCGCCGGCGGCAACAGCCCGAAAATCCGGTCGGCGGCGGCGGCCTCGGCGGCAAGCTGGTCATCGGAATGATGCGCCGCGCCGTTTTGGGCATGGATCGGCACATCGCCGGTGTCGATCTCGACCAGATCATGCAGCAACAGCATACGGATCACCCGGCCAATATCGACCCCAGGCCCCGCCTGCCCGGCCAGAACCAAGGCGTAAAGCGCCAGATGCCAGCTATGCTCGGCGCTGTTCTCGCGCCGCCCGGAATGAATCACGCTGGCCCGCATCACAGTTTTCAGCCGGTCCGCCTCGGCCAGAAAGGCCAGCCGCGCGGCCAGATCACCCGCCCGCGTCCCGCTATTCAGCCGCGCTTCGGCAGCGGCAATCACCTCGGGCCATTCCTCACGGAACCGCGCGATGCGCCCGGCACGCATCATTTGCCGCGCGATTTCCAGATGGTCAGGCAGGGGGGCCGGGGCATCGACGACCTGAAACAGCGGCTGCACATGGTCCATCCGCTTGGCCATGGCGGCATCTTCGCTCAGCCCGGCCTCGAACTCGCGCCACAGCGCGGCCAGCGCATCACCACCGGGCAACATCCCGAACAGCCGGTCCGCCGCTGCATTTTCCGCAGCCTGCAAGGCTGCTGCATCATGGTCCAGATAGATCGGCTGATCGCCCGCGTCGATCTCGACCAGATCATGCAGCAACAGCATCGCAATCGCCCGGTCCGAGGCCCCGAACACCATCGCATACAGCGCCACATGCCAGCAATGTTCCGCCGTATTCTCGCGCCGCGACAGGTCCATCAGCACATTGGCGCGCTCAACGGATTTCAGCCGGTCGGCTTCAGCCAGAAACGCAAACTGCGCCGCAAGCTCTCCCAAGCCAAAGCCCTTTCTTCTTCACCTAAATATCCCGGGGGAATCGCCGCAGGCGATGGGGGCAGCGCCCCCAGCCCTTACCGGGTCGTTTCCGTCAACCGCCGCCGCACATAAGCCTGCACATTGTCGATCATTGGCTTCATATACAGTTCATCATCACGGAAGAAATGATCCGCGCCCTCGATCACCTCATGGGTGACGGTGATGCCCTTCTGCTCGGCCAGCTTGGCGACCAGCGCATCGGTGTCCTTGGGCGGAGCCACCCGGTCGGCCGAACCGTTGATAATCAGCCCCGAGGCCGGGCATGGCGCCAGAAAGCTGAAATCATACATATTCGCTGGCGGAGCCACGCTGACAAAGCCGGTGATCTCGGGACGCCGCATCAGCAGTTGCATCCCGATCCATGCGCCAAAACTGAACCCGGCGACCCAGCAATGCTTGCTATTGGGGTTCATTGCCTGCAAATAATCCAGCGCCGCGGCGGCGTCGGACAGCTCACCGATACCCTGATCGAACTCCCCCTGCGAGCGGCCTACGCCCCGAAAGTTGAACCGCATCACGGTAAAGCCCATGCGGTGAAAGGCGTAATGCAGGTTGTAAACCACGCGGTTGTTCATGGTGCCGCCGAATTGCGGATGCGGATGCATCACCAGCGCCAGCGGCGCATCGGGGATCGGCTGCGGGTGGTAACGGCCTTCCAGACGCCCCTCGGGGCCGGGGAAGATCAGTTCGGGCATGGTGTTCCTTCCGCTTTGGGCTTTCTTGACGCAAAGGCGCCTGCGCCGTAGATCGGTGCCAACCGGGTCACGCATGGGTTGGCGCGACGGAATCCGGGCAACTTTGCCGATTACACCGGCAAGGGCGCAAGCGTCAACCGGCCAGAGAGAGGGGATAAGATGAAACTGTCAACCAAAGGCCGCTATGCCATGGTCGCGCTGGTCGATCTGGCACTGGCAAAAACCGACGCGCTGACCTCGCTGGCGGAAATCTCGCGCCGTCAGGACGTGTCCTTGCCCTATCTGGAACAGCTTTTCGTGCGCCTGCGCCGCGCCGGGCTGGTCGAATCGGTGCGCGGCCCCGGCGGCGGCTACCGCCTGTCGCGCCTGCCGGAACAGATCCGCGTTGCCGAAGTTCTTGCCGCCGTCGATGAAACCGTCAGCGCCCTGCATGTCGGCGCGGGGGCCTCGGGCGGCGTTTCCGGGTCTCTGGCACAATCGCTGACCAACCGGCTGTGGCAAAGTTTCTCGGCACAAGTCTATGTCTTCCTACACAACACCACCCTTGCGGATGTCGTCAAGAATCAACTTTTGCCCTGCCCGGCAGTCCCCAACCTGATGCAGATTGTGGACGAGGATTAAGCCTTTTCCCGCTTTGGCTTGAACGGGGCCATCCCGGCACGAGCCAGCTCATCGGCACGTTCGTTCTCGGGGTGGCCGGCATGACCCTTGATCCATGCCCAGGTCACCTGATGCCGGCCCTGCGCCGCATCAAGGCGTTGCCACAGGTCCACATTCTTGACCGGCTTGCGATCAGCCGTCCGCCAGCCGTTGCGCTTCCAGCCATGAATCCAGCCGGTGACGCCATTCTTCACATAGGCGCTGTCGGTGGTGATAGTGATGGCACTTGGCCGAACCAAAACCTCAAGCGCGGAAATCGCTGCCATCAGCTCCATCCGGTTGTTGGTGGTGTCAGCCTCACCGCCCTGCAATTCGCGTTCCTTGACGGTGGTTTCGCCATCCATCGCCCGCATCAGAACGCCCCAACCGCCGGGGCCGGGGTTGCCGCTGCACGCGCCATCAGTCCATGCGAAAAGCTCTGTCATCCTCATTCCTCAGAACATCGGCTGGCCGTAAAGCCCCACCGCAAGGCAAAATGCCGCACCAAGGCTGACCCAGACCCGGAACCCCGGCCACCAGCCCGGCGCGATCCCCGCGCGGGCCGCGATCCAGTCCAGCAGCGGCAGCAGCACAAATCCCCAAAGCAGCGCCGACAGCACCACATCGGTGCGATCAATCGCCGTCACCAGCACCCAAACCGCCGGAATCAGCGCCAGACCATGCGCCCAGACGACCCCCGCCCGCGCCGCAAAACCCCACAGCGCCCCCGCCGACAGCGACAACAGCACCTGCCCATAGACCACCATCAGCACCAGGCCCCGCTCGGCCAAAGCACCGGGCAGGATCGGCGCGAATGTCAGCACCTCAACTGCGGCCAGCCCAAAGGGCAACAGCAATAGCGCCCATAACGTGACCTGCGCGGCAGCACTCATCCGTCCAGCACCACATAGCCGGGCAGCGCCGCGACCCGTGCCAGCCAGGCGTTTATCGCCGGAAACCGCGCCATCTCGAACCCGCCCCGGCTGCCCGCCGTGCAGGTGTAGCCATACAGACAAACATCCGCGACCGAGGCCCGCTCCCCCACCAGCCAGTCCTGACGGCTCAGCCGATCTTCCATCACCGCCAGCAAAGCGTGACCACGCTCCAGCAGATCGGCCATGCGCTCGGGCGTGGCCAAAGCCCGGCGCGAGGGGTAAAAGGTCAGCGCCCCACGCACCGCAATCACGCCTTCATGCTGGTTCTGTTCCCAAAACATCCATGACAGCACTTCGGCCCGCAGAAAGGCATCCTCGGGCAGAAACCCCGTCCCTTCGGCCAGCCAGCACAGAATCGCATTGGACTCCGCCAGCATCCGCCCATCATCCAGATGCAGCACCGGCGCCTTGCCAAAGGGCAGCGCCCCGGCGGCCTTGGCCTGCGCCAGCGCCGGGCTGGAATCCTCGACATCCACCACCTCGGCCCGCTGTCCCAACAGACCCAGCAGCAGCCGCACCTTGTAAGAATTGCCCGACGACGGCATCGAATAAAGCCTCATCACGCCCCCGCTTTCTTCTTCACTTAAATATCCCGGGGTCCGGGGCAGCGCCCCGGTCCTTACGCCCGCAACACACGCGGCACTTTGAACTCGACCCGCTCCTGCGCGGTTTCGACCACCTCGACCATCACATCATAGCGTTCCGCAAAGGCCGCGATCACCTCATCGACCAGCACTTCCGGCGCTGAGGCCCCCGCCGTCACCCCGACCGAGGCCACCCCCTCCAGCGCCCGCCAGTCGATCTCATCGGCCCGCATCACCAATTGCGCATAGCCGCAACCCGCAGCCCGCCCGACTTCGACCAGACGGCGCGAGTTCGATGAGTTCGGCGCCCCGATCACCAAGAGCGCGTCGATCCGGCCCGCAATTGCCTTGACCGAGGCTTGCCGGTTAGTGGTGGCATAGCAGATGTCCTCTTTGCCCGGCCCGACGATACCGGGAAACCGCACTTGCAGAGCTGCCACGATCTGCGCGGTATCATCGACCGATAAGGTCGTCTGCGTGATCCAGGCCAGCCGCTGCGGGTCGCGCGGCTCCAGCGCCGCAACATCAGCGATGGTCTCGACCAGCAACACCTCGCCCTCGGGCAATTGGCCCATGGTGCCCAGAACCTCGGGGTGGCCGGCGTGGCCGATCATCACCATCTGCAAGCCCTCGGCATGGTGACGCTCGGCCTCGACATGCACCTTGCTGACCAGCGGACAGGTCGCATCGACATAGATCATGTTGCGCCGCTCGGCTTCCGCCGGGACGGCCTTCGGCACGCCATGGGCGGAAAAGATCACCGGGCGGTCGGCGGGACATTCATCCAGTTCTTCGACAAAGACTGCGCCCTTGTCGCGCAGGCTGTCCACCACGAATTTGTTATGCACGATCTCATGCCGGACATAGACCGGGGCACCCCATTTTTGCAGCGCCAGTTCCACAATGCGAATCGCCCGGTCCACGCCCGCGCAAAAGCCGCGCGGTGCCGCCAGATAAAGGGTCAGAGGGGGTTTTGCCTGTTTCATTCCACCCGCCTACCCCGACCCGGCGGGAAAATCCAGTTGAACCCGCCGCCCCGTCACCGCGTTGTCCCCGAAAGCAAAGGAGGCCGCATGAAACCGATCCTGACCACCGCCGCCCTGCTTCTCGCCAGCACAGCACTGGCCGAGCCATGGCCCACCCCCGCCCCGAACGCCGCGAACCAGACCCCGGCCTTTGCGGAACAGACCCGCGCCCCGGCGATGAACAGCGGCGTAACGCTGACTGCGCAGCCCATCGTGCGGGGGCTGAACCACCCTTGGGCGCTGGCTCTGACCCCTGATGGCGGGGCGCTGGTCATGGAACGCGCGGGCAACCTGCGCCTGTATCAAAACGGCACCCTGTCCGAGCCGGTCCGCGGCATCCCCGAGGTCGCCGCCAGCGGTCAGGGCGGCCTGCTGGATGTGGCGCTGTCGCCGGATTTCGCGCAAAGCCGGGTGATTTTCCTGTCCTATGCCGAACCGCGCGAGGGCGGGAACGGCACTTCGGTCGCACGGATGCGGCTGGCGGATGACGGCGCGTCGGTCAGCGATGTGCAGGTGATCTTCCGCCAGACTCCGACCTATCAGGGCAACCTGCATTTCGGCGGGCGCATCGTCCCCGCACCGGATGGCAGCCTGTTCATCACGCTGGGGGAACGCTCGAACACACCAATCCGCGACACCGCGCAGGATTTGGGCAACACGCTGGGCAAGCTGGTGCGGATCCTGCCCGATGGCAGCATCCCCGCCGACAACCCCTTTGTCACCACGCAAGGCGCCCGCCCCGAGATCTACGCCCTTGGCTTCCGCAATGTGCAGGCAGCGGCGCTGGACCCGCAGGGGCGGCTGTGGACCGTTGAACACGGCCCGCGTGGCGGGGATGAGGTGAACCGCCCCGAGCCGGGCAAGAATTACGGCTGGCCGGTGATAACCTATGGTCAGGCGTATTCCGGTGCGCCGATCAATCAGGGCATCACCGCCGCGGATGGGATGGAACAGCCGGTCTATTACTGGGACCCGGTAATTGCGCCTTCGGGGGCGGCCTTCTATGACGGCGCGGCGCTGCCAGACTGGCGCGGCAACCTGCTGATCGGGGCGATGAACCCCGCCGGGCTGGTGCGGCTGAAGATCGACGGCAACCGCGTCACCGGCGAAGAACGCTTTGACCCCGGCATCGGACGCATCCGCGACGTTCAGATCGCCCCGGACGGCAGCATCTGGGTGGTGACAGACGAGGCGAATGGCGGGCTGTATCGGCTGACACCCGCAGGATAGGTCGCACGGGGCAAGGCCCAAAACGCCAAGACCCGCCCAAACGGGCGGGTCATTGATGGCAGCCTGCGAACGGCCGTCGGGTCAAACCTCGTCCGGCTGATCCTCGCGCGGTTCACGCGGCGGACGGCCAATCACCTCGCGCAGCGCATCCAGTTCGATGAAATTATCCGCCTGACGGCGCAATTCATCGGCAATCATCGGCGGCTGGCTGCGCGTGGTCGAAACGATCGACACCCGCACCCCACGCCGCTGCAACGCCTCGACCAGCGGACGAAAATCGCCATCACCGGAAAACAACACGGCATGATCCATATGCGGGGCCAGTTCCATCGCATCGACGGCCAGTTCCACATCCATATTGCCCTTGACCTTTCGACGGCCCATCGCATCGGTATATTCCTTGGCCGTCTTGGTCACGGTCGAATAACCGTTGTAATTCAGCCAATCGACCAGAGGGCGAATAGGCGAATAATCTTCGCTTTCCAGCAGAGCCGTATAATAATACGCTCGGATCAGCTTGCCACGACGTTGGAACTCGGACCGCAGCAGCTTGTAATCAATATCAAAACCAAGAGATTTTGCCGCTGCGTAAAGATTCCCCCCATCAATGAACAGGGCCAGCCGGTCATCTTTGTAAAACATAAAAACCTCACTATGATCGGAGATCGCCTGATATGAACAGATCAGTCAGACGATACAATGGCAGGGGGCCATAAAAATGGTTAAGTGTGACGAATATGTGAATCCCCTGATTGCTTTGGGTGCAAATCTGGACGGTCCGGCAGGCCGTCCGGCGGCCAGTCTGATCGCCGCGCTGGATCAGATTGCGGCGCTGCCGGGGGTCACGCTGCACGCGGTCAGCCGGTTCTGGCGCAGTCCGGCATGGCCCATCGGCGCGGGGCCGGATTTCGTCAATGCGGCCTGCGCCGTCACCACCACCCTGCCCGCGTCCAGACTGCTGGAGGCGCTGCACCGGATCGAGGCGGACCTTGGCCGGGTGCGTCAACACCGCTGGGGGGCGCGGGCGGTCGATCTGGACCTGATTGCCTATGGCGCGGCGCTGCTGCCCGACGCCGCCACCGCCGCCCACTGGCGCGACCTGCCCCCCGAGGCGCAGACGCAAGAAACCCCCGACAGGCTGATCCTGCCGCACCCCCGGATGCAGGATCGCGGCTTTGTGCTGCTGCCGCTGGCTGAAATCGCCGCCGACTGGCGGCACCCGGCGCTTGGGGCCAGCGTGGCGGAACTGGCCGCCCGGCTGTCGGATGCGGCGCGGCAAGGGCTGGAGCCGTTTCAGCCTTGACAAAAGCGCGGTTTGTGAGCATCTATGCAGCCTTGCCCCGGAATCTGTGATTCGATGAAAAGGTGACTTATGGCCCGCGTGACGGTTGAAGATTGCGTCGATAAGGTTCCGAACCGCTTTGATCTGGTAATGGTCGCGGCCTTCCGCGCCCGCGAAATCGCGGCGGGCAGCCCTCTGACCGTGGACCGCGACAATGATAAGAACCCGGTCGTCGCCCTGCGTGAAATCGCGGATGAAACCCAGCCGGTCGATGCGTTGAACGAACGCATGATCGAATCCACCCAGACCCAGATCGAGGTGGACGAACCCGAGGAAGACGCGATGGCCCTGCTGCTTGGCGCGGAAATCGACCGCCCCAAGCCCGCCGACGAGGAATCCGAGGAAAAAATGCTGCGCATGATGATGGAAGCGCAGCAGGAACGCGGCTGATACACCAAGGGGTCTTCGGCAGGAAATGATTGATGTCGAAGACCTGATTGCCCTTGTCCGCAACTATAATCCGCGCTGTGACGAAGCCCTGCTGCGGCGGGCTTATGATTACGGTCGGCAGATGCACGAGGGGCAATTCCGCCATTCGGGCGAGCCTTATTTCACCCATCCCGTTGCCGTTGCCGCCATCCTGACCGAGATGCGGCTGGATGATGCCACCATCATCACCGCTCTGTTGCATGACACGATCGAGGACACCCGATCCACCTTTTCCGAAGTCGCAGAGCTATTCGGGCGCGAAGTCGCGGATCTGGTCGATGGCGTCACCAAGCTGACCAATCTGCAACTGTCCTCGCCCGGCAGCAAACAGGCCGAAAACCTGCGCAAGTTGCTGCTGGCCATGTCGCGCGACCTGCGGGTGATTCTGGTCAAGCTGGCCGACCGGCTGCACAATATGCGCACAATCCGCTCGATGCGGCCCGACAAGCAGGTGACGAAAGCCCGCGAAACCATGGACATCTATGCCCCGCTGGCCGGGCGCATGGGGATGCAGTGGATGCGCGAGGAATTGGAAGACCTCGCCTTCAAGGTCATCAACCCCGAGGCGCGGAACTCGATCATCCGCCGCTTTGTCACCCTGCAACGCGACACCGGCGACGTGGTGCCGACGATCACCGCCGATATTTTGCTGGAACTGGAAAAAGCCGGGATCGAGGCCGACGCCTTTGGCCGCGCCAAGCGCCCGTTCAGCATCTGGCGCAAAATGCAGGAAAAACAACTGGCGTTCAGCCGTTTGTCCGACATCTACGGCTTCCGCATCATCACCCGGTCCGAGGCTGACTGCTACCGCGCGCTTGGCGTCATCCACCACCGCTGGCGGGCTGTTCCGGGCCGGTTCAAGGATTATATCAGCCAGCCGAAATCCAACGGCTATCGCTCGATCCATACCACGGTGACGGGCCGCGACGGTAAGCGGGTCGAGGTCCAGATCCGCACCCGGCAGATGCATGAGGTCGCGGAATCCGGCGTGGCGGCGCATTGGGCCTATCGTGACGGTCAGCGCAGCCAGAACCCCTTTGCGGTGAACCCGGCGGAATGGGTTGCCAGCCTGACCGAAACCATCGGCAGCATTGACCATGACGAGTTTCTGGAACATGTCAAACTTGAGATGTATTCCGATCAGGTCTTTTGCTTTACCCCGAAAGGTGACGTGATCGCCCTGCCCAAAGGCGCGACCCCGGTCGATTTCGCCTATGCGATCCACACCCGGATCGGCAATTCCTGCGTGGGCGCCAAGATCGACGGCATCCGCGTGCCGCTGTGGACGCGCATCCGCAACGGCCAGTCGGTCGAGGTCATCACCGCATCCGGCCAGCGTCCACAGGCGGCGTGGCTGGACATCGTGGTGACGGGTCGCGCCAAGACCGCCATCCGCCGCAGTCTGCGCGAGGAGGACCGCGACCGTTTCGTGCGCTTGGGCGCGGAACTGGCGCGGGTGGCCTTTGAACATCACGGCCGCAAGGTCACGGACAAGGCCCTGCGCACCGCCGCCAAAATGCTGGCCCTGCCGGAGGCCGACGAGTTGCTGGCCCGTATCGGCAGCGCCGAGATTTCCGCGCAAAAGGTGCTGACGACGCTTTACCCGGAGCTGTCGGACAAGACCGAAACCATTGATCCCGCGCATCCGGTGCTGGGGCTGGCTGCGGACCAGAGCCTGACCCGCGCCCAATGCTGCAACCCGCTGCCGGGGGAACGCATCGTCGGCATCACCTATCGTGGCAAGGGCGTGGTGATCCATGCCATCGACTGCCCGGTGCTGGCCGATTTTGAGGACCAACTGGATCGCTGGGTCGATCTTGGTTGGCGCGAGGGGCTGCACCCGACCGCCTATCCGGTGCCGCTGCTGCTGACGATTCGCAACGATGCGGGCGTTTTAGGCCGCATCTGCACCTTGATCGGAACGCAACGGGCGAATATCTCGGACCTTGAGTTTCTGGACCGCAAGCCGGATTTCTACAAACTGCGGCTGGAGGTCGAGCTGCGCGACAGCGAGCATCTGCACGCCGTTATGACCGCGCTTGACGCTGAAAGCGATGTCGCGCAGGTCCAGCGCCTGCGCGATCCGGCAAAGCGGCCCTGACGGGCTGACAAACGGGATTAAGACGTGTTCAAACGGCGCAAACCTCGCAGTTATGGCGAAGCCGCGACCCGGTTTTTCTATCCCAAAGGCGGATGGGGCCGGGCAAGCCGCTATATGATCCACCGTGTCCGTCGCTTGCCAGACCAGCCGCACCGGGTCGGGCGCGGCGTAGCGGCGGGCGTGTTCATCTCGTTCACGCCGTTGTTTGGCCTGCATTTTCTGGGTGCTGCGGCAATCGCATGGCTGATTGGCGGCAATATTCTGGCTGCGCTTTTGGCAACCTTTGTCGGCAATCCGCTGACCTTTCCCTTTATCGCCGTGCTGGCGGTGCAGCTTGGCCGCTGGATGCTGGGGCTGCGCGAGGACTTGGGCGCACAGCGCATCCTTGGTGAGATTTCCCGCGCCGTGGGCGAATTTTACAATAACGTGCTGGCCCCATTCAGCCAGCGCGAGGTGCATTGGGACAAGCTCGGGGATTTCTTTCACCAGATTTTCCTGCCTTATCTGCTGGGCGGGATCATTCCGGGCATCATTGCGGGCGTGATTGCACATTACCTGACCGTGCCGCTGGTGCGCGGCCACCATCGCCGCCGCGAACGCAAGATGGCCGAGCGCATCGCCCGGCTGCGGGCTGATAAAGACAAACCTGAATAAACCGGCCCAAACAAAAAGGTCCGCTCCGGCCTTTTTAGGCTTTTCCGTTGCGTAACAATGTGCATAGTCAGGCACATGATACGCACAAGACACATTGCCACCCATCGCAACGCGCAATCCTGTGCGCCCGTGGCTGTGCATCTGCGCGGTCTGCTGCTTCTTACGCTGCGCTGAGCGGGTCTTACCGGGCCGCCGCTCAGTCTGGTTCGCGCCCGGTTTCCCAAAATCAGCCAAACTCAGCGAAAGACAGCAGATATGACCGACAAGAACCGTGTTTTCATCTTTGACACCACCCTGCGCGATGGCGAGCAATCGCCCGGCGCAACCATGACCCATGCCGAAAAGCTGGAAATCGCCGCCATGCTGGACGAAATGGGCGTCGATGTGATCGAGGCGGGCTTCCCCATCGCATCCGAGGGCGATTTCGCCGCCGTGTCCGAAATTGCCAAGAACAGCAAGAACGCCGTGATCTGCGGCCTTGCCCGTGCGCAACTGCCCGACATCGACCGCTGCTGGGAGGCCGTCAAACACGCCGCCCGGCCACGGATTCACACCTTTATCGGCACGTCGCCGCTGCATCGGGCGATCCCGAATCTGGACATGGACCAGATGGCCGAGCGCATCGAACAGACCGTGACCCATGCCCGCAACCTCTGCGACAATGTGCAGTGGTCGCCCATGGACGCGACGCGGACGGAACATGATTACCTGTGCCGCGTGGTGGAAATCGCCATCAAATGCGGGGCCACGACGATCAATATTCCCGACACCGTAGGCTATACCGCACCCCGCGAATCGGCCGATCTGATCCGTATGCTGCTGGAGCGGGTGCCGGGTGCGGATAACGTCATTTTCGCCACCCACTGCCACAACGACCTTGGCATGGCGACCGCCAATGCGCTGGCTGCGGTCGAGGCCGGGGCGCGTCAGATCGAATGCACCATCAACGGCCTTGGCGAGCGCGCCGGCAACACCGCATTGGAAGAAGTCGTGATGGCGCTGAAGGTGCGCCATGACATCATGCCTTTTGACACCGGCATTGATACCACGAAAATCATGGGCATTTCTCGCCGTGTGGCACAGGTTTCCGGCTTCCCGGTGCAGTTCAACAAGGCCATTGTCGGCAAAAATGCTTTCCTGCATGAATCCGGCATCCATCAGGATGGCGTACTGAAAAACGTCGAAACCTTCGAAATCATGCGCCCCGCCGATATTGGTCTGAATGAGGCGAATATTGCCATGGGCAAGCACTCGGGCCGGGCGGCGCTGCGGGCCAAGCTGCGTGACCTGGGGTATGAGCTGGGCGACAACCAGTTGAAAGACGTGTTCGTGCGCTTCAAGGCGCTGGCCGATCGCAAGAAGGAAATCTTCGACGAGGATCTGGTCGCACTGATGCAGGACAGCGCCGCCAATACCGACAGCGATTACCTTCAGGTCAAGCATCTGCGTGTGGTTTGCGGCTCTGACGGCCAAAGCGCCACGCTGACCCTGACCGTGGACGGTGTGGAAAAAACTGCCGAAACCAGCGGCGACGGCCCGGTTGACGCCGTGTTCAACGCGGTGAAGGCGATCTACCCGACCAAGGCGCATCTGCAACTGTATCAGGTCCATGCCGTGACCGAAGGCACCGATGCACAAGCCACAGTGTCCGTGCGCATGGAAGAAGACGGTCGCATCGCCACGGGTCAGGCCAGCGACACCGACACCATTCTGGCCAGCGTCAAGGCCTATGTCGGGGCGCTGAACCGGCTGAAAACCCGCCGCGAAATGGTGGGCGAAGGCGCCGATGCCAAACAGGTCAGCATGTATTCGCACTGATCGTTTGGGCGGCCTTCGGGCCGCCCTTTCCGTCGGACCCGCTTACAACGCTGGCGGGTGCAGCAGGCTGATAAAGCGAAAATCCTGCATATAGGGATAATCCGCCCGCAGTTTTTCGCGGAACGGCCCCGAACGCAGCGCCTCGACATAGGGCGGCAGTTTATCCAGATTCATCTGCACGGAATCGCTTTCCCAGCGCATGATAAAAGCGCCGGGGTTTTCGACATCCTGAAGGTTCAGCATTTTCCGCCCCAGGGCGAAATGCCCGACCTCATAGATCATCTTATAGCGGCGATGGTCGCAAAACGCACAGGCCGCCCCCAGAAAGGGCAGGTGAAACGCAAGCGGCTGCGGCGGCCGTCCCGGTTGCAGGGCCATCATCACCCCCCGGTTAAAGCTGATCGCAAAGCGGTCCTGATCCGCGAAACGGGCGGCATGGCGGCGCAGGTTTTCGATATAGCGCACCGGCAGGGCGTCATCATCATCCAGCCGAAACTGCACCACATGCCCTTCGGTCTTTTCGCGCTCACGCACCAGAACCGGACGCAACACCTGACTTAGCCCCGGCGCGTCGGAATAGATCAGCTCGACCTGCGGCACCGGGGCGCAAAGCGCCTCCAGCCGCGCGCGCATATGCGGCGGCAGGCGGTTGGTCGTGACGACGACGAAGCGGAAATCCGGGTCGGTCTGCGCCTTGATGGATGCCAGCGTCAGATGCTCGAAACTGGCGAACCGGCGGGCCATCCGCTGCGGCGTCAGCAGATCGGCGGCGATCTTGTCCAGATGCTCGGTGGTGATCTCATCAATCCCGCGCAAGGACCGCCAGTCACTGCGGCCCACATAGGAAAAACGGCAAAAGCCAATGATCGTGTCGCGGGCCATATTTCCCCCTTTGCGTAGCCCGAGTTAGGCCAGTGGCCCCGTTCACGTCAACGGCAACTGCCCGCCGTTCAAAAAATCCGGGCTTCCCAAGTCGTGTTAACCGATATTATACGACTATCGGCTAACCTGCGAGGCGACTCGGCAGGCTGGCCCAATGAATCCAGCGCCGGGCAATGAACGGCAAGACCTCGGCAGGCGCAGCAGACAAGGACGTAAACATGGCATTCGGCGGGCTGTTTTCGACGGACATCGCAATTGATCTTGGGACAGCGAACACGCTGGTCTATGTCAAGGGCAAGGGCATCATCCTGAATGAACCCTCGGTGGTGGCCTATCACGTCAAGGACGGCAAAAAGCAGGTTCTGGCCGTGGGCGAGGATGCGAAACTGATGCTGGGCCGCACCCCCGGCAGCATCGAGGCGATCCGCCCGATGCGCGAAGGCGTCATCGCGGATTTCGACAGCGCCGAACACATGATCAAGGATTTTATCCGCAAGGTGCATAAGCGCACCGCCTTTGCCAAGCCCAAGATCATCGTCTGTGTGCCGCATGGCGCGACTCCGGTCGAAAAGCGGGCGATTCGCCAGTCGGTGCTGTCGGCAGGGGCGCGTCGGGCCGGGCTGATTGCCGAACCGATTGCGGCAGCCATCGGGGCGGGTATGCCGATCACCGACCCGACCGGCAGCATGGTCGTGGACATCGGCGGCGGCACCACCGAGGTGGCGGTTCTGTCGCTGGGTGACATTGTTTATGCCCGCTCGGTCCGCGTCGGCGGCGACCGGATGGATGAATCGATCATCAACTATCTGCGCCGTCATCATAACCTGCTGATCGGGGAATCGACGGCAGAGCGGGTCAAGACCAACATCGGCACCGCCCGTATGCCCGACGATGGCCGCGGGGCGACCATGATGGTGCGCGGGCGTGACCTGCTGAACGGGATTCCCAAGGAAATGGAAATCACCCAGGCCATGATCGCAGAGGCGCTGTCCGAACCCGTGCAGTCGATCTGCGAGGCGGTGATGGTCGCGCTTGAGGCGACCCCGCCCGATCTGGCGGCTGACATCGTGGATCGTGGCGTGATCCTGACCGGCGGCGGTGCGCTGCTGGGGGAACTGGATCTGGCGCTGCGTGAGCAAACCGGCCTGTCGATCTCCATTGCCGACCAGCCGATGAGCTGCGTGGCGCTTGGCACCGGCAAGGCGCTGGAATACGAAAAACAACTGCGCCACGTCATTGACTACGATAGCTAAGGGGTGAACCTTGGCGCGCAAGGGCTATGACTTTGCAACCCCGGTGCGCCGGGTCATAATCGCCCTGCTGGCCCTGCTGCTGGCGGGGCTTTTCCTGTTTTCGCTGATCGACAGCCCCCGCGCCGAACGGATGCGACAGGCGTTTCTGGACCGTTTCGTGCCGGGCATAGACTGGGTTCTGCGCCCCGCGACCGAGGCCACGCGACTGGCGCGCAACCTGCAATCCTATGCCCGGCTGTCGCAGCAAAATCAGGATTTGCGCCGCGAATTGCAGATCATGCAAGTCTGGAAAGAGGCCGCCGTT
This sequence comes from Paracoccus sp. (in: a-proteobacteria), assembly GCF_030538695.1. Lineage (GTDB taxonomy): Bacteria > Pseudomonadota > Alphaproteobacteria > Rhodobacterales > Rhodobacteraceae > Paracoccus. The sequence continues at coordinate 28,602 of NZ_JAUNTN010000024.1, forward strand.
CAGCTTGAACAGCAAAACGCCAAGCTGCTGGCGCTGAACAATGTGCGGCTGGACCCGGCGCTGACCTCGGTTTCCGGCGTGGTGATGACGGACAGCGGCACCGCTTTCCGCCAATCGCTGCTGCTGAATCTTGGCGCACGGGACGGGATCGTGGACGGCTGGGCCACGATGGACGGGCTGGGGCTGGTCGGGCGGATTTCCGGCGTGGGTCAAAGCACCAGCCGGGTCATGCTGCTGACCGACCCTTCCAGCCGGATTCCGGTCACGATCCAGCCGTCGGGTCAGCACGCGCTGCTGACCGGCGACAACACCGCTCTGCCGTTTCTGGACTTTATCGAGCGAGCCGAAAATGTGCGCCCCGGCGACCGGGTTATCAGCTCCGGCGATGGCGGGGTGTTCCCGCCGGGACTGCCGGTCGGTCAGGTGGCGCTGGCGACCGACGGACGGTTGCGGGTGCGGTTGGCCGCCGATTACGGCCGGCTGGAGTTTCTGCGCGTCCTGCGCAGCCACGCAGCGGAACGGCTGACCGATCAGGGCGCACTGATCCCGCCAAACTTGCCGGATTTCATCGGCCCACAGCCCCCCATACCGGGCCTGCTGCGCGATGACGCGGCCCAGACGGAACCGCAGGAATGATCCCGCAGGACACCCGTCGCCAGTTTGGCGGCATGGCGCTTTACACGCTGGTGGCGCTGCTTCTGATCGTGCTGCGGCTGGTCCCCGGCACCGCCGGGTCATGGGACGAGGCCGAGGGGCTTCGCGCTCTGGCCCTGCGCCATCTGATCCCCGACACGCCCGGCAGCACCGGACTTCCGGGGCCGGATTTGCTGCTGTGTCTGTCCTTCGCATGGGTGCTGCACCGCCCGCATGAGGTTCCCGCCCCGCTGATCGCGCTGATGGGGCTGATCGACGATTTTGTGACCATGCGCCCGCCGGGCCTTTGGGCACTGATCCTGCTGCTTGGAACCGAGGCTGCACGAAAGCGAGAGCACCGTTGGCGAGACCACGCATTTCTGGTTGAATGGCTGCGCGTGGCCATTCTGATGACCGCCATGCTGATCGGGGCGCGGGTGGTGCTGATGCTGGCCATGCAACCCACCCCGCCGCTGTGGCAAACGGTTCTGAAAGTCATGGCGACGATTGCCGCCTATCCCGTGGTCGTGGTGTTGGCACGCTGGATTCTGCGCCTGCGCCGGGCCACCCCGGCAGAGATCGAGATGCAAAGGTAAACGCGATGCGCCGCTCTGTGAAAGACATTCAGGAAAGCAGCCGCAGCATCACCCGCCGCGGGTTGTTGCTTGGCGTTGCGCAGGCCGGAATCGTGGCGGTGCTGGCGGCGCGGATGCGCTCGATGCAGGTCGAACACGCCGAAGAATACCGGCTGCTGTCGGATGGCAACTCAATCAAGATCCGGCTGATTGCGCCGGTGCGCGGACTGATTCAGGACCGAAACGGCACGATTCTGGCCGGGAATGAACAGAATTACCGCGTCACCCTGACCCGCGCCGAAACCCCGGATGTCTCGCAGACGCTGGCCGCGCTGCGGCGGCTGGTGCCGATGAGTGACGCACATGCCGCCAGCCTGCTGGCCGAAATCCGCCGCCGCAGCGCAGTTACGCCGGTGCCGGTGGCGGACCGTCTGACCTGGGATCAGTTCAGCGCCATTGCCGTCAATGCACCCTCGCTGCCCGGTGTGACCACAGAATCGGTGCTGTCGCGCACCTATCCGCGCAAGGGCGATTTCGCGCATGTGCTTGGCTATGTCGGGCCGGTCAGCGATTATGACCTGTCCAAGATCGAAAACCCCGACCCCGTGCTGATGCTGCCCGAGTTCCAGATGGGCAAGGTCGGGGTCGAGGCCCGGATGGAGGACGCGCTGCGCGGCAAAGAGGGCGCCCGCCGGGTCGAGGTCAACAGCGTCGGCCGCGAGATGCGTGAGCTGTCCCGGCAAGAGGGCCGGCAGGGCGCGACCATCCAGACGACGCTGGATGCCGGGCTGCAAAGCTATATGCAGCAGCGCTTGGGCGAGGAATCCGCCGCCGCCATCACCATGGATGTGACCACCGGCGAGATTTTAGGCATCACCAGCTCGCCCACCTTTGACCCGAACAAGTTCGTGCGCGGGATTTCCGGGCCGGAATACCGGGCCTTGATGAACCACGACCATCGCCCGCTGGCCGACAAGACCGTGCAGGGCGTCTATCCGCCGGGGTCCACCTTCAAGATGGTGACGCTGCTGGCCGGGCTGGAATCGGGGATCGTCGGGCTTGGCGACCGCTTTTATTGCCCCGGCCATTATGAGGTCGCGGGCCGGCGTTTCCACTGCTGGCGACGCGGCGGCCATGGCATGATGGGCGCGATCGAGAGCCTCGAACAATCTTGCGACGTTTACTATTACGAGCTGGCGCATCGCGTGGGGATCGATCGCATCGGCGCGATGGCCCGGCGCTTTGGCATTGGCGTGCGCCACGATCTGCCCATGTCCGCCATTGCCGAGGGCATCGCCCCCGACCGCGAATGGAAACGCCGCCGCCACGATCAGGAATGGCGCGTGGGTGACACCATCAACGCCAGCATCGGGCAAGGTTATGTTCTGGCCTCGCCGCTGCAACTGGCGGTGATGACAGCGCGGGTGGCGACCGGCCGCATGGTGGAACCGCGCCTGATCCGCGCCATCGACGGACAGCCGCTGGCCATCCCGGATTTTGAGGATATGGGCCTCGACCCGCGCTTCCTGAGGGCCGCACGGGCGGGAATGGATGCGGTGATGAACAACAGCCGCGGCACCGCGCTGCGGTCGCGCATTATCCGCCCGGAATGGCGGATGGCGGGCAAGACCGGCACCAGTCAGGTGCGCAACATCACCGCCGCCGAGCGTGCGCGCGGGGTGATTTCCAACGCACAACTGCCGTGGAACCGGCGCGATCACGCGCTGTTCGTCTGCTATGCGCCCTATGACAACCCGCGCTATGCGGTGTCTTTGGTGGTGGAACATGGCGGCGGCGGCTCGACCGCGGCGGCACCTCTGGCGCGTGATATTCTGCTTTATGCGCTCAATGGTGGCGTGCCGCCACTGAACGCTTACCCCGAGGGGCAGCGCGGCGAAATCCGCGCCATGCACGAACAGATGAACCTGCCCGAGCCGCCCTCGCCGCAGCAACAGGCCGGAGGCGGCAGAAGCCGGGCGTAAATGAGCTATCTGGACTATTCCAACCCGACGACCCCCACCGGGCTGCGCAAGATCCTGTATCTGAACTGGCCACTGGTGTTTCTGCTGACGGCGGTGGCCTCGGTCGGGTTTCTGATGCTGTATTCGGTTGCGGGCGGTAATGCGGCAACCTGGGCAGAACCGCAGATGTATCGCTTTGCCGTCGGGCTGGTGTTGATGCTTGGCCTTGGCTTCGTGCCGATGTGGTTCTGGCGGGGTATTTCGATTCCGTTCTATGTGATCTGCTTTCTGCTGTTGGTGGCGGTGGACCTGTTCGGCAGCATCGGCATGGGTGCGCAACGCTGGATCGACCTTGGCCCGATCCGGCTGCAACCCTCTGAACTGATGAAGATTTCCCTGATCCTGCTGCTGGCCGCCTATTACGACTGGCTGGACCCGCACCGGGTATCGCGGCCGCTGTGGGTGCTGATCCCGGTGGTGCTGATCCTTGCCCCCACGGCACTGGTGCTGATCCAGCCCGATCTTGGCACTTCGATCATGCTGGTGGCGGGCGGCGGCATCGTGATGTTCGCGGCGGGGGTCAGCCTGTGGTATTTCGGCGCGGTTATCGGCATGGCCGTCGGGCTGGTCAGCGCGGTGATGCAAAGCCGCGGCACCGACTGGCAATTACTGAAGGACTATCAGTTCCGCCGCATCGACACTTTCCTTGACCCCGCCGCCGATCCGCTTGGCGCAGGTTACAACATCATCCAAAGCCAGATCGCGTTGGGGTCCGGCGGCTGGTCGGGGCGCGGCTTCATGCAAGGCACGCAGTCACGGCTGAACTTTCTGCCCGAAAAGCACACCGACTTTATCTTTACCGTTCTGGCCGAGGAATTCGGCTTTGTCGGCGCGGCCTCGCTGCTCTTGCTTTATGTGCTGATTATCGGGTTCTGCCTGTATTCGGCGCTGACCAACCGCGACCGTTTCGCCAGCCTGATTACCATTGGCATCAGCGGCACGTTCTTTCTGTATTTCTCGATCAACATGGCCACGGTCATGGGGATGCTGCCAGCCAAAGGCTCGCCCCTGCCGCTGGTCAGCTATGGCGGCACCTCGCTGATGATCCTGATGCTTGGGTTCGGGCTGGTGCAGGCCGCCCATGTCCATCGCCCGCGATGAGGGTGCTGTTCGCCGCGCCGGATTGGGACGCATGGGCGCCACATCTGCGCAGCGCCTGCCCCGAGGCTGATTTCACAACCGCGGGCGACCCGGCCGGTTTCGACGTCATCCTTCACGCCCCAAGCAGCGGGCTAAACGATTTCACCCCCTTCACCCGCGCCCGGCTGGTGCAGAGCCTTTGGGCCGGGGTCGAGCGCATCGTAGGCAATCCAACCCTGACCCAGCCGCTCTGTCGCATGGTCGATCCGGGGCTGGCACAGGGCATGGCGGAATATTGCACCGGCTGGGTTTTGCGGGCGCATTTGGGGATGGACCGTTATCAGCAGGACGGGCAATGGCGCAGCGCGACCCTGCCGCCGCTGGCACAAGATCGCCGCGTGACCATCCTGGGCATGGGTGAGCTTGGCCGCCGTCTGGCCGCGATGCTGGCCGGGATCGGGTTTCAGGTCACGGGCTGGTCGGCCTCGGGTCGGGCGCTACCGGGGGTGACAGCCCTGCCCGGCCCGGCGCTGGTTCAGGCGTTAGAGGGCGCGGAAATCCTTGTGACGCTGCTGCCCGACACGCCGGACACCCGCAACCTGCTGGACGCGCGACGGCTGGCGGTGCTGCCGCGCGGAGCGGTGCTGATCAACCCCGGTCGCGGCACGCTGATCGACGATATGGCGCTGATTGCGGCGCTGGATCGTGGGGCGCTGGCCCATGCGGTGCTGGATGTGTTCCGGTCGGAACCTCTGCCACCCAAGCATCCCTTCTGGTCCCATCCCGGCGTGACCGTCACCCCGCATATCGCCGCCGCAACCCGGCCCGAGACTGCCGCTCCGGTCGCCACTGACAACCTGCGCCGGGCGATGGCGGGCCAGCCGCTGCGGTTTCTGGTGGATCGTCAGCGCGGCTATTAGAACCGCAGGATCGGCGGCTTGGCCGGGTCTAATCCGGGGGCTTTCGGCTTCGGTGCCTCATGCTGGTGATCGTGTTGATGATCCGGCCCATGATCCTGCCCACAGCCGCAAGCCACCGGGGCCGAGGTCAGCACAAAAGCCGCATCCGGCAACGCCCCAAGGTCAAAGGCAATATCCACCCGCTGATCCTGCACCGGCAAAAAGGCCAGCATCTCGGCCATGCTTTTGGCCACCGCACCCCGGTCGGCAGGTTCGACCCCCGACAGCGCAATGATATGGCCGCGCCCACCGCCCGGCCAGTCGGCCCCGACCAGCGCCGCCTGATGCACATGACCACGCAGGCTGGCCAGTCGCTCGGCCAGCGGTTCGGCAAGGAGCGTCAGCAACAACGGCGCGGGCGAGGTCAGCCGCGACGGGCGCTCCCCCGCCCCCTGCTCCGGCAGCGCCGAGGACAGGCTTTCCACCAGCCAGTTCAGCATCTCGGGCGGGATCAGCGCCTCGGACGGCTGGCCGGGGTTGACCAGCAGCGACAGCCCGCGCCCGGCCAGCATCGCCGCCAGCACCCGCCCCGGCATCGCCGCGTAATCCGCCGCCTGCCCCAGAAAATCTGCCAGCCTCTCGTCGCTGTCACAGGCCAGCGCAGCCTGCATCCCGGTCAGGTCAAACAACCGCAGGTTCGCCTTGTTGTCCACGGCCTCGCCTGCCAGCGCGACGAAAACTTCGGTATCCGCCAGCTTTTGCAGGTAACGCGCGCGCCCGGCCTCATCGGCCTGATGAAACGGCTGCGGGCAAAGCTGGTCCAGCGGGGTCATGTCAGCACCTCTTGCAAACGGTTGCGCAGCGCGGGCAACAGATCGGTCTGGAACCACGGGTTACGCCTGAGCCAAGCGGTATTCCGCCATGACGGATGAGGCAAGGGGAACACGCCCGGCGCATAGGCCCGCCAGTCCGCCACCGTTGCGCTGACCGCCCGCGTGCCAAGGTGCCAGCGCTGCGCATAGCCGCCGACCAGCAGCGTCAGCCGCGGCGACAACCCGGCCAGCACCTGCGCCCGCCATGTCGCGGCACAGACCGGCGGCGGCGGCAGATCCGCGCCCTTGGCATCATAGCCCGGAAAGCAAAACGCCATCGGCACAATCGCAATCCGGTCGCGGTCATAGAACGTCTGCCGGTCAAGCCCCATCCAGTCCCGCAGCCGGTCGCCCGACGGATCGTTGAACGGCACCCCGGTCTGATACACCCGCATCCCCGGCGCCTGCCCCACAACCAACACCCGCGCTGAAGCCCGAAACCACGGCACCGGGCGCGGCTGATGCGCGCTTGCCGTCGCCGCAAACCGCGCTTCGCACAGGCGGCAGGCTGAAATCCGGTGGGTCAACTCATCCATGACGCGAAGATAATCAGCCCAAGGCGATAAAAAAGTGAAAAACGGTAACAATAAATCAATAAATACAGGCTAAGGTGGACATAAGCCCGTCATTTACCTATGTTAGCGGCCAGATTCCCGTGCCTTTTGCGGGTCGTTTATCACCTGCCGCCCTTGCCGCGGCCCGCTCAGGATGCTCTGGATGCTGGAGTTCGACAACGTATCGAAATCCTTCTGGACCGGCACCCAGCGCAAGGTGATTCTGGATCAGGCGTCCTTTCAGGTCCAGCTTGGTCACTCGCTGGGGATTCTGGCACCGAACGGCACCGGGAAAACCACCCTTATCAACATGATGTGCGGACTGGAAAAGCCGGATGAAGGCGTGATCCGCCGCGACTGCCGGGTGTCCTTTCCACTGGGCTTCATGGGCGGCATCGTGGGCAAGCACAGCGCCAATGAAAACGCCCGTTTCATCGCCCGCGTCTATGGTCTCGACCCCGATTATGTCGAGGCGTTCTGCCGCTGGATGACCGATATTGGGGAATATTTCGACCAGCCGGTCGGGGTTTACAGCTCGGGGATGCGTCAGCGTTTTACCTTTGCGCTGCTGCTGGCGCTCGAGTTTGATATATACCTGATCGACGAAGGGATGCCGCAGGCCACCGATGTCGAGTTCAACCGCCGCGCAGGCACGGTTTTGTTTGAACGGCTGAAAAGCTCGACGGTGGTTGTTGTCTCGCATCAGGCGGCAACGCTGGAAAAGTTCTGCCGCACGGCTGCGGTGCTGCGGGACGGGAAATTATATATGTTTGAAACTCTGGACGAGGCCAAGCAATTCTATGACTACACCGCCTAAGGCCACCGTCTTTCACACGCGGCGCGGACAATCTGCCCTGACCGCCGCCAGAACCGAGGCCGCACAGACAACCGCGGATCAACCGCTGCCAGACGGTGCCACTCCCCAGCGTCCGGCGGTCTTTCTGCGCCGCCAGATGAATGACGCCCCGCAGCAACCCGAATCAGAGGCCGAAGCCATCGCCCGGCTGACATCAGGCACGCCGGATGACGATGGTTTTGGCAATTTCGCCCTGCCCGGTTCTGCCGCCGCTGAACGTCAGGCGGCCAACACCCCGCAACCGATGGCCGACCGGATTGCCGCAGTTCAGGCCGAAAACCACAGCCCCCGCAAATTGCGGCTGGCCCGCCGGATCGCGGCACTGAACGGCATTGACGCCGCATCCGACGAGGAAGCCGTCGTGCTGCTGCGTGACCGGGGAGTTGATCCGTTCCACCGGGCGCAACTTGGCAAGATCCTGTCCTCTGCCGGCGCACAGGCACAGCGCCAGCCGGCCGCCAACCCACCGGCGCGGGTCGATTCGGCCAACCTGCCGCAAACCACCGCAGCACTGGGCCAGATCGTCCCCGCACAACGTCAGATGCCCTCGCGCGAGGCGCTGACCGAGGAGCGCCGCACCGCCGAGATTTTGCGGGTCCAGCAAGATATTGCCCGCCGCCGCCGCCGCCGTTCGTTCATGCTGCTGCTGCGGTTGTCGTTCTTTATCTTCCTGCCGACCATCATTGCGGGCTGGTATTATTTCACCCAAGCCTCGCCGCTTTACGCCACCCATTCGCAATTCGCGATCCAAAGCGCCGATATGGCTGGCAGCAGCGGCGGCGGCCTGTTGGGGGCTGCGGCCATCAACACCGATGCGGTGCAGGTTCAGGGCTATCTGACCTCACGCGATGCGATGCAGCGGCTGGACAAGGAGCTTGGCTTCAAAAAAGTGTTTCAGGACCCCGACATCGACGTGCTGAAACGCCTGCCCGCAGATGCGACAGATGAACAAGCCTATGGGGTTTATCAAAACTCCGTCAAGGTCGGCTATGACCCGACCGAGGGCGTCATCAACATGGAGGTGATCGCGCCCTCGGCGGAACTGTCGGAAACCTATGCGCAAACCCTGCTGGGCTATGCCGAAGGTCAGGTCGATCAGCTTTCCGCCCGGATGCGCAGCGACCAGATGCGCGAGGCCCGCGACAATTACGCGGATGCCGAACAAAAGCTGGTCGATGCACAAATCCGCATCCAGACCCTGCAAGAGCAGATGGGCGTCATGGATGCCGGCACCGAAGGCGGCATGGTGATGGGCCAGATCTCGACGCTTGAGGCCGAACTTATCAAGAAACAGCTTGAGCTGTCGCAGCTCATGGCAAACGCACGCCCGAACCAAAGCCGCGTTGACGGGGTGCGTGGGGACATTGCCCGGATCGAAGGGTTGCTGACCAGCACCCGCGCCCGACTGACCGAGGCGCAGCAGGGGCAAAGCTCGATCGTCGGGATGCAAAGCCAACTGACGCTGGCGCAGGCCGAACTGGCAACGCGCCAGACCCTGCTTGGCACCGCCGCCGAAATGATGGAGGCCGCCCGGCTGGAAGCGAACAAGCAGGTGCGTTACCTGTCCGTCTCGATTGAGCCGATTCGCCCTGACGAACCCGCCTATCCCAAAGCCTTCGAGAATACGCTGGTCGCCTTCCTCATCTTCTCGGGCATTTATCTGATGCTGTCGCTGACCGCATCCATCCTTCGTGAACAGGTGTCCTCATGACCCAAGCCCATCATGTTTCCGCCCGCGACGTGACCTTTGGCAACGACCTGCCGCTGGTGCTGATCGCCGGTCCCTGCCAGTTGGAGGGGCTGGATCACGCCCTGAACATCGCAGAGGTTCTGGCCAAGGCTTGCCGCGCGGCGGGGGCCGGGTTCATCTTCAAGGCCAGCTATGACAAGGCCAATCGCACGTCGCTGTCGGGTCGGCGCGGCGTCGGTATTCAGGAAGGGCTGCAAATGCTGGCCGATGTGCGTGACCATATCGGTTGCCCGGTGCTGACCGATATTCACGACATCGAACAGGCCCGCGCGGCGGCACAGGTGGCTGACATCATCCAGATCCCGGCGTTTTTGTGCCGCCAGACCGACCTGCTGCTTGCGGCGGGTGAGACCGGCGCGGTGGTAAATATCAAAAAGGGCCAATTCCTGGCCCCTTGGGATATGTCCAATGTTGCCGATAAGGTCGCCTCGACCGGGAACCGCAGCATTCTGCTGACCGAACGCGGTGCCAGTTTTGGCTATAACACGCTGGTCGCGGATATGCGCAGCCTGCCGATCATGGCCCGTACCGGCTATCCGGTCATCATGGACGCCACCCATTCGGTGCAGCAGCCCGGCGGTCAGGGCGGCTCCTCTGGCGGTCAGCGAGAGTTCGCGCCGGTCATGGCCCGCGCAGCGGTCTCGCTTGGCGTGGCGGGGGTGTTCATCGAAACCCATCCCGACCCGGACAGCGCCCCCTCTGACGGGCCGAACATGATCCGTCTGGACCAGATGCCCGCGCTGATCGACAGCCTGATGCGCTTTGACGCGCTGGCGAAATCCGATCCGGTGATGGGCTGACGCGCTTTGCGGTGTGATTAAAGCGCCTTGGCGGCGGCATGGGCGCTGGCCCATGCCCATTGGAAATTATAGCCGCCAAGCCAGCCGGTCACATCCACCGCCTCGCCAATGAAAAACAGCCCCGGCACCGCGCGGGTCTGCATGGTTTTCGCGTCCAGATCACGGGTATCGACGCCGCCAACGGTGACTTCGGCGGTGCGATACCCCTCGCTGCCGACCGGACGCACCTGCCAGCGGTTCACCCGCGCCCCAAGCGCATCCAGCACCCTGTTGGGCTGATCCGCCAGCCGCATTCCGATCAGGCCAGCCTCGGCCACAATCGCCTCGGCCAGTCGCGCGGGCAGGAAACCTGCCAGCACTGTGGCCACCGCCACGCGCCCCGAGGCACTGCGCCGGTCTTTCAGCGCGGCGGCAAGATCAGTGCCCGGACACAGATCCAGAATCAGCACCTCTCCCGGCTGCCAATAGCTCGACAGTTGCAGGATAACCGGCCCCGACAGCCCGCGATGGGTAAACAGCAGGTCATCCTGAAACCGGACCTTGCCAACCTGCCCCGAGGCCGCCACGGCAACCCCCGCCAGCGGACGGCACAGCGTCAGATCCTGCTCGGCAAATGTCAGAGGCACCAGACCGGGGCGCGTCTCGACCAGCCGCAAACCGAAATCGCGGGCAATATCATAGGCCAGCCCGGTCGCCCCCATCTTCGGGATCGACTTGCCACCCGTTGCCACTACCACCCGCGCAGCCGCAACCGGCCCACCCCCGGTCTGCACGATAAAGCCATCCGCACCGCGGCTGACACCCTGCACCGGACAGTTCAGGCGCAGTTCGGCCCCCCGCATCCGGTCCAGCAGCATCGAAACGATCTGCCCCGCCTTGCCATCGCAAAACAACTGCCCGGCCGTTTTCTCATGCCAGGCGATACCCGCCCGATCCACCAGCGCCACGAAATCCGCAGGTCGGAAGCCCGCCAGCGCCGAGGCTGCAAAGCGTGGGTTTTCGGACAGAAACCGATCCCGCGTCGTGGCCATATTGGTGAAGTTGCAACGCCCGCCGCCGGAAATGCGAATCTTTTCGCCCGGTCGCCGCGCATGATCCAGCACCAGCACCCGCCGCCCCGGCGCAACCGCGCTGCCCGCGCAAAACAGCCCCGCCGCCCCAGCGCCCAAAATGACCAGATCGAAATGTTCCATGCGCTCCGGTAACGCCCTGTTCACCAACCGGCAAGTTTTTTATCAAACCCCCTTGCACCCCCCGCCACACCCCGCTAAATACGCCCGCACCGTTGGGGCGTAGCCAAGTGGTAAGGCACCGGTTTTTGGTACCGCGCACCGTAGGTTCGAATCCTACCGCCCCAGCCAACTTCATCCAGCTATTCGATATGATTGGCATTTCGGTGCCGTATTATGAGCTTACTGACCAGCCTGTGCCGTCAGCATCACGGCCCACCGGGCAGGCAGCACTTTGCAGGCAAAACATTTCGCCTGCACGAAGTCCCGACCCTGCCGGGCCGGACCTCAAAGCCCAAGATCAAGTTTTTTCAGGTATTCCTTGCGGAAACGATCTTCCCATTCGGCATTAAGGTCCGTGGACTGGCGCTCGACCCAAGGTTTATACGAGGCCGCATCTGGATAATCAGAGACATCGCATCCAAGAAATGTTGCGATCTCTGCCAGAATACGGTTCTGGTCGGCAAGAAGCTCTTCGTAAACCACATTATAGCAGGGCCGGCCAAGTATCCCGATCATCCGCTCGATAATGCGGTTTCCCTGCACATAATGCCCCAGAAGTTTCAATATCCCGTCAAAGGAATAATCGCTGTCCGTGACCTCTCCCTCTTTGGACATTGTGGAAAACCATTGTCCCGTCCGCAGCGCAATGAAACCGGAAATCGCCTGCCGCACCAGATTCTCCCGGCGCGGATAAACAAAGCGCCATTGGTCCAGATTTTTCGGAAACTCTCCCATTGCAAACATATACTGCAACGCATTCGCCGTGGTTTTGATCGAAATGCGGCCATTGTTGCTGACATAATCCACGAAATGCGGGGCCAGCTCACTGCTGCGCCGGATGTCACGGGTTTCAACCAATTCCCCAAGCAAGCCCGTCGGCCTGAGGAACTCCTGAAAGTCAAAGCCGTAAGCCCCTAAAGAAGCCGACAACAGGGTGCTGCCCGAACGCGAGGTACAAAGGATGGCGCTTTTCTGTAACCCATCTGGAAAACCCGCGCCGGGTTGGTCGTAAACCATATTTCCGGGCATTTTACTGAACAGGGCGGTTTCGGAAATCCCCAGAAAACCAGCAAGATCACCTCGGTCTGCCACGGTCCATATCCTCGATCACATGCATTTCGTGTCGCCGCATATCTTGGCGTGCGAGTTTTGACAATGTTGCAGGCCGGCCACCGCTGCCCGACAGATCAGCCGTATAGAACAAACGCCCTGTATCCTTGGCAGAATCAAACCCAGCCTTCCCTTGTCACGGCACCACAGTCTGCCGTAACCCTGCACGAAACAGATGGGGAAACATTGCTGATGACACGCCTGCCGTGCCTGATTTTGCCGCTGGCTTTGCTGGCCGCGCCCGCGCTGGCCCAAGAAACGCTGGAACTGCGCGAAATGACGCCCGAGCTTCTGGCCCGGATCGATGCCGCCAGCGATACCGCTGGTCAGCAAATGCTGGCCGGGCCTTGCGCAAGCTGCCACGGGCCGGACGGCCATTCCGCCGGGGCGATTCCGTCCATCGCCGGGATGGATGCAATCGAGATGCAGCGGAAATTGCTGGCCTTTCGCAAAGACGAGGCCCCGGCCACGGTCATGGGCCGGTTGATGAAGGGTTATGACGATCAGCAGATCATGGCGCTGTCACTTTGGTTCTCGGGGGTAGAGAAATGACGTTTACGCGGCGTAATCTTTTGGGTGGCATGGCGGCGGGCGCGGGATTGATGGCCGCGCCGGGGCTGCTGCGGGCGCAAGGCGCGGCGCATGTCGTTGTGGTCGGCGGCGGGTTCGGCGGGGCGACGGCGGCGCGCTATCTGAAACGCCACAACCCCGACCTGCGGGTGACGCTGATCGAGCCGTCACAGCGGTTCGTGACCTGCCCGTTCTCGAATCTCTACCTTGGCGGGCTGCGCGATTGGGACAGCATCAGCCACGGTTTCGACGGGCTGCGGGCTGCGGGGATCGAGGTTATCCACGCCACCGCCGATGATGTGGACACGGCGGCCCGCACCGTTCAGGTCGGCGGCGACCGTATCAGCTATGATCGGCTGATCCTGTCGCCCGGCATCGACATCCGCTGGTCCGCGCTGGAGGGTTATGACGAGGCCGCCGCCGAACTCGCCCCCCATGCGTGGAAGGCCGGGCCGCAGACGCAATTGCTGAAACAACAGCTAGAGGCGATGCCGGACGGCGGCACGTTCATCATGTCGATCACCGACGGCGCTTTCCGCTGCCCCCCCGGCCCGTATGAGCGGGCATCCATGGTCGCGCATTATTTCAAGACCCATAAGCCTGCATCGAAAATCCTGCTGCTCGACAGCAAGGAAAGTTTTTCCAAACAGGGCCTGTTCCGGCAGGGTTGGGATGCGCTTTATGGCGATATGATCGAATGGGTCAGTCAGGTTGATGACGGGCAGGTGGTGCGCGTCGATGCGGCCGCGCGGCAGGTGGAAACCGCCTTTGGCGCGGTGCATACCGCCGACGTGCTGAACGTGGTGCCGCCGCAAAAAGCTGGTTGGATCGCGGATCGCGCCGGTGTCAGCGACGCAACCGGCTGGGTACCGGTCAAGGGCAATACGTTTGAATCCGCGCTGGCCGAGCATGTCTATGTGATCGGTGATGCGACCATCGCCGCGCCGATGCCGAAATCGGGATTCTGTGCCAATGCGCAGGGCAAGGTCGCGGCGGCGGCGATCACTGCCGATCTGGCAGGGCGTGAGCCGCCCGCCGCCAGTTTCGCAAACACCTGTTACAGCCTGATCGGCCCGGACTACGGCATTTCCGTCGCCGGAGTCTATGCCGCCGATGGCGACAAGGTGGTGGAAATCGAAGGCTCGGGCGGGGTCAGCCCGATGGATGCCGACGCCGATTTCCGCAAGGCCGAGGCGGTTTATGGCGCGGGCTGGTATGCCTCGATCAGCGCGGACATCTGGGGGGCCTGATGGCGGTTCTGGCCGGTCTGATCCTTGGGCTGATCTTTGGCGCGGCGGCGCGGGCCGGGCGGTTCTGCCTGTTGCGCGGGGTCAAGGGCTTCTGGACCGGCGATCTGTCGCCGCTGCGGGCCTTTGCGCTGGCTTTGGCCGTGGGCATTGCGGTGACGCAAGGGCTGGTTCTGGCCGGTCTGCTGGATCTGTCGAACAGCCTGCCCCTGCGCCCGCGCTGGTCTTGGGTCGGGTTGCTGAGCGGCGGGGCGATCTTCGGCGTGGGCATGGTGCTGGCGAATGCCTGTGGGGCGCGGTCGCTGGTTCTGGCCGCTGGCGGGAACATGCGCTCGGTTCTGGTGCTCTTGGTGATGGGGCTGGCGGCGCAGGCCAGCCTGACCGGCGTTCTGGCCCCGCTGCGCGGCTGGATCGGTGGGATTGGTCTGGCAGATCACAACACGCTGACCGCGCCGCTCTGGCTGGCCGGGGTCGCCGTTCTGGCGCTGCTGGGTTTCGCCTGGCCTCTGCGCAAGCGCCCGCTTGAAGCGATCACCGCCACGATCATCGGCGCCACCATCGCGGGCGGCTGGTGGGCGGTCTATGCCAGCGATGATCCGTTCGACCCGCGCATCCTGACCGCGATCAGCTTTATTGCGCCGACCGCCGACAGCCTGCTGTATGTGATGCTGTCCACCGGGCGCAGCCTTGGCTTTGGTGTCGCGCTGGTTGGCGGCACTTTGATCGGGGCGTTCGTTATGGCGCTGATCGGGCGTGACGCACGGCTGGAAACCTTCACTGGCACCGGCCAGACCTTGCGCGCCATATCGGGCGGGCTGTTCATGGGATTTGGCGGTGTGCTTGCAATGGGCTGTTCAATCGGGCAAGGTTTAAGCGGAGTTTCTACGCTGTCGCTGGCCAGTCTGGTCGCGTTTGCCGGTATCCTGACCGGGATTGCGGTTGCTCTGACCATCCTCAGACCGCAACGAACAGGTTAACCATGATCCGCCGCCGATCCATTCTGACCGGGATTCCCGGCCTTGCCCTAGGTATGGCCGCCACGCCTTTGCTGGCCGCGCCCGCCGTTCTGACCGCTGTAACCGTGCTGCTGCCCCGGTCCGGCCCGGCGCCGCGCATCGTGATCTGCGGCGGCGGCTGGGGCGGGCTGACCGCTGCGCGTTACCTGCGCGAACAGATCCCCGATGCTGATGTGATCCTGCTGGAGCGTAACCCGTTCTTCTGGTCGCTGCCGATGTCGAACAAATGGCTGATCGACGTGGTGGATACCGCGTTTCTGACCCATGATTTCCTGCACCCGGCGCTGAAATACGGCTATCGCACGATGCAATGCGATGTCACCGGCTTCGACCGTGACCGCAAGATCGTGCGCACCTCCAAGGGCAATGTCGATTACGATTTCCTGATCCTCGCAGGCGGTATCCGCAACGCCTATGATATGTGGTTCGGGGATGATGTGGATGCGGCGGAATACACCCGCCAGCATTTCCCATCCGCCTATACGCCCGGCAATGAGATGCTGGCGGTCAAGAACAAGGTCCGCAACTTTACCGGCGGCACCATGGTGATGACCCTGCCGCCGCCGCCGCACCGCTGCCCGCCCTCGCCCTATGAGCGCGCCTGCCTGATAGCCTGGCATTTCAAGACCAACAAGATTCCGGCCAAGATCCTGATTCTGGACCCGAAACCGGGCGTCGCCCCGATCAGCGCCGGTTATCGTGCGGCGTTTACGGAACTCTATGGCGATATTATCGAACATGTCCCGAATGCGGGCGTCAAAAGCCTTGATCCCTATGCCAAGAAGATCAGCACCGAAGCGGGCGATTTCGACTTTGACGACGCGATCTTCATGCCGCCCCACCGGGCGTCCGATATGGTGTATTGGGCCGATGTGATCGGCACCGACGATCAGGGCCAGCCGACGGGCTGGGCCGATACCGACCCGGCGTTTTTCCATATGCGCCGCGATGACAGCGTGTATGTCATTGGCGACAGCATGGGCATGATCTCGCCGCAATTCGGTCATTACCCGAAATCGGCACATGTGGCGAATTACATCGGCAAGATCGTCGCCGGTTATATCGCGCAGCGTGTCCGGGGCGAGGATGTGACCCGCCGCCTGCCCGATAACCTGTGCTATATGCTGGTGAACAACGACCCGCAGGAGGCGATCTCGGTCGAGTTTGATTATGAAATCGGGCCGGACGGCAATGTGATCCAGAACCAGATTGACATTGACGTGCGCACCCCCGACCTGCTGGTCGAGGATTTTGCCTGGGTGAATGGGATGTTTGATGACTTTTTACGCTGAGCCTACACGACGCGCGGTTCTGGCTGGCGGGGCAGCGGCGATGGCGCTGTGGCCCCTGTCCGCGCACGCGCAGATCATGACCCATGCGGTGCCGCAGCCGGACAGCACCGTGTCCGACGCCGAGGCCGATGCCTTTCTGAACGGCGCCACCCCGGTTGACGCGGGGCTGGAGCTGATCCTGCCCGCGCTGGGTGACAACCCTGCCGCCGTGCCGGTGCAGGTCCGGGTGACGGAACCGATCACCGAGGACAGTTGGTGCGAGGAGATCATTCTGTTGGCGGAACGCAATCCGATCCCCGTCGCCAGCCATTTCCGCTTTACCAAAGCCAGCGGCGCGGCCGAAGTGGCGGTGCGGGTGCGACTGATCGAAAGCATGAAACTGCGGGCCTTGGCCCGGATGAATGACGGTCGTTTTTTGCAGGCCAGCGCGGAGATTACCGTCGCTGCCGGCGGCTGCGGGATGTAAGACATGGCACGACCTCCACGCATCTGGCTCAGCACCGAAACCCCGGCAAAGGGCGAAATCGTCCGCGTGCGCGCGCAGACCGTTCACACGATGGAAACCGGCTTTCGCTTTGACGCCGAGGGCCGTGTTCTGCCGCAGGACACGATGACGGCCTTTCGCACCACGCTGAACGACGACCTGTTGCTGGACTGGCAACCGGAACGCGCCATCGCGCAGAACCCCTATATCGAGTTCACCTTTGCCGCCCGGCAAAGCGGCACCCTGCGCATGGTCTGGACCGACGACAGCGGCGACTTTGCCGAGGCCGAACGCGAGATCACGCTTCAGGGCTGATCCTGCACCACCGGCTAGAACGGACAAGCCCAGCATGTTCGGGGTTGTCCATCCCCCAAACACCGGTTCACGCGGCTGTTCCATGTCTGCCGCCATCTGCACTTGCCAATTCCCGCAGGGGCGGCCCCGGCCGGTTTTCAGCGTCCCATAGGGCAACATCGCAAGCTTTTGTCACAACAGCCTGCGCAGATTGACGCAATCGCTGCGGGATCAGCAAGCGCCTGCTTGCCGTCTGGCCTCTGGCTGGCGTATGGAAGGCCATGATAACGCAAAAGATGAAATACGCCCTGAAAGCAATGATCGAGCTGGCCCTCGAAAAGGCCGGCGACGGTAAGGCGTTGCGTATCGAGGAAATCGCCCGCCGTTCCGGCACGCCCAAGCGGTTTCTGGAACATATCCTGCTGGAGATCCGCAACGCAGGCTATGTGGCCTCGGTCCGGGGACGGGCGGGCGGCTATCTGCTGATCAAGGAACCCGATCAGGTGCCTCTGTCAGAGCTGATGCGTCTGATCGACGGCCCCATCGCGCCCCTGCCCTGCCTGTCGCGCAGCGCCTATCAACGCTGTGAAGATTGCGTGGACGAAGTGACCTGCCGCATCCGCAAGATCTTTGGCGAGGTGTTCTGGTCCTATCTGGTGCTGCTTGATTCGCTGACCCTGGCTGATCTGGTGAATGTCGATACCAGTGCCGAGGGCGCCGCCCTGCTGGAACAGATCAGCGGCTAACGCCCCCCAATCTTACATTGTGTTGTTTCTGAACGTTTTTCACGCGCGAAAAAATATCCTACCAACACGACAAACATTAGCGTGATTTTTTCGTTGCTTTTAACGACTAATCCTGTCGATATTAACGCAATAAAGACAGGAGAGATCACCATGACCGCAACCACCCGCCCCCTCTGGCGCAGCCTGCTGGCTGGTGCCGCGCTGTCGCTGCTGACGCTGACCGGCGCACAGGCACAATCCCTGCTGAACGTCAGCTATGACCCCACGCGAGAGTTTTACCGTGACTATAACGCCCTGTTCGCCGCGCATTGGCAGGCGCTGGGGCATCCTGCACCGCAGATCGAGACCAGCCACGGCGGGTCCGGGGCGCAGGCCCGCGCGGTTGTGGACGGGCTGAACGCGCAGGTCGTCACGCTGGCGCTGGCCAGCGACATCGAGCGGATCGCCGCCACCGGCAAACTGCCCGAGGACTGGCAGTCGAAACTGCCGCATAATTCCTCGCCCTATACCTCGACCATGGTGTTTCTGGTCCGGCAGGGGAACCCAAAGAACATTCAGGACTGGGGCGACCTGACCCGCGACGGGATCGAGGTCATCACTCCAAACCCGAAAACCAGCGGCGCGGCGCGGTGGAATTACCTTGCCGCATGGGCTTGGGCGGAAAAGAACGACCGCGACCCGGCCGAGTTCGTCGGTCAGATTTACAAGAACGTGCCGGTGCTGGACAGCGGCGCACGCGGTTCGACAACCACATTCGCGCAGCGCGGTATTGGTGATGTGCTGCTGGCTTGGGAAAACGAAGCCTATCTGGCGCTGAAGGAGTTGGGCGAGGATAATTTCGACATCGTGGTGCCATCGGTCTCGGTTCTGGCCGAGCCGCCCGTGGCGCTGGTTGAGGGCAACCTGACGGATGCGACACGCCCGCTGGCCGAGGAATATCTGAATTACCTCTATTCCCCCGAGGCACAGGCGCTGGCCTATAAGCATTTCTACCGCGCATGGGACCAATCCGCCGCCGACCCGGCCGATGTCGCCCGCTTCCCTGCACTGGAACTGGTGGACATCGCCCATTTCGGCGGCTGGGCCAAGGTGCAGCCCGAGCATTTCGGTGAGGGCGGCATTTTCGATCAGATCTATACGGCGAAATAAGATGGCGCGGGCAATCATTCACCGCTCGCCCATGCCGGGGCTGGGGATCAGCGCCGGGATCACGCTGACCATGTTGTCGCTGATCGTGCTGGTTCCGATTGCCGCCCTGCTGCTGCAGGGTGCGCAATTCGGACTTGGCAATATCTGGGACACGATCAACCGTCCCCGCGTTTGGACCGCGCTGTTTCTGTCGTTCCGGCTGTCGCTGCTGGCGGCGCTGTTCAATCTGGTGTTCGGAGTGCTGCTGGCATGGGTTCTGGTGCGCTATCGCTTTCCGGGACGCCGCCTGATCGACGCCGCCGTTGACCTGCCCTTTGCCTTGCCCACCGCCGTTGCGGGCATCGCGCTGACCGCGCTTTATGCGCCGAACGGGGTGCTTGGGTCGCTGGCCGGCGGGATCGGCTGGAAGATCGCCTATACCCAATGGGGCATCTTTCTGGCGCTGGTGTTTGTCGGCCTGCCCTTTGTCACCCGCACAGTCCAGCCGGTGATCGAGGAGATCGACCGCGAGGTCGAGGAAGCCTCGGCCACCCTTGGCGCCAGCCGGTTCCACACCCTGCGCCGGGTTGTGCTGCCGATGCTTATGCCCGCTGCGCTGACCGGCTTTGCGCTGTCTCTGGCGCGGGCGGTCGGGGAATATGGCAGTGTGATCTTTATCGCCGGGAACATCCCGATGAAGACCGAGATCGCCCCTCTGCTGATCGTGATTCAGCTTGAGGAGTTCAACTATGACGCCGCCGCAGCCATCGGCATTGCGATGCTGATCATCAGCTTTTCGATGCTGCTGCTGATTAACCTGATCCAGATTTTCAGCCGCCGGAGGATCGGTCATGTCTGACACCACCACCGCCCGCTATCGCAGCGTGACCACCGAAACCCCGGCCACCCGGCTTGTGCTGATTACGCTGGCCGTCGGCGGGCTGGCGCTGCTGGTGCTGGCGCCCCTGGCCGTCGTCTTTGCCGAGGCTTTGGCACGCGGTTGGGCCGCCGCCATCAGCAGCCTTGGCAGCCCCGATGCGCAATCCGCGGTCAGGCTGACGCTGATCATCGCCGCCATTACCGTGCCGCTGAATGCCATTTTCGGGGTCGCAGCCGCATGGTTCATCACCAAGTTCCAGTTCCGCGGCAAAGCGTTCCTGATTACGCTGATCGACCTGCCGTTCTCGGTCTCGCCGGTGGTGGCGGGCCTGTGCATCGTGCTGACCTTTGGTGCCAATTCCATGGTTGGCGGCTGGCTGGTCGCACATGGCTACCCGATCGTCTTTGCCCTGCCCGGCATCGTGATTGCGACCATGTTCGTTACCTTTCCCTTTGTCGCGCGGGAATTGATCCCGGTGATGATCGAACAGGGCCGCGCCGAAGAGGAAGCCGCCCTGACCCTTGGCGCTTCTGGCTGGCACACGTTCCGCACCGTGACCCTGCCCAATATCCGCTGGGCGCTGCTTTACGGCGTGCTGTTGTGCAACGCCCGCGCCATGGGCGAGTTCGGCGCGGTGGCGGTCGTTTCCGGCAAGATCCGGGGCCAGACCGCGACCATGCCGATCACGATTGAGATGCTCTATAACGAATACCTCTCGGTCGCCGCCTTTTCGATGGCCGCGCTGCTGACCGCGCTGGCGCTGCTGACGCTGCTGCTGAAAACCCTGCTGGAACTGCGCCACGCCGACCAGCTTGCCGCCACCCACCGCCATTAAGGACATCGCCATGAATATCGACATCGACCAGATCAGCAAAGCCTTTGGCGCGACCGCCGCGCTGCATCCGACCTCGCTGCGGATACCCTCGGGAACGCTGGTGGCGCTGCTGGGGCCGTCCGGTTCGGGCAAAACCACGCTGCTGCGCATCCTTGGCGGGCTGGAATATCCGACGGGCGGGCGCGTGCGTTTCGACGGGCAGGACGCAACCAACCTGTCGGTTCAGGAACGCCGTGCGGGGTTCGTGTTCCAGTCCTATGCGCTGTTCCGGCATATGACCGTGTTCGACAATATCGCCTATGGCCTGAACGCGCGCCCGCGCCGGGACCGCCCGGCCAAAGCCGACATTGCCCGCCGGGTGAACGATCTGCTGAACCTGATCCGCCTGCCCGACATCGGCGCACGCTATCCCAATCAGCTTTCCGGCGGTCAGCGTCAACGGGTTGCGCTGGCCCGTGCGCTGGCGATTGAACCCCGGATGCTGCTGCTGGACGAGCCGTTCGGCGCGCTGGACGCCAAGGTGCGCAAAGAGCTGCGCCAGGGCCTGCGCGACATTCACGACCAGACCGGGCTGACCTCGATCTTTGTCACCCACGATCAGGACGAGGCGATGGAGCTGGCCGATCTGGTCGTGGTCATGTCCATGGGCCGGATCGAGCAGGTTGGCACCCCGCAAGAGATCCGCGCCAACCCGGCCACCGCCTTTGTCCGCGATTTCATTGCCGCCTGAGACGCCCGGCGGGGCCGCGTTTTACGGCCCCTGCTATTCCCCCAGATATTCCGCGTCAGTTACGGGTTCCAGCCATGTCACCACGCTGCCGTCCCTGGCTTCGTTCAGCGCGATATGGGTCATGGCACAGCAATCCGTGGCACCATGCCAATGCGGAATATCCGCCGGGCACCAGATCACATCGCCCGCCTGAAACTCGTGCCGCACCCCGTCACGGGTCTGCGTCCAGCCGACCCCGGCGGTGACGATCATCGTCTGCCCCTTTGGGTGGGTGTGCCAATGCGTCCGAGCGCCCGGCAGAAACGTCACCGATGCCGCGCCAAAGCTGCGATCTTCGGTAATCCCGAACAGCGGTTGAACCGACACGGTGCTGGTGAACCACTCCGCCAGGCCAGCCATGGCGGGTTGCGTTCCGGCTTTGGTGATTTCGGTCAGGTCAGCCTGTGTCATTCTGATGCCCTTTCATCCATTGCAACTGATATAGGGATCACCCCGCGCCGAATTACCCGCATCATACCGATAGCGCCTATCACCAGCCGATATGAAACCGCTTTCATTGCATCATTCAGGTGTTAAATTATCCCCATCCACGGACGGAGGGCGGGATGAAACGCGATGAGCTTGGCGATCTGGCCGCCTTTCTGGCCGTGGCCGAGGAACGCAGCTTTACCCGCGCGGCGGCGCGGCTTGGCACCTCGCAATCGGCGCTGTCGGCCACCGTGCGGCGGCTGGAGGAGCGGCTGGACGTGCGCCTGCTGACCCGCACCACCCGCAGCGTCACCCCAACCGAGGCCGGAGCGGCGCTGATCGAACGGCTGCGCCCGGCTTTTGACGACATCCGCAGCGGGCTGGCCAGTCTGGACGCGATGCGCAACCGTCCGGCGGGAACCATCCGGCTGACCAGCGGCAAGCCCGCGGCCGAAGCTCTGGTGCTGCCGGTGGCGCGGCGGCTGATGGCCGAACACCCTGATCTGAATATCGAAATAACCATCGAAAGCCGTCTGGTCGATATTGCCAAGGATGGCTATGATGCCGGCATCCGCCTTGGCGAACAGCTTGACCGCGACATGATCGCGGTGCGCATCGGTCCGGATGTGGAAATAGTCGTGGCCGGATCACCGGAATATCTGGCCGCCAATCCCGCGCCGCTGACCCCGCATGATCTGGCGGGACATAATTGCCTGAACCTGCGGATGCCGACCCATGGCGGCCTTTATGTGTGGGAGTTCGAGCGCGACCACCGTCCGCTGAATGTCCGCGTTACCGGCCAGTTTACCAGCAACGAACCTGACCTGCTGATCGCCGCCGCCTTGCAAGGGGTCGGGCTAATCTGCCTGCCGGGGGATGAGCTGGCGCCGCTGCTGGAACAGGGGCGGCTGGTGCGGGTGCTGGCGGATTGGTGTCCGCCCTTTCCCGGCTATCACCTGTATTATCCCAGCCGCAGGCAGATGACACCGGGGTTTCGCCTGCTGGTGGACGCGCTGCGCTGGCACGGCTAAAACAGAGTGATTCCCTCGGCTATCCCAGCCGGAACCAGAGGAGACCTCATGCGCCTGACCGCTCAATTCCCGACGGATCGCGGCCCGCAACTGCTTGGCACCATGGCCAAACATTTCGGCCACAAGATCGAGGTCGAACAGACCGATACCGAAGCCCATATCCACTTCACCGCCGGGATCGGCAGCATCGCCCTGACCGAAAACGGACTGGCGCTGACGGCTGATGCTGAAACGCTGGAGGGTGCCAAAACCGTGGCTGATGTGGTGGAACGTCACCTGTTGCGCTTTGCCCATCGTGAAGATCCGCAACCGCTGACCTGGACCTGAGGCCCCTCTACAGCCAGTCCAGCCGCG
The DNA here is from genome assembly GCF_030538695.1 of Paracoccus sp. (in: a-proteobacteria). GTDB lineage: Bacteria > Pseudomonadota > Alphaproteobacteria > Rhodobacterales > Rhodobacteraceae > Paracoccus. The sequence goes on from NZ_JAUNTN010000024.1 coordinate 52,059, forward strand.
CCCGGTCCAGCATCGCCAGATAGCCCGGTGGCGCGTCCTTGCGCGACCGGGCGATCCAGTCACGGGCCTCGGCCTGCTGACCATCCGCAGCCAGCGCGCAGGCATGGTTGAACATCGCCCAAGGGTCGCCGCCCTCGGCCCCGGCGCGGAAATAGGCGCGGGCCTCGGCTTCATCCTCTGCCAACATGCCCAGCATGTTCAGCGCCTGAAGCAGCCCCTTGCGGGCGGCCTGTGCGTAAAGATCACGGGCGGCGGCGGGGTCGCGCAGGACGCCCTCGCCTCTCAGGTGCAATTCGGCAAGGTTGAACATCGCCCAAGGCTCGCCGGTCAGGATCGCCTTGCGGTAATAGCCCGCAGCCTGCGCCGGATCAGGGTCCATACCCCAGCCACGCTCGGCACAGCGGCCCAGCATGTTCAGCGCCGCCCCGTCACCCGACCGCGCCGCCATGCGCAGGCTCTCCAACGCCTGCGTATAGCGCCCCGCATCAAGGTCAACCTGCGCCAGCGTCAGCGCAGCCGTGGCAGCGCGGCTCACAATTCGGCCCACATCCGCATCAGGTTGTGATAATGGCTGACCAGCCCCAGCACCGCCGGGTCGTCATCCCCCAGCGCCGCGCGGGTGCGCCGGATCGCCACATCCAGATCGTAAAGCATCGCCCGGCGGCCGTCGTCACGCACCATCGACTGCGCCCAAAAGAACGAGGCCCAGCGGCTGCCGCGCGTCACCGGCTGCACCAGATGCAGGCTTGACGAGGGGTAAATCACCATATGCCCGGCAGGCAGTTTGACCGAATGGGGACCATAGGTGTCCTCGACGATCAGCTCGCCGCCTTCGTATTCGTCCGGTTCGGTCAGGAAAATCGTGGTCGAAACATCCGCACGCATCCGCATTCCGCCGGAACCCGGAATGGTACGGATGGAATTATCCGTATGCGCACCAAACGTCATACCCACATCATAGCGGTTGAACATCGGCGGCAGCACCCGCAGCGGCAGGGCGGCGGTGGTATAGGTCTCATTCCGCGCCAGCGCCCGCAGCACGATGTCGGACAATTCCCGCGCCAGATCGCTGTCGGGCGGGATTTGCAGGTTCAGCTTGGATTTCGCGGCCTGATCGCCGGCGGTTTCACGCCCGTCTTGCCATGCGCCATCGGAAAGGCGCTGGCGGATATGGGACAGCTCGTCTTTGGTCAGGACATCGGGAACTTGGATCAGCATGTGAGGGGGCTTTCAACAAAAACAAGGGGGCGGATCGCCCGCCCCCTTTTCAGGTCCATCAGAACCGATTGGTCAGCGTCAGCGCGAATGTGCGCCCCGCCGAAGGCACCGCCCGCGAGGACGAGAAGGCCGAGCTGTAATTGTCATGGTCGGTCAGGTTGTAACCGTTCAGCGCCACACGCCAGTTATCGACCTCATAAGACACCATCGCATCCAGAGAGACGGTTTCCGGGATCAACGCAGTATTGCCTGCATCTGCCCAGTATTCCGAGGCATAGCGGATACCGCCGCCCATGGTGACTTCGCCGCCCGAGGGGCCGAATTGCGCCGGCATGGTATAGGTGGTCCATAGCGACAGGTTGTGCTTGGCCACGCCCGGCGCTTCATTGCCCACGACATCGGCATTGGTACCGGGGCCGCTGATGATCTCGCCATCCATCCAGGCATAAGCTGCCAGCACCCGCCAGCGGTCGGTAATGTCACCTGAGGCGCCAAGCTCAATCCCCTGAATCTTGCGGCTTTGCCCCTGATCCGAGAAGCCGACCGTCACATCGCCCGTCGTCGGGTCAATGTCGAACGAGTTGCGCTTCTTGATCTGGAAAGCCGCAGCAGTCAGGCCAAGGCGGCCATCCATCAGATCCATCTTGCCGCCCAGTTCGATCAGGTCGGAACGCTCGGGTTCCAGATCGACCGCCGCGACTTCGTTGGCAAAGGCATTGACCGCCGAGGCCAGATCCGTCCCGACCGGACGATAGGTCCGCGAGAAAGTCAGATAGGCCATCGTGTCCGGGTCATGTTCATAAATCACGCTCAACGAGGGGCTGACCTTGGTGCTGTTGACCGAACCAGTCACGCGGTTGGGGTTGCCAATGATCCAGCCATCGAACGAGTTGTCGAAATAATCCAGACGGGTGCTGGCCAGAACCGACCATTTATCATCGAAACTCATCCGGTCGGACAGGAACAGCCCGGCGTTGAAGGCTTTCGAGGTGGATTTGTTGTCGCTCCACTCCAGCACAGCGGGGCCTGCGTCATAGACCGGGTTCAGGATGGTCGAGGTCGTTGCCCGCGCCACGGTCCAGCTACCGCTGCGACGGTGATCGACCTGATACAGCAGGTCCAGACCCGCCGCGAACTTGTGCCGCACGCTGCCCGTCTGCGCCTCGCCACGCACGGCAAGCACGTTCTGGAAGCCCCAGCCATCCTGCTGATAGCTCATGCCGCCACCGGCACCATAGCGCAGCGGCTGGTCATTCCCGGCCAGCAGTTCGGTCAGACAGGCATTATCACAAGATGCGGGGTTGCTGGCCGAAAACTCGCGCTTGTAACGGGTCAGGCGGGTATCATTGGTCAGGGTCAGGCCGTTGCCCATGTCATGCACCAGCCCCGAAGACAGCGTATGCACATCGGTATCGTCGCGGTCGGTGCTGCGGACGTAAGAGGTGCTGCGATCATAGCCCGGCACGCCATATTCCAGCAGCGGGCGGTAAATGCCATCATCCCCCTGCGCCATCGGCTGCCCCATGTCGGGCGTGCCACGGCCTTGCAGGAAGCTGTAACCCAGATGCCATTCGGTGCCGGTGCCGATCCCGGTCCCCCAATCCAGCGCCAGCCCGCGCCGGTCGGCCTTGACGTGATCGCGGTCGGCCACGTCGCCGCCCTGCACCATGACATTGGCCCGCAGCGCCGAAGTCTCATTCAACTGGCGGTTCGTATCCACCTGAAGCCGCGCCTGCTCACCGCTGCGATAGGACAGGGTGGTTTCGGTAAACTCCTCCAGCCGGGCGCGTTTGGTGGTCTGGTTCACCAGACCGCTGAGGCTGCCCGCCCCGAACGCATCGCCCGACGGGCCTTTGAACACCTGAACGCCCTCGGTGTTGAACGTGTCATGGGTATAGGCACCGAAATCGCGCAGCCCGTCCTGATACACGTCACCCTGCGCCGCAAGGCCACGGATGCGGAACTGATCGCCGCTGGACCCGCCCCGGCCCTCGCCGGTGGACAGGGTGATGCCCGGCACGTTGCGCAGAGTTTCCTCCAGCGTGGTGGCGGCCTGCTCGCGGATGATCTCCTCGGGGACCACGTTCACCAGCTTGGGCGTCTCACGCACGGTTTCAGGCAGGCGCGAAATACCGGTGGCGGCACTGTTGTTATTGGCGGTTTCGCCGGTCAGAACGACCTCATCCAGCACAATGGTGCCTGCCGGCGTGGTCACATTGGCCTGCTGCGCGGCAACAGGGGATTGCGCCCCGGTCAGGGCGATTGTCACCCCCGCACTGGCCAGAACCGGACCAGTCAGAACCGGCCGAAGGGAATAGGGTTGCGTCATAGGCGGCACCTTGCTCTTGTAAATCAACAGGATAACGGCCGGACGCACACAAGGCAGCCCTGCGCCGACTCATACCCTAGTAATTCCGTAAGAATCACGGGAACGTCAACACCCTTGCGGTATATTTTCCGACTACTTTACTTTGTGTTGTGACAGAAATGCGACAGATCGTCACCCGGCCCGGCTATCAGCCCCTGATCCACAGCCCGCAGATCGGCACATCCGGTCAGCGCCATGCTGATTTCCAGATCGTCACGCAGCGCCCGGATCAGCCGCGCCACGCCCATCGCACCATCCGCCGCCAGCGCACAGGCAACAGGCCGGGCGATCATCACCGCATCAGCCCCCAGCGCCAGCGCCCGCAGCACATCCGCCCCGCTGCGGATACCGCCATCCAGCAGCAGCGGCAGCGTGGTTGCCGCCCGCACCCCCGGCAGCGCCCGGACCGCAGGTATCACCCCGTCCAGCACCCGCCCGCCGTGGTTCGAGACCACAATCCCCGCTACCCCCGCCGCCTCGGCCCAGCGGGCATCATCAGGGTGCAGGATCCCCTTGACCAGCACCGGCAGCGGCGCAGTGCGGCATAACCATTCCAGATCCTGCCAGCGCGGCGCCTGCTGCATCATCGCAAACACCCCACCGACAGGCGCGGGCATATCCGGCAGGTTCGGCATGACCGCACCGACCAGCCCCGCCCCCGCCCGCACCGGCGCATCCACGGTCAGCATCAGGGCGCGAAAGCCGGCAGCGGCAGCACGATGGGCCAGCGCCAGCGTGGCCTCGGCCCCGATCCAGTAAAGCTGGAACCAGTCGCAACCCGCACCAGCAGCGGCGACCTGTTCCAGCGGCAGGCTGGCTTGCGCGCTCAGCACCATACGCCCACCCTGCGCGGTAACAGCGGCGGCGGTGGCCGCCTCGGCCTGCGGGTGCAGCGCGGCGTGATGGGCAAAGGGCGCAATCAGGATCGGGTGATCCAACGCCTGCCCCAACAGCGTGATCCGGGTGCTGGCCCCGGCCATATCCGCCAGCACACGCGGGCGCAGCGCCAGCGCATCCAGCCCCGCGCGATTGCCCGCCGCCGTCATCCCGCGCCCGGCAGTGCCAAAGAAATAGGCACGGGTTTCCGGGTCCAGCACCGCCTCGGCCTGCTGGCGAAACCGGTTCAGAAGTTGCTCAAGATTGCTCATACCCCCGGTTTTCTGCCCTTGACGCGGGGCAAGTCAAGCCATTCTGCACCACGGCGCAAAGCCCTATACCGCCAGACGATAAATCCGGCGGTTGATCCCCGGCGCAGGCAACTTACCTGTCTGGCAAAGCAAAGGAAGCACCGCCATGACCATGCGCCGCCGCCAGTTCCTGACCCTCACCAGCGCCGCTCTGGCCGCGCCCCTGCTGACGCGCGGGGCCTTGGCCCAAGGGATCGAGACCGCTGCCGCACAGGCCGCGCGACTGGACCAGTTGCGCAGCTTGGTCATTCACCGGAACGGCCAGCGCATCTTTGCGCAGGCGTTCCGCGGGCCAGCGCCCGACCGGCCCGCGAATGTGAAATCGGTGTCGAAAACCATTGTGGCGCTGCTGACCGGCATGGCCATCGACCGGGGCGTGATTGCCGGGCCGGATCAGCCGGTCCTGCCGCTGCTGGGACATGCGCCCTTTGGCGACGCCCGCGACGGGCTGACCATCGGCCATTTGCTGACCATGCAGACCGGGTTGGCCAGCACCTCGGGCGCGAATTACGGCGCATGGGTCAGCAGCAGCGACTGGGTGGACAGCGCGCTGGCCCGGCCCTCGGGGCGTCCGGGCGGCGCGTTCATCTATTCGACCGGCGGCTGGCATGTGCTTGGCGCGGCGCTGGCGCGGGCCTCGGGGCTAAGCCTGCACCAGATGGCGCGGGACTGGCTGGCGGCACCGCTGGACATCACAATCCCGCCGTGGATCGCAGACCCGCAGGGACGGTTCCTTGGCGGAAATGACATGGCGATCAGCCCGCTGGGACTGGCCCGGATCGGGGATATGGTGCTGGCCGGCGGGCGTATGGGCGACCGGCAGGTGGTCAGCCGCGACTGGATCACGCAGTCGTGGCAGGCCCGGACGCGCTCGCCGTTTTCGGGGGATGATTACGGCTATGGCTGGTTCCTGACCCGCTATGCCGGGCAGCGCGGCTATTACGCGCGCGGCTATGGCGGGCAGATGCTGGCGCTGGTGCCGTCACGAGGGCTGTCGGTGGCAATCACCTCGGACCCCGACCGCCCGGCACGCGGGGACGGCTATTTCGGGGATCTGCGCCAATTGGTGACGCAGATCGTGGCTTCGGCTTAAACCGCCAGTTCCACCCGCGCATCGCGGAAACCAGCGCAGGCGGCGTCCATCTCGGCACGGCTGTCCATCAGGCAGAACGCCGTGGACAGCGCATCCGCCAGCGCCGCGCTGCGGGACGAAACCGAGACCTGCGACCAGCGGGCGGGCGCGGGCTGGCGGGTCAGCGGGTTCAGGATATGCCCCGTCGTGCCGCCATCAAAGCTGGTGCCGAGCGGTGACGAGCTGGCCAGCGCCCGGTTATCCAGCCCGATGCCGCCACCCTGCGGCCAGCGCACCGGCCAGGGCGAGCCATCCGGCGAAGGCCCAAGCGCCGCAATCTCGCCGGTATCGACCAACACCCGATCATAGCCCTGCCCCCGGATCAGCGCCGCGACCCTATCCGCGATGAAGCCCTGTGCGATGCCGTTCAGGGTCAGCGCCATACCGGGCTGCATCTCGATCCGCGCAGGGGTTATGCTGACACCCGACCAGCCAAGCGGCAGCGCCTGAACCGCCGCGCTGTCCGGGCGGCCCTGTGCCTCGGCATAGGCCAGCCAAAGCGGCTGCACCGTCGGGTCAAAGCGCCCCCCGGTCTGATCATGCACCCGCCCGGCCAGCGCCAGACATTCGACCAGCTCGGGCGCAGGCGCATCCAGCGCGCCATCACGGTTCAGCCGCGACAGGTCGGAACCGGGCTGATAAAGGCTGAAAATGCCTTCCAGCCGGGCGATTTCGGCGCGGGTCGCCTCGATCAGCGCCGGGTGATCGCCGGCAAGGCTGATCGTGGTGCGGGCACCCAACGCCTGCCCCTGCCATTGCGTTACCCTCTGCGCCTTGGCCGCCAGCCCCGAGGCCAGCAGGAATCCCGCGCTGATGGTCAGAAAACGGCGGCGTTTCATGGACGGTCCCCCTGATTGGTCAGATTGCGCAGGCGGTCGGCATAGCCAGCCACATCCTCGGTCACGTCAGTATCATCCTGCGGCCCGCTTGCGGCAGGGGCCAGAACCAGCTCGGTCGGGATGTCATCCAGCCGCATGATCTCGCCCCCATATTGCGCGGCAAAGGCGCGGGCGGCGTCCTCGGTGCCAAAAGGAACCGTCTCGGCCGCGCCCATCCCGCCTTCGCGCGATGAACCCACGACATAGAACGCATCCGCCGCCGGAATCCAGTTCGTCGCCCCCGGATCATCCCATGAGGGCGCCACCCCCATATCGCTGACATAGGTGGTCACGATCTCATAATCCTGTTCTGGCATCCGAAGGTAGGCGATGGCGTCGCGCACCTGCGAAAAGAACAGCGGCGCAAGAATGTCTTTCAGGTGGACCTGCCCCTTGGGGCCGGGATGTTCGACCAGATTCATCTGGCAGAAATGGCCGATGGCGGTTTCGGTCAAGGCCACGGGTTCAGGAATCTCGACGGCTTCCTGACGACAAGCGGCCAGCGCCAGCAGGGCGATAATGGCAAAGCGTTTCATGGCGTCACCCGTTTGAACACAAGGCTGGCCAGCGCCAGCATGGCAACCGGCCACAGCACCAGAGAAGTCAGCGCCGCCCAAGGCGAAATCGTCGCCGCCGCGCCGCCAAGCCCCGCAGCCGCCGCAGTCGCATCCGAGGCCGCAAGGTTATACAGCCGGAACGCGTCAGCAGGGTTGCCCAAGAGCAGCGCGGGCAGCGCCGCGCCAAAGGCCCCCTCGCCGCCGGTGGCGACCAGCCCGGCCAGCAGGCCAAGGTCATACAGCACCACAGCCACCAGCCACAGCCCGATCGCCAGCCCCGCCGCTCCCGAGGGTCGCCGCGACAGCGCCGACAGCACATAGCCCGCGCCAAGGAACGCCGCCCCAAGCAGCAGCGAGGTCCAGAACAGCCGCCACAGCGCGGGCAGACCCGCCGCCGCCTTGGGGTCAAAGGCAAAGGCCGCCGCCGCCGCGAGGCCGTAACCAACCCCGACCGCCAGCGCCAGAATCGCCAGATGCGCCAACAGCCGTCCGGCCAGAATCTCGGCCCGCGCGATGGGATAGGTCAACAACAGCGGCAAGGTGCCGCGCTCGACCTCGCCCGCCACCGCGTCAAATGACATCAGCAGCGCCAGCAGCGGCACCAGATAGACCGCAAGGCTGGTCAGCGAGGCGACCACCACCGACAACCGGTCAGCGCCAAGCGCCCCCGTCGGCGCGGAACCCGCCGCCGACAGCACCAGTGCGAAAACGGCCATCATCGCAACCGCAATTGCAACCCAGCGGTTGCGCAGCGCGATGCGCAGTTCAGCCGCCGCCGTCGCCAGAATACGCCGGATCATTGCTTGCCCCCTTTCGCGCCGAAATGGCTGTAGATGTCCTCCAGACTCGGCGGCTGGACCTCAATATCCGCGACCAGATCAGGCAGGCCCGTGATCCGCGCCAGCGTAGCCAGCTTGTCCGCCTGTGCGCCTTTCAGCACAAGCCCGTCGGCCACCACCTGCGCCTGCGGAAAGGCGGCGGCCAGCGCAGCCCCGGCCCCGTCGCGCGGGATCAGGTGATAGGTGACGGGCAGCGCGGCCTGACGGCGCAGATCGTTCAGCGTGCCTTCGGCCACGCGCGTGCCTTGCGACAGGATGACGATACGATCCGTCCGCGCCTCGACCTCGGTCAGCGCGTGGCTGGACAGCAGAATGGCCGCACCCTCGGCAGACAATTCGTCCAGCAGCGCATAAAAGGACCGGCGCGACACCGGATCAAGGCCTGAGGTCGGCTCATCCAGAATCAGCAGCCGCGGCTGGCCGATCAGCGCCTGCGCCAGACCGACGCGCTGGCGCATCCCTTTGGAATAGGTGCCGATGCGGCGGCGCATGGCATGACCAAGCCCCACCCGCTCCAGCAATGTTTCCGCCGCGCTGACCGGCTGACCGCGCAAACGCAGGTAATAGCGGATCATCTCGGCCCCGGTCAGCGCCGGGTGAAAGGCCACGTTTTCAGGCAGATAGGCAACCTGATGCCGCGCCGCGCCGCTGCCGGGTGCCGCCCCCATGACGCGGATTTCGCCGCTGGTGAACGGGATCAGCCCCAGAATAATCTTCATCATCGTGGATTTGCCCGCGCCGTTATGGCCAAGCAGCGCCACCCGCTGTCCCGGTTCGACCGTCAGCGACACATCATTCAGCGCGGTAAAATCGCCATAACGTTTAGTGAGGTGCGAGAGCGTCAGCGCCATCGTCATCCGTCCTTTGCGTGGCCCAAAGCGGCATTTTCTGCGCCATTTGGGCAATTTCGTCAGGCAGCGCGATCGTGACCGGCTGCGTCAGCGGAAAGCTGTCCACCACCCCGCCCGGCATGGTGGCAGGAAAGTTCGCCTGGCTCCAGCGCACCATCTGCACTGCCGGGCTGCCGGTCAGCAGCGCCGCGGCGGGCTGCGACCACAGGATATGATCCATCAGGTCATTGGGGCGGAACCGGCTGTCGGCGATACCGTCGCCGTTCAGGTCGAACACCGGATGGTCGGACCAGTAATTGCCACGACCCTCAACACTCCATTCAATATCGCGGGTGCCGACATATTTCACCTGCGTCCGGTTGCCGATAAAGGCGTTTCCTGTCAGCCCGTTACGCTCCGACCCGGCGGTAAAGTGGATGCCGATGTCGCAGCCCTCGAAACGGTTGTTCACCAACAGATTGCGGTGCGCGTTATAGATGAAGGTGCATTTTTCCGGCCCGCCTGTCATCGGCCCCGCCACCAGATTGCCCGCCACATCCGAGCTGTTGGCATAGTTCAGCATCACCCCATGGTCGCGGTCATTCACCGAAATATTGTTCAGCACTTGCAGCCGGTCCGAGAACATCAGCGCAAAGCCAAGGTGATTGCCGACCGAGATATTCTCCGACACCTCGCTGTCATGGGTATACATGTAATGCACCGCGAAACGCAGGTCATACATCAGGTTGTCTTTGAACACATTGCGCCGGGACGAGTTCGTAAAGATGCCATCGCGGCCATAGCGGATGGTGTTGCCCACCACCTGCGCCCCCGGCGCGTTCCAGACATAGACGCCATTGCCCCGGTTGTTCATGCGAAAATCGCGGCCACCGATGATCGTGTTGCCGCGCACGATGGTGTCATGCGCGCCGTGGACATCGACGCCGAACAGGTTGTTTTCAAAGCGGTTGTTTTCGATCAGCCCGGCCCGCGCGGTGCGGGTCAGCATGACGCCGGAATCAATATTCTGATGCGAAGGACCAGAGCCGGTAATCAGCAGGTCGCGCACGGTCACATCTTCGGCGGTGATGGTGATGACGCTGCCCTGCCCGCCGCCGTCGATCTGCGCACCCTCTTGCCCTTGCAGGGTCAGCGGATGGTCAATGGTGACGGGACCATGATGCAGCCCCGCCGCCAGCCGCAGCACATCGCCGGGCGCGGACCCGGCGATGGCGGTTTTCAGGGCGTCCCCGCCAGCAGGCACGTCGATATTGGCAGCCCAGAGAGGGCCACCCGACAGCGCCAGAACAAGGGCAAGGACGCGCCGCATCACGATGCCTTCGGACGCACCAGCATCCGGCCGCGCATTTCCATATGCAGCGCGTGGCAGAACCACTGGCAATAATACCAGTAAAC
>NZ_JAUNTN010000043.1 GCF_030538695.1 Paracoccus sp. (in: a-proteobacteria)
GCTGTTCCTGAACATGAATACCGCCGGGGATCGGTCGCGACGGCAGCGTTCCGGCACACGCCCGGCTTCTCCGCTGACCGTCATCACGTTGCGCGGGTGCCGGCAGCGGATACGGCCCATCTCTCTGTCGGCTGCCATCGTGTTGCGGTTTCACCGCGCCCCGCACGCCTCTTGCGACGGCTGTCGCCGCGCAATTCGGGTGCGACCTGCGCCCGGGTGAGAGGTTGCACGCGCCACCCGCGCGCCGTCCAGCCTGCGGCGGACGAGCGCGGCGGTGGATCGGGTTTCCCACCATCATTGACCCATCGGGGGCAGGTTCTGGTGGCGTGGGTTGTTTCAGATTGAAGTTGGATCTGGGGCGAAGAACGTGCGGAAGGGGAGGGCGAGATAAAAGGCGCGGCACGCGCGCCCGGCAAGCCCTTGCCGCGCAACGGCTTTTTGCGGGCCGGACGGTCGGATCGCGTGCCGCGATCTGAGGTTTCATCCATGATTTCAAAGGTGTTTCCGGCACAGGGTGCCCAAACAGAGGAAAACAGGCAGATGAGCGATCCCGAGCATGAATTCCGTATCCGGTCCGGAAAGGTTGCCACCGTGCGCTTCCTGAGGTGCGTCAATGAAACCCACCACTACTTCGACCGGCGGGCGAGTTCCGCCATCGTAAAATACGTACGGGCCTTGTGAAGGATCTCGTTCGAATGGCGCAGTTTACGGTTCTGGCGCGCTTGTGCCTTCATCCTCTTGGCCAATTCGGCCGGAACGTAACCCGGGCTGGCCTTTTGTGTTCAGCACCAGCTACAAGGCTCGCGAACTTCAAAGAAAAATTTGTTCACCATCTTGCTCATGATGCTCCATCCTGCTTGGGAGTTGGAGCCTCCGGTAAACTTGGGGGGCCGGTCGTTGCTCAAGCTGTCGCCAAGATGATGGTGAACCATGGCCCACGACTTCGTCGAGGGCGGTTCTTTCAGCAGTCTGGTAGGGTGGTTCTGGCCTTTTTCCGAACCAAGGTCGTACCAACTCAGTATGGCCCCGGATGCATCGGGCATCGTAATTTACTTTATCATCTTATCTTTTTAGCGACAGTGCCGCGCGGGCACCTGACCCGCTGCTTGATACGGTCAGCAGGCACGAAGGTTGCGTGACGCCCATGACCAGCCCAACACCCAGCGCCGCCGCACCAACATCGCCGAAGATCAGCGGGGAATGAGCGATTTCGGCACTCTGGCCGAGACGACGGCGCAAGCGCAGCTCGGAATAGGAAAGCTCGGCCGCGCGATAGCGCGAATTGTTCCAGTCTGTGATCCAGCAGGAGATGCCGCCTGATATGGGCAAGGCGGTTGCGGCTGCGTTTGTCATGGCGGCATAATCGGTGCCTCCATCATCGAACTCCCGCACGGGTTCGACTTCGACCGCCATGCCGGTCACAGCGGCAAGCGCCTGCGCGTCCGCGGACTTGCTCACGCGCACGATCACAGCGGCCTCGCCTGGAATCAAGCCATAGCGGTCCCGGCCGCTGAACAGGTGCCCCCGCGCTAAGAGGCAGTTTAACCTTGCACGGTCGCGATAGCTGTCAATCGCAAGTATAAGCAGATCGCCGTTCGCATCGCCGCTGCGGGCGAAATCTTGCAGCGCAAAGGCGACACCGGCGGCGCCAGTGGTCAGGATCGGGCAGCCGGTTGGATCATTGGCCCCCGCCATCCGGGCCAGTTGCTGCCCGACTTGTTCAAGATTGGGGCGGGTGAGGCCGGGTTCTTGCATGTGTTCTGGCAGGACGACGACGATGTGGCGGGGCGCGGCCCCCCGCGGATCGGTCGCGCGCAGATCCTCAATCGCCTCTTGCCCAAGCGCAAGCAGTCGGGTGGAGACCGCGTGATCGCCGATCTCGCCGTCAAAAGCGGTAAGCTGCGGCTTGAAGTCGCTGCCCAGATAGGTTCGTTGCCGGCGGAACAGATTGTGACCCTCGGCCAGCTTATCGCGATGCAATGCGAGGCCGGTTCCAAGCCCGGTCCTGACCCCCATGCCTGCCAGATAAAGCGGTGTCATTCAGCCCTCACCAAGCCTTCTGACCATGCCGATTTGGCCTTGCGCGATGACCCAAATCAGTTCAGCGAGATATGCTGGATCGTCCGACCAGCCATCGGCCCTAAGGGTGCCGTCCTCGGTGATGAAGATTTCCGGCTCCGGCCCTGAAACCGTTGTATCCTCGCTGAATACCCCGCTGTTTTGCAGCGATAGAAAGCCGTCCTCGATATCCTCGTCCAGCCATGCGCCACGCGGCATGGTGAATACTTGCGATTCGTCATCCTTCGAAGAAACCTCACCGATCAGGGTGGTCAAATCGCTGCGGATCAGGGGCGGAGCGAGCATGAAATTCATCGTGCCGTCACCCTCAGCCGTCACGGTGACATGGCGGGTATCGGCCAGAAAGTCCAGCGGAGTGTAAGCTTCACGCGCGGCCTCCTCATCACCGTCCAGTGCCGCCAGCAGACGGTTATAGGCACCGGGCGGGGTTTGGCTCTCCGCCACGACAAGACGCAGTAGAATCTGCACCAACAAGTGCGAATGCGCCGCATCGGCAATGTCGATCGTATAACCGTCGGCTTGCGTGTGAAGCGTCAGCTGCATCTGCTGGCCGCTGCCAAATGCGGTCGCGGCGTAACCCGCACGGAACAGCGAGATGACATCCTCCAGCCTGGCCCCAACCCCTTCGATGACCTCCGAGGGAACCCCTCGGGCGATGGCCTCGAGTGTAAATGCGACTTCGATCCGAGCGCGCGAAATCGAGAAGGGCAACTCCGGCATTCGAGGCAAAAAGCGGGTCAGCAGAAGATCGGTTAGCGTCATCTTGTCACACGAAACGGTTCAGATATTGTTCGACCACCTCGACTGAGGTCGGATCGGCAGGATTGCAATCCAGCGTGAATGCACGCAGGATATTCTGGCTGGCGAAAGCTGGTCTCAGATAGCCATACACCGCTTTCCAGGCCGATATATCTTCGCTTTGGTTCAGATCACCCCAGATCGGTGACGGGCCCGCAGTGACAATCATCATGCTGTCGGTCCTATCGAGCGTAATATCGGACGGGGCTAATGCGGTCAGCCTGTCCATGAAAGCTTGCCCGATATAGGTGCGCCATCCGATATCCGGGACTCCGGGTTCGTAATCCCACGGCTTTTCAGCTTTTCCACCTCTGCGCTGCTGGTCCAGCCGGCGCATTGTCGCATAGGGCTTACTGTAGAATAGCAGTGCCTCATGTCCCAGCACATCTCCCATCACTGCGCTGCGAAAGCGACGAAATGCCGGCGGCAGCCATCTATCCTGAAGACCCGAAATCGGGCTGCGCGCAAAGCCGAAGCCCTGATAGCCAAACCGGACACTGGCTTTCCGGGCAACCGCATCCAAGCTATCACTGAAGGGCAGCAGTCGATCATATTGCCAGGGAACACACATCTGAATCCGCGTCAGCGGGTGTCGGTCGTGATCGAGTGAGAAGAACGGCATGAACGGGACGCCAAGTTCATTCTGGTCTGTGCCATACAGCCGTAATCCGCTATTTTTCGGCATGCCCTCGGCAATCAGTGCCCGCCAATCCTGCAATGTCTTTTCACTGAACTGTTTTAGCTTGCTCGGCTTGCCTCCGGCACGCCCCAGCGTCATAAATACCAGTTGACCAGCGAAACTGGCGTGAAACAGGGTCAGCATCGCCACAGCAGTGTCGCGATTGGCCTGCTGATCCAGCATCCCGTCGAGAACAAAGCCGATGCGAAAGCAGGGCAAAGCGATGGGTTCGTCATGATTGCGAAGGGTGGCGAAAAGCGTCTGCGGCATATCCTGACCTGTCAGCTAACCGAGCGGGCGGCGCAATTACAGCTGGCGTCGCTGATTTCAATTGGGGGCTTGCCAGTCACGTCCTGATAAAGACGTTTCTGGCTTTCCGAGAATGTATCTTGATACCCCTCACGGTCGAACTTGAAATCATAGATATCCTGCACGCTTCCGTCGGAGTTCAGCACCGCAAAATCTGGCTGTATCCTTAGGGCGTCGTCAAGCAGATTATCGGCCATTTTTACGATATCGTAAATGTCCTGTGCGGTCATATAGACATCTAGCGCCGTCGAAAGGATGTTGAGGCCCGGCACCATTTTCAGCCAGAAACGCCTTCCCATGGCTTTTGCCCGGTTGATGCCCGCCTCGCTCACTGCTCTTCGCACGGCGCGGTTTAGCGCGTTTTTCAACCCTGACTGAGTATAAAATTTGCGTCCGGCATCCAGAGCACGATCGCCTGCCGTATAGAGCGCCCTTTCGGCGGCGCCGATCTTGTTACCCATGGCCCGGTGCAGGGGCGATCCCGGTCTGTCGAGGGCAGCTTGGGTTTTTTCTTTCGCGATAACCGAGGGTCTTGGACAGCCGCCGGGAGGCGGCGCGGCTCTACAGCGGTGCCATTCGTCGCGCGTCTGACAGAATATGTCGCACAGCGCGTTCATCACCGGATCACCGCCAAGGCCAATCTCGCGTTGTCCGCCCTGACCCGAGATCGTGTTGCGGTCATTCATGAAAAGTTTGTCGCTCAGGCGGCAGATGTTCTGACCTTCGGCATAGACATTCGGCGAATAGGTGATCCAGTGACTGCGCTTGAGAAACGTCCCCGAGATCACGCCGCCCATTGAGCCGGCCTCATCGCCGAAGCATCGGGTGAAAATCGACGGCTTGGTTGCAATCATATGACCGCCATCCGCAAAGACGGTCTGGGTGCCCTCGTCAATGTCGGAATTGCGGGCCGTGATGGCATAGGGCACCGGATAACCGCCGCTTGGTGTTTTGCAGATGTCGGGTGCGGAATTTCTGTGCTGACCGCCCGAGCCGCGATGCGTGATTGTCAATCCGTTAATCTTAATGGTGACGCTCATGATAACGGTTCTTGTGCTGTCGCCGAAAACAAATGTGCATCCTGTGGACGCACGCGAAAACCTGCTGACGAACCAAGCGATAGCTTTGTTACGTCGAATTCGACATCCGATGCTGCGCGCGGCACTGGCCATGCGGCAAGATAGGTAAGGTTCAGGCGTCGCTGGACCATGTCGATGCTGACGGTTTGCAATTCGGCATCTGCCGATTTCCAACGCCCGCCAATGCGCGCGGCACAGATCAGGTCCAGATTGGCCAGCGGAAAGCATGACGGGCCTTCGGCGGGGCCGGTATCATCCAGCCCGCCGACGTCGAAAACAGATGGCAGGCGAAAGGGACGCTCAAGTTGCTGATCAGCCGGCGCGGCCTGCCAGTAGGCAGGCTGAAAATCATGCGGCAGACAGGGCGCACGGCGGGTCTGCCAGGTCTCGTCATATGTGCCGGCCAGCCTTAGTCTTGTGGGCCAGTGGCGCGGGATCGCGCCAATCAGCGCCGGTGGCATCGCCTGCCCGCGGCGCGGGCCGGGATGGTCGGCAAAATAGAGCACCGCCGGATTGTTTCGCTGACCGAGCGGGTTCTCCACGTCATCAGCGCCGCCATAGGCGATGCGCGCATCCAGAGGCAGCAATGCAGCGCGTTCGTTGCGATCTATGACCGCTTTGCCGCGCCAATCCCAACGCAGCGGCGGCGCCAGCACCAACCGCTTGCACCACGCGCCCAGTCTAAAACTGATCTGACGAAACTTGCCTTCTGGGGATTGGCTTGCGCTTGCCGTCAGCAGCAGGTCGACTCGCTCTTTTGCTGATGTCAGGTCGGCATCGGCCAGTAACAGTTCGGGATGTTCGGACGAAAAAAGCGGGGCCTGATGCAAAACTGCGCCCTCGGGAAGAAACAGAGGTGCCGCGTTCTGGCGCAGGGTAAACGCCGCCTTGACCCAGAGGCCCCAGAAGTTGCGATCCTGATGATCCCGGTAGAACCCGGCGCTTGCCGCAAACGGGGTATGGTTCAGCACATCCCACATCAGTTCAGATCGATCCTGCCAGCAAGCACTGACAGGCCCTTTTCTGCGTCCAGAGCAATATCGGCACCTTGAAGGCGAATGCGCCCGTCCGGGTGAAGCGTCAGTGACGCCGCACCGTTTTCGATCCTCAACGGGACGGATGTGTCTTTCGGATCGCCTTCGTCTTCCAGAACACCAAGCACAACGATCAGCCGTTCGTCGCCATCCATGACGTCCTGACATACCGCCATACGGCCGATATCGCCGCACCGCGCCCGGCCGGCGCAGCAGACACGGGCGTTGGTGCCCTCAAGAACAGGCTTTCCATATTCCGATATCGCAAGGATTCGGTGGAGGCGAAATTGTCCAAGACCTTCCAGATCACCCATTGAGAAGATACTCTTTCTGACTCGTCCTGTTTTACGTCTTGCCCGGATCAGGACAGCTCTGCCTGCTATTCGCTGGTGATGAGAACAAAGCTGCGATCATCGGGCGTATTCATGACGAAAACACGGGCCTCGGTTCTTTCGTCAAACGATTCTGCGTAGGTCACCTTGTCCCAATCAGCAGCTTCAAAGGCTGGCTTATAGCTGTCGGACAACAGGCTCATCGGGATCCAACCCGGATCGCCGACCGGCATAAAGTCGGTCAAGTCGCGCACGCTGTCAGGCGTAAGTTCGGCGCTAATATGCGAGAAGCTGGCGAAGGGGGTGTCGCCAGAATCGCATGACCAGATTTTCGGCTTTTGCCGAGCGTCAGGCAAGGCGGCGCTGATCATCTGTTCGATCCGCGCGCGATCCTCGACCGCGCAGCTGTGGGCTTCGTCCTGCATCGACACCTCTCCGTTCATGACATGGGGCAGCAACACGGCCACGACCGCGATCACACCCGAAAGCACAGAACCGCTTCGCAATCTCATCAGCCTTCTGCCACGAGAAATTGAAAATGCTGGATCTGACCCGTTCCGTTGATGTCATAGCGTCTGGCGTCACCGGATTCTTCAAGCGCACCCAATATTGCATCGGCGGGGGTATATGTTTTGCGTTCGTTGGATTGCAGAAACAGCATGTTCCTCATAGCATGTCCGCCACTAGAACAATAAGCGGTCCAGTGCCGTCTGCCTTTCTTAGGACATAGGCTTCCGAATTCCGATCACGGGCGAAGCCATAGGCGACATGATAATCTGAAATCGAGTTCAGAAGGTCAAACTCCGGCACCAGTGCGTCGATTCGATCAAGTGGCAGAAATTGCGGGTCGGCGGGCGCAGCCAGACCCACGCCAGTCAGATCGGCCCCCTCGCCAAAGACCAGAACGCCGGCGGTATCAACGCCAACCGCATGGGGCGCCTCGCAAGCCGAGTGTTCCGGCGCGCCGAAATCAGCATCTGGAAAAATAGCCGTCAGAGCCCGGACCATGTATCTTGTCTGACTTTCGTGACATGGGATGTCTTGAGCAGCGGTTGGCATCATAGACTTATAGGCCTCCGTGAATACATAAGCAGCGAAAATCGCGGCCCCAGTCAGGATCGTGATAAATAAATATTTCATCGCTCGGCCCCAGATTCGACCAAAATCGGCGCAGTTTGCGACGCGCCTGAGTTGGTGCTGGTACTATCCTCGAAACGCGCCCACCTGACAGTTCCCGCACCGACGATATCGAAATTAGCAGCATCGCCGCTTGCAACAAGTGAGCCGATTAGAGCATCGGTGACGAAGTAACCTTCGGGGCTCCTCTCGAAATATCTTTGTTCAGCGTTGAAAGACAGTCCCTCGGCGGGGGCGGTTCGCCTTTGGTTCAGTGGAACGTCGATGTAGGATGGTAGCGAGACGCCTTTGCTTGTTCCATCATCCTCAACATCCCAATTATAGCGATCATAGATAAAGAGCCGGTATCGTATCGTTGTCACGGAGCCTTGTCTTGTGGCATGGGCTCCGTAAGCCATCCAGAAAGAGCCGACGGCATAAAACCAGCCCGTGTTGCGCTCGGCTGTGACTCCGAACCAATTACTGCCATAATTCGGCGACGAGAAATTGGCGTTCCTGGCAAGGTAACGTCGAATGCCGTCACTGCGAAATTTCATGTCCTCAGCGATCAGATTGAGGAACTGCTCTGATACCGATTGGTCTGTGATTGTGCCCTGGGTGTTGAGTGTATTCTGCAGATTGTCGACGGACCGCGCGCCATATTCGCGATCACGACCCCCGCCTTGGCGATAGTGACGCATATTCTGGGCGGCCGACGCTTTGGTTGGGTGCCCATGCGCCATTATTCCGCCCAGCGTGTCAGTCCACTCCAGTGCCGCTTCCCGCAACGCCCGTCGATCTTCATCACTCATCCCCTGAGGAATATACAAGCTCGGGTCAGTATCACCGTTATCCACGGGACGGGCAGGGACAGGAATGGTGGGCGAGGTGCCTGCGACAAACTGCAATCTAACGCGTATTGACATGTCAGTTCTGATCTATCCTGTTTGCGTCAAGTTTGATGTGCAAGCCTGATATTTCTATCTTGCCCGAGGCATGCAGGCGTATCGCGCTTGCTCCGCAAACGATATCAATTCGGCTGCCGCTTTCGATGGCGGTGTTGTCTGCGGCCGCAAAGAGCGTTGAGCCACCTGAATTGGCCTGAAGCAATTTTCCAGCGTGAATTGACTTGTGCTTCCCGACCGTCTCTTGGGCCGAGTCCTTAATGAAAGTCAGTCGCGAGGTTCCAACATCCTCAACAAGCGAGGTTTGAGCGGATAGAGTCAAGCCGCCTGAAGCGATCGCGGAATTCATCGCCTTAAGTCTTATCTTAGTTTGGTCGAAATGCTGATTTTCGCCTTCTTGGATCGGCTGATGGCCTGTTCCCGAATGTCCCTGTGGACCTGCGCTGATAATTGTGCCGCCAGCAGAAGAAATTTCTATCGTTCCCCCGACTTCCGAGACGAAATTACCGGTCACGCGCGACATATACTCGGCCCCGACATCAAGAAATGCGCTGCGGTCGACGCTGGTAAGGTGGTCGCGACGCGTGACGATGTTCATGTCCCTTTGAGCGTGAATGAAAATCTCTTCCCAATCCTTTTCATCCTCGAACCGCAGCTCATTAAATCCCCGTCCGGCCCCTTTACCGTCATGGCTTTTTGTTCTGAAAGTAGATCGCGTCTTATGCTCTGGCAGCGGATATGGCGCCCCATTCTTGCCATTAAACACATTCCCGACCACCACCGGCTTATCGGGATCACCTTCGAGGAACTCGACCAGCACCTCCATGCCGATGCGGGGGATGACCATCCCACCCCAGCCTGAACCGGCCCAGTTCTGCGACACGCGGCAGCGCATCGAATGGGCCCCCTCCAGATCCCAGTGGAACCGCACCAGAATCCGGCCGTATTCGTCGCAGTCGATCTCGCCCTCGCCGACGACCATGGCGGTCTGTGGGCCGTTAACCAAGGCGGCGGGGGTGCGGCGCGGCGGGGCCATGGGGGCGGTGTCGGGCATCAGCACGTATGACCCGGTGAAGGCATAGCCGTCGCTGGCCGGGCCGCCCGACCCGTAAGCCTCTGATACGAAATGATGACTGGCCGACAGGCACAGATAGGTCTCACCCGTCCCCGGCACCGGATCGCCCGAAAGCGTCACCCGCATCCCGGCGCCGAGGCTCACGCAATCGCCCACCGCCCGGTTGCGCCGGTCGGCCCCGCGCTCCTGATCGGTGCGCAGCCCGGCGACGATTTTGCCGACATCCTGAGACAGATAATCGCCCGGATAATCAAAGCTCTCGATCTGACCCTCGGCATAGGCCGCATCGCCCAGGCGATTGATTTCCATGGTTCGCATCGGCGCTTTGAAGTCATAATCCGTCAGCCGCACCGCGCCGGTGGTCAGGTTGCGCTCGGGCGCCCAGTCCCAAAAATGCTCGCCCT
>NZ_JAUNTN010000001.1 GCF_030538695.1 Paracoccus sp. (in: a-proteobacteria)
CAAATCGACAAAACCGCCCGCATATCCCTTCATTCATCATCAATGTCAAAAAGCAGAGGAAAAAACCCAACCGTCCCGCCAATTCCTTGGCGCTGACAGCCACATCCATTCCTGATTGTTTGCCCCGGCGACCATCCCGTCGAAGCGGAAGCCCTATCTAAGACCCTTTCAGCACATCGTCAAGAACCAATCTCAACTTTTTCGCTGCGCCTCATTCTTTCAAACTTGGCAGGTCTTTCAGAGCATCGACCCCGCAGTCTCAGGCTTGCCTGACTTCCGGTTCCGAACCTTGACTGCGTTGCCGCCGTCTCGGTGGAGCGGTGTCTAGGCCCGGCGAACGCCCCCGGCAAGAGGAAATTTTCCGCAGCCGCGAAATTTCCTCGTATTGTCCTGTATTAAAACAATAATTTTTGCCACACCAGCGTCACAGAATCGCGCACCCGCAACGGCCATAACCAGAATCAGGCCGAATCTGCCGGCCGAATCCATGCTGCCCTGCCGAAATTCCCGATTCTCTCTCCAACGGGAATCAGAATCAGCCGCCAGAAAAGCCACGATTCGGCGATCCACGGGAACCACCGCATCATGTCACACCCCGATTGATGAGCCAGACTCACAGGCCAATGCAAAATGCCCCTAATCGGCAGGGTCTGCCTCCCCTATCTATGAGTCGCGGCTGACAAGAATGCCGTTCAAGCCCTTTGCACGGGGACAACATGTCAGACGAACACGACACCCAGAACGCAGGCGGCGCTGTCAGCCGTCGCAATATCTTCAAGGCAGGTGCCGGGCTGGCCCTTGGCGCGGCGGTGCCCTCACTGATGACCGGAACCAGTGCCCAGGCGCAGGTCGCCGGGGACACGATGTTCGTGAATCTCGAAACGGTCTATGGCGACAATATGCGCGGATTCGACCGGGCCACGGAGCGCCGGATCTATCAGCAGATGGACCGGATGGTTCTGATGTTCCCGATCCACTGGTTCAACATGACGCCGATGATGAAGGCTTATATGAACGAAATCTGGGGGTCCGGTGGCCCGCCCGAACTGCGCGGGAAAGAGCTGTTCGCCGTCGTCACCACCGGCGGCGGGGCAGATGCCTGCCGCCCGGAAGGCCGGCTGGGCTTTACCATCGGGCAGGTGCTGACACCACTGGCCGCCAGCGCCAATTACACCGGCATGACCTATTCAGAGCCGCTGGCCTTTCTCGGTTCCGCCGGGGCAAGCGGCGCTGCTCTGCGACAATATCAGGACGCACTGGCCGCAAGACTGCACGAGCCGCCCCGTCGGGGGTGGCTCACGGGGCGGCAAGTCGCTCGGCTTGACTTGGGCGGCAACCCCATCGCCCGAAACACGCATTGATCGCGCCTTCTCCTCTCCTGAAGAAAACCTGCCGATCACGACTGCAAAGGCCGAAACAGGCAGGCGGCCTGCAAACTGCCTGTCCCGGCCGCCAATGCCAGCCACACATCTGCCGGACAGCGGTTGGGGTGTAACTTCTTGTTTTCCAAAGCCGATCATGCAAGCCTTGGAAAAGCATCGGAGGACATGCCTCGAAGGTGACAAGCTTTGGGTTATTTTGGCGCGCGAGTGAGATTGAATGGAATCCGGGGCAAGGTAATTGAAATGAGTTTCGGCTACTCGGGCGGACCGGCGCTAACCGGGGAAAAATCCGTATAGCTGATTTCCGGCACCAGCAAGGCATTTACATTCTTTTTGACGAGTATGGTCCAGCCTATGTGGGTCTGACACGCGCTCAAGGGCTTGGGAAGCGATTGAAAGACCACCTCACCGATCACCTTCAGGACAAGTGGGATCGCTTCTCGTGGTTCGGCTTCCATCCCATCGGAAGCCCTGACCCGCGAAGCGGGATTCTTCAGCTCAATCAGCCCGACGAGAATTTGACCGACGATACGCGGACGACGATAGGTGACCTTGAAGCACTTCTGATCCGTTCGATTGGTCCAAAGCACAACAGGGCGAAGCCTGGGTTTCAAGGGGCTGAGGAATGGGCGCAGATCGACTATGAAGACACGGAGAAATATTTAGGAAGATTAAGTTATTGACCATGAAGGGCTGAATTTTGGCTCGCAATCAATAAACATCAACGCCAGATTGTGGCGATAATATTTCCCCCAAACACCTGACCGGGCGCAGAACAGTTGGGCATCCAAAGTGCGCCTTTTCCACTATCGAAAGCATACCCCGGCATCACTGGAACCCCGGGGTTTATCTCATAACCAGCAGGGTCAAGAACTGCAGCTTTCTGCATTTGACAGGCAAACGGAATACCATTTGATCCGTTCGATCCCCCCTCCATGAAGCCGCAGTCCGAGAAAACTCGCCGACAACGCAAGGGGAGTTGGCCAGCCTTGCGGCGGTTTAAGCTGCGACCGGATTACGAGCAGTTACCCCCCGCCCCGGATCGAACGCCTGAGGGTCGGGCGCCGTGCCGTGATATAGACGCCAACGGCTCATACTGCTCCCCCCACGAAACATGGCGTGACCACAGCAGCACCTGCAACATACGACTCAGCTGCCCACCAATCCGCATCGCGGGATCACGGCCCAAACTACGGCAAACGCCGATCACCGCTTCTGCCACAGAAACGGGGCACTCATGGTTTTGTGGTGAAATGGCGCACCCGACACGATTCGAACGTGTGGCCTTTGCCTTCGGAGCAATTAATCGTGGCCTATCCGAAATGCGCGACGCAGCACGCCACGGCACGCTAACATATTAAAATCGCTTGTGTTTAAGCTCGCTCGTCGTCGAAACCAGTAGCCGCAACTACTCCGTAGCTTTCGCCCGACTGCTTACGTGGTGCTTACGCGGCTCAGTTGCTCTGATGACGAGGTTGATGATGCCAAAGATCACAAAACGGCTGGTTGAAAGCGTTAAGAGCCAGAAGAAGGACTTCGTCGTCTGGGACAGCGACCTGCCTGGCTTCGGGTTGCGTGTTTTCGCTTCTGGGAAGCGCAGCTACGTGATCCAGTATCGCCGTGACGGACGGTCGCGCCGCTATACGATTGGCCTCCACGGTATCTGGACTGCCGAAACAGCCAGACGAGAGGCCAAGGTCCAGCTAGGGCGCGTCGCTCAGGGCGATGATCCGGCCGAAGAGCGCCACGAAGACCGACAGGCCATGACCGTGCAACAGCTCTGTGAGCGCTACGTCGAAGACCTGCACGCCGGCCTCATCCTCGGGAAACGTGGGCAGCCCAAGAGACCATCAACGGTCTCCACCGATATCGGGCGGATCAATGGGCATATCATCCCGCTGATCGGCAAGAAGAGGGTGCGTGATCTGACCAAAGTGGATGTTACGAAGATGATGAATGACATCATCCTCGGCAAAACCTGCGCTACGCGAAAGACCAAAAAGCTAAGGGGCAAGACGATCTTGCGGGGTGGCCAGGGCACAGCAACCCGGGCGGTCGGCTTGCTGGGCGGTATCCTCACCTATGCTTCGGAGGCGGGCATCGTCGACACGAACGTCGCGCATGGCATCAGGAAGCCCAAAGATCGCGTTCGCGACCGGCGTCTGACACACAGCGAGTATCAGTTGATGGGTAAAATTCTGGACAAGGCCGAGCGGGATGAAAACCTCGCCACCATGGTCAGCATCGTCCGCCAGATCGCCCTCACGGGCTGCCGGCGCAGCGAGATTATCGAACTCCGCTGGTCCGATGTCGATCTTCCCAACAGCTGTCTGCGGCTGTCAGAGACAAAGGAAGGAGCGTCCACACGACCGATAGGACTGGCAGTTGTCGAGTTCTTGGAAACGCAGAGCTTGAGAAAGGAAGGGCCGTTCGTGTTCCCAGGTGTGCGCGGCAACAACGCATTCGGCAATTTTCCGAAGCAATGGAGCCAGCTGTTCGAGAACACCGAACTCTCCGATATTACCGCGCATGTCTTGCGCCACAGCTTCGCGAGCATAGCGCACGAACTCGGCTTCAGCGAAATCACCATCGCGGCCCTCCTCGGGCACTCGAAGGGTTCTGTAACGAGCAAGTATGTGCATACCCTCGATAGCAGCCTCGTCATGGCCGCCGATACCGTCGCGGGCTACATCTCAGGACTTCTGACTGGCAACCAATTCAAACAACCAGCTTACGCTTTTGATCGGTCTGCCAGAAAGCGTTCCCTTGACCAGTTCCTCGACGGGGTGGCAATGGCGCGCGACGAGTTGGGGACATGACGCTTGGGCCGTCTGGGTAAACGCCCGACCGCCGCGTTGATCAAGGCGGACATTTTTCGCATCGCCTCGAATTAGGGCTTCCACGACAACAGCAGCGCCAAGGTAGCCGAGATGACGCCCAAAGCGCATGTGCCGCTCCAGCCCCACTCGGCGTAGGCAGCTCCACCAATGCCGGCCCCGACCGCGCCACCAGCGAGCATGGTTGCCATGAATATGGTGTTAAGCCGGCTGCGTGCGTTCGGATCGAGTGCATAGACGCGCGACTGGTTGGCAACCTGGGAGGATTGCACAGCAAGATCCATGATCACGATGCCGGTGACCAACCCAATAATGGAACCTTGCCAGAGCCCGAAAATGAGGAAGGCCAATATCACGAGCCCCGCGCCCATCGACACTACCACGGCGGGACCGCGCCTGTCTGAGAACCGGCCTGCGATAGGCGCGGAAAGTGCACCGACGACACCGACCAGCGCCAGAAGTCCTACAGCTGTTCCTCCGAGTTCATGCTGCGGATCAGCTATCAGAAGCGCGAGGTTCGACCAAAAGCTGATGAAGGCCGCGAAGATCAGGAATTGCACCGCGACCACGCGCCGGAGAACGCTATGCTTGCGTACCAACGTCCAAAGAGAGCCAAGCAGGTGCAGATAGCTCAAGTCGGTCGTCGGCATCGCACGCGGAAGCCAACGCGCCAGCGCCGCGCCGACAATGCTCATCACCACCGCGGCCAGCCAGAAGACGTAAGGCCATCCCCAAAGGTCCGAGACTATGCCGCTGACCGTGCGGGCAAGCAGAACACCGATCAGGATGCCGCCTGTTACCGTGCCGAGTACACGACCTTGCTTGTCGGGCGGAGCCAGATGCACGGCGAGCGGCACGATCTGTTGGGCGACCGTGGCGAACAGGCCGACCGCGAAACTAGCAACAGCGAGCCACACGAAGCCGGGCGAGACAGCCGCACCGATCAGCGCCACCACGAGGGCGGCGATGGTCACGAGGATAAGCGACTTACGCTCGAGGCGGTCCCCGAGTGGTGCGAGGAAGAGCACCCCAAGCGCGTTGCCCGCTTGCGTCAGCACGGGCACGATGGCGGCAGTACCAGCCGTCAGCCCGAAATCCGTTGTCAGATGGCCGAGGAAAGCCTGATTATAGTAGCTGCTGGCGACGGCCGCACCGGCACCGACTGCCAGAAGGCGGATCAGAGCGGCGGATAGATGTTCGGAACGGACACGGCCTGTTTGCATAGCATCAGACATGCACTACGGCCTTGTTCGCACAACTGACGTCTCTTGCCGAGAGAATGAGATTTTCTAATCTTGCCCGCGTCCTGCGGGACGCAACGCACCTTTTCTGAGGTCGGTCGGGACGGAGACATCAAGCTTTCTGCAGAGGACTGAGCTTGGCGCCAGGCGCGGTGCGCTTCCATTTCGAAGAGCGGCGCGATGGATGGAAATCGGCGCTATGCCCCCCACGATTGATGCCCTATTCATCCTTGAACTTTCGCTGGTAGCGCTCCTCCGGCGAAACCCACTGCTCGATGAATGATAGCGGATCGAGATCGCCCAGCATCGAACGCGCCAAACGCAGCCGGGACTCCAGATGCACGCGCCGCTCTCCGTCCACCATCTGCATACGCTTTTCGGCCTCGACGAAGAACATCTCGACGGAGAGCGCCTTGGTCCAATCCGCCATGATATCCGAAAGCTGTTGAAGGCTCTCGGTGCGGGCCTTCGCCTCACTGCGCTTATCCTCTTCCCTCCGCCAGCGCTCCCATTGAAGCTCCTGTTCCCTTTTCTTCCGGGCAGCCTCGTCATCGGCCGCGTCCATGAGAGCCTTCAACTCTTCGGCCGAGCCTTCAAGCTTGCGGATCACTTCGCCGAACTCCCGATTGAACGAGCGCTTACTGGTCTCCTGCCATGTAAGCTGCCACTCTACTCCGGGGTGCGGAGAATAGGCGACCAAGCGAAAGCGTCCGCAAGGCAGGTCCTGTTCTGTCGTCCAACTGTGTGATGGCAAAATCGACCGCCCTTGTCGTCGATCGAGCGTGCTATCACGAACGTATTTCCCATTTTGGTAACGCATCGTCGCTCGCTCGGTCATTTCCGTCAGAACCAGCCCGATCGGGATGGCGCCCAGGTATGCAATTGTGGGTCGGAGCGGCGACCAGATGGTACCATGCCCATACTGACCATACTTCCGGTCAAGGCGGACGGTCTCCCGCTCTTCGATCTTTGCGCGCTGCAACTTCTGATCCGGAGGGGCGAACCGCACGGGATACCCCTTCTTTCCAAACGCCAGATAGAGACCATTGGCGAGGTCGAGCGCCCGTTCCAGAGACGCGGCGGATGTAACGATGTCAGGGAGGAGTTGTTTGTATGGGCGCAAGAATTCGTTGGCATCAATCTTGCGGGTCTTGAGAAAATGGCTCTTAGTCCCACGCAGCAGGGCATTCACTGCGGGCCTTGCCGCACCCCGGCCAGCTTTCTGCCACTCTTCATCGCGCTCTTCTCTCGCGGGACGTGCCAGAGGCCTGTCCTTGCTCCAGATCTGTTGATCTCCGGGCTGGGCCTCGGGTAGTTCCGGTCGGCGGGGAGCCCTGCCAACAGCCTTCTTTTGCCAGTATCCAACCGGGGGCCTGGGAACGCGCAGCACCGTGCAAACTCGAGCCAGGTACGACCCTGAGACGGCATACTTCTCAGACAAATGAAGGATCGGCGTTTCCCAAACCTCTTCGAAGAGCTGTTCCCGAGATACCTCAAATCGGCCTTCTGCTCTGCTCAACGGGGGCGGCTTGCTGGTCATTTTAGTTCGCTTCCGGGCGGGCGCGAGCTCAGCCCGCACCTCGCATTCGGTCCTTTCGGCTCCTTCTAAGCGAATGAATCGCCGTAGCGCCACCCAAAGAGACCGCGTCCCTTGCGTGGCGGCACGCGACAAGCGTGGATTCTGCTCATGCCGAGTTGAGAAGCTCTCAATCGCCCTGCCGGTCCAGAACACGGAGCATGTATTCGTGTGAACTGGGAAGGTCGCAAATGGAGTTTACCACAATAGGGGCCCTGGCGCTCTACGCCTTTGTCATGTCGATCACCCCGGGGCCAAACAACATGCTTCTCGCCAACGCGGGGCTGGTGTTCGGCTTTCGGAGCACCATACCGCAGATCGTTGGCATTCCGACCGGTGTGATCTCCCAGATCCTGCTCGTGGCCGCCGGTCTCAGCAGCCTTTTCGCACAGTTTCCCAGTATCCAGTTGGCACTCAAGGTGGCTGGGACGTTCTATCTGCTCTGGCTCGCCCTGAAGCTTTGGAAAGCCGATGCGCTGGCGCAATCACCTAATGCCACCCCGATCTCGTTTTCTCAGGCGCTGCTGTTCCAGTTCATCAATCCGAAATCTTGGCTGATCGCGCTCACCGCCGTGTCGGCATTTCTGCAGCCCGAAAAGGCGGTTCTTCCCCAATTGCTAATTATTTGCTTCGCCTTCGCATTGATCGGCACCCCATGCATGGCCGTTTGGTCTGCCATGGGATCCGCCCTGCGGCGCCACCTGTCGAGCCCGACCAGCCTCAGGCGCGCAAATCGAACCCTCGCGGCGCTCGCATCGGCAACGTGCCTCATGTTCTGGCTTTGAAGGTGGACAAGGCACGCCAAGCGCATTCGATGCCTGATCTGGTGATCTGGCTGTCATATTTTCGGCTTGCCGGGTTCTGGCTAATGGCTGGGCTCCTCCTCGTTCCAGCTCTCGCGGTGGCGATATCTCTTATGCAAGAGCCCGGCTTCGAAGGCAGGGCATCGCAGGTGGCATTTCTGGCATTGGCCGCGCCACTTGGGTTTGTGCCGGTCCTCTTGCATTGGAAGTACGGACGACGGAAAGGCCCGATACTGACATTCACGGCGCAGGGCATCCTCATGAACGCCATAGATCCCGAGGCGAACATCCCATGGAGAGATATCGACGTCAGAGCAAATTGGCACGTGCTCGGGGGCTGGCGGACGATCCTGACGTTCCGATGTGTCGGCCGACCTCCGAAAGAGGGAAGACGTGTCGGAGCCGCTGATCTTTACGAATTGCGACTTCCCAACATTGCAACCAAGGGCTGCCTGAGCCTGCAGAGGCTTGCCAGGTCCTACAAGAAGGCGACGATGTCAGATGAGCAGCGGACCAAATCTTAACTGTCGACGGGCGGCGCGGCATGAATTATCTATAATTCATGAAACACGCCCCTGAAGAGACCCAGTCCGCCCGCATCGCCCGCGCCCTTGCCGACCGTATCATCTCGGGCGAGATTCCGCCCGGCGCGCGGCTCCGGCAGGACCATGTCGCTGCCGAGTTCGGCGCGAGCCATGTCCCAGTGCGCGAGGCCTTCCGCGAGTTGCAGACCCAGGGTCTGGCAGAGAGCGAACCAAGGCGTGGCTTTCGCGTCACCGAATTCGACGTAGCCGAACTGCGCGAGGTGGCCGAGATGCGTTCCAGCCTCGAAAGCCTCGCCCTGCGCCATGCCGCGCCCAATATGACACGCGCTATTCTGCAGGAAGCAGAAGAGGTTACGCGCCACGGCGACAGTGCTAGTACCGTCCGTGACTGGGAGGCAGCAAACCGCCATTTTCACCGGCTCATCCTGTCCCCCTGCCGGATGCCGCGTCTGCTGCGGACGATCGACGACCTGCAGGCCGCCAGCGCGCGGTTCCTCTTCGCCGCCTGGCGGCGCGACTGGGAGGCGCGCACAGATCACGACCACCGCGCCATTCTCGACGCTCTGCGCAAGGGGCAGACCGACCTCGCCTGCGCCACGCTCGCGCGCCATGTCGGCTGGATCGGCAAGCGCAAAACTGCCGTGAAAAATGCCGATTTGCGAGAGACTTACGAGATTCCCGGATAATTATCTATAAACCTAATTGCCAGCATCACGCAAAGCCTTCGTAATTATAGATAGACTCGATGCCTATCTTCGGAGGACAGACCCATGGCATTTCTCACCCCCACTCTGACCCGTCCCGCAGCGCTCGGACGCAGCCTCGCGCTGGCGCTCGGCGGCGCGGCGCTGATCACGCTCGGCGCCAAAATCCAGATCCCGTTCTGGCCGGTGCCGATGACACTGCACACGTTGGCGGTCTTCTTCGTCGCCGCCACGCTCGGGCCGAGGCTCGGCTTTACGGCAATGGCGGCCTATCTGGCGGCGGGCGCCCTGGGAATTCCGGTCTTCTCGGGCACGCCGGAACGCGGAATCGGGCTGGCGTATATGGCCGGACCGACCGGCGGTTATCTTGCGGGCTACCTGTTGGGCGCGGGCCTGACCGGCTGGCTGGCGCAGGGGCGCGGGTTGATCGGGCGCTTCCTGGCGATGCTGGCGGGCCTCGCCGTGGTCTATATCCTCGGCCTCGCCTGGCTGGCGCTCTATCTCCCGGCGCAGGGGCTGCTGGCCGCGGGTCTCACGCCCTTCCTGCTCGGCGATCTGGTCAAGCTGGCTTTGGCCTCGGGCCTCATCGCGGCCATCGCCCGCTTCCGGACCCGCGCGGCATGATCCGAAGCGACTGGACCATGGCGGAGGCCCGGGCGATCCACGCCCTGCCCTTCGCCGACCTCATGCACCGCGCCCAGACCCTGCACCGCGCGCATTTCGACCCCAACGCGATCGAAACCGCGAGCCTGCTCAGCCTCAAGACCGGCGGCTGCCCCGAGGATTGCGGCTATTGCTCGCAATCGGCCTTTCACGACACCGGGGTGAAGGCCACCAAGCTCATGGAAGCCGAGGAGGTTCTGGCCGCCGCACAGCGCGCCAAGGCTTCCGGCGCGCAGAGGTTCTGCATGGGGGCCGCCTGGCGCAGCCCCAAAGACCGCGACATGGACAAGCTCTGCGACATGGTGCGGGGCGTGTCCGAGCTGGGGCTGGAAACCTGCATGACGCTGGGAATGCTGTCGCCCGAACAGGTCGCGCGGCTGAAGGCGGCGGGCCTGGATTTCTACAACCACAACATCGACACCTCGCCCGAGTATTACGCGCAGATCGCCACCACCCGCACCATGGAGGACCGCCTCGACACGGTCGAACAGGTCCGCAAGGGCGGCATCAAGGTCTGCTGTGGCGGCATCCTCGGCATGGGCGAGGCCGAGGAGGACCGCATCGCCATGCTGGTGACGCTGGCGACCCTGCCCACGCATCCCGACAGCGTGCCGGTGAACCTGTGGAACGAGATCGAGGGCGTGCCGGTGCAGGCGCGGGCCCAGGCCGTCGATCCCTTCGCGCTGGTGCGCATCGTGGCGCTGGCCCGCATCCTGATGCCAGCGTCGGTCGTCCGCTTGTCGGCCGGGCGCACGGGAATGAGCGACGAACTGCAGGCGCTGTGCTTCCTTGCCGGAGCGAACTCGATCTTCGTGGGCGACCAGTTGCTGACCACCGGCAACCCGGCGGCCTGGAAGGATCAGGATCTGCTGACCCGGCTCGGGATGCACATCGCCCCCGCGCAGGCCCGGCGCGCGGTCGCGGCGGAATAGGCTCAGCCCGGAACGCTTCGGGCGAGGATCTCCACCGCCCGGGCGATCTGCCCTTCGTCCAGCGCCGCATAGCCCAGCCGGAAGGCCTGCGGCGCCGGGCCCTCTAGCGCAAAGCGCGTACCCGGCAGCAGCGCCAGTCCCGCCTGCCCCGCGGCTTTGGCCCAGGCCTCGGCTGACCTCCCCTCGCAACGCAGCCACAGCGCGAGCCCTCCGGCGGGCAAGTCGAATGTCGCCCGCCCGGCGAGGTGTTCGCCCAGCAGCGCCGCCAGCAGATCCCGCCGCGCCCGGTAGACCCGCCGCGCCTTGCGGGCGTGACGGCCTAGATCGCCATCGCGGATCAGCTCCGCCAGTGCCGCCTCCAGTGGCGCGTCGCCCTGCCGGTCGATGGCGGCGCGCGCCTCGGCCATGCGGGTCAACAACGGCTCGGGCGCCAGCGCATAGCCCAACCGGATGCCCGGCGAGAGCAGCTTCGACAGCGAGCCCACATAGATCAGCGGTAAGCCCTCGGGCGCACGGGCGGCCAGCGGCAGCACGGGGCGGCCCTCGAACCGGTACTCGTGGTCGTAATCGTCCTCGATCAATGTGAGCCCATGGCGCTGCGCCAACTCCAGCAGCTGCAGCCGCCGCGCCGCGCCCATGGTCACCGTGGTCGGGTATTGGTGATGCGGCGTGACATAGACCGCCCGGATGCGCGGATCGCGGGCAAGCGCAGCCTCCAGCGCGTCGATCCTGAGGCCGCCGCCATCCACCGGCACGCCCCGCACCTCTGCCCCCGCTGCGCGGAACGCTTCCCAGGCTAGCGGATAGCCCGGTTCCTCGACGGCGATGACCTCGCCCGGCGACAGCGCCGCCCGTACAGCCAGGAACAGCGCCATCTGGCTGCCCCGCGCGATCAGCAGCCGCGACGGCTCCGCCACTACGCCCCGGTCCGTGGCGAGATAGCCCGCCAGTGCCTCGCGCAGTGAGGATGTGCCGCGTGCATCGCCGTAATCCGCCCCGGCGCGGAAGGCCGACGACAGCAGCGCACGGCGAAAGGCCCGGGCCAGCGCTTTGTCGGGCACCAGCTTGGGGTCCGGCGCGCCGTCGGTAAACGCGAGCCTTGCGCGTGGCGCCACCGGGTCCATCGGCGTGGGCGCGGGTCTGCGGACCAGCATCCCCTGCGGCAGATCCTGCGCCACGAAGGTGCCCCGCGCCGGTTCCGCCTGCAACCAGCCTTGCGTCAGTAGCTCCTGATAGGCGGCATCCACCGTATTGCGATGGACCCCCAGCTCGCGCGCCAGCGCCCGAGTGCCGGGCAGCCGCGCTCCGGGCTTCAGGCGGCCGCGGGTGATGTCACGGGTGATCGCCTCGGCAATGGCGAGGAAAAGCGGGCCGTCGTGGCCCGGCTCCATCTCGAGGGCAAGAGGCTCGCGCATGTCGAAAACCGGCCTAGCTCAATCATTCATACTGGCACTTTTGCATAGGCCAGTATTTTGCCACAGAGGCGAAAAACGCAAGAGGCTCCGTGATGAAATCCGCCCTGATCCTGCGCCACCTAGCCTTTGAAGACCTCGGGTCCTTTACCCCGGTTCTGAGGGACGCCGGCTATCAGCTCCAAGACATTGAGGCGGCTGTGGACCCACTGCCCGATCCGCCGGAACCGGACCTGGTCGTGGTGCTGGGTGGCCCGATCGGCGTGAATGACGGCGCCGCCTATCCTTGCATGACAGAGGAGCGGAACTGGCTGACCATGAGGCTGGCGGCGGATCGCCCGACCCTCGGCATTTGCCTCGGCGCACAGCTCATGGCCGCGGCCCTCGGAGCCCGTGTCGCGCCCATTGCCGAGAAGGAGATCGGCTTCGCGCCCCTGACCCTAACCGCGCCTGGCTGGGCCGGCCCGCTTGCCCACCTCTCGGACATCCCGGTACTGCACTGGCATGGCGAGGGCTTCGACCTGCCCGCCGGAACCGAGCGCCTAGCCGCGACCCCCGGCTGCGAAACACAGGGCTTCGCCCGGGGCCGCAATATTCTCGGCCTGCAATTCCACCCCGAGGCCGGGATGCTGCCGGATTTCGAACGCTGGCTGATCGGCCACAGCGCAGAGCTGGCGCAGGCAGGGATTGCCCCCGAGGCTCTGCGGCAGGATGCCAAGGCACATGGCCCTGCGCTGCGGACCGCCGGTCAGGCCATGCTGAAAGATTGGCTGCGGGAGCTGGACGGATGAGGCCCGTCACACTCCTGACAGGTCGCGCCGCTCCCCTGCCCGGAAGCGACACGCTGAGCGGGATCGGCAAGACGGCGGTTACCCACCCGCTGAGGCTTGGCCCCGAGGGGTTCGAAGGCGACGAACAGGCCGACCGGCGCGTACATGGCGGCGTCGAGAAGGCCGTGCATCATTATCCGCTCGATCATTACAGCGACTGGCGCGCGGAACTCGGCGACCTTCAGGCGCTGACCGCTCCCGGCGGGTTCGGCGAGAATATCTCGACCGCCGGGCTCACCGAAGCGGAGGTCGCCGTCGGCGATACATTCCGGCTGGGCGGCGCGCTGATCCAGGTCTCGCAGGGGCGCCAGCCCTGCTGGAAGCTCAACCACCGCTTCGGCCTGCCCGACATGGCGCGGCGCGTGCAGCAGACCGGGCGCACGGGATGGTATTACCGGGTGCTCCAGACCGGCACCGTTACCCCCGGGGACCGGCTGGAGCTGATCGACCGCCTGGCACCGGACTGGACTTTACGACGGCTCTGGCACGCTCTCTATGTGGACCGGATGAACCTGGTCGAACTCGAAGGTATCGCCAAGCTCAATGTCCTGGCCGAGGGCTGGCGCAAATACGCGGTCCGGAGGTTGGAAAGCCGCCGGGTCGAGGACTGGAGTGCAAGACTGGACGGCACCGCATGAAACGCCCCCCTTTCGTCATTTCGATCCAGAGCCAGGTGGTCTTCGGCCATGTCGGCAATTCCGCGGCGCTCTTCCCGATGCAAGCGGCAGGCCTCGAGGTGGCGGCGATCCCCACCGTGATCTTCTCGAACACTCCTGACTACCCGACCCTGCGCGGCCGTGCCCTGCCGCCCGAGTTCTTTTCCGACCTGCTGCAAGGCGCTCGCGAACGCGGCCTGCCCGAGCGGGCGGATTATATCCTCACCGGCTATATCGGCTCGCTGGATGTGGCCGAGATGGTGGCGGATTTCGTGGCCGAGGCGAAGGCCGCGAACCCGCGCCTGCGCTACATCTGCGACCCGGTGATGGGCGACACCGGTCCCGGACTCTATGTACCCGAAGCCATCGCCGGCGTAATGCGCGACCGGCTGCTGCCGATGGCCGACATCGCCACGCCGAACCCATTCGAACTCGCCTGGCTCACCGGGCAGCAGATCCACACGTTGGCCGATCTTCAGGCGGCGCGCGAGGCGCTGCACATCGCGCCAGAAGCGCATCTGATCGCCACCGGCTGCGTACTCGACGACACCGGCCCCGGGCGACTCGAGACGGTGCTCCTGGGCCCCGAAGGTCTCAGCCGCCACCCGACCAAGCGCCTGCCGATCGCCCTGCCCGGCACCGGCGATCTCTTCGCCGGGCTTGTGGTCGCGGGCATCGGGCGGGGCCTTGCCCTGCCCCGCGCCATCGAGACCGCCCAGACCCTAACCGCCCGCGCCCTCAGCCACGCCGAGGCGCTTGGTGCGGGCGAGGTGGTGCTAAGCGAGCCGGAATTTCGTCGCGCGCTGCTTTCGCTTGGGTCCGGCTGAGGCCGGGTGACGCGGACATCATCGCCTGATCAGTCTGCGCTTAGAGTTACCTGACCTGCCCCGTTCAGGGTGCGAACGGACTGCCAAAATCCGTATGAAACCCGGTGGGAATTTGTTCAGCGCAAGGAGGATGCTGCACGCTTGAATATCTACGCCTCCGGCCCAGAGCCGACATTCGTCAAATTCGTTATTGCCGCGCCGCGCCTTCTCGAGAGCTGCCGCTCAAAACTCACCTGCTGCAGGCCCGTCGACCCATTGGCGTTGGACACCTGCTAAGTCAGAATTTGGCCCCGTGGATAACCGCAAGAACAACCCATATTGGTATCGAAGCTGACCACACAGCGCATGTAACTTTGCGAGATCATGCTCGTCAGCGACGGCATTGGTGGACTTCTTCACTTCGACGACCAAAAGGTTGCGAAGATTATGCCCACGCTCATGCACAATGATATCAGGAAATACTCGATGGGCCGTCAAATCACCGTTCTCATCCGGCATCTCAATGTCTTTCGGTTCCAGGCCTGGACCCTTGCGATTGTACTCAATATCCACACTATACAAGGGAAGCCTGGGGTCCATTAGCATAGCCAATCGCCCGCAAATTGCACGCTCACCGACATCTTGAGCCAAGATTTGACCATCCTGATTGTAGAGATCTTGTAGGCATAAGCTAATTATTTCATCCAGTTTATTGCGATCCAAATCTAGCCCTCCAGAACTTGGCCGTATGAGATGCCGCCTATTCAGCGTTTTCTGACTGCC
The DNA here is from genome assembly GCF_030538695.1 of Paracoccus sp. (in: a-proteobacteria). GTDB lineage: Bacteria > Pseudomonadota > Alphaproteobacteria > Rhodobacterales > Rhodobacteraceae > Paracoccus. Next base: position 15,171 of record NZ_JAUNTN010000001.1, read on the forward strand.
ATCACGATCTGATTAAATCTCCTATGATCCACCTGATGGAAAAAGGCGGAGTGATGGGCTCGAACAGAATCGCGCACTTCATTATGAGGATGCCCATAGTTGTTCGGTCCGGCTGCAGCATAGCCCACCCGCAACTCCGGCATCGCATTCAATACCTCATCACTATGGTTGTGGACCGACCCGTGATGTGGAACCATAAATACGTTGGTGAGTCCTGAAAAGCGTCGGTAGAACTTCAGGAATCTTTGTCGACGACGCAAACCATCGAGATGCGCGTCGCCCGTGAGCATCCACCCCCCACAATCGGCCCATTCGTGATGGGGGTGCCAATAGGGGTAGCGTCGACAAATAGATATATCTATCTCCATGATTTCCGGTATTATAGGACCGGCGTACAGCGTCATCGAGATCAGGTTGTGATCGGCCCAAAGCGCGTCATAGCAGTTACGCAGCCTCTCCCGTACTGCCGGGTCCTTCGCTGATTGAGCGATAGCTTTCTTGTCCGTGCCTTTACCGAACTCGGCATCTAGAGCATCGTTGAAGGCCTTCATCAAAGCCGCGGATGGTTTATGGACATAGGGCACCAATGCCCAATTGAGCTGCCCGCCCGGTGTCATCACAAGGAGAGCCGCCCCTGGAAAAGCTCGCCGCATCTTTGCGGTACCTGCGCCAGTTTGAGCAACGGAGCTAGTCTCCGGGAAAGGTACCGGTTCACCCGTCCATTTGGCGGTGCAGTCGCCATCACCGCCGCCAGCCGGAGCGTCAGGCACATCCGGGCCGTCGCCCCCTTCATCGTCACTGTCGTCGACGAAAGTGACGGTTTCAACGCCGCGGCTGCCAAACCAACCCGACAGATCGCTTACAGCCTCGACGAGCACTCCCGTCAATGCCCCGCGGGAAACATCACGCGCGATGGTTGCGACTAGGGCTTCCTCATTAAGATAAGGCAAGATCACCTCGCGGACTTTTACCTGCGACAGTAGAAGATCGACACCGTTGACGTGGTCGCTGTCGAGGTGAGAAAGAAAAAGCAGGTCGATTTCGCCGTCTCTGGCAATGGAACCGACCTCCCGCTTCAACGCATCGGCCTGATTGGAGCCGCAGTCGTACACCCAGCGTAGCGGCTTTTGACCAAGCGTCAGCTCGCCGCAATGCAAGCCGCCCTGACCAACTGCATGCTGGACCATCCTCACTTGCATCTATCGTCTCTCCTTCAAGATTTCGGTCTTAGTAGGGTCAAAATTCTTGACCGATCTTCAGTAGCGTGATGCCAGTCAAAGGCTTGCCCTCGCGAAATTGGTCAGCCCTTCGCTGACATTCTCCGATTTGGTTGTCGCGGCATTGCAGCGTCCCCGAACCGATCATCCATGGCGGCTCATAACAAGACCAAGGGAGAATGTCGTTGGGAGGTAGGGCGTGAAACGCTTCGGCTTCTTTAACGCATTCAAACGCGGCGGGATTTCCAAATCTGATAGATCGTCTTACGGCGCTCAAATGCCTCCGGGCCGCCCTCCATAATGGAGATGACGTTGGCCTGGCAGGACTTATCGTCAATATTTCCGACTGATATTGAGATTGCATCATTTCGGAATCGGCATGTAGTAATGGTTTCGGCATCTCCAAGTACCGGGAAATTCGCGTTGTGCGTCGCGAAGATGAATTGCTGGTTCGGCTTGAGCCGACGAAGCAGTTTGACCACCTCTTCGTAAACGGTCTGGCTATCAAGATCATCTTCTGGCTGGTCGATGAGCAGAAGATCATTCTCTTTCTGGCTAAGCAGGAAGAGCATCATCGCCGAGGCGCGCTGGCCCAGAGAATGAGACAAGAGTGCCTTGCCGTGATACGTCACTGAATAGCTGTTGGGCACCTGATAGGCGATGAGTGAGTAGAGATTTTCTATGAAGAGACTTCTGAAGTCCTGGCTCTTCCCCTTTGCGTGAGCACAAGCCTTTTCGAGGTCCTTGAAAACCTCGCCAAAATCAGAATAAGCCTCGGAAAGGTCATTGTAATATTCCTTGCGGAGATTATTTCCTCGAAGCAATCCGTCAATGTGGACTTTAAAAGCGTTGCGGTCTCCCTTGAACGCCGCCTCTACTCTCAGTGATCCTTGCGATTCATTAATGATTTCAAGCGCCGCCGCGATGAGTTTGAACTCATCGTGCCATGCATTATTCAGCAAGTTCATGGCCGTCAGAACGGCCTCAAGTCTTGTTCTTTCCTTGCCCGTCCGCTTGGCAAGCTCGGCGATTCCAGTTTCAAGCTCCTGCTTGCGCTGAGTGAAGTTGATATAGGCATTTGGCTGGATCGAGGTAACGCCCTGTTCCTGCAACGCCTTGACCAGCTCCCGTTCGGTCTCGGCAAACTCTTCCTTCAGGCCGTCTCGCACGCCTTCAAGCTCCTGGCGCAGTTCATCTAATTCGGTGGAATTAGTCTTGATCGTGGCAGCAAGGGCCTTGGCTGTCGCAACCGTGCCTTTTAGTTCCTCCACCTTGGCCGCATAGCGCGTGAAGAAATCTGCATTCTGATCGGAGGAATGAACTTCGATCAGTTTGAAATCTTCTTCGGCCTGGTTTGCCGCATCATCAATCGTCTTGCGCCAAGCCTCAGCTGCCTCGTGAATGCCCTGACAGTAGGTCAAGTCCTCGTTATAAATCAGTTTCTTTTCAAGCTTGTCCTTGACGCCGTGCTTGTCAAATTGCTCCAAGTTGAATTTGACATTCTCAAGTTCATCTTCTAGCGCCTGCTTGTCCTCTGCATCGCTTCGCGCGGAATGGAAGTTCTCTATCGCCGTTTTAAGTTCGTCTGCGCGCTCCTCGATCTTTTTCCGCACGCCCTTAAGGCTATCACCCATGAGCTTTTCGACAAGATCGTGCCCGAAGCCTTTCCCAGCAGCGGCGAGGTCCTTCTGCCCGAAGTAAAGTGGCTTGGCGATAATCGTTTCCCTAATAGAGACTCCCGGGCGCAGCACGCCATCGACATAGACATCTGGAGAGTGCCCCCAAATGCGTCTCACCTCAAAGCGACCGCCATGCCGATCGGTCGCTTCAACAATCACCTTGCCGCCGCTTTTCAGAACATGGGGCAGGAGTTTGTCCTTGTATTCCTTGTCCTGCGCTTTGTCGCCAAAGGGGATATCCAGGGCATAACGCACGCTTTCCAGGATAGAGGATTTTCCGCTGCCCTGGATGCCGATCAGGCAGTTCAGATGCGGGGAGAAAGTAACGCGACAGCCATCCAGCAACCCGCCTTCAAAGCGAACAGCGTTGACATGGGAATGCCCTAAGGACGGAAATTCCGACGCAACGCGGAAAGTATGATCGGTCAAGGCAAACTTTACGGCATCGAAGCCAACATCGCCCAACTTCAGATAGACCGTTCTGCCTTTGCCGATCTCGGTTATTTCTTTTGCATCAGAGCCTTCTACTTCGGCCGGATATTGATCGCCCCACCAGCCCTTGACTTTCGTGCGGCAAACGCTATCCGGTTTGTCATGGGTGCGAACCTTCTGGAAGCCCAGAGCATATTTTTGAATGAGCGGCTCAGCGGCAAGCTCGCCCATTCGGCCCCCGCTTAACTCTTTCCACAATCCACTATTAGCCTCAACGTGTGCGAATATAATGAAAAAGTCGCGGTTGTATGCTTCCAGCGTCTTCAGCGTCTCGATTAGGTCGTCGTTGCTGCGTCCGTTTTCCTGCTCGTATTGCGCGGGGACCTTGCCAGCGAATGCAACGCCAAGAAACTGGTTGATGTAATCCTGCCCCTCGGCCAACCAAGCTTCGGAAAATACCACAAGTGTGTGAACACCGTTTGCGCCGTCCTTGACGGACAGCTCCACGCCAGGGAGCACACCGATGCCGGATTTGCGCGCCCTTTTGCGCAGTGCCTTAAATTCGTCAAGGTCAAATTTGTTGTGGTTGGTGATGACAGCAAGGCGTATTCCGGCAGCTTCAAGCGCCTCTACATAGCTGGCGACGAAACGGTCATCGTCGCCATCATAGCGAAATTCCTTATCTGCTCGAGTGTGCAGGTGAAAATCTGCCCTTAACCACTGTGCGCCATGTTCGAAAAGTTTCTGAAGAGCCTCACTCAATCTTAAAATCCTGTGATAAAGCCATCTTCTGACAATGAAATCACGCAATGAGGGGTTGTGTAAAGTCAGAAGCCGACAGGTCCGAGGATGTCCAGCGCGGCGCGCGGGCGGCGACAGTATGACATGTCATGAGGTGCAACAGCGACTGTGTCTGAGCTGTCCCTGCAACTGTGTTGCAGGGACTCGGGAGAGCCGACGATCCTATCGTCAAGGAGCCTCGGGTCCGCTTCCATGCCCTTGTACGGGTGGTGCCGCACATGCAGTGAAGGTCCGCTGTCCGCCCTTCGTGCCAGAGCCTCTAGCAGTGACGGCAATGGAACTTTTGCAGGCCCTGAATCGCGAATCTTAGGCAGTCGAGGGCAGCACAATGCTATGCTCCGGCGCCGTTCATTCAGTTGAGACTGAGAATTCCTCACGCGCCGAGACCTATGCCTTATGCATACTTCCCCGGCGAAGATGTGGAGGAATAGCTATGCAGGTCGGCGATCCAATTTCCGAGGAAATCATCATCCGAGCACGAGAAAGCTTTGCACGACAGGGGCTCATGGCGCATCTCGGGGCCGAAATGGCGGATGTGCGCGCGGGGCTTGTCACGCTGCGACTGCCGTTCCGTCCAGAACTCACGCAACAGCATGGCTACTTCCATGCCGGCGGGACATCGGCCATCGCCGACAGCGCAGGCGGTTACGCTGGGTTCACCCTCTTCCCCAAAGGCAGTTCAGTCCTGACGGTCGAGTTCAAACTGAACCTGATCAGTCCGGCGCAAGGAAATTATCTCGAGGCTGTTGGCCGCGTGATCAAGAACGGTCGCACACTGACAATCTGCCAGCTCGATGTATGGGGCGTTGATGGAAAACGCCGTAAACATGTCGCCACGGGGATGCAAACCCTGATCTGCTTGCATGACACGCCAGACCTGCCCGCTTCGCGCTAGAACAGGTCTTCTCGGCGAATGGCCTGAACAGGATTGAAGATCGGCAGATCTTGACGATCCAATCCCAGATCTTCCAACGCCGCGTCGCTCAAGCGATAAAAGGCCCGAAACCGGCGCGGCAGCCGAGCCAGGCGTGATGCGAGACCATCTTTGTCGTGCTCTTGCGTTGAATTTGCCGTGCATCGCGGGTTCATGGTCACCTCCGGTGTCTTCCCCCAGAGAATGCACCCCGTACCCAGAACCATGAATTTCGGATCCCTCAGCGGATATTGAGAATTCCTCCCTTTGATCGCCGCCGCGAAATCCTCAGGACCACCGGAAGATTCCTCAATTGCGAGCAGCCATGCTGCGGCACGACAGTCAGCTCCGACCGCTAAAGCGGACGGAGAAGGAGACCGGAATAATGACAAGACTTTCCCGCACTGACCTTGAAACCCATGCCAGGCATTGGATCGCCGCCTGGAACGCGCATGACGTGGAGACGGTTCTCGCGCCATTCGCCGAAGACTCCGTCTTCATCAGCCCTCTCGCCAAGCAGGTGGCGGGTGACGCCCGGATCATTGGGAAGGACGCTCTGCGGCAGTACTGGACCGACGCCCTGGCACGCGTGCCCGATCTGCATTTCGAACTGAGCGGAACCGCCGTAGACGAAGAGTCGCAATCCGTGACGGTTTTCTATGTGTCGCGAGCCGGCGGTCGGGTCAGGCATGCCTGCGAACACATGCGGTTTCGCGACGGCGTCCAGTTTCTGGGCGAAGCCTATTACGGGTCCGAGGAATGACAGGCCCCCTGCGCGCGACAGCCGCGAACCATTACCCCTGGGGTAACGGCTGTGATGGCTGGAGACTGGTCGATCGCCCCGAACTTTCACTGCGCGAAGAGCGCCTGCCGCCCGGCGGTGCCGAAGCACCACATTATCATCGGGTCTCCCGCCAGATCTTCTATGTCCTTGCCGGGGAACTGACGATCAGGGTTCCGGGCCGTATCCTCTTGGCCAAGGCGGGAGAGGCCCTGGAAATCTCCCCGGGCCTGGGACATTTGGTGCAGAACAACGGGCTCGAAGATCTGCGCATCCTGCTCGTGTCCGCCCCTGATACGGCCGGCGACCGGTATCCGGTCGAAGACCATGCGGCCATCCCGGCGGATGTAGCACACCATCCGATGTATTGGCTCTAGCCCGCCCCGGACAAAATCTCCCGCTCGGTTGAGACCTTCTCAATCGGCGTGGAGGCGGCTCCCGGCTAGCACTTGAGACAAAGAGCGGATGCCAGAAGCCATGAACATCAATGATCTCAGAAGATCCTTGGGCGCCGCCTCTGGCGAGACACCGACTCCCGGCCTGTCGGGTCTTCAACGACTTGCACTTCTTTGGGTCACGGCCATCCTGCTGACATTTCTGTCCTTCGTCTCTTATCCTCACCGATCTGGCGAAACGGGCTCCATTCAGGATCGTGCCGAGCAAACCAACGACCTTGGGCGGGTGTACTCCCTGAGGGACGACTGCTGCATCTGGTCCGGCCACGCGCATGACTGACTCAGCCCAATTGTCCCCGTTGCGCCGCATTGTCTTCGTCTCTCTGCCATTCACCTTCGCCTACCTGCTCTCCGAACTCTTTCGAAATGCGAACGCTGTTCTGGAGCCTCGTCTCACGGCCGAGTTTCAGCTTGAGCCTGCGACCATGGGCATAATGACCTCCGCCTTCCTTGGCGCACTGGCCGGCTCGCAGCTGTTCGTCGGCCAGGCCCTGGACAAGTTCGGGCCGAAACGCGTGCTGGTGGTTACGCTCCTCCTGGCTGTCGTCGCATCCGCGCTCTTCGCCGGGGCACAAACAGCCCACATGCTCGTCCTGACGCGTTTCATGATCGGCCTCGGACTTTCCGCTTGCTGGACCGGCGCCTACAAGGCGAACACCCTGTGGTGGCCGAGGGAGCGCCTGCCCCTGGTAAACGCCATCACGATTGCAGCGGCCGGCCTTGGCTCCCTGGCGGCCACCAGCCCGACCGAATGGCTGCTACGCCAAATCGGCTGGCGCGAAATTTTTCTGGGTCTCGCCGGCGTCACTGCTACCATTGCATTGATCATCGCCACGGTGGTTCCGCCCCAGACGAGGGAACGGGCCGCACCCGCGATCGCGGAACCGGCTGTGGAGGGACTGCGTGGTGTCCTCACGCACCCCGCCTTTCTCGCCATCGCACCGGCTTCGGCCCTCTGTCAGGGAGCCTGGGTCGCCTATCAGGGGCTCTGGGCCGGGATCTGGCTGCGCGACGCGATTGCCCTCCCGTCGACTGCGGCAGCGGGCATTCTGATGGCACTCTCCCTTGCCGTCATCGTGGGGCAATTCGGCTTCGGTCTGCTTGCCGATCGGATCGCCCGCACCGACCGGCACCTGTTCCGCCTGACGTTCGCCCTGACGCTTGGCTTTGTGCTGTGCCAGTTTGCGGTTGCCGGTGCTGGCGCGTCCCTGCAGACCATCCTCTGGGCTGGCTACGGGCTGTTCACCGCGGGTCCCATCCTTGCCTACGCGCTTCTGGTCCGGCTGCTACCCGACGCAGTGTCCGGCCGCGCTATCGCCATGCTCAATCTCGGCGCTGTCCTCACCGGTTTCTTGATGCAGGGCGGCATCGGCGCAGGCATCGAGGCTTTGGTTCGGCTTGGGTGGAGCATTTCGTCCGCCCATGTGACGTTCATCGTGCTGATCGCCGGTCTGCAAGCCATCGCTCTGGCGTGGATGGCTCTGCATCAAGGTCGCGCCCTGGGTCTGGACAAGGTTCGGTGATCATTTCTACCGGGCCCCTGAAAGCTTCTCAATCGCCGCATCTAACACATTGGAATACCGTCAAATCATGGAAGTCGAGGAGAGACATTCATGATGATGAACCTAAGCCGTACTGCTCTGTTCTCAATGGCGCTCGCCGCCACTCCCGTTGTCGCTCACGCGTTCGATCTGGACAGCCGCGACCTGCGGGAGGGTGAAACGATCCGCATGGAATTGGTGAATTCGACCATGGGGTGCGAGGGGCTCAACCAATCCCCGCACCTGGTCTGGAATGACCCGCCCGCAGGAACGCAGAGCTTCGCGATTACGGTCTACGACCCGGACGCCCCGACCGGCAGCGGTTGGTGGCACTGGATCGTTCTGGATATTCCGGCGCACACACGAGCGATGCTCGCGGGCGCCTCCGGCTACCTGCCCGCCCCTCTGGTCGAGTCCCTGACGGATTTCGGGCAGCCCGGCTATGGCGGCCCCTGCCCGCCTGAGGGCGCAGTCCCGCATCGCTACGAGTTCACCGTCTATGCCATCGACGTGCCGAGCCTGGGGTTGGACGCCAGCGCCATGCCCGCCCTCGCCGGCTACATGATCCACGCGCACAGCCTCGGCAGTGTGACACTGAAAGCGCGCTACGGGCGCTGAAAGCAAGGACTTAACGACCATGAAGAAACGCATGCTTCAGATCGATGCCTTTTCGGACCGACCCTTGCTGGGCAATCCGGCGGCAGTGGTCTTCGACGCCGACGACTTGTCCACCGAGATCATGCAACGCATCGCGCGCGAGATGAACCTCTCCGAGACCGTGTTCCTGCTTCGCCCGACCGGTGACGCGGACTATCGCGCCCGCATTTTTACCCCGGTGCGCGAATTGCCCTTCGCCGGTCATCCGACCCTCGCCGCCGCCCATGCGTTTTGCGGCGAGCAAAGCAGAACGCCCCAAAGCCTGACGCAGGAATGCGGCATCGGACTGGTTCCGATCCGCGTCGAAGACGACCTTTACACGATGACGCAGGCAACGCCCCAATTCCGCGATGTGCCGGTCGCCAAAGCTGAACTTGCCGAGGCGATCTGCCTTCCGCTCGACGTGCTCGCAGACAGCCCGCATCAGATCGTCTCAACGGGGGTTCCATGGCTGTTGCTTGAGCTGCACGACGTCCAGGCACTGGCCGGCCTGCGACCCGACCTCGGCCGGATCGAGCGGATCTGCCATGGGCTCGGCGCGGCAGGGCTCACGGTCTTTGCCGACAGCGGGTCCGGGGCCACGCCGCGCTTGCGTGTACGCACCTTTGCTCCGGGTGAGGGCGTGGCCGAGGATCCTGTTTGTGGGTCTGGCAATGGTGCCATCGCTGCGTGGATCGCCACGCATCGCGACGCGGTGCCTCGGGGTGGTTACCTGTCGGAGCAAGGGGTCGAGATGGGTCGGCGCGGGCTGGTTCACGCGGGCTGGGAAACGACAGCAGAAGGGCTGCGGATCAACATAGGCGGGGCCGCTTGTATCGTCCTGCGGGGCGAACTGGATCTGGGTGACGCGTCCTGATCAGATGGACTGATCCAAAACCTCCAGAACAAAATCGACCCGCGCCTCGACCGTGGCCAAAGGCAGCGGCAGCAGGTCATATCCGGCCATGGCATAGGCCTGCTCCATTGCCTCTGCAGTCGCAACCGCCTCGTCGAAATCCTGCCCGCGCTGCGCATCCTGACCGAAGATCTCGGGCCAGGGCGGCGCAAGAAACACCGTCGGGCGATACCGGTAGAACTCGGCCGCCGCGTGAACATGTGCGGGCGCCTCTCCCTCATAGAGCTGAAGATAACCGATCACATCGGGAATGCCGCGATCGAAGACCACCGGACCGTCGGTCCCCTGCGCCTCGTGCCAAGAGCGCATCTCCCAGCCGAGCATGAGCTCTGCAAAAAGCTGCCGGTCCTGACCGTGCCACCCTGTCCCGCCAATCCGGGTCTGATCCTGAATGATCGCGCGCCCGGCTTCGGGCATCGTTGCGAGACCATGCCGCGCCAGTGCGGACAGAAGCGTCGTCTTGCCCGATCCCGGCCCGCCGGTAATGACGAAAAGTCGGTCGTTCATGTTGATCCTAGTGGAAAGAAACCTGCATTCAGCCTGTCGGAAAGACGATCCGCCCCGGAACATCCTTGGGCAGTCGACCGGAAAGCAACCATGCGGCGGCAAGCGGCCAGAGCGTCTGTTCGAAACGGGCGTGGAAGAACGCGAAATGCCCGATCTCCGGCACCGCGATATCCGAGGGCGCGATCCGCAGATGGGTTCGATCCGCCCCGGAATAGTAGTCGAGCAATCGTTGCCCCGCAGCTTCGGTGCAGAACGGGTCATCTGTCAACCCGATGGCCAGGAGCCGCGCCCGGGTGGCGCCATGACGCGCTGCAAGGTCTGCTGGGTCCAAAGCGGAGCAAACACTTGCCTCGAACCGCGGCCCCATCCGGCTCCAGTCGCGCACCACGCCGCGCGGCACATCCTCGAGCCATCCAAGCCGCGCCCCGGGAAAATAGCCGAAGAGCCGCGTCACGGCTGGCATGAAGAGATGCCATTTCAGATACATCGCGCGCCGCTGGCGGGGATCGTAATCGCGCCAGTAGGCGAATTGCGCGCCAACCGTCACGATCCGGTCAAGCCGATCCGAGGTACGCGCCAACCCCAGAGCGAAGCCGCCAATTGAATGGCCCACGGCGCAGAGCGCACGATCCGGCCAGCGCCTGCCAGCATAGGCAAGCACCGCCTCAGCATCGAGGACGCCCCAATCGACCCATCCCGCCTGCAAATCCTTCACCGGCGTGGAGCGGGACTCACCAATCCCGCGATAGTCGAAGGTCAGGACCGTCGCCCCCTGCCCGGACAACCAGGATGCGAACCGTGCGTAATAGCGCGCCTGAACCGCCGTCGCGGCATGAAGCACGACGACAGGGCCGGTGTCTGCGTGCCAGATCCCACCCCTGATTGGATACCCGTCTTCAGCCGCCACCTCGAAGCGTTCGGCGGGCATCGTCGAGGCGGGCCTTTCAGGGTTCGGCCGCGATGGCGGAGCTTCAGGTCTCCAGCGATAAAGCATTGGTGTCCACATTCGTCTCAGGTCCGACAATACGAGAACAGCTTCCTTTGAAAGGGAAATCACGCCAAATGAGCTTTGCTACGGCTCACCTGAAGCCAATTCAGTTGCGAGACCGGTCGGATTGGCGCTCTCTTCTCGCAGGAGGGCACCGAAATGACCCAGGATCGCATGCCACGCAGCCCCGTCGTCACGCTCGACGATCTGGACCTGTCGCCACAGAGCTATGGCACCCGCTTTCATGCCGCCATGGCCTCCATCGCCGCCCCACTCGGTGCGACGCATCTGGGGGCGCGGCTGGTGGAGGTTCCGCCCGGCAAAGCGGCCTGGCCCTTCCATGCTCATCACGCCAATGACGAGATGTTTGTCATTCTCTCGGGCTCCGGCGAGCTGCGGTTCGGCCCCGACCGTTACCCGGTCGCAGCCGGCATGGTGGCGGTCTGCCCCGCGGGCGGCGCCGAAACGGCCCATCAGTTGATCGCAACCGGCACTGAACCCCTGCGATATATCGCGGTCAGCACCATGCGCGAGCCTGATGTGATGACCTATCCCGACAGCGGCAAGCTGACAGTCTTCGCGGGCGCCGCGCCCGGAGGTGACAAGGCAAAGCGTCGGGTTGCCAGCTCCTTCAGGACGGCGGATGCGGTCGATTACTGGGAAGGCGAAGAGCCATGAGCCCCGTCGAGTTCTGGTTCGACTTCTCGTCCGGCTATGCCTTCTTCGCTGCGCAGCGGATTGAGGCCATCGCGGTAGACCTGGGTCGGACCGTGCTCTGGCGACCCTACATGCTGGGCACCGCTTACAAGGTGACAGGGGCACGCGGACTGTCGTCGACGCCGCTGAAACGCGACTATGCGCGGCGCGACTGGGCGCGGATCGCTCGGCACCAGGGCCTGACCTTCCAACTGCCCGCCGGCCATCCCCATGTCGCCCTGGCGGCGACGCGCGCCTTCTACTGGATTGAAACACAGCACCCTGAACTTGCTGCTGCCTTCGCGAAGAGGGTCTTCACCTTGTATTTCAACGACAGTCTCGACACCGCCTCACCCGAAGCCGTCTCGCGGCTCGCCCCGGAGTTCGGTCTTAAGCCCGGAGCCCTTCTGGCCGGCATCGCCGACCCTGCCCTGAAAGAAAAGGTCCGGAGGATCGGCGAAGATGCGGTGGCACGGGGTGTCTTCGGATCTCCCTTCTTCATCGTCGATGAAGAGCCTTTCTGGGGCTGGGACCGCATGGAGATGATGGCAGAGTGGGTCAGGACCGGCGGATGGTGAACGTACCGACGATCCGCCGCCTGTCCGCTGCGGACGCTCCGCGCCTTGCCGATCTGATGACGGCCTATCGCAGAGCCATGAGCGGACCGGGAGAGGCAATGACGCCGGAACAGGCCACACCCCTGATCGAGCGGGCCATCAGCGAGCCGGATCTGCTGCTTCTCGGGGCAGATCATGGCGGCGCGCTTGCCGGCTTTGCGCTGGCCTTCGACTTACCCGAGATCATCTCAGGAAGCCGTGCCGGTCAGCTCGACGACCTCTTCGTCATGCCAGAGGCTCGGGGAAGCGGCCTTGCCCGCGCTCTGATTGGCCAGTTAACCGAGATCGGTACCGCACGCGGCTGGACCCATCTGCGCTGGCTGGTGCCGCAGGACAATCTGACGGCGAAACGGTTGTATCTGTCGATCGCCGATCCCGCGCCCTGGGACAGTTTTCGGATCGAGCTGAGCCAACGCCGCTCAATCTAGGTCGATCCGGTAGCGTTTCACCGGATCGAGCGTGGCAATCCGGTCATAGAGCCGCTGCGCAATGAGGTTCTCATCGCCGGTTTCCCATTCGATGCGGCGCCAGCCCTGCGCGCGCCCCTCCCGAACCAGTCGCTCGACAAGCCGTTCCGCCAGCCCGCGACGCCGCGCGAAAGGTGCGATCCAGAGATCTTCCAGGATCGCGATCTGGGCCGTGCTGAAGCTGTGCTGACGAAGGACCACATGCGCCAGCCCGGCGGCCCGCCCCTGTCGGAGAACCAGCCAGCCGAGAAGCGGCGCGGCTTGATCCATGAGGCGTTGCCAGATGACGGGCACGTCCGCTCGGGCACGATCCGGCGCCGCGAAATGGTCCAGGTTCTCTTGCCAGAGGTCTTCCCATGCCACTCGGTCGTTCTCCTCAAGTCGCCGGATTTCGACCGCAGCCGCTTCAATACGATTCATTCAATCTGCTCCCGGCTCCAGTTGCCTTTGCGCGAGGGTCCTTTCCCCGGCCGAGGCCTCGATCATCCAGCGGCTCAGGTTGCGCACGCGACGGTCCCTGGCCAGCGCCTCGGGATAGACGAGGAAGTAGCCTCCGCCCGTATGAGCCCAATGTGAAAAGAGCTGTTTCAACCGCCCGGCTCCGACGTCGAAGGCGGCGATCTCCACGCCTGCCAGCGCCACTCCTGCCCCGTCCATGGCCGCGCGCAGTGCGAGTCCGGCGGAATCGACCATCATCACCGCAGCAGGCCGGATCGGCCCGCCCGGCAACGTCGCGTTCCATCGCGCGTAGTTCTCTTTCCGATACTGCGAGAGAAACAAGGTCATGCCCGATATCTGCGCCCGCATTTCGTCGGGGTCATCCTTGCTCAGGGGCGGCGCACCGAACAGGCTCACGGTTTCTTCGAACAGCAGGTCCGCCTGCAACCCATCCCATTGGCCCTGCCCATGCCGCACCGCCGCATCGGCCACTCCCGCAGACAGATCCACAGCCTCCTGCGTCGTGGATATCAGCAGATCGAAACCGTTGCGCTCGAACGGGTAGCGCGTCAGCCGGGGCGAGAACCAATGGGCCGCGAACGTCGGCAGCATCGACAGCCGCAAGGGGCCCGCGTTGCGATCCTGTCTGAGGCCGCCGACCGCTTCGATGATCCGGGAAAACCCCTCGCTCAGATCGGGCGCGAGTCTTGCTCCGGCCTCTGTCAGTTCGAGCGCCGGGCCGACCCGTCGCATCAATGTCAGGCCGAGCGCATCCTCAAGCCCGCGCAACTGGTGGCTGACGGCCGATGGCGTGACGCCAAGTTCCAGCGCCGCCTCCTTGATAGAGAGATGGCGCGCCGCGGCCTCGAAGGCTCGCAGGGCGTTCAGGGGCACATTCAGCCGAAAGGGTACTTGTTTATCCATAGATCCTCACAAACCGACTATCGCCGATAACCGGCACCACGCGAACGACGCTTTCTCATCAGCGCCTGAAAACTGCTCACTCGCCTGCCCGGCTCCTGAGCCTGAAGATCGTCCCACCATCCGCGAACTGGGAGATCCCGAATGCTGACCGAAGCCGTGAAGGTCCCGCTCGTCGATACGACGAGCCCCGTCTGGTTCGACGGGACGCTTCTGCCGTCCGGTGAGGCGACGCTGCATGTTCTGACGCACTCTCTGCACAACGGCGGTGCGGTCTTCGAAGGGATCCGCGCCTATGACGGTCGCCTGTTTCTGGGTAAGGAGCATTTCCGGCGCCTGCAGCGCTCGGCCGAACTTCTCGGCTACACGCTCCCATGGCTGGTCGATGATCTTCAGGCCGCCGCCGAGGCCGTGCTTTGGGCTGGCGGACTGAAGGACGCCTATGTTCGACCGATCGCCTGGCGCGGCAGCGAAAGCGTCACCGTATCGGCGCATGGTTGCCGGATCCATACCGCAATCGCGGCCTGGGACTGGCCAGTGGAGACCGCCCTTGGGGACGGGACCGGCGGATTGCGCCTGGTTCTGTCGGATTGGCGGCGCCCCGCGCCCGATACGGCGCCGACCGCCTCGAAATGCTCGGGGCTCTACATGACCGGAACCTTGTCGCGGGCCGCAGCCGCCCGTAGCGGACATGACGATGCGCTCATGCTGGATATGGCAGGCCATGTCGCCGAAACGACGGTCACGAACATCGTCCTCGTCCGGAACGGCAGGCTTCTGTCTCCCCTTCCCACATGCTTTCTTGACAGCCTGACCAAGCGCCATGTCTTCGACCTTGCGCGTGGCCTTGGCCTGTCGGTTCATGAAGGAACCGTCAGCCTCGACGATCTGGATGCAGCGGACGAGGTCTTCGTCACGGGCACGTCGGTCGAGCTTCGCCCCGTGGTCTCGCTGGACCGCCCCGGCAAGCACAGCACCTGGCCTGTCGGGCGCATCACCACGGCCCTGCGCGAGGCGTTCCGCGCCTCGACCCGGGCTCACGCGTAGTGCCAGACCAGCAACAGGCCGAGGCAGACGATCGCGGCGCGCAGGAATTGCGGCTTCACCCGGCGCGCCAGCCGGCCACCGATGACACCCCCTGCCGTCGCCCCCAGAAAGACCAGGGCAGCCGGCCCCCAGGCGACCGCGCCGCCAAAGGCGAAGATCAGGACGGCGATACTGGTCGCGAGCGTTGCCAGAGCATTCTTGACCACGTTCAGCCGCTTCAGATCGTCGTCCCCCGTCACGGTCAGCAGCGCCAGCAGCAGCACCCCCAGCCCTGCCCCAAAGTAGCCACCATAAAGGGCGACGATCCCCTCGGCGCACGCGGCGCTGGCTGGCCCGATCGACAGCCCGCGGCGGGCAAGCCAGCGGTTGAGGATGGGCCCTGCCGCAAACAGCAGCGTCGCGAAGAGCAGCAGCCAGGGGACCAACTGCCGGAACAGCGCATCTCCCGACAGCAGCAACAGCCCGGCCCCCGCCGCCGACGCCAGCGCAAACACCGCGACGCGCCCGGGCCGCGCCATCAGTTCCTGCCGCAGCACTGCGCCTTCGCCAATCAGGCTGGCTGCATGGCCGGGCCAAATCGCCACTGCACTGGTCGCGCCCGCCGTCACCGGCGGCAGCCCCACGGCCAGCAGCGCCGGGAAGGTAAAAAACGTGCCTCCGCCCGCGATCGCATTGCACAGCCCACCAAGCAGCCCCGCGCCGGCGAGCAGCGCCATTGTCGTTATATCCATACGGTCCTCCGCTCCGCCTCCGCGCGATCCTGACGGAAGCGCTGGAAAATTGTGTCGGACCGGTGCCAGATGATACCCCGGAGGTGCCAACATGCAGCGCGATGAGATCGGAGGATTTGCCGAGGATGGAAGTCCGGTGATCGGCAGGATCACGAGCTTCACACCCGGCACCATGCCCGAGGCGCATGCGCATTGGCGCGGGCAGCTCGCCTGGTGCCCGGACCGGCCGGTGACGGTCGAGACAGGACGCAAGCTGCATCTTCTCTCTCCCGGCATGGCGATCTGGCTTCCACCGACGCACCGCCACCGCATCCGGGCCGAGGGCGCGCGGAAATCGGTCAGCCTCTACACCCGGCCCGCCGGGGCACCGCTGCCCAAGGACCCCACGCCTTTCCCTCTCGAGGCACTGGAGGCCGAACTTCTCCGCACCCTCGCAGGGTCCAGCCGCGCCGACCGGCAAGAGCCCGCCTTCGCCCGGCTGACGGCCGTGCTGTGGGACCGGCTTGCGCGCCCCGCCCCTGCGCCCACACTGCCCCTGCCTGCCGACCCGCGCCTGCGTCGTATCGCGCTGGCACATCTCGATGGGGTCGACCATTCGCTCGACCACTGGGCCGCGGCACTGGCGCTGTCGCGGCGCAGCCTGCAACGGCTCGTCCGTCGCGACACCGGGCAAAACTGGGCCACCTGGATGCGAGACCTTCGATTGGCACGCGCCATTGCCCCTTTGATGGCCGGCAAAAGCGTGCAGCATGCAGCCCATGCCGCCGGCTACGCCACCGCGAGCGGCTTCGTGGCCGCTTTTCATGCCGCCCATGGGATCACGCCCGGTCAGTTGCAGCGTCGGATGGAGATCTGAGGTCATCCCACGCGCCGGTCCGTCAGCAGTCGCAGGGCGAACCCGATCAAGACACTGCCGGTAACCGCGTCGAGGAGGCGAGGCAGGCGGGGGCCGTTCAGGGCATTCTGAAACGGCACTGTTGCGGCAGTCAGCGCTGCAAAGAAGATCAGCCCCATCGACGCGTGTATCCCCGCGAGCAGAACGCTGAACGGCACCACCGGAACGCCCAAGGGCAGAAACTGCGGCAGGAAGCTGATATAGAAGACACCGACCTTGGGGTTAAGAAGGTTGGTCATCACCCCACGCAGGAACCAATTCGGTGCGGAAGGCGCCATGACCCTCGGCAGACCCGGCTCTCGCGCACGGAACGCCCCCCGCAACATCCCGATACCCAGCCAGATCAGGTAGGCCGCGCCGGCAAGCTGAAGGCAACGGTAAGCCAGTTCCGACACGGCCAGCACAGCACCGAGCCCCAAAGCCGCAATCAATCCCCATGCCAGCACCCCGGTCACCACCCCTGCCCCCGCCAGCATCGCCCGGCGCGGCCCCTCGACCGCCGCCGTCCGCAGAACGAGGGCTGTATCGAGCCCCGGTGTGATCGTCAGCAAAGCCGCAGCAATGGAAAAGCTCAGCAATGCAGTTGCAACGTCCATGGCTACTCTCCGATCTCGTCCAGGAAATCTGCCAGAAGCTCTTGGCCTTCTGGCCAGGCGCCGAGGTTCGACGCCTCATTCAAATGGCCCCTTGGGCCAAGACGGCGCGGCCAGGCGCCTTGCCTGGCAGCCCAGGCTATCCCACTCGCCGTCGGATCATAGGGATCGTTCTCACTTGCGACGGCCAACACCGGCCGCTCACCAAACCCCGTTGCAGGTAACGCTCCGAATGCCTTTGCCTGCGCCGGGAAAGCCGACCCGCTCGGGTCCGGCACGGCAACAAGAAATGCCGCAGCGATCGCCCGGGACGACGCCGCACGCCAATGGGCAAAGAGCAGGCACCCGAGCGAATGGCATACCAGCACCGGCGGATAAGGTGCCGCGGCGACCGCCCGGTCCAGGGCGGCGAACCAGTCCGCGAGGTCGGGCTCATCCCAGGAATTTGGCTCTATCCGGAGGGTGTTCGGATAGAGAGTTTCCCAATGGCTCTGCCAATGCTCAGGGCCGGATCCCCCGATGCCCGGCACCATAACGAAACGACGCCCCATGCTTATCTCCTGATGTTTACCTTTCTGGAGTGTCCCTTGCCGAACGCATAACGGGAATGGCAATTCATCGGCGTTTGCGGCAAACTCCCGATGAATTAACGGAATCCGTGATGGAACATGCCGACCAGTGAGCTCGACCGCCTTGACATCGCAATCCTCGAAGCGCTTCAGGAAAACGCCCGCACCCCGCTATCGGAGGTCGGCCGACGTGTCGGGCTTTCGCAGCCGGCAACATCGGAGCGCGTGAAGCGCCTTGAGGATCGCGGAATACTCGCAGGCTATACAGCGCGTCTGGACGCCGCCGCGCTCGGTCTCGGGATGATGGCCATCATTCGACTGAAAACCACGCATGAGCACATCAAGCCAGCCTTGAAGGCCTTTGCCGAGATGCCGCATGTCATCGAGGTCCACCGCTTGACCGGCGAAGACTGCTTCCTGCTCAAAGTCCTCGTCCCGACGCCCGGCCAACTTGAGACCATCGTCGACACCATCGCCCGGTTCGGCGCGGTGACGACCTCTCTGGTGCTGCGCTCGGAACCCGTAAAACCGCTTGGAAAGGCGCTACTCGGCTGACAACACCACGCGCGATACTGGAGCAAACCATGCCAATCGATATCTGGCTCATCTACGTCGCAACCGTGCTCGCCCTGATGAGTACGCCTGGCCCGAGCCAGATGCTGATGCTGTCAAACAGCGCCATCAATGGCTTGCCGCGGGCCTGGTTCACCGCTGCGGGAGATTTGACAGCCAACCTGATTCAGATGCTCGCCGCCGGCCTGGGGCTAGCGACCGTCATCGCTACCTCCGCCGATGCCCTGAGCGTCGTAAAATGGGCCGGCGCCCTCTATCTCCTGTGGATCGGCCTGCGTACAATTCGGCGATCCATGAAGCCCATATCGCACTCCGCTTCTCGACGGGCGTCCCTGCAGACCCTTTGGCTGCAAGGCTTCGTGACTTCGGCGGCCAACCCCAAGGCCGTGGTCTTCTTCGCAGCGCTGTTTCCCCAGTTCATTGATCCGGAGCTGCCGTTCTGGCCGCAGTTTCTGGTTCTGTCGGCCACCTATATCGCAATCGACGGAGCGTTCCTGACCGGATACGGGGCTGGCGCGCATTGGCTCTCCCAACGACTGAAGGGTTCGGCCCGTCGTTGGCTGGACCGGATCGGAGGCAGCTGCATGATCCTGGCAGCGGTTCTCCTGGGGATGAAAAACGCCGCCAGCCGGTAAGGTCGCTACTCCTCTCGGACGGAAATTCAACGCCAGGTGAGACATTCTCACTACGCATGATGCGAGAGGTTTTTCATGATGATCAGGCGTTGCATGAGAAGGCGCTGAAGCAAGCAAGCAGCCAGCCCCCCGCTTCCGAACGCAGGTTTCGGCTGCAGGTTCGGAGGTGGCTTCATGATTGAACTGCGTCAACTACACCAATTGATCGCTATCGCCGAGTTTCGGAGCCTGCGCGCCGCCGCTGAAGCTCTGGATGTACAACAATCGACGCTAAGCCGCACCGTCCGCGCCATCGAGGATGAGCTCGGCGCGATACTTCTGGACAGGCGCCATAGCGGCGTCGAACTCACTGAGGCCGGCCAGGCTTTCCTTCGCGAAGCCAAATCGGCGATCGAACTGCTCGAACGTGCGCAGCGACATGCCAGGCTTGCTGGTCGCGGAAAAACTGGAAGTCTGACGATCGGAATTCAGACCTCGCTGGGCACCGGATTCCTCAAGGACCTTCTCAGGCGATACGCGACCGCCCATCCCCGGGTTCTGCTCAGCGCAGTCGACGGCGCAACGAGAGAGCATGTCAGGCTCGTCGCGGCGGGCTCTTTGGACATCGCCTTCGTGACCGATTGCGAGATCCCGTCGAACTGCGATTACGCACAGCTGTGGCAGGAAGAAGTTTTCGTTGTCACCTCGAAGTACCATGCACTGTCTGGCATGCCCGCTGTCAGTTGGTCCTCGATGCGGCGCGAACGGGTCCTAGTAACCGTCGCCGCGCCAGGTCCCGAGGTCGAAGCCTTCATTCGCGGCGTTCTGGCGGCCGAAGATGATTGCGGCTTCAAAGTCGATAGGATCGATGCGACGCAGGAGATGCTTCTGGATCTGGTCGCCCTGAACCAGGGCATTACGGTCGCCGTCTCTTCCTGGCAGCGACCAGATGATCGGGAACTTTCCTATCTACCGGTGAACGAGCCCAAAAACAGCGTGGCCTTCAATGCAATCTGGAATCGAGCGAACGGCAATCCGGCGCTCCGGCGGCTCATAACTGCCGCACATATCTGCGCCGGACGGCACCGCCGGGGCACGTCCGACTGGCTGTCAGCGCAACACGCCATAGGTCAGGACGCCATGTCGGGCCAACAAGATACCATACCCACCAAAGGGTCCTCGCGCGATGGATAGTATCAAGCGTTGCCGTACCGCAGAAGCTCTGAGCGCCTATGCCGCAGGACGCTACTCAGCGGCGGAAACCGTCAGCGTGCGTACTCTCATGGATTACCCTAACGACCCGGACCTGCTTCAGCTGCTCGGGGTCGCACGGCTCGCTCATGGTAGCATCACTGCGGCGATCGAGGCCCTCGAGGCCGCCTGCGTACATGCGCCGGTACCCTCGCCGGAAGCTTACAACAATCTCGGCATAGCTCTGCGCAAGGGGCAGCGGCCTGAAGACGCAATTGCAGCCTTCAGGAAGGCCATCGAAACACGGCCCGGATATGCGGAAGCGATGTACAATTTGGCTGTCACCTCAATGGATCTGGCGGATTTCGCTACTGCAGCCAACCTTCTCGCCGAAGCCACCGCTGCCAGTCCTGAAGATGCGCGGGCGCATTTCGCTTTGGCAGACACTTTAATCGCCCTGAACGATCTTGATGCGGCAGCGCTGTCATTGCGTCGCTACCTGCGCCTCGCCCCCGGAGACGAGCAAGGCGCTGAACTGCTTCTTGCATTCATTGGCAAGGGGGCAGTTCCAGCTAGCGCATCCCCTGCCTTTCTGCGCGACCTCTACCGACGAAAGGCGAAGAATTGGGATCTGGTCCCAGGCTATTTCGCGCATCGTCACGTCCTGGATGCCGTTCTCCGCCACGCTTCCCCGCCCTTCCTCTCGGCCCTCGATGCTGGATGTGGCACAGGTCTCTCCGGCGCCGGGGTCCGCGCGATGACCCAGCACATGGCGGGTGTCGACGTCTCACCGGACATGCTTGAGGGCGCCCGCGCGAAGGGCATCTATGACGTCCTGCACGAGGATGATCTGCTTTCTTTCCTGACCCGGCATCCAGACCGCTTTGACCTGATCGTCTCGGCGGCGGCACTCATCCATTTCGGAGACCTGAACGCCGTCCTCGAAGCAGTGTGGCTGGCCCTTCGGCGGGAAGGAACATTCGCTTTCACCACGTATTCATATGACGGTTCCGACCCAACAGCCTTTGGTGCATCGAGCTATCGGGAACTCGCAAAAGCGGGATGTTTTGCGCATGGCAGCGCCTACCTGGCCGACTTATCCAAAACCTGCGGTTTCGAGATCTGCGAAGTCAGTGAGATCGTCCATGAGCAAAGCTCCGCGCAGAAAATCCCGGGTTTCGTCGCGGTGCTGCGCAAGAGGAACGGCGTTGAAAGCCCCCTGATCAACAGCCCCTTGTCGGGCGGTTGATCTGAGCAATCCCGTCTATTGCCTGGATGCTGAAGGTCTCTTCCCGATGATGTTCATCGCCTTGAAGCTGGCAACCACCTCGTCGCGCTGGTTCACCGCCTCCACAAAAGAATGCACCAGCCCCCTGTCCGCCTTCGTTCTTGACGGTCGGGCTTCTGTGATCGTGATCCTCACCTGGAGCTGATCGCCCGGACGGACTGGCACAGACCACCGCACTTCATCCACGCCCGGAGACGCCATACTTGCAACGGTGGTCAGGTAGTGTTCCACAAAGAGCCTCATCATCAGGCCAATCGTGTGCCAGCCACTGGCAATGATCCCACGAAATGGGCCGCTCTCTGCGGCGTCCCGATCCATGTGGATTGGCTGCGGATCAAACTGGGCGGCAAATTCGATAATTTCGTTTTCGTGAACCTCCACTCCGCCAAACTGGAAACAACTTCCGGGGACGTAGTCCTCAAAATAACGCGCATCCCTGGGGACATCGAAGGACATCTGAACTGGGGGGTCTTGGCTCATGTCTCGCACCTTCATCCATTAAGGAAGCGGGGCACAGCATTCACTGCAGCCCCGCTCAGCTCATGCGAGCTGAGTTCGATTGAAGGCAATATCAGCCGGGTCAGCTCACCGCTCGAGTGAAAATACATTCACGCAGTGTGAGCTTATTTCATGCTTCGCTCTTAGTGGACACGCGTCTCGCCTTCGCGAACCCGCGATCCGTGGCCATGAACCGCTCCAGCATCGGCACGATCAGCCGGACAGGATCGGCGACAGGCTGGCCTGTCTCCCGCCCTAACACCTCCGCATAGGCGACAAGATCGCGATGAACGGACGCGGGCAATTCCACCGTCACTTTCACCGGCTTGTCATCGGGCAGAGGTCCCAGCTTCAACTTCGACATGATCAACCTCCTGAGGGTTCGAATACGAGATCGCGGGTGACGATGATCCTGACCGGGAACCCCGGACGGATGGTCAGGGTAGGCGCGACCTGCAGCTGACGCTGGACAATCTGCTGACCGGCTTGGTTGATCGTGTCCACAGCGCCATTGCGGATCGCCTGGACCAGGCGGTCTTCGTCATCGGTGGCGAGGTTGGCGCCGATCGCGAGCAGCGTGGACAGACCCGCTGCGCGCATAGGATCCCACCAGTGGTAGTCAACGCCATCCTCGAGGCCGGCATAGCCGCTCGCATCCGCACCCGGCAGACGTTCGAGAACGATGGACCGGCCTCCGGGAAGGATCAGGCGGTTCCAGACCAGCAGCACGCGGCGTTGGCCGAACGTCACACCGTCATCGTATTGGCCGATGATGCGGGTTCCCTGCGGGATCAGGAGCAGCGATCCGGTGGGACTGTCATAGACATTCTCGGTGACCTGTGCGGTGATCTGCCCCGGGAGATCGGAACGAATGCCGGTGATGAGCGCGGCGGGTATCACCGCTCCCGCCTGAAGGATGTACGGCGAGGCTGGCGGCTGAATGCGATCGGATGCGACGGTCTGCCGGTCCACCGGACCGTTGAGGAAAGCCGTATGCCGGCTCCCCTCAGGTTGCTCGGAGCCACCCAGGCCCGGAAGGTTCACGCCGGCCCCGGCCGTCGTTGCCCTGCCAGTTGCCGACTGGAAGAAGACACCGCTCAGACGCGCGGTTTCCTCCTCTGCCCTGCGGCGCTCCGCTTCCGGATCGACGGTCGGGCCCACAATTGGCGGCGGGGTCACGGGCACTCCCCGCTCCTGCGCATCGAGGATCGGTCGCCCGAGGTCACCGGGCAGTGCAGGTCCCAGAACCGGTCCGGTATAGTCGGACGGCAACCCCTCCAGGCCGTCCGCGGCCGGTCGGTTGTCGATGGAATAGAGTTCTCCACCTCCCGGCCCGGCCTCACGGGTCTGGAGCGCATAGATCAGCGCGCCCCCAATGCCGAACAGGGCGACCGCTCCGACACCGGCCAGAACCTTGCGCGACAGCCGGGTCACGCGCGGCGGATTGGGACGCAGACGCATCGGAGCTGCAGGATCGGTTTCAGTCATGACGCCCCTCCCCTTCGCGCATCCCCCTCCGTCCTTGCATCCGCCTCGCGCTCTTCCATGCGCAGGATCCGGACCACCTGCTGGCGGTCTCCTGCGCCCAGCCGGAGCTCGGCGGCGCCGAAGAGGCGATCCACGATCAGAACGTTCCGGTGAATGCGGCTGTTGACGATCTGCGGCTCTCCGTCCGCGCCGAGCACGAAGAGCGGCGGCATCTCGCCCTGGGCGATGCCAGCCGGGAAGACGACATAGACGCGACGGCCATCGTCGAAGACAGAAACCGGGCGCCAGGGCGGGCTCTCACCCTGAATCTGCAGGCCGTAACGATGATTGCGGGCCGAGGGCGCCGGGATGGCCGGCGCGGTCGCCACAGCCTGTCGCCCAGCACGCGGCGCTGCCGGATAGGCCCAGGCGACCGAGGGCATGTAGAGCGCCTCACGGGCACGCAGCTCGACCATGTACACCCGCCTGTCAGTGCTGATCACCAGATTGGTCGAGATGTCGTCCCGCGTCGGTTTGACGAGGATGTGGACGCGGGCGGTGGACCCGGACCCGCTCTCCGTGTCGCCGATGATCCAGCGCGTGGTATCTCCCGCGGCGATCGGGCCCGCGCCGGTCAGACGCTCGCCCGGCTCGAGTGCGATGTTGGTGATCTGTCCCGGCGCGGCATAGACCTGATAGAGGGCTCCTTCCGACCAGGGATAGATCTGGATCGCATTGTAATAGCCCTCGCGGCGCGGTTCGACCCGGGCGGCGGCATTGGCGTTTTCGACACGACCGGTTGGTGTGCCTGCCGCCGCTCCGCCATGCGCCACAGTCCAGACTGGCGGCGTGTGCAAGGGCCGAGGGCGTTCCTCGGCAGCCGAGGCGGGCGGAGTGGGCAGCGGCGGCACGGACTCGTCGTAGCTGAATTCCGGCACCGGGTTGCGGGCGCACCCTGCTAGCACGGACGCGGATAGCAGCAACGCCACCAAGGTGGGCTTGTTGACGCTCGAAGACTTGATTGCACGAACATGCGTTTCAGTCATTGGCTCATCTCCCGCGACCAGGAGATCGCATTGACGTAGATACCGAGGGGGTTGGCGCGCAGGCGCTCGGCGCTGCGCGGGGCCAGGATCACGACGGTCAGGATCGCGGTCCAGCGCTCGGTCGCGGAAAGCTGGCCGTTCTCGTAGTGCCGTTCGGTCCAGGCGACGCGGAACGATCCCGGCGAGGCCCGAATGACAGAGGACACCTCGACAGCGATCTGTTGGCGACCGACGCGGGTGAACGGGTCGTTGGCGCGGGCAAAGTCGTTGAGCGCGGCCGCCCCGCGATCCGTGGTGAACTCATAGGCGCGCAACCAGTTCTGCCGCACGATGATCGGGTCGGCCGGAATGGAGCGGACCTGTTCGATGAAACGGCCGAGATGGAAGGCGATTTGCGGATCGGTCGGCTCGTAGTCGGCGGAGGCTGGCGCGACCGCCTGGGCCTCGCCGAGCGCATCGACCTGAACGACCCAGGGCACTACCGTGCCGCGTGCGGATTGCCAGACCAGGGCGCCAGCAAATCCCGCCGCCAGGATCAGGCTGCCAAAGGCCATGTAGCGCCAGTTGCGGGCCTGAACACGGGCGGAGCCGATGCGCTCGTCCCAGACCTGCGCGGCCCTCTGATAGGGCGTTTCTGGTTGAGGTGTCTTGCCATAATGCGTGGCGGAACGCTTGAAGAGGTTCATGAGCGATCCCTTTCGGAGAGATTGACGGAGGAGCCCGAGCCGTGACTGTCACCCGACCGGACGGCGTGTGCGGCAGCGCGCACACCATGGCTCACGGCCTGGCTATGCCGCATGCGCTTCGCCCAGGCTGGCGGGCCATCGGAGGCGGACGGGCTGGATCTGCCAGGCTCAGGCGCCGCTCCGCCGATTGTGCCCATCGAGGTGGTTCCGCACGTCGCCGCAACACCGCTCTTGACGCCCTCGGCGTAGCTGGACTGGATCCCGCCAGCCGCGCGAGAGGACGCCTTCTTGAGCGGTGATGCCGCGGCAGCGGCCCCGGCGCGGGCCACACCAGCCATCCCGCCGGGGAGACCTCCACCACCCATCGAGCCGAGGGTGTAGGCGCTCGAAGCAGCGCCCGCCGCGGCTGCGCCGCCGCGTGCCAGGGCGGTACCACCGGAGAGTGCGGACCCGGCTCCGCGTGCCGCCAGCACGGTCGCCCCTCCGGCCCCGATCGCAGCACCACCAACGGCAAGGCCGGTGCCGATGGCGGCCCCCGCGCTGAGTTGCGGCCCGCCGGACACCAGACCCGAGGCGATGCCGGGGCCGAAGATACCGAGGCCCAGCAGAGAGAGGGCAGCCAGAACAATCGCCATGGCATCATCGATGGTCGGCGTCGCGCCGCCGAAACCGACAGTGAACTGGCCGAAGAGCGTCGAGCCAATGCCGATGATCACGGCGAGGACCAGAACCTTGATGCCGGACGAGATGACGTTGCCCAGCACGCGCTCGGCCATGAAGGCGGTCTTGCCGAAGAGGCCGAAGGGGATCAGCACGAAGCCGGCGAGCGTGGTGAGCTTGAACTCGATCAGGGTGACGAAGAGCTGCACGGCGAGGATGAAGAAGGCCAGGATCACCAGCGCCCAGGCGAAGAACAGGCAGAGGATCTGGATGAGGTTCTCGAAGACCGCGACCCAGCCCATCAGATCGGAGATGCTTTCGAGCAGCGGACGTCCGGCCTCGAGCCCGGTCTGGGCGACGCGGCCGGGGCGCAGAAGATCGGCGGCGGAAAACCCGGTGCCCGAGGCCATCAGACCGAGACCCGCGAAGCTCTCGAAGACGATCCGGGCGAGGTTGTTCCAGTTGGAGATGATATAGGCGAAGACCCCGACAAAGAGCGTCTTTTTCACCAGTCGGGCAATGATGTCATCATCGGCGCCCCAGGCCCAGAACAGGGCCGCCAGCGTCACGTCGATGACGATCAGCGTGGTGGCGATGAAGGCCACCTCACCCCCGAGCAGCCCAAACCCGCTGTCGATGTAGCTGGTGAAGATGCCCAGGAAGTTGTCGATGACGCCGGTTCCGCCCATGGCTTACTGGCCTCCCGACCGCTGTGGCGCTTCGGGTGCAGGCATCCGGCCGAGGAACCGGTCCCGGCTCTCGGCCCAGGCGGCGAGGCAATCGGCATCGCTGGAAGCGGCCACGCCAAGCTGCTGGCACCGGCGCAGCGTCGCGCGGAGAGGATCGGCAGACGGCTGGAGCGCGGGCGCGGTGCTGGCCGGCACGGGAGCTTCCTCGCGTGTCATCTCGATCACCGTGGCTGTGATCGCGATCGCCACGAACGCGATGGCCGCGATCCGGGCCAGCACCTTCCCCTCCATCGTCTCCCCTCCCGGCCTCAGTTGAACATTTGCGCGTTGCCGGGCTGGTAGCCCGCGCCCGGCGTCAGGAAGCGCTCGCGCTGGATGCGGCCCTGTTCTGCAGCGGTGGCACGCTCGGCCTCGGTCAGCGCGTTGGCGCGACCGTTTGCCGAGATCACCGCGATCAGATCCGAGAGCTGCTGCGATTGCAGCGCGAGGAGCTGGTTGCCCGCCTGCGTGGCCTGCAGAGCACCGACAGCGTTCTGGCTCTGCCCCACGAGCGCGGACATCTCGGCACGATTGGCTTCGATATTGCCAACGACTCCGGCCTGCACGCGCATCGAATCCTGCAGACCACCAACGGTGTTCTCCCAACGGGACCGGGCCTCAGCGATCAGCTGCTGGTCGGTCGCCGTCAGGGAGAGGTTGCCATAGTCCTGCTGGAACATCTGGTCGATGCTCTGCACGTTGAAGGCGATGTTCTGCGCCTGGGCCAGGAGTTGCTGTGTGCGGCTGACGTTCTGCTGGATTTGGTGGAGCGCGGAATACGGCAGGTTGGCGAGATTGCGCGCCTGGTTGATCAGCATCTGCGCTTCGTTCTGGAGCTGTGCGATCTGGTTGTTGATCTGCTCCAGAGCGCGCGCCGCGGTCAGGAGGTTTTCGGCATGGTTGGTCGGGTCGTAGACGATGAAAGGCCCCCCGCCGATGCCGAAGAGCGCATGGGCGGGGGGCGCTGCGATGGGCGACATGGCCATGGGCATCGCCAGCGCGAGGGCGAACAGCGACGGGCCGGCGAACCGAAACGTAATCTTGCGTGTCATGGTGTGACTTCCTCTTCTTCAAGGTCGATGTCGGCGTCCTCAACAACAGCGGAGGCCGGAGATTCCCCTTCTGCGTCGATGGCGAGATTGGTGAGGTCGGGGATCAGGTCGGCGGCCCAATCGAGGCCATGCGCCTTCAGCCAGGCGGCGAGGAAGCCGTCTTGGCCGTGCCCGGCGCAGATTTCGGCAATCAGCGCCTGATCCGATTTGGACGACGCCGCGCAGAGTGCGAGTCCGACATCGCTGAGACCCAGCTCGAACAGCCGGTTGCCGCGCCGCGACTGACAGTAGTAGTCGCGCTTGGGCGTGGCTCGCGCGAGGATCTCGATCTGCCGGTCATTGAGGCCGAAGCGGCGATAGATCGCGGTGATTTGAGGCTCGATGGCCCGCTCGTTCGGCAGCAGGAGCCGCGTCGGGCAGCTTTCGATGATCGCCGGCGCGATGGTACTGCCATCGATGTCGCTGAGGCTCTGCGTCGCGAAGATCACCGAGGCGTTCTTCTTCCTCAGCGTCTTCAGCCACTCGCGGAGCTGCTCCGCGAAGGCATCGTCATCGAGCGCGAGCCAACCCTCGTCGATGATGAGCAGCGTGGGTCGTCCGTCGAGCCGATCACCGATCCGGTGGAACAGGTATGAGAGGACGGCGGGCGCCGCGCCAGTTCCCACCAGCCCCTCGATCTCAAAGGCCTGCACATCCGCCGATCCCAGTTGTTCGGTCTCGGCATCGAGCAGCCGGCCATAGGGTCCACCGACGCAGTATGCGCGGAGCGCCTGCTTCAGGTCGTTGGACTGCAGCAGGACCGCGAGGCCGGTGATGGTCCGCTCGCCCACAGGGGCCGAGGCCAGCGAGGTCAGTGCCGTCCAGATATGTTCCTTCACATCCGGGGTAATCTGGATGTTCTCGCGCGTCAGGATGGCGACAATCCAGTCAGCCGCCCAAGCGCGATCCGACGTCTCGTGAATGCGGGCCAGCGGCTGTAGCGAGACGGAACTCTCGTCCGCGTCGGTCAGCTCTCCGCCGAGGTCATGCCAGTCGCCGCCCATGGAAAGCGCGGCGGCGCGGATAGAACCGCCGAAGTCGAAGGCGAAGATCTGGCTGCGCGAGTACCGCCGGAACTGAAGCGCCATCAGCGCCAGCAACACGGATTTGCCCGCGCCGGTCGGGCCGACGACGAGTGTGTGCCCGACATCGCCGACATGGAGAGAAAACCGGAACGGGGTGGAGCCTTCGGTCCTGGCGTAGAGCAACGGAGCGTCGCCGAAATGCTCATCCTGTTCCGGCCCCGCCCAGACCGCCGAGAGCGGGATCATATGGGCGAGATTCAATGTGCTGACCGGAGGCTGCCGGACATTGGCATAGGCATGCCCGGGCAAACTTCCGAGCCAGGCATCGACCGCATTGACCGTCTCGACCATGACGCTGAAATCGCGGGACTGGACGATCTTCTCGACCAGCCGCAGTTTCTCGTCAGCGCGGCGGACGTCCTCGTCCCAGACCGTGATCGTGGCCGTGACATAGGCCATACCAGCCAGATCCGCGCCGAGTTCCTGCAAGGCCATATCCGCGTCAGCGGCCTTGTTCGCCGCGTCTGTATCGACCAGCGCGGATTGCTCGTTGGTCATCACCTCCTTGAGGATCGCGGCGATGCTCTTGCGTTTGGCAAACCACTGACGGCGTATCCGGGTCAGCAGCTTGGTTGCGTCCAGCTTGTCCATGAGAATGGCCCGGGTCGACCAGCGATAGGGAAAGGCCAGCCGGTTCAACTCGTCGAGCAGGCCCGGGGTCGTGGCGCCGGGATAGCCGGTGATCGTCAGGACGCGGAGATGGTGATTGCCCAGACGCGGCTCCAGCCCGCCGGCCAGCGGCTGGTCGGGCAAGAGCGCGTCGAGATAGACCGGCACCTCGGGCACGCGCACGCGGTGCCGGTTGGTCGAAATCGTCGAATGCAGGTAGGTCAGCGTAGCGGCGTCATCGAGCCAGTGGCAGTCCGGCATGAAGCCGTCGAGCAGCGCCAGCACGCGATCGGTGCGGTCGATGAAACCGCGCACCTGTTCCCAGGGGTTCACACCTGAGGTCTCGCGGCCCTCGTAGAGCCAGGACTCCGAACGCGCCGCGTCCTCGGCAGGCGGAAGCCAGAGGAGCGTCAGGAAATAGCCGGAGACGAAATGGCTCCCCTCCTCCTCGAATTCGGCCTTGCGCTCGGCATCGACCAGCGCCGATGCCGCATCCGGAAAGATGCTCACCGGATACGTCGCGGCCTCAGAGCGCTGTGCTTCCACGAAGATCGCCCACCCGGAGCCGAGGCGGCGGAAGGCGTTGTTCAGTCGTCCGGCGACCGCGACCAGTTCGGCCGCGACCGCGCTGTCCAGATCGGGCCCCCGAAACTTCGCCGTCCTCTGGAACGAGCCATCCTTGTTAAGGACCACGCCCTCCCCGACCAGCGCGACCCAAGGCAGGTAGTCGGCAAGGCGCGAGGCGGTGCGACGGTATTCTGCGAGATTCATCATGGGAGTTCACACCGAGAGATGACCGGGAATGCGCAGATGGCGGCGGGCGACCTCGACGAAGAGCGGATCGCGCCTGGCCGCCCAGACGGCAGCGATGTGGCCAACGGCCCAGATCAGGATCCCGACCAGCCAGAGCTGAAGTCCGAGGCCGACCGCACCTGCGAGTGTGCCATTCAGAATGGCGACCGAGCGTGGGGCTCCGCCGAGGAGGATCGGCTCGGTCAGCGCGCGGTGAACCGGCACGCTGAACCCCGGTATGGCGTCGAGGGCTTCGAAACTCAGCGCCATCAGATCAGCGCTCCGCCACCGAAGCTGAAGAAGCTCAGGAAGAAGGACGAGGCCGCAAAGGCGATGGAAATCCCGAATACGATCTGGATCAGCCGCCGGAAACCGCCGCCGGTATCGCCGAAGGCCAGCGTCAGGCCAGTGACGATGATGATGATCACCGCCACAATCTTGGCGACCGGCCCCTCAACGGAGTCGAGGATGGATTGCAGAGGCGCTTCCCAGGGCATGGAAGACCCGGAGGCATGAGCGGCCGGAGCGATGAACAGGCTGACGTAAGTGGCGGCGACCGCAGTGGCGATGTGCTGGCGGATGCGCAGGGCGTGACGGATCATTCGGGATCTCCTTGTTCGTGAGTGGTGGGATCTGAAATGGCAGGTGAAATCCGGTAGTCGCCGTCCGGCCCGAGGCCCTTGACGCGGGCGAGTTCGGCCAGACGACGTGCGGAGCCGCGTCCGGACAGGACGGCCACGAGGTCGATGGTCTCCGCGATCATGGCGCGGGGCACGGTAACGACGGCTTCCTGGATGAGCTGCTCGAGACGGCGCAGCGCGCCAATCCCGGAACCGGCATGGATGGTGCCGATCCCGCCAGGATGGCCGGTGCCCCAGGCCTTGAGCAGGTCCAGTGCCTCGGCGCCACGCACCTCACCGATCGGAATACGATCGGGGCGCAGACGCAGCGAGGACCGCACCAGATCGGACAGGCTGGCAACACCGTCCTTGGTGCGCATCGCCACGAGATTCGGCGCGGCGCATTGCAGTTCGCGGGTGTCTTCGATGATCACGATGCGATCGGAGGTCTTGGCCACCTCGGCGAGCAGCGCATTGGTCAGCGTTGTCTTGCCGGTCGAGGTGCCGCCAGCCACCAGGATATTAGCACGGTCCGCCACCGCCTGGCGCAGCGCCTCGGCCTGCATCAAGGTCATGGTCCCGGCGGTGACGTAATCTTCAAGGGTGAAGACGGCGACGGCGGGTTTGCGGATGGCGAAAGCCGGAGCGGCAACCACGGGAGGCAGGAGCCCCTCGAAGCGCTCGCCAGTTTCCGGCAATTCTGCGGAAACGCGAGGAGCCAGGCCATGAACTTCGACGCCAACATGATGGGCGACGAGGCGAACAATACGCTCGCCGTCCGCTGCGCTCAGCGTCTTGCCGCTGTCGGCCAGCCCCTCGGAAAGTCGGTCGACCCAGAGCCGCCCATCGGGGTTGAGCATCACCTCGACGGTCATGGGGTCGTCCAGAAACCCGGCGATCGCCGGCCCGAGCGCGGTGCGCAGCATCCGCGCGCCTCTCCGGATCACTTCTGGTCTCTGATCGGTCTTCGCCATGCCGGCCCCGTTCCCTCACGGGCGCCTCCAACAGGCCGCCCTGGATCGGGGTCGATTAAAGAAGCCGTAAAAGCCTAGGACTCAACAGAGTTCCGAGGGGCGTAGTAGCGTGGCGTGTAAAGACAGGGAATCGGCGGATCGTACCCTAGCCCATGCCACGGGGAACGCGTCATGATAACCGTCGCTAGAACGTGGTGTTGAGTGCAGAGAGCGGACTGATGGCATGGCAGCATGACAGGCGAAGGGAGCCCGGGAATGGGGTCATGCTTGACTCGAGACGATGAAGATCCCGCAAGTTGAGAAAAACCGTTTGACGTTGGCGCGGCGGGGCGGGTGCTATCGTCACATGCCGCGCAAAGGATTACCCGCTGGTTTGCTATCTGGGACAGATAATCCTGTTGCATTCACTTAGCATAGTCCAGAGCTTCGAAGTACCGGAGTTCCCATAGCGCGTACATTGCCACAGGAGAGAAAAATCAGTTCCATCCCGAATATTAGCGCCGCTCAGTTCGCGACCGCCTTCGCACTAAGACCAAATCTATTGACATGGTTTCTCGGAGCCGGTGCATCGGCCGCCTCCGGTATTCCGACCGGCTATGCCATGATCCGCGATTTCAAGGCGCAGATCTTTTGTCGCGAAGCAAACCTGTCAAAGCGCGAGATCGACACCGCTGACCCGATCTGGATCGACAGGATCGATGCCTTTTTCCGCCAAAACTCGCTGTTGCCGCCTGACGGTGATCCTACGGAATATGCCAAGGCCTTCGAAGCGGTTTATCCTGAGGCCCGGCATCGCCGACAGTACATAGACGATGCGATCTCCAAGGGGACTCCCTGTTTTGGACATAAGGTGCTTGGCAGTCTTATGGCTGCCGGCAAGGTCGATTGCGTTTTTACGACCAATTTCGATCCGCTGATCGAGGAGTCGACGCTTTCGGCAAATGGGATTTTGCCAGTAGATAACCAGAACCGCCCAACTGTGGCGGCGATCGATTCTGCCGACCGTGCCATGCGGTGCCTCAATGAATCGGACTGGCCGTTGGTCGCTAAGCTCCACGGTGATTATCAGTCGATCGCGATTAAGAACACGGGATCGGAACTGGAGGAACAGGATGCCCGGATGCGGCATGTGCTGGTGGAATCCGGCAAGCGCTTCGGAATGATCTTCGTCGGTTATAGCGGACGCGACGCTTCGATCATGGAGGCGCTGAACACGGTTCTAGATGCGCCTTCGCCATTTCCGAACGGAGTGTACTGGCTCACCTCTTCAGCTTCGCGTTTACTGCCCGCAGTGATCGAATTCTTGGAGCGCGCCGGAGCAGCTGGCGTGGACGTGGCTGTCGTTGAGTGCGCGACCTTCGACGAACTGGCTGCCGATATCATCAAGATATCCGACCTCCCCCAACCGCTTCTAGATCGCGTGATGGAGGGGCGACCTACACCGCGCCTCGTGCCCGTTCAGATTCCACATGCCAAAGCCCGCGCCTTCCCGGTGCTGCGCTATTCGGCAATTCTGCTGCAATCGATGCCGACCGTAGCCAGACGCATCAGGCTCAACCAATCAACGACATCGGTCGAGGTCCGCGAGTTCTTCAAAGCGAAGGGATATCGCGCAACAGCGGCCGCTTTGGGACGTGAGCTAGCAGTGTTTGGGCGTGACCAGGAAATCCTGGACGCCTTGGCTCCGCTTGGCCCATCGCTCGCTGGAACGATCGAACTAGATCCCGTCGCCGATAGCTGGGCCACCGGTTTGCTCTACGACACGCTCGTACGATCTCTCGCCCGACAACGCCCGCTCATCCCACGTTATAGGCGTTCCGGCCATTCGCTCGTCGTTGCCGCACCGCGCGACTGCGATGATCCTGAGCGAACGCGGGGCCAGCAACAGATCCTATCCCGGTTACGCAATGCGTACGGCACTAGTCTGTTTGGTGCAGTACCTAAGCTTGGTTTCCCGTTTCAGGAGGGCATCCACCTCAAGCTGGAACAGCTAGATGGGAAGTGGTGGTGCGGCTTCGAGCCCTACACGTTCGTCCAGTTTCCCCGGCAAGACACCTCCCAAACGGATGGTGCGGAGGGGCTGGTCGCCGAAAAAGCTCCGACTGAAATGGGTATACGAGCCGAGCACCGAGGCGATCCTGCCGGCGACTGGCGCCGCGAGCGATGGGCTCCGCGCTACAATAGGAATTGGGCCAGCATTATTGGAGCCTGGGCTCAGCTTCTAACCGAAACAGGGGGCACGACTCGAAGCGCTTTCGGCCTCGAAGATGGCACTGGCATTGATGCCGTATTCAAAGTGTCGCCCGTGACGGGGTTTAGCCGACCGTCGCATCACCATAGCTACTTCGACAGGAGAAAATGATGGGGAACCCAGCCCTCACCGAGCTGCCGCCATTCACGCTCTTGGAGGAGCCAAACCTGTCGTTTTCGCCATCCGACACCAACCAGATAGATGTCCATCCGTTGCGCGGTCTCCTTAATTTCGGGCCGTATTCGAAAGGGTCATTTAGCGGATACACACCCCGCATTCGAATTTCGACGGTTGGCCCGGAGAGCGCTTTCCATCGTCGTGGCGACTTGATGAAGCTGTTGTGGGGCGTGCATCGCCCTTCCGACCGATCAGAATATGTACCGGAATATCCCGGTTTCGAGCGCCTGTTCCGCGTGTCGCTCGAAGCCGCGCCCGCGAGCGCGCACATCAAGTGGCCGGAACACCTCGACCAGCTGCCGGGAGCCGGCACTGCCCAGCAGCGCCTATTTTTTACAATGGATGCCGCGCTCCGCCGCCTCGACGCCGTTTGCAACGAATTCGACGTTGTGCTGGTCCACTTTCCCGAGAGCTGGGACACGGCGACACGTGGAAAATTCTTTGACGCACACGACGTGCTTAAAGCTTTGGGTGCTAAGTATAATATTCCGACCCAAGTCCTGAATGATCGCGTCTTCACCTTCAGCTACAAGGCTTCACTTGCTTGGCGTCTGTCGACCGCACTCTATGTGAAGGCTGCGGGCACGCCGTGGAAGCTTGCGCCACTGAAAGGCGTGCCTGCGGATACCGCCTACATCGGGTTGGCCTATGCCCTGCGCGGTGACCAGCAAGACGTGGATTATGTGACGTGCTGCTCTCAGGTCTTTGACATGGACGGCGGCGGCATGCAGTTCGTTGCGTTCGAGGCGCGAGACCCGGTGGCTGACGTAGCCGAGGCTCGCAGGAACCCCTTTCTTAGTCGGGACGATATGCGCGCAGTCCTCGCCCGTAGCCTGGAACTCTATCAGGGTCGCAATGGTGGCAACCTACCAAAACGCATGGTCATTCACAAAACGACAGCCTTCAAAGAGGCCGAAATCGAGGGTGCGTTCGACGCGCTTGCTGGTGTAGCGGAGATAGAGTGTGTCGAGGTCAACTCGGCATCGTGCTGGCGCGGCGTCTGGCTAATCAAGTCGGGGGTGGAGAAACCGCTGTCAAAACCCTCTGGATTTCCCGTGCCGCGCGGGACGATGGTGATCCGCACGGGCAATTCTGCCTTGGTATGGGTGGCCGGCAATGCTCCCGAGGTCTCGACCAAAGGCGATTACTATCAGGGCAAGAAGAGCATCCCCCGGCCGCTACAACTGATCCGTCATGCCGGCAGCGGACCGCTCGAATTGACCGCTCATGAGGTGCTGGCGTTGACTAAGATGGATTGGAATAACGACGCGCTTTACGACCCTGTGCCGGTTAGCATTCGCTATTCGCAGAAACTCGCCCGCACGATAGCGAACGTCCCGGACCTCCCGCGAAATGTCTATCCATATCGCCTGTTCATGTAGGTATTCTAAGATGAGTACGCCCTGATATGCTGCACACCGAACCACCTCCATCTGCCACTCTTGCGCGCATCTTGCACCCAACGACTGCCGGATCGGGTTCCTACGGCCACCTGCTTCTCGAGCAGCAGGTCACTGCTCTTTCAGATGCTGACATAGCTGAACTGCGCCCTTATTTTGAGTCGGCCCATCAGGACGCACGCGAGGTGTTTCATGCGGCCGCCCGGATTTCACTTCATCCCGAAGATGGCGAAAGGGGAGATCATGCAATCTATCCCAATTGCCTCCCACCAAAGACGATCCGCGGCCTTTTTGGTGAGGTCATGTGCGGGATCGTAGCGGAAAACTACAGCCTAGTCGGGGGCAAGACATGGAGCGTGCCGATCTTCCTTTTCCGTGAGCATGCCCCGGTCGCGCGATACATCTTCGATCTCGTGCGAGATCCAGCACGGGTCAAGGAAGTGCACGGACGCCCTGGCAATGACTTCATCGGCCTTGAACTCGCTGTGGACGGAACCGTTTTGGCCTTTATCGCGGGGGAAGCAAAATGGCGCGCCGATCTAACGGCCTCGACGATTGACACGATCATGAAGGGCGACGGCCAGGGTAAAGGCGCAGCGCGGGTGTGGGCCGACAATGGCGTCTGGAACGACATCAACACAGCCCTGCTGATCCCTCAGGGAATTCAGCAGATCTGCGATCTCCTGAAGATCAAGGATCGCGACGGATATGCCCACACGATCTTTTCACTAGACGAGGCGCTCCTAACGGATGTTGGGCCGCCGCGCACTGACATGGTGTTGATCGCCGGCAATCGTGCGGCGACGCGCGCGGTCGGCACCGCTCTGCTTCCGACAGCGATGCCTCCCGCGGACTATACGGCTGGGCGGCCGCTGCAGATCGTCGAGATCGTGCTCTTGGGCGGCGAGAACATGATCGAACGACTCTACGCATCACTTTGGAAGACCAATGGCGGAGCTTGACGAGGAACGGAGGGCACTGGCGGAAAGCTTTCGCTTAGGTCACGCAATCGAAAATGCGCTAACGGCCCAGCAAGCGCGCTTGTTCGTGCGCTCGATACAAAACAGTTGGGGCGTCCAGCCGCTGACCTGGACGCAACGTCAGTCGCTTGAGCTGTTCAGCGACGCGCGGCGGCTGTTACATGCAGCTGGCATCTTCGAGGATACTGACGGCCCCGATAGCGAAGCGGCGGCATCCTGCTATCGCCGAGCAGGAGAATTGCTCGAATGGCTCTCGCGATCACACGATGAGGTTACACGGGAGGTTCCCACAGAGGTTCTTGCTGCAGGCGCCTATCAACTAGCCGGGCTTCCAGCGATGGCAACGGGAATTTTGCGGCGCTCTCAGGTAGGCGGTGCTGGCGGCATCATTGTCGCATTCCTGTCCTGTGACTTTGATTCTGTCCTGGGGCGCACTGCGATCTTCTGGCAGGAAAATTTCGAGCTCACGAGGCGAGATGGCTCCGCACACCTGCTGGATGCCGCCGAAGACAGCGCCGGGGGATCTTTTCCACCGATGCCGGAGCCAGGCAGAGAATCGGATGCGGAGGAACAGGATACCCCTCGTCAGGCATCCTTCAGCCCTCTCGCGTGGTACCTCGTCGTAGAGACTATCCGCTCGCTCGGTTTGTTGGCTGAAAGCCTGCGGCGGGGCGAACAGACCCGAACGGGAATCGCCCTAGAGAAGCTGAAAACATTGGCCGATATCGCCACACGTTGGACCAATGATGAGACA
The DNA here is from genome assembly GCF_030538695.1 of Paracoccus sp. (in: a-proteobacteria). Classification (GTDB taxonomy): domain Bacteria; phylum Pseudomonadota; class Alphaproteobacteria; order Rhodobacterales; family Rhodobacteraceae; genus Paracoccus. The sequence continues at coordinate 52,495 of NZ_JAUNTN010000001.1, forward strand.
TGGGTAATGCTGCGCCTGGTGTTGGCAGCAGCCGAACGCTTCGTGCGGAATAGTCTGCATCGACGTGCTACAGCTCTCGTTGAAGACACGCCAGCGGCAGCCAATCAGCTACGCCGCTTTGCACGCGAGCAATTTGGACGTGGACGCGGCGTGTTGTGGGCCTCGCAGATTCAGGGGATCGAGCGACTAACGGATGGAAACGCCTTCGCCCTCTGCACTCCGACGGGCTCAGGCAAGACGATGGTTGCCAATCTCGCGCTCGTCAAAGAGCTGCTACTTACACCTCCCGAACCCGGAGCACCGGGGCGGCTCGCCCTCTATCTCGTACCATCTCGCGCGTTGGCAGGTGAGGTCGAAGCAAAACTCAGTTCCGAGTTCCGAGGCGAGAACATCGTGATCACTGGCCTCTACGGAGGGACTGACTGGGGCATCACCGATAACTGGCTAACGACCGAAACGCCCACGGTTCTCATCGCCACCGTCGAAAAAGCCGAGGCGCTGATGCGCTACTTGGGTACGCTGCTAATTTATCGTCTAGCTTTGCTCATCATCGACGAGGCGCATCAGGTAGTGGTGGCGGGAACGCCCAAGACAATGCGCGACCTCGCGGCACACGGCGATCGATCCATTCGACTTGAAAGCTTGGTATCCCGTATCCTCGTGCTCAAGCCGAACATAGCGCGGATCGCACTTACTGCCGTTGCCGGCGGCGCAGCACCACCGGTATCGCGATGGATTGAGGGTGATGACGCTGCTGTCCCGGTAGGTCTCGGCTATCGAAGTAGTCGTCAGCTGGTCGGGGTGCTGGAATGCCGCCCTAATCAGTCCCCTTTCATCACTTTGGAACTGAATAACGGGCAGCCACTTTATGTGCGAGGTCGCGATGCACCCGTGTTCCTCGCGCTCGGCTTGCCGCCGATGCCTGACCCGCCAGCGGGGGTGAAAAACAGCCTGCATCATTATGTACAGATCCACGCGCTATGGACGGCGCTGCATCTCGCCCCGAGCGGTCGGCGTATACTGGTGTCGATTACTCAGGGCCCAGATCGCGTAATGCGGCGCTATGCCGAAGCCTTTGATCTGGCGGGGTGGTCTGCAATCGCCCCCTTTGCGCCGAGAACTGAGGATGCGCGGCGGCTGTTCGATGAGGCGCGCGCGGCCTGTGTCGACTATTGCGGCGAGGGGTCAAGCGAGGTCCGCCTACTTGATCGCGGCATCGCCACTAGCCATGGTCAGATGCCGCAACGACTGCGGCGCCTAATGGTTGAACTGATTGATAAGCAGGTGTGTCCGATCACGGTCGCCACCGCGACATTGACCGAAGGGGTCAACCTACCTTTCGATCTTATTATTCTCCCGAGCCTAGAGCGTATCGTCGAGTTCGGCACTAATGGCGCGCCGGTAACCGACATCATTCCTACCTCGGAATTCCGCAACCTCGCTGGGCGCGCAGGACGGCCCGGGGCGGCGGAAGCGATGGAAGGCCTTACCTTGGTCTGCGTGCCAATGGCGAACAGCGCGACGGCGGCGAGCAAGCAAGACGAGCAGCGCAGACAACGTGACGCCTATGTCGCAAACCTCAACCGGATGCTCCATCTACTGGCGCTCGAGGAGTCGGCCGACCTCGTGGTCTATGCGCCGCTGCAGACATTGCTGGCGTCGATCTGGACAAAGTTGCGGGATCACCTCGGACTGCGAACCGTGGCCGACCTACACAATTTCCTTGAGCAGACGATGCCCGAGGGGATCGGGACTGATCTTGGCGTCGGTTCGCCTGCACTGCTCGACATGCTAGGTGACAGCCTTGACGAGCTCGATGGTATAATCATCGCTGCCGTCGACGAAATCGAGAAGCTGGAAGGCTTGTCTGCGGCGTCGCTCGAAGCCGCCCTGAGTCGTGTGTGGCAACGGACCTTCACCCGATATTCAAGTGCTGTGGAGAGCTGGATGGAGGCAGCCTTCATCAAACGCGGCCAAGCTGTGGTCGAGCGTCTATATCCCGACCCGGTTCAGCGGCGAACCCTCTATCAAATCGGCTTCACCCCCTATGTCGGTCGCCAGTTCCAGCAGGTGTCGCCTCAGATCAACACCGTCCTCAAGGCAGCAGCCGATTATGGCCGGCGATCGCCGGAGGCGCGCTTTACCCTTTTTTGGCAGATCGGGGAATTGGTACGAACCGGTCGAGGGTTCGGGTTTACTTCACGTGGGGCTACTGAAACCGCACTAATCGGGCGCTGGCACGAGGTAGCCGGCTGGTGGTTACAACGCGAAGGTGCGCCACCGCCACCGCCGGTGGAGTTGAGACGATGGCAGGGATTTGTTGCAAACAATCTGGAATTTCGTCTCGGGGTGGCAGTGGGCGCTGCCGTTGCAGAAGCGTGGAATGCAGGTGCCGGCGAGCTTGAGGTGCCGAGTCTAGACACGTGGCGAGCAACTAGCGGCTTGCCATGGATCGGTTTCTGGTTCCGTGAGCTTTTACGTTGGGGAACATTGGATCCGTTTGTCGCCTTCTCGCTCGCACAGGGGATCGTCGGAACAAGGGACGAAGGCGCTGCACGACGTGTGGATTATGACTTATGGCTAGTTCAACGAGGCGCACCGATTTCAGATGAGGACTTGATCGACCCGCAGCTCTTTCTCGAATGGTACAGGTCATTGCCTAAGCCGGATCGGGTCGCGGCAACGTCTAGGACAGTGAGTGCAAGCTTCACCGAAGTGGAAGGGAAACTCAGTCGGTATGCGGTTCGGCCCGTGCCCACTCCTGATGGCATTATCTGGCTGGATCCCGCAGGCTTTCAGATCGCTCAGAGCGCCTCGGTGCCTGGCGAGGCTGACATAGACTTATCGAGACGGGACTATGAGTTGGTAAACGATGGCTCCGGCGCCCGGATCGTGCGAACTTATTAGTTGAAATTATATGTCAAAATGCCAGCTTCAGCCCTGCCGCGCGGCCCTTCTTTGGCAACTTTCTCTTCGCCGGCGTTGAGCAGTCACCTTGATCAGAATACATGAAAGAAACCTTCCAACTGTAGTGCAGAAGAGCGCACGGTCGACAGACGGCCCACTTGGGAAGCTACGGCGCAGCGCCCGTCTTGGCGCCGCTAGTGGCAGCAGTGGGCCGATCAGGTCGATCATGAGGATCACTCCTACAGTCCCGATCTTTGCGGCTGAGGCAGGTGACATCTTTTCAGCCACCTGCTGCCCCGCCGCCGTCCACATCCTCCGACACCTCCTGCCGCAGCTTCGGCCCCTGGGCCAGACGCCGACCGAGAGCCGAGATAAACGCCTCGTAGCGCTCCCCTGCTTTCGCCCGTGCTGCCTTGGCTGCGGGTTCCGGCAGAGCCGGTGTTGTCGCAAGCCAGAAACGGATGAACACCGCCAGGCTTTCGACGGAGATGCCGACATCGCGCTCCAGCCGGGTGATCCGTCTGTCGATCTGATCCAGGCGCCTCGCGAGAACCGCCTCGCGGCGCTCTGCGTCATCCGGGGAGAGGAAGGATGCGATCGCGGCCTCGGCCACCATCGACTGGGATCTGTCGCGCCGGGCAGCGAAGTCTACCAGCATCTGCATGACCTCAGGATCGAGATAGACCGAGATCTTCGTCTTCTTGCGGCTCGAGGTCATGATCAAAGCTCCATGCCGTCATCGGGATTGAGGGAGACCTGGCGCGCGACACCGCGCATCTGCTGCATGATGCGGCGATTGCGGATAGCGCCATCCTCGTCTTCCTCGGGTGGGTCGAATTCAAACTCGTTCTCGAGAGGCGTCTGCCTGTCAACCGGCTGAGGCTGCGCCAGCTCCGGCTGAAGACGGCGCTCCGACGCTGTCGGGTCCTCATCCTCCGATCCCACCTTGGAGACTGGCTCCAGCTCGTCATCTTGCGTGGGCACTGCCAGACTGCTCCAGTCATCCTCTCCCGAGACGCCCACTTCCTCCAAGTCGGGTGGCGGCAAGACCCGCTCGGTGAACCGCGCATCTTCGTAATACCGTGCTTTTGTCGCCCGGATCGGTGGTGTGCCGGCCACCATGACAATCTCGTCGGATGGCGGCAGCTGCATGATTTCTCCGGGCGTGAGCAAGGCCCGCGCGGTTTCCGACCGGGACACCATGAGATGGCTGAGCCAAGGCGCCAGGCGGTGGCCGGCATAGTTCTTCATCGCCTTCATCTCGGTGGCGGTGCCGAGAGCGTCGGACACCCGCTTGGCCGTACGCTCATCATTGGTCGCGAAGCTCACCCGGACGTGGCAATTGTCGAGGATCGAATTATTCGGGCCGTAAGCCTTCTCGATCTGGTTCAGCGACTGGGCGATGAGGAAGCTCTTCAGCCCGTATCCCGCCATGAAGGCGAGCGCACTTTCGAAGAAGTCGAGGCGACCGAGCGCCGGGAACTCGTCGAGCATCAGAAGCAGCCGATGACGGTCATCCTTGCCTTGCAGATCCTCGGTCAGGCGTCGGCCAACCTGATTGAGGATCAGACGGATGAGCGGCTTGGTGCGATTGATGTCAGATGGCGGCACCACGAGATACAGCGTGACGGGGCGCACTCCCCCGACAATGTCACCGATCCGCCAGTCGCAGCGGCGCGTGACCTGGGCGACGACAGGGTCGCGATAGAGGCCGAGGAATGACATCGCCGTCGACAGCACTCCCGAGCGTTCATTCTCGGACTTGTTGAGCAACTCGCGGGCAGCACTGGCGACCACAGGATGCGGCCCCGCCTCGCCCAGGTGCGGCGTCCGCATCATGGCGCGCAGCGTCGACTCTACAGGACGCCGCGGGTCGGACAGGAAGTTGGCGACACCGGCCAGCGTCTTATCCTTCTCGGCATAGAGCACATGCAGGATAGCACCGACGAGCAGGCTGTGGCTGGTCTTCTCCCAGTGGTTTCGCCTCTCCAGGCTCCCCTCGGGGTCGACGAGGATGTCGGCGATGTTCTGGACATCGCGAACCTCCCACTCCCCACGGCGCACTTCCAGCAGCGGGTTGTAGGCCGAAGAGTTCGGATTGGTCGGATCGAAGAGGAGGACCCGACCGTGCCGGGCGCGGAACCCGGCGGTCAGTTGCCAGTTCTCGCCCTTGATGTCATGAACGATGGCCGAGCCGGGCCAGGTGAGAAGAGTGGGGACGACGAGCCCGACACCCTTGCCGGATCGCGTCGGGGCGAAGCAGAGCACATGCTCCGGCCCATCGTGGCGCAGATATTCCCGGTCATAGCGACCGAGGACCACACCATCCTGGTCCAGCAAACCGGCCGCCTTCACCTCACCCTTCTCGGCCCATCGGGCAGATCCGTAAGTCGCAACGTTGCGGGCCTCGCGGGCGCGCCAGACCGACATGGCGATGGCCACTCCGATGGCGATGAAGCCCCCCGAGGCGGCGATGATCCCGCCTGTCGCGAAGACCGGCGGCGCGTAGGCCTCATAGAAATACCACCACCAGAAGATAGCGGGAGGATAGTAGACGGGCGTCCCGAACAGCTCGAACCAGGGCGGGCCCAGCTGTGCCTGGTAGCCAAGGCTCGCGGCCACGTATTGCGTTGCGCCCCAGGTGGTGGCCAGAATGATGAGGAAGACAATGGAGATCTGCCCCCAGAGGATCTTGGTCGCGGACATGACTGTCGCTCCTTTCCGGTGTTTGATCAGAGGTCGATGCCGCGCTTGCGGCCGAAGTCCCAATCGACCCCTCCGTCCCCGCGTGCGACGCCGGTGACATCCCGGCCGAGATGCTTTTCGAGGGAGGGGGACCACGGCACGAGCTGGAAGCCGAGCGCGCCGTCGGCGCCATAGCCCTCGATCATCGCAAAGCGACCCGAGGCCAGCGCGAGACGCTGACGATAGAGGCCGCTGACGTAGTCGCCCGCCCCCGTCTTGCTGAACGGCAACCCGGTTTCCCCTGAGAGCCGCTCGCCAACCGCCTGCAGCTCCCGGTCGCGCAAGGTTCCGAGCAGGCGCCGGGCAAAGACCACTCTGCCGACCCTCTGCTCGGCCAGCCCCTCCGAGGTCAAATGATCGGCCCGGGCTTCCAGAGCCTGCCGGACCTCGGCACCAAAGCCCTGGTCCGACAGCGCGAGCGGTTCCCGCGCGATGGCCTGCCGGTCGAGCCAGGTGGCCCCGGATGCGGTCACCTGCGCAGCGAGGTCCAGGTCGGACCGGACCGCCAGCGCGACACGACGCTGGCCGCGCGCATCGTCATAGGTGCGGAGTTCCACGATAGAGCCTGGGGCACTGTCGCCGGCAGCGTCGAGATGGGGCAGACGGATATGGTGGCTCCGGCCATCGACACCATCGACCACGGCATAGGCTGTCCCCTTCAGCTCGTCATCGAGGCCCCGCTGGACCAGACGACCGATGACGGGAACATCGAGGCTCTCCGCGGCAAGGACGTAACTCGAGGACCCGCGCTCGATCCCCCGGTCCGTCAGGGCACGATGCATCCGCTTAATGATGTCGCCACGCTCCCCCATCTCCCGCAGGACCGCCTCGGCATCGTTCCTGATGTGCCATTGCGACTGTCCGATCTGGTCGGCGACCCCGAGCATTTCCAGCCGGCGCAAACGCCCGACCTTCAGTGTGTGAAACGCATCCGGCTGCCGATCCGCATCCGGCGCCATGTCGAGGATGCGCGAACGCCCCGCATCCCGCAGCAACTGACGATCGAGCTGCGTCCAGCGCTCGGCCCCGATCTGACGTTCAAGCGTCCGGCGGATGTCGAGATCACTGCGCGGGCCCAGTTCCTGGGTGACGAGATCCCGTGCCCTGTCGCGCATCCCCTCCTTGATGTAGTCCCGCGAGATCACGAGATCCTGGCCGTCGTCGCGCACACCCCGAACGATCAGATGGACATGCGGATGCGCGGTGTTCCAGTGATCGACGCCGAGCCAATCGAGAGACGTGCCGAGATCCTGCTCCATCCGCCCGACGAGATCGCGGGTAAAGGATTGCAGGTCGGACATGTCCGGCGCGTCGTCGGGCGAGACGATGAAGCGGAAATGATGACGGTCATCGCGACACCGCCCGGCAAAGGTCCGGCCATCGGCATCCTCCGTTCCCGATCCGAAGAGTCTGGCCTTCTCCCCGTCCCGGGTCACGCCGTCCCGGCGCAGGTAATCGAGGTGGGCTCCGAGAGGCGCGGACGTCCCGCTGTGCCGCACCACACGCGCCTTGACCACCGCGCCGCGCGTGCGGGCGGTGATGAGGCGGTTGGCCTGAATGCTGGCACGCTGACCGCGCCCGAAACGGGACCGATTGCCCGGGGTGACGCGCCCGGCCCGCGAGACACCACCACCGGCCTTTTTCGCAGCGGCCAGAGCCTGCGCGATGAAGGGCCGGGCCTGCTGCGCCCGGGTGGAGCGGATACGCCCCGGGCGGATGCGGAACTCGCGATCATCGGGCATGGGAGGTCCCCACACAGTGCAAAATCGCACTGAATATTAGAGCGTTAGGCACATCTCTCACGGTCCGCGCACGCGCCACACGGTGCGGAGCGCGGCGAAAACATGAACAAAAACAACCACCCAACCGCCGCGCACCGTGCGCCCTTTTATCCTGCCATCCTTCGGTCGTGGTGCCCACCACCACTCCTTGCGCCTTCCAAGACACGCCAGAGCACGACGGAATGCGAAGTGTCGTCGCGCGGATCATGGCTGGACCTCACCAGTCTCCCGCTGGACAAAGAGGCCCTCAGGCTGCGGGGTGATGCCCGCCTGCGGCACCGCCGGGACGGGTGAAGGAGTGGCGCCGACCGTCGGGTGAGGCGACACAGGATCGGTCGCAAAGGTCCCGTCGTCGCGGCTGATGAAGAGCGCCGCCTCACGCCAATCGCGCGGTCGGGCTACAGTGATAGCGGTGCCCGATGGCCGCTCGCCAAGCAGAACGGGTGCAAGCGCAGCGACATAGGCACGTGTCTCGGGAGGCAGCGGACGATCCGCCAGTCGGTATTCTTCGTAGCGGGCGGGACCGGCATTATAGGCCGCCAGCATCGCCGAGACATCGCCATAGCGGTCCCACATCTCGCGCAGATAGGCCGTGCCCGCGAGGATGTTGTCACGCGGCTCAAAAGGGTCTCGGCCGAGGCCATGACGGATGCGCAGCCCGGCCCAGGTGTCGGGCATGACCTGCATCAGCCCCATCGCACCGGCCGACGACAGCGCGCGCACATCACCCGCGCTTTCCGCCCGCATCACGGCCATGATCCATGTCGTCGGAATGCCGAAGCGCTGCGATGCCTCGGTGACCTGGGCGGCGTAGGGATGCACGGCAATTGCGTGATCGGGCGCATCGGTTTGCGCCAACAGCGGCTGCGTGGCGGTGACCGGGATGAGGAGGCCGGAAAGAAGAAGGAGGAGCATGCGGCGGCGGGCGCCGCATCTCCCCGAAGCGGGACGGGTGCAGGACATTGTCATTTTCAGTCCTGCTCATCGCGCTTCTTCGGGCGGGTCCAGTGCAGCCCCCATGCCCTGCCCTCCTCATCCGACTGGAACAGGCGGGCGCGGATCGGATGCTGGAAAACCGGATCATCGAGCACGACCGAAACGAAAGCCCCTGCGGTTTCGCCGGTGTGTTTCCAGCCAGCGCCAACCTCCGGGCCCTCCTCGTCACCGAGGTGGATACGATAGGCAGGAGCCTTCTCGGCATCGACGTTATCGGTTGGAACAAAGGTCAGCTCCAGGTCGAGCGAGAGCGTGCGAACCTGTCCGGAATAGCCGGACGGGGTGCGTGTGAATTGGCCGATCTGTGGCATTGGAAGCTCCTTCCTCATGCGGTGAATGGGAGGCAGGCCGCTTGCACGTCCCGCCGTGGACGCGCGTCACCGCTCCGGCGCGTGCCAGACGAGGCGGCCATCGCCGCGCTCATCGGTGAACAGTGGACTGGCCCGGCCGATCACTGCCGAGGTGGGGAACGGGCCGAAGTAGCGGCCGTCGAAACTGTCAGCGACCGCCGGGTTCATCAGGAAGACCTCCCCCTCGGCAATCGTGCGACAGCCCTGCCAGACGGGAAGATCGCGGCCCTGGCTGTCGCGCTCTCGCGCCTCCCCCAGGTCTCTGCCATCGACGGTGATCGCGGCGCCGTCACGGCAGACCCGTTGTCCCGGCAGCCCGGTGACGTGCTTCAGGATCGGCACATCGCGACCGACATAGCCGCGCGCGACCATGAAACCCGCAAGGGGTTCGGGCGGCATGACCACGACCAGATCTGGCACCCTGAGCCGATCCGCTGGCGCGATGGTGTAGAGACCAATCGGCACGCTAGCCGAGGCGTTCCAGACCAGCCGTGGCGCAGTCGGAATGCTGCCGGCGATGACGGCGGCAAGCGCCGCAACCGTCACCATGATGTAGCGGGCACGGGTCATTTTCCGATCTCCCGACGCCGGAGCCATGCGGCATGGCGTTCCGCCGTATAGGGTCGCGGAGCTTCGCCCGCCTTCATCCAGTGGGCGACATGGCGCCAGTGATCGGGATCGACGTCGGCAGGATCGATGCCGAGACCCTCGATGGTATCGACATGGCGGAGGACCTTCTCGACCTTGGGCCAGCCTTCGATCTTCAACAAAATCTCGCCACCTGGGCGCACGAATGGCAGCGTCTGATAGGAACGGCCGGGCACCATCGTCCGCACGATGTCGATGCGCGAGAGGACGGTTCCATAGTCATTTGCGGCCCAGCGGACGAAGGCGAAGACAGAACCAGGCATGAAGGAGACCACACGTCGGCTGCGGTCCAGGACCTGCTCCCCTGCCCCGTTGCCGAACCGGATCCAGAACTCGGTCCGCTTCTCCAGCCAGATCAATTCGACGCGGGTCATACCGTCGAAGCTGAGAGAGGAAGCCTCAGTCGCGGGTAATTTGCCGGGTCTCAGAATGACACTCATCACCGATCTCCCGGGAGATCGAGTGGAAGGCGTGCCAAGACGGGGCGACGGACCGTGTCGGAGGCGGGGCTGTCCGGGAGCGATCCGGCAGCGCCAGGCATGCTTGATGCGTCCGGTTTCTCAGCCTTTCGAAGGCCCCCGGCTGCGCTGCGGATGATGTTCTCCACACCATCCGCGCGCTCTTCAAAGTTAGAGTCTTCGTTAGATTCTAAGTTAAGGGGACGATTTCCGCATTTACTCCCGTGCGTTACACCCTGTTTGGGTTCCTGATAGCACGAGACCCCGGTTCCTGATGGCACGATAGTCCGGGTTCCCGATAGCACGAGCGCATTCACAGGTTTTCCACAGCCCGGCGCGGGCTCGAAGGCCAGCAGCTTGCGGCCACCAACCTCGGTCTCGAGAAAGAGCGTGTAGCCCGGCAGCGGCTGCCGCCGGATGATGTCGCGAAGCTCGAAGGCAAACCGCTTGAAGGGCGACAGTGCCCCGGACTTCTGGTGAAGATGATGGAAGTCGAAACGCCAGCCATCGCGCTGGCGGCCACCGTGCTTGCGCACCAGGCGATAGAGCCAACGGTCGAGCCCGCCGGTCAGGTCGAAATACGCCCGGTCAATGGTGAGGATGAGCGCATTGTCGAGCACGGCCTGGTAGAACCAGTCGGGCACAATCAGCTCGATACCATCCGGGCGCCCGTCCCTGTCGCTGCGCTCCTGCCATTCGTTGATCCAGGAGAAGCGATGGCGACGTCCTTCAGCCGGCTGCCGGATCGAGGTGGAGATCGTCGTCGACTGCAGGCGATCCAGCGCCGCCTTCAGGCGCTGATAATCCCGCGCACTGGTTCCGCGGCCGACATAGGTGAGGATCTCGTATGGAGTGGCGGCCATCAGCCGGGAGGTGCGCAGACCCGCGTCACGCGCCTCGACGATCTGGCTGGCCGCCCAGATCAGGATGTCGGCATCCCAGATCGTGGCCATGCCGTGATCGGGAACAGCCTCGACCCGGATGCTGACGCTGCCAGCGGTAAAGTCGATCGGCGCAACGCGCTTCGACTTGGCGAGGGAGAAGAAGGGATAGGCCATAAGATCCTGCGCATCTCTTGGGGCGATGTCGCCGGGCAGCGCGCGGAACAGATCGAGCTGTCCGCGCTCGGAACGGGGTTTGCGTCCATCGGTCATGACGTCATTGCCGCTGTGTCAGCGCACGAAGCGGCCGGGCTGCGGGAGGCTGGCGAGCGCGTGGCGTTTCGCCGGCAGGACCTGCCCGCGCGGGTCGGATGTCGAGGTCACGGCGCCCCGTCCGACCCAGGCCTGCAGGTCCTCGATCGAATAGACCACGCGTCCGCCGAGCTTGTGGTAGGCGGGACCGGTGCCATAGGTCCGGTGCTTTTCCAGGGTGCGAGCGGACAGGCTGAGGAACTGCGCGGCTTCCTTGGTGCGCAGATAGCGCGGGGGAAGTTCGGTTGAGATGGCGGACATCGGGCGTCTCCCTACTGTGTGTGACCAGTGCCGCGAAACAGCGGCTGATGACGGTCACGATGGCGAAGCGCGTCCGGTCAGATGCAGTGGAAAGGTAGCAGGGGTAAATCCGCACACCGCGGCGCGGGATCGCCGACCTAGAGGCGGCGCTGGTGGCGAAGGAGCTTGCGATAGCCACCGGCGATCAGGTCACGCCCCTCGCGAAGGAGGCTGGAGACGGCAAAGCGGGCCGAGGAGACCTGCCATTCATCGCGGTCCAGGCGATCGGTCCGGAACAGGACCTCGGCGATCTGCTTCTGGGTCGCGCCATGGAAGGCGGCGTCGGAGGCTTGAAGGACACGCCGCAGGCGCGCTTTCTGCTGCGCTGTGAGGCGAGTGTCGCGGGGGATTGATCGACGGCGGTGCTGGTTCGCCAGGAGCCGCTGGATCGCCTCCATGCGGTCGAGCCCCTCAGGGCCGAGCGGAACGGTAGCCACAAGCCGACCGTGCTGCTTCAGGGGAACGACGAGATGCAGGTATGTTCCGTCCGGCAGCCTGTGGCGCAGGTGCTTGCCAATCGGGGATGCCCTGCCCTTCGGGGCAACTATCTCATCGCCGGGAGTATCAGTCTCTCCGGCGAGTGCTTCGGGGGCTACCGCAAGGAACACGGCGCTGGTATCGATTTCGGGGCGCCAGAATATCTCTGCAACAGTCGCGCTCAGACCGGGCCGTATCGGGAAAGCACAGACCCCATCGACGGACGACCTGATCCCTCAGGTCAGCCCTCTCAGGTGGTCCCCCTGCAAGTTCTGCATAGTCATCTTGATATTCGGGATTGCGGCGCAGGCATTCCCAGCCGAGTTCCGGCGCGGCCAGATCATCGAGATAGTCATAGGCCGCCTGGTCACGCCAATTCGAGCGGTCGGGTTGCATGGCATCGCCTCTCCCCTGGGTTGATCTCAGGAAAGGATTCCGAGAGATCAATCATTTGGGAAGTCCGCCCCAAGGCATCAGGTGATGCGTGAGACGCATCACCTTCTCAGCCGGTGCGCCCCGCCGCCAATTGCCGATAGCCCTCGGAACTCAGCCAGCGCGCGCGTTCAAGATGGGCGTCGTGGACGAGGCGCGCTCGCTCTGGCTCTTTCTGTGTATCGAGGCCGAGGATGATCTGCGCCGCCTCCTGCCAGCTCGCGCCTTCGCCTGCAGCATCGAGCAAACGCATATACTGCGTCATGTGACGACGGTCATAATCCGTCACCACGGCTCCTTGCGGCGGTACATCCTGCAATTCGCCTCTTCTCACGCGCAACCCCACTGCGGTTTGCGAGCATTTCTAACACAGCGGCTCGACCTTCTTGTAAGCATGGTGACGGCGGGCATCCCTTTTCGGGGAGATGCGCCGCAAAACTCAGCCCTTCGGGACGGCCTTCGCCTGAACATGCATCACTCCAATCCCCTGGTCGGAGTTCAGGAGAAGAATGCCATTCGCTTCGAAAGCCCGTCGAACCTGATCGCGCGTGGTCTCATAGACCTCGAGTCCGCTTTCGGATTCGAGGCGCTTGAGCGCGGTCAAAGATACCCGGGCCTCATCCGCAAGCTGCTCCTGTGTCCAGCCAAGAAGCGCCCGCGCGGCCCGTGATTGTCGGGCGGTGATCATGCAGATCACCTCCCATCCGGCCCGGCGCGCACGCCAGAACTACGACTATTATAGTCGCCCTCTAGGGAATCTCTACCGGAATTCTTCTGCGTTTATATCGCGTTTTCGTCTTGGCACCGCCAATTCGGAAAACTGATTCGGTTGCCCGGTTTGGCGGGCGGGCCCCGGCCTGTCGGCCGGGGCCTCACGGCGCCGCTACTCGCTGCGGCGACCGTTGGGGCGGGACCAGATCAGCGCGTAGCTCTCGCCGTCCTCGTCGTCGAAGAGGTTGGCGTAGATCGGGGCGGTGAAGCTCGGATCGTCGAGCTTGAGGCCCAGATAGTCGCGGCCCTCGCCCGAGCGCTTGGACCAGGCGGCGCCGATCTCGGCGCGGCCGACCAGGACCCGGTGGCTGGGGGCGTTCTCGCCGGTGGTGCGGGTGTCGGGGACGATGCGCACGCCCTGGACCTGGACGCTGAGGGTGACGATTTCGCCGGTGAATTCGTTTCCGGTCTTCTTGAAGGTGCCGATGGTCGCCATGTTAAGTCTCCGTTTTCCGTTTCCGGGTCCGCACCATTGCGGCCCGATGGCGATCGACAGGCCGGAGACGACCGGCGGCGCACCCCCGGCGTGCCGGGGGCCGGACAGCAAAGGCAGAACTTTCTTGTTTCGCGCGGAATGGGCACAGCCCAGGGGAAGAAAGTTATGGTAGCGCTGTTGCGCCAAGCCGGTCGAGGCAAAGCCGGTCTTCGGCCAGATCAGGCCATTGAAAGGGCCGTATGGAGCGGACATGGGATGGGCAAGGAACGGAGACGATGGCAACCACGGATGCTCATCAGCCTGACCGGTCTTTCCACCGGCGGGTTTGCTCGCCCGCGACAGGCCATGCGCATCACTCTCCAGGCGCCCCGCCGGACGTGCCCCCCGCGATCACAGGTGCAGTCTGCTGCTCGAACGCTCCGCCACCTCCACCGCACGGGCACGGGCCGCGACGCGTGGCTGCCATAGGCCGACTCGCGCACCGCCCCATACCGGCATCCTGATGATCGAGATGGCATTCCAGCGCCGCTCCGGTGCCGCCTCATCGGATCGTCAGCAGTATCAGACGCCTATGGGAGACCTACCCGAAGGCTCGGCGGCCGAACCGGCAATGCGAAAGAAGGCAGAAACGCCAACGGCACCAGCGCCGATAACGGCGAAGATCATCTGCCATGTCTCCGAGGGCATCATGGCCCTGGTGATCCCGAGAGTTGCATGGAAGCCAGCGAGCACCGCCGGCACCACGAAGATCAGCGCGATGACAAACCGCGCCCAGAGCGGGCGCACGAGCATGATCAGCGCCTGACCGATGGCAAGCGTCAACCCTGCGGCAAAGCCGCCGACGAGGATTGAACCGAACCAGCCTGCGCCGGTGCCATAAGCCCAGATGCCGGTATGAAGTCCGACGAGAAACGGCAGGGTGAAGACGGCGAGGTTGAACACCAACCAGCACATGGCCGCGATGGCGGCAAAAAATGCAAGGATTCCGAGAACGAACATGGTGGGATCTCCCGTATGAATTGGAACGGTCGCGCCTTCCACCACCACCTTGGCGCAACCGAAAGTTAGCAGAATTCTTGTTTCGGGCGACGGAGAAAGAATTTCGCAGGTCGGCAGTTCGGCCGACGTGGACCTTTGTTACCGATACGAGAGTGTCAGCTTTCTTCTGCATAGCCAGACAGGGGCGAGCATGCCAATATTCCGAAATGACCCGAGAAATTCCAGTGCTTGTGGGCGCGCGCGTCCGTCTGCGGCCCTTCCGTAGCTCCGATATTGCCGGAAGGCTGGCTCTCGGGCGGTCACCGGAGATCGTGCACAGCTTTGGAGGCGACCCGACGGGCCTTCCCCCGTATGAGGAAGGCGATGCCCGGTCATGGGTGGAGCGGAACCTTGCGCATCCCCTTTGTTGGGCCGTCGAGGTCGATCACCGCCTATTAGGGGAGGCTCGTCTGGACGGGCTCGATCTCCATGACAGCCGGGCGCGCCTGGCGATCGGGCTCTACGACCCCTCACAGCTCGGGAAAGGGTTGGGTCGCGAAGTGATCAATTTAATCTTATCGTATGGCTTCGCAACGTTGAAGCTACACCGGGTTGACTTGCGGGTGCTCTCATACAATGAGCGGGCGATCCGGTGCTATCGCGCCTGCGGCTTTATCGAAGAGGGCCGCGAACGCGAGAGCGCTCGTGTTGGCGATGCTTGGCACGACGACCTCATCATGGGGGTGCTGGCGCAAGAATACCAAGGTCAGACTTGAAAGAGCCGTCTTTCCGGAATGCCGACGTCTCTGCGACTCGCAGCAATGGTCAAGGTGGGCTCGAAGCTTCCATTTCAATGTAGGGCAGCGCTCACGCGCTGCCCTCCGCCAGGCGGTAGACCGGGATACCCATCTTGCGGGCCTTGTCGGCGAGGTTTTCCTGGATACCCGTTCCGGGGAAGACGATGACCCCGATCGGCATGGTATCGAGCATCCGGTCGTTGCGCTTGAAGGGCGCAGCCTTGGCGTGTCTCGTCCAGTCCGGCTTGAAGGCGACCTGCGCGACCTTGCGGTTGTCGGCCCAAGTGGCCGCGATGCGTTCCGCCCCTCTCGGCGAACCTCCGTGCAGGAGCACCATGTCGGGGTGTTTGGCATGGACCTGATCGAGCCTGTCCCAGATCAGCCGGTGATCGGTGGTATCTCCGCCCGAGAAGGCGATCTTCGGCCCTGCGGGCAAGAGCACCTCATTGTCGGCCCGTTGCTTGGCGGCGAGAAAATCTCGGCTGTCGATCATGGCCGAGGTCATCTGGCGATGGTTGACCCGTGATCCGGAGCGCGGCGACCAGGGCGCGCCTGTGGTGCGCAGGAAGAGGTCGGCGGCAGTGTCGCGGAAGGTCTCCATGCTGTCGCGGCGCTCGATCAGGTTTTGTCCGATGCCGATCAGGGTCTCCAGCTGGACAGATTTCACCTCGCTTCCGTCCTGTTCGCGCTGAAGGCGCTTCTGGGCCTGCTCGTTATCGTCGAGTTTGCGTTCGATCCGCTCGACGGCGCGGTGGAAGGTATTGACGGTGGACCACATGATCTCGTCGAGGTCGAAATCGAGGCTGGTGTCGGCCATGGTGGAGATCAGGGCATCGAAGATGTCGGCAACCGCGCCCTGGATGGCGGTATCCTCGGGCGTGATTCGAGGATCGGCCTCGCCCTCGGCGGGATGGTAGCCATAGAGTTCGAGCGCTTCGATGACATGGCCGGTGGGAGACGTGCTGTGATCGGGTTCGAATTCGTCATGGGCATACATGGGATGTGTCCTTCGGCTGGACCGCGACCGTCGCGGCCTTCATGGCGACGACAAGCCCACGGGCGCTCCGGTCTGGCAGTCCGAGCCTCAGGTGAGGGCCTTGATGGCAAAGCCCGGCTGATTTGTTTCGCGCTGTAAAGGCGGGCTTGCCCGCCGACGGAAATCAGTCGGGCGCCGCCATTGCCGGGCCGAAGCGCTTGTGGGCCGCTCGCCCTCTCAAGAAGGCCAAGGCGCGGGTCTCGTGCCGAGGAGCAACACCACCTTGCCCATGGCGGGATCAGTCATCCCCGCTCACGGCCCTCTCTGGCTATGGTGCGCGCGACATGAAGCGGCTGACATCTTCGGGAGCGATTTGCACCCGGATCTGCGCCCGAAGCGCTTCCAGTCCGAAGCTGACGAGATCGTCGTTGAAATCCCCCAGCATGGGCGAAAGCGTGATGGCCTCGATCCCGGCCTCAATGGCCCGGTCCACCAGGCTGTCCCGTGCAGCGTTGCCTGCCGGATCGTTGTCGCGGACGATATAGAGCCTGCGCAGATGCGGCGGGAACAGGATAGCAGCGAGATGTCCGGCCGAGAGTCCGGAGGCCATCGGCATGATCGGTAGCGCCTGGCGCAGTGACAAGATGGTTTCGATCCCCTCGCCTGCCGCCATGACATCCTGCGCCTTGCCATACCGGACGGCGTTTTCGAGCAGGTCTCCCATCGCCTTTCTCGGCGGATCGATCGGCGCTTTCCCGGAGCCGTCACGTTGAAGCCAGGTGCGATGCACACCGGTGATCCTGCCTTCGAGGTCGGTGACGGCGGCGATCATGGCCGGCCAGGTTTCGGTTGGGCCGTCGCTCTCCGCACGCCAGTAGCAGGTCGGGTGGAACCGCAGATTTGCGGTTCCGCGTAAATCCGCAATGCCGCGTGTCCGTAAATACGCCTCTGCAAGACTGCCGGTGAGCGGTTGCGTCATGCGCCAGAGCCGGCGGGCCGCCTTGGACGATCCCGATGGTGCTGGCGGTGTTCGGGATCGGCGGGAGTTTGGCACCGGTTCAGGATGCGGTAGACTGAGGAAGCGGCGCGCTTCTTCGGCAATGTCGGCGAAGTCGATGAGGCCAAGACTTTCGCCGATCACGTCGAGCAGATCGCCATGTTCCCCGCTCTGCGCATCGGTCCATTTTCCAGCCGCGCCCTTACCGATTTCCGGCCCGGTCAGACGGACGAACATTGAACGGCCGGGAGTGTTCCGTACATCCCCAACCTGCCAGTAATTGCCCTGCTTGCGCCCATTCGAGAGGTAGTAGCGGCACACCGCCTCGGCCTGTCGGCCGAGACGCTGCGCCAGTTCGGAAGCGTTGATGCGTGCCATCACGCAGCCTCCCGCTCGGAAATGCGCTCGACGGGGAAGCGGTCGAGCAGTTTACCGATGACCGCCGGGCCGGTTGCATCGACGGGCACGAAGAATCGTAGCTTCCAGGAGATGATCTCGCTGAAGAGCCCATAGGCCCGCAGGCGCTCGCGCATCGTGTCGGTGAAGCCGGTCAGTTCGATCCGGTTAGCACCCATGACGCGGACGCGGCGCAGTTGCAGCCCCTCGGCGAGATCGAGGATCGTGCGGCCTTCGTTCAGCGCGGCATAGGCCGCATCCGGGGTCAGGCAGTTGGCGACGCCACTGGTCGAAGCATTGGTAGCCCATGCCTGCGAGACCCGGCGACCGATGATGCGTTCGCCCTCGTCGGTCTGGAGCCGATAGACGCGCGAGGAGTCCTGCGGCAGGCGTTTCCAGATCGGCAGAAGCAGCCCTGTCACCATGTGCAGGATGCTGTCGGTGAACTCCGGCACTTCATCCAACTCGGCCTGCCATGCCGAGGCAAAGGCAGCGCGCTCGGCCTCGACCCAGTGGGTCTCGCCCATCGCCCGCACGGGCAGGTTCATTGCTTCCATCGGCCGGATCAGCCGGACGCGGCGTTCGATCTCGCCATCGTCCAGCATGACGCTGGTGGTCGGGACCTGCACCGCAACCCGGCCCGACCGCTCGTTGACGAGCAGCTTCGCGCGCAGATCATCCAGTTCCGCCAGGGCCGCATCCAGCGAGACCGGCTTGTTGCGCTTGCGTTCGGTCAGGGTCAGGAGCCGCGTTTCAGCACCGGTGCCGGGATGGGTGTGGATCACCTGCCGGTCGGTGACGATGAAGCTCTCTGCGCGCAGCGTCTCCAGCCCCATGTCATAGGTGCCTGAGGCAATCGCCCCGTCGATCCGGGCCTCCAGAAGCTGTTCGAAGGCCGAGAACAGGATGCCCTGCAACTCGATGGTCAGAGCCAGCAGGCGATTGAGGAAGGTCGTGATCGGCGGCAGGTCGTCCTTGATGCCGTTCGGGTCCATCAGCGTCAGACCGGTGGCGGTTTCGAAGCGTTCAAGCGAGCAGCCCTCGACCTTGCCGCGCACTACAGCCAAATAGAGCTGGCGCAACGCATCGCGGGCATAGGCGGATTCCAGATTGTCCTCGGGCCGGAACAGGCCCTGTCCACCGGTCTGGCGTTGGCCACGGGTGATCGCGCCGAGGGTGTCGAGACGACGCGCGATCGTGCTGAGGAACCGCTTCTCGGCCTTCACATCCGTGGCGATGGGTCGGAACAGCGGAGGCTGCGCCTGATTGGTGCGGTTAGTGCGCCCGAGCCCCTGAATGGCGGCATCGGCCTTCCAGCCCGGTTCCAGCAGGTAATGCACGCGCAGCCGCTGGTTTCGCACCGAGAGGTCCGCGTGATAGCTGCGCCCCGTGCCACCGGCGTCCGAGAAGACCAGGATGCGCTTCTGGTCATCCATGAAGGCCGAGGTCTCGGCAAGGTTGGCGGAGGGCGCGCGGTTCTCGACGGCCAGGCGGGCCGATGCGCCATCGCCCTTGCGCACGATCCGGCGCGACCGGCCCGTGACCTCCGCCACCACGTCGGTGCCAAAGCGCTGGACGATCTGGTCGAGCGCCCCCGGAACCGGCGGCAACGAGCCGAGTTGCTCCAGCATCTCATCGCGCCGCGCCACGGCTCCGCGGCTTTCGACCGGCTGACCGTCCCGGAACACCGGGCGCGAGGAGAGGTTGCCTTCGCTGTCGGTGAAGGGTTCGTAGAGCTGCACCGGGAAGGAATGCTGCAAATACGAGCCGACATATTCCCGCGGCGTGACATCGACGGAAATGTCGTTCCATTCCTCGGTCGAAATCTCCGCCAGCCGCCGTTCCATCAGCGCCTCGCCGGTGGAGACGATCTGGATGACGGCCGCATGGCCTGCCTCGAGATCGGCGTCGATCGAACGGATCAGCGTCGGGGTTTTCATGGAGGTCAGCAGATGCCCGAAGAAACGCTGCTTGGTGCTCTCGAAGGCCGACCGCGCGGCGGATTTGGCCTGGCGATTCAACGTGCCTTCACTGCCGGTGATATTGGCCGCCTCCATCGCCGCGTCGAGATTGTTGTGAATGACGGCGAACGCGGCCGCGTAAGCATCATAGATGCGCCGCTGTTCATCGGTGAGCTGATGCTCGATCAGCTCGTATTCCACCCCATCATAGGAGAGCGAGCGAGCCGTATAGAGGCCCAAGGATCGCAGATCGCGGGCCAGCACTTCCATGGCCGCAACGCCACCGGCTTCGATCGCTTCGACGAACTCGGCGCGGGTCTGGAACGGAAAATCCTCGCCACCCCAGAGACCGAGGCGCTGCGCATAGGCGAGATTGTGGACCGTGGTGGCGCCGGTCGCCGAGACATAGACCACGCGCGCATCGGGCAGCGCGTGCTGGAGCCGCAGGCCTGCCCGTCCCTGCTGCGAGGCGGCGATATCGCCGCGGTCTCCTTTGCCGCCTCCGGCATTCTGCATGGCATGGCTTTCGTCGAAGATAATGACCCCATCGAAGTCCCTGCCCAACCATTCGACGATCTGCTTGACGCGCGAAACCTTCTCGCCCCGGTCGTCGGAGCGTAGCGTGGCATAGGTGGTGAACAGGATGCCTTCCGAGAGCGTGATCTTTGCGCCTTGAGGGAAGCGTGACAGAGGGGTGACCAGCAACCGTTCCATGCCGAGCGCCGACCAGTCACGCTGCGCGTCTTCGATCAGCTTGTCGGATTTGCTGATCCAGACCGACTTGCGGCGGCCGCGCAGCCAGTTGTCGAGGATGATCCCGGCCGACTGACGGCCCTTGCCCGCACCGGTGCCGTCACCCAGCATGAAGCCCCGGCGGAACCGGATCGATCCGGCAGCATCCTCGGGCGCGGCGCTCACATTGTCGAAATGCTCGTCCACGGTCCAGGCGCCGGCGAGATGATCGGCATGGGCTTCACCTGCATAGATCACCGTTTCAAGCTGGGCATCCGACAGACGGGTGCGGATGTCGGACGGCAGCATGGGCCGGTAGGACGGCTTTGGCGGCGCGACCGAGGCCATGGCAGCGGATTGCACCAGCTTGGTCGGGTGCGGCTCGGCGCCGGGGATGCGCAGCGATTGCAGCGCATATTCCTCATAGATCGCGTCCGACAAGCGCGCGCCCTCGGGCGGCGCCCAGTCCACGGTCTCATACTCGAGCTCCACCCCTTCGGGATCGGACGCTGGTGCGGCGGCGGGTCGGGACGCTGTGGCGCGAGCGAGATAACCGCGCACGGTCTTCGGCGCAGCTGCCGGCACGGGAGAAGCGACCTTCGGCAGCGACACCGGCAAACGCAGCGGAAGCTGGCTTTCGATCCAGCCGAGCAGCGTGACAACGTCGGGTGCGGTTCCTGTCGAGGCCGGGAAGACTGACGGATCGTCGGCGGGCAGTTTGTCGATCACCGTCAGCCGCGTGTCGATGCGGGTACCATGCCTGGCGAAGACCGCTCCGTCGATGGCCGTGGTGAAGACCACGCGGCCGCGGTCCTGCAGGCGTACGAAGGCGTCGCGCCAAGCCTTGGCTTCCGGTCCGAAATTCGCGCCGGTGATCGTGACCAGTCGTCCACCGGGGGTGAGACGGGCCAACGCCGAGGCGACATGACGATACGCAGCATCCGCCATCCGTCCCTCGACATTGGCCATGACCGAGAAAGGCGGGTTCATCAGAACCACGGACGGCATGGCGTCCGGGACCAGATAGTCGTCGATCTGGGCAGCGTCGATCCGGGTGACGGGAAAGGCCGGAAAGAGGGACGAGAGAAGATCGGCGCGGGTTTCGGCGAGTTCGTTGAGGATCAGCGAGCCGCCGGCAGCCTGTGCCAGGATCGCCATCAGGCCGGTGCCAGCCGAGGGCTCCAGTACCACATCGTCCGGCGTGATCGCGGCCGCGGTCAGGGCGGCAAGGCCGAGAGGCAGAGGCGTGCTGAACTGCTGGAATCTCTGGCTTTCCTCGGAGCGGCGGGTCTGCGTGGGCAGCAACCCCGCGATCTTCTCCAGCAGCGCGAGCCGGGAAACCGGAGAGTCGGCTTTGCGGAACAGCGCCTTTCCGTATTTGCGCAGGAACAGAACCGTGGCGACCTCGCAGGCCTCATAGGCGAGCTTCCAGTCCCAGGCGCCACTGGCGTCGGACGCGCCGAAAGCGGTCTCCATGGCGCTTCGCAGGGCCGCGGTATCGACGCGCTGGCCGCGTTCGAGATGGGGAAGGAGGAGATTGGCGGCGGCCAGGATCGCGGGTGCGGCGCCGAGCGGCGTGACCGGATCGGTCACGGGAGACGAGATGTTCATGTCGGGAATCCTCGGAGAGCGGGAACGGGGAGGACCCGGACGGCGCTCTCTCTCGACCACCCGGACTCACCCCCTCCCGGCACCTCTCTGACTCGGCACCTCAGGCCCCATCGCCTCGCAGACTTGACGGCGACAGCGCCCCACCATCAGATTTCTCAAGGTTTCATTGATTGCAAGCGATATTCATGAGAAATACCGATTTGAGATCAATTATCGGGACCAAGAACTGAATTTCATGGAGCAGGCAAAAAGGAATCCGTTTTCAGGTGCCGTAACCGTTTTTCACGAGCGCTGGCTCCCCGAGGAGGCCGCCCCTGCGGGCTATGCTGCGCTGATCGATGCCTATGCGCTCGCAACGCCCCTGCCCCAGACACTTTCCGCCATCGGCCCACGTCACAAGGTCTACGAGGCCGACGGCTGGCGCCTCTACACGCCCCGCCATGAACCCGAAGCGAGCCTCATCGGTCATCTGACCTTCGCGCTACGCTACGAGGGGCTGGATCTGGCAGTTCTCAAGCGGCTGTTCAAGGCAACCGGCCCGGAGCCGATCCAGGCCATTGTCGAGGCCGCCCCGACGGGCAGCTACGCGCGCAGGATCTGGTTCCTCTATGAATGGCTCCTCGGCGCGGAATTGGATCTGCCCGACGCCACGCGTGGCAATTACGCGCCCGTGGTCGATGCCAGGCTCCAATGGGACGCAGAGGGCGCCCCCTCGCCGCGCCACCGTGTCCGTAACAACCTGCCCGGCACCCCGGATTTTTGCCCGATGATCTTCCGCACTCCGGCGATCGAGGCCTTCATCGCCCGCGATCTGGCAGCCGAGGCCCGCGCGGTGCTGGCCGAGGTGCCCGCCGATCTGCTTGCGCGCACGGCGGCCTTCCTGCTGCTCAAGGATTCACGGTCGAGTTTCCAGATCGAAGGCGAGAACCCGCCCCAGGATCGTATCCGGCGCTGGGGCCAGATCATCGGTGAAGCCGGGCGACATCCGATCGACCAGGCAGAACTCGAACGCCTGCAACGCATCGTCATCGGCGATGCCCGCTTCGTCCATCTGGGCCTGCGGCAGGAGGGCGGCTTCATTGGCGAGCACGACCGCACGACCGGCGCCCCCCTGCCCGATCACGTCAGCGCCCGGCATGAAGACCTGCCTGCGCTGATCGCCGGGCTCGAAGCGTTCGACCGCGATATCGCCCCGGGGCTCGACCCTGTTCTGGCGGCAGCCGGCCTCGCCTTCGGCTTCGTCTATATCCACCCGTTCGAGGACGGCAACGGGCGCCTCCATCGCTACCTGATCCACCACGTGCTGGCTGCACGCGGCTTCAATCCGGCCGGGCTGGTCTTCCCGGTGGCGGCGGTGATCCTCGAGCGGATTGAGGCTTATCGGCAGGTGCTCGAGAGCTATTCGCGTCGACTGCTGCCCCATGTCAGCTGGCGCCCAACCGATCGCGGAAACGTCGAGGTGCTGAACAACACCGGCGATTTCTACCGCTTCTTCGATGCCACGCCCCATGCCGAATTCCTCTTCGCCTGCGTGGCCCAGACCATCGACCATGACCTGCCAGCAGAGACCCGGTTCCTGCGTGCCTATGACGGGTTCAAGTCCCGCGTCTCGGGCCTGATCGACATGCCGGACCGCGTGCTCGACCTGCTGTTTCGCTTCCTGCACCAGAACGGTGGCAGGCTTTCCGGACGCGCCAGAGCGAAGGAATTCGCCGCTCTGACCGACGCGGAGGCCGACCGGATCGAAGCTATCTATGCGGAGTTGCAGGACGAGTTCTGAGGCGTTGCACCTCACCCGAACCGCTGCCCCGCCTCGGTGAACGTGTAGCCGTTGGCGATGATGGCCTCATCGACAACGTCATCCGAGGACAGATAATCGTATTCGCGCTCGAGCTGGCGGTAGAGCCAGCGAGCCAGATCGCGCAACGCCTCGATAACCACCTCCTCGGCGTCGGCGGTCGAGTCCTGCCAACTCGGGCTGTCACGCTCGACCGAGATCACCATGCAGTACTCATGGTAATAGTGACCGCGATGGGCAATATCGGCGCGAAGCTGGTAGAAATTGCGCCGCTGGACCGCCTGCAGAGCATCGGCGATACTGTGAAGCGCAGTGTCTTTCGCCGCATATTCCCGGATCAGGCGTGGGGCGCCCTTGCGGTAGGCATAGAAGGATTCGAAGCAGGCGCCATCGCCCTGGCTCCGGAAGCCCCGGAACCAGATGCAGGGTTCCTGCCGTGTGCCGCCGCCCATCAACCGGACGGTTCGGGTCTTGAGGTTCAGCCCGAGGATTTCCGCGATACGCTGGAAATCCTCATAGACCGCATCGTACCAGTCATAGTCGAAGCCGCCCTCACGATACCAGGCGCGGGCCTTGTCCTTCGCGTCCCCGGACAACTCGTTGAGGCGGTAGACGGTGGTTTCGATAATATCAGGCATAGGGATCGCCTCCGTCCAGCACGATGGCAAGCCAGCCGTCCGTGTAGAACCAGTCCACAGTTTCTCCGGTGGCGAGGTCGAGCACATGGGCGCCTCCACCGAACCCGTCCACACGCGGCTTCGAGCAGATATTGGCGTATTGCATTCCCCAAAGGCCGGTCAGCCCGAACTCCTTCGCGCAGCGTTTGACGAATTGGATGACATGCTCGGGATCGCCGGTGCCATCATCGCGCATCCAGAGCTGGGTTCCGCCATGCTCGGGTTGAATGGAAAGCAGAAACCCGTCCGAAGGCGGATCTTCGGCGGCATTGTCATCCGCCAGAGCGTTGTAGAGATCGAGCGCGCGGGCAGCGTTTTCGGGGGTGCCCACATCGAGCAGGCAGGAGAAATGGGTGAAATAGCCAGCCATGATGGTCTCCGGGCATGACATGGCCCGGCGTGAAACCGAGCCGAATGGGATGGAAAGGGTGAAGCTCAGGCGGCCTGTGGCAGGCGGAGCAGACCGGCCGCGGTCTCGCGCCAGAAGGGATCAACCAACCGTGTCTCCAGCGCAGCGGCGCGGTAACGCAGCCGTCTCGCATCACCGGGCTCCGAGGCTCGGAATGCCATACCGCGCAGTCGGCTGGCCTCGGTCACAATCCTGCGTGCCTCGGCATCGGATGCGACCGGTTGTTGCCAGAGGACAATGCCGGCGCGGATTTCGCCGGCGAGGACCAGGCGCTGATCGCGGTCCTGAATGAGCATGATGCGCGGCTGAAAATACGGAAAGCTATTCGGCCCCATGCAAATATCACCGCGCGACAGGGGCAAGGCTGCGGCCTGGATGGCCTCCTCCGGTGACGGGCATTCGCCAAGCGGGATCACGCGGTCGAAGCTGTTCGCCTCGTCACTGGCGTCATAGCTGGCGACACCGAGGCAAGAGATCCGCAGCTGCAGCTTTTGCGACCGATAAAGCGCGGGCAGAACACCGGCCGCCAGAATCTGGCCGATGGAGCGGAAGGTTTCGGAACGGGCAAAGGTCATCGGAAGCACTCCATGACGGGCGCCGGTGAGCCTCTCTCTCCGGCCCTCAACCCGTCACGGCCGAACGGCCCGCACTCTTCCTCTCTGACCGGGCTTGTTCCCGGTTCCGCTGCCGACGATGGGGGACCATCGTGAGGCACTGAAGGCCCGAAGCGCGGGTCTCCGCGCTCGGGCCGTTTGGGGTGAGGCGCTTTCGCGCCTTACTCCCATGGATCCAGTTCCAGCTTCACCATGTCTTCGTCGCCGTCGAACTCGTCGGCGGGCATGGCACCGTGGGTTCCGTCCCCGGCCTGGAACACGACGATTACGACCATCAGCGAGGTGGCGAGGCTGGCGGCGAAAGCGGTGGCATCTGCATAGGACATCGGGATTGGCTCCTGTCACTGGAGGCGGGGGACCATCCCCCGCGCGACAGGCGCCCGACGTGTCTGACCGGATCTGCACTCACCCTCGGGCGTTCGGACTTTTTCCGAATCCCCGAGGGCGGCACGTCTGCGTAAGCCGACCCCTCCGGGGTTGAATGTCAAAGAGACGGATCAGACCAAGGTTAGCGAATGGAAGCGGGGGTGGTGTCTTGCATCCGACAGGCGCCGGATACCCCCTTGCAGATGCCCCGCCTGGCCAGCCCTTGCTGCCACGCTGGCATCAGGAGTGTGTTCGAGGACGGGGGTGGAAACCGATGCCAAACATGATGAGCGGCACTGTGGTGAAGCTGGAACTGGAGCCATACAAGCCGATAACAGGACGACGGGGGCGGCTACCGTCAGACATGAGCGGGCCTTCAGTCCCAGAGCCCATCGGCGATCTCGCGGGCGATCATGGCGCGCGCGCTCATCATCACGGCGTCACCGCTGGTGTCGATATGACCGTAGAACCGGGCATGACCGCCGTTCGCGGTCCAATCGGCATAGCGGCAATATTCGCGGGCTTCGAGACGGAAGGCGCGCATGTCGTCCGCCCAAGGGGGCTTCGGCTCCACCACCACGGTGATGCCGTCGCAGGTTTCCTCCCAGGGCAGCGTGCGCTCGGATGGCGGACTGGCGTGGTTTTCATGGAATACTCGGTCGATATCGATCGTTCCAGGCATAAGGGTTCTCCAAAGAAAAAGCCCGGTCACGAGGACCGGGCGAAGTGGGAAAAGGAAGGGATGTGGCGGGGCAGCGAACGCCACCCCACCTGAGGATCATTCGGCAGCGACCATCGACTGCTCCTCGTCCTCCGCGACTTCTTCATCCTCGCCATCGCCGGCAAGGAATTCAGGCAGATCATCCGCCTCGGTGTCGCCCCCGGCTTCGGCATCGGGATCGACCATTCGCAGCGGCTCCGGAAGCCAGCCGGTTTCAGCCAGCAGGCGCTCGGCCTCCTTGGCCATATCGCCCTTCTTCAGATGGTCGATGAGCTGCGCCGCCCGTTCGCCGGCGCCTTCGCGCACCGCCTCGATGATCCGCGGCTTGGTCACACGGCCCAGATAGTTGCCGACGGTCGGCCGCCACCCCACGGCCACCATGTCGAGGCCCGTTGCCCGTGCCAGCCGGTCGGCCTGGGACAGGCGCACGTCGAGCCCGTGCTGGCTGACGCCCATACCGCCATAGGGGTTGGGCTTCTCGTGCAAGGCGTTGACGCCGAAGCTGACGCAATGGGCGAGCAACTCCATCCGGGTGTCGTCGTCCTGATCGACCAGCCAGTCCCAGAGCGCCGCATCGTCGGCCGGGATATGATCACCCCAGCGTTCGTGTCGCTCGGCGATGGCGCGCGCCGAGACACTTTCGACGAGGTCGTCGGCTTGCGCCGGGAAATGAACTTCCCGGACATGGGCCTCGAGGCAGCCCTTGGTGGAGTGCGGCAGCAAGCAATCGGTGACCAGCCGATGCAGCAGCGCCGTCATGGCGACATGCGGGTTCGCCGCCACGGCATCGCGGAGCGCCAGCGTGCGATGCGCGGTCAGCTCGCTGACGAGGCGATCGGGCAGAGGCCGGATGGTCTCGACCTCATCGTCCTCCTCGGGTTCGGTCGCCGTGCCACCCACCATGATGACCGCGCGCTGCACACCACCGGACTCGCCTCTCTCGGGAGAACACCCATCAGCACCCTGCCCTTCCTGACCTTCCATCGCCTCGTCGTCGGCACGGACATAGCCGCGCTCGACGGCGAGCTGGCCGTCATGGCGGATGCTGACGAAGACACCGGCGCGGGCCATCTGATCGGCGTCGTAGCGCATCGGCCGGGGCTCGAACGCTTCCAGCGCCTCCTCGATCTC
Organism: Paracoccus sp. (in: a-proteobacteria); assembly: GCF_030538695.1. Lineage (GTDB taxonomy): Bacteria > Pseudomonadota > Alphaproteobacteria > Rhodobacterales > Rhodobacteraceae > Paracoccus. The sequence goes on from NZ_JAUNTN010000001.1 coordinate 80,153, forward strand.
TCCGAGCCGCGCGTCCACCTCGTCGGGCAATTCGTCGGCCTCGGCATACTCCGCCTCCAGCGCCTCGAACTCGTCCCGCAACTTCTCACGGTCGGCGCGTTCCTCGTCAGTCAGGTCGATGGTGGTACCGGCCAGACGGCGCATGCCGCTGGTATGGCCATAGGGGAAGTCCGCCGCGACCTCGATCCACTTCCAGCCTTCGGCGGCGATGGTTTCCGCCTCGGCCTTCAGCTTCTCACCGACCAGCCGGTCGAGCAGCACCGGATCCTGGAGCCAGCCGCCATCGTCTTGCTGGAAGAGATCGCGCAGCACATAGCCGCCCGCCGCCTCATAGGACTCGATGCCGACGAAGAGCGCCCGCTTGTCGGAAGCACGCACCGTGGTCTCGGTCAGCATGCGACGAATGGTGTATGGCTCCTTCTGCCAGCCATCCTTGATCGCCTCCCAGACCTGTTCTTGGCGGGTGTGGTCGTCAGAAACGGTAAAGGCCATGAGCTGTTCCAGCGTCATGCCGTCCTCCGCATAGATCTCGAGCAGCGCAGGCGAGACCGAGACCAGGCGCAGGCGCTGCTTTACCACCTTGGCGTCGATAAAAAAGGCGGCGGCGATTTCCTCCTCGCTCATGCCCTTCTCGCGCAACACCTGGAAGGCACGGAACTGGTCGAGCGGATGCAGCGGCGCGCGCTCGATATTCTCGGCGAGCGACACCTCATCGATCAGAATGTCGTCTCCGGCTTCCGAGACGATACAGGGCACCGGCGTGGTCTTGTTGAGGCACTTCTGCTTGACCAGCAGTTCCAGCGCCCGATAGCGGCGGCCGCCAGCCGGCACCTCGAAGAGGCCGGTTTCCTGCCCCTCGGCGTCGAGCTCGGGCCGGACATGCAGGGACTGGATCAGCCCGCGGCGGGCGATGGACTCGGCCAGTTCCTCGACCGAGATGCCGGCCTTCACGCGCCGGACATTGGACTGGCTGAGCACCAGCTTGTTGAAGGGGATGTCGCGCGAGGACGACAGGGTGATTTTCTGCGTGGCAGTGGCCATGTCAGGGTCTCCATGACGGACGCCGGGGAGCCTCTCTCTCCGGCAACCAGCCCGTCACGAAACTCCCCCCACTCCTTTCCCTCTCATGGCCGAGCCGCGGATGATCGCTCATACCCATCAGAGTTCACCGCGGGCACGCAGACTGGTCTCCCGACCAGCCCCGGTGATGATGTGGTCGTGAAGTATCACCCCCAGGGACACACAGGCGTTTCGGACTTCCTTGGTCATCGCGAGGTCGGCGGCTGAGGGCTCGGAATCGCCGGCCGGATGATTGTGGACGATAATCAGCGCCGAGGCATTGAGCGCCAGGCATCGCCGCAGCACCTCCCGGGGATAGACCGGGACATGATCGACTGTGCCGGTGGCGAGGCATTCGTCAGAGATCAGCCGGTTCCTCCGGTCGAGATAGAGGACATGGAAGCGCTCCACATCACCTCTGATGGTGAGGGCGCAATAGTCGAGCACCGCCTGCCAGGACGACAGGACAGGGTTCTGATTGAGGTGGCGCAGCAGGATCTGCCGGGCCTCGTAGACCACGGTCTGCTCCTGGGCGGAGAACCGGAGCGGCTGCGGTTCGATGGCGGATGTTCTCGTGCTTCGTGTCATGGTCCTGTTCTCCGACGGGCAGCCGGCCGGGCGCCGGAGCTTTCACCGCGTCACGAGGAGAAGCGCCGCCCTCTTCCTTCGAAGAGCGCGGCGCGGAACCTGCAGAACCCCTCAGGAACGCGGGGACTCCGTGTCGAGGCGTGTCCCGCCTGGCAGGCGGCCCGAGCGATAGAGCAGGCGCTCGGCATCGCGAATCCTGCCGGTTTCGCGGGCGGCCTTGGCCCAAACCGAGATCGGGAAATCCCCCGTGAACAGCAGATCCCGCTCGATACCCATACCGAAGGGCAGCCGAATGGAGCGCAGTTCGTTGAGGCTCCAGGCGCCAAGTTCGGGGTAGCCAATGTCGGCCAGGCCAAACATGATGTCGCCGTCCTCGTCGAGCTCGGTCGCAAGCCAGACACCGGCGCCAAAGGGATTGAAGAACTTCACGACCGGAATGTGATCCTGATCGCGATCGCGGCCATTCGCCAGCAAACGGTCACGCTGTGTGTCGGTCAGGAGGATCATGCCGCGGCCCTCCCTTCCGTCGGGGTCTGCCGCTCAACATCGGTGCTGTCGTCGGGCAGATGGGCCAGCAGCCAGTCGGCCGCCTTGCTGGCCTGCGAGGCGGCACGGACGATGGCCCGGGAATCTTCGCGCATCACCTCCAGCCAGGAGCCGATGTAATCGGCGTGGCGCACAGTCGGGACGATCCCAAGCGAGGCGCAGCAGAACGCGCTCGAAATCTCGGCGATCAGTTCCTCGAAGGCATATTTCTTCGTGCCGAAACCGCCCGAGAAGTCCCGCCCCAACCGTGAGGCATGTCCTGTCGCGTGCCCCATCTCGTGCAGGGCGGTCCGGTGCCAGTTGATCGGCTCGAAATAGGCCTGCGGAGGTGGCACCTGCACGTAATCGAGCGCGGGGACATAGAAGGCGCTGTTGCCACCGATCCGGAAGTCGATACCGGTCGCGGCGATCAGTTCCTCGACCCGCGGCTCGATCAGCCCGGGCGGTGGAGGCGGCGCCTCGACCGCAATGTCGTCGGGCAGACCCTCGCATTGCGCCGCGTTGAACACGGTAAAGCGCTTCAGGAACGGGATGCTGCTTGCGTCTTCCCCTGTTTCCTTGGCGCGGCGCTTCTCGTCTTCAGGCGTGAAACGGTCGGCATAGACGACGGTTGTGCCCCGCTCACCCTTGCGGACATTGCCGCCGAGCGACAGCGCCTGGCGGAAGGTCAGCCAGTGTTGGGTTGGATAGCCCTGCTGGATGACGGCGCCCCAGAGGATCAGGACATTGATCCCGGAATACTGCCGACCCGTGCTGGCGTTGCGCGGCATGGCGAGCGGCGCTTGCGCCGCCGCCGTCCCCCAGGGCTGAACCCAGGGCAGCCGGCCTTCCTCTAGCTCGGCGATGATCTTGTCGGTGATGTCGTCATAAAGGTTCGTGCGCGGGCCGCCCTTGCGGGCCGCGCGATGCTCTCTCGCCATCGGGATGATCTCCGCGACGGGCGCCGGAGGCCTCTCCTCCAGCCCTCAACCCGTCAAGGAAAACCCACCCGCACTTTCACTCTCGGGGGCGTTGCGGGGTCTCCCCGCTGATGGGGGTGTGTCGGCAACGCCAGTGCCGACCAGGGGGAAGGCTTTCCCCAGACAATCCTCGTATTCAGCCGAGGCAGGCATAAAAAGGCAAAAGCCACCAACCGCGAGCCGTCAATCCCCGACGTGTTGTAATCCCCAGGATATCTGCGCTTATCTGACACGCAATCGCGGTGCCTGTTTTCCAGCGCCAGACGCCTTCCTTCCCGCGAGCTCGGGCTCAAAGCCAACGGGCAATAAAAGAGGACCAAATGACGGATATCGATCTTAACGCCTTGTCGCTTCCCGAGCTGAAGCAGTTGCAAAAGAATGTTGCGAAGGCCATCGCCAGTTTCGAGGACCGTCGCAAGGCCGAGGCCCGCGCCAAGGTTGACGACTTGGCCCGCGAACTCGGTTTCAGTTTCGACGAGCTTGCGGAAGCGGCTCCCCCCCGGAAACGCGCGGCGTCCGCGCCCAAGTACCGCCATCCGGAGAACGCCGAAATCACCTGGTCTGGCCGTGGGCGCAAACCGGCATGGATCGCCGAGGCGCTGGCTTCGGGAAAATCGCTGGACGATTTTGCGATCTGACCGGGGGGCCTGTCTTGTACCAGCCCGCGAATGCCGTCCGCCTGCATGTCTCTCTGGCGGAGATTGACCCGCCGATCTGGCGGCGACTTGTCGTGCCGTCGGACTGGACGCTCGACAGGCTGCATCTGGTGCTGCAGGCCACGTTCAACTGGACCGACAGCCATCTGCATGAGTTCCGGATCGGCGGGCTGCGCTATGGTGACCCCGATCAGCTTGAGGATGGTTTCGGGGGCCCGCAGACCTTCGACTACACCGGGGTCAGGCTGGCGGATTTCTCCGGCCAGGATCTGACCTTCACTTACCTCTACGACTTTGGCGATGACTGGACCCATGTGATCCGGATCGAGGAATGGCTGTCCCTCGATCCTCTGCCCCGCCACGCAGAATGCACCGAAGGTGCCCGTGCCCGGCCGCCCGAGGACGTCGGCGGCTCCTGGTCCTATGCCGATTTCCTCGAGACCATCCGCGACCCGAACCATGAGGACCACAGCTCCAACCTTCGCTGGGCCGGCGGGCATTTCGATCCGGACTGGTTCGACATCGACCTGATCAACAGGGATCTCCGCAACACCTTCCGCAAGAACACCAGCCGACGCCTGCATCAGCCCAAGCCAAAGCCTTCTGGTCGGTGAGCCCGGAGGGCTCGGCCCTCAAGGCGGTGCCCCGGCCTGGATGACCCTCCTCCTGCCGGCACCGTCAGAGTGGTAGCGCCTCCAGCGGGATATCGGGCTGTCTGCACCGCGAAAGGTGCACTGGTGTCGCGTCCTTCCCAGTAGCTTTGCCTGGCGTGGGGGCGCGCGCACGACAAGCCCAAGCCTCGGCACCCTACCCCTTCACGCGCTCCCCAAAGTCTCCCCGATCCAACGCCCCCATCCGATTTGCGCTCTATGCTATCCGTCTCCCCGACAACCGGCTGAGCGCCCTTCAAGGAATGCCTTCAACTGCAGGGTCTTCGGTAAGCGTGTTCCCCTCTGAAAATCGCCGAAGGCCAGCCTGCCACCCACGGCACGAAGCCACCACCCTCTTCATCTCGCTCAACAGCACGGATTGAATTCTGTCAGAAAACTGCGTATATTTCTGACAGGAGAAGGATCATGCAGCACCTTGCAGAACAGATATTGACCCATGCAGAGGGACTTCCGGAAGGAGCGCCACTTGCCGCAAAGGGCCTGCTGCACCTCGGCAGCCGTGCCGGGGTGGATCAGGCCCTGTCGCGCCTTGCCGAGCGCGGCCAGTTGATCCGTGCCGGGCGCGGCGTTTACCTGCGACCGATCAAAAGCCGGTTTGGAACGCGCGCTCCGTCCGTGGAACAGGCCGTCGAGGCCCTCGCGGCGCAACGTGGCGAAGTCATCGTTCCAACCGGCGCCGCCGAAGCGAATGCACTCGGCCTGACCACGCAAGTGCCTGTTCGCTCCGTGTACCTGACCTCGGGTCGCAGCCGCACGCTCTCCTTGGGCAAACAAGTCGTGGAACTACGCCACGCCCCCCGATGGCAACTCGCCCTCGGGAAGAGGCCGGCTGGCAGTGCTGTTCGCGCCCTGGCCTGGCTCGGGCCGGAACAGGCAGAGACAGCTCTTAGATCGCTGAAGCAGAAACTGCCCGCAGCGGCGTTTGACGAATTGGTAACCGCAGCACCGCAGTTCCCGACCTGGCTTGCACGCAGTGTCGGAAAGGCGGCGCATGTCTGAACCCTTCCTGTCTTTGCCGCCTGGAGACCGCAAGGAAGCCCTGGCCGTAGCTGCAGATCGCTCCGGGCGGCCCGCGCACCTGCTCGAAAAGGACGTCTGGGTTGTCTGGGCCCTTCAGACCCTCTTCAGTTCCGAGCTTGGTGAGCACCTCGTTTTCAAGGGCGGAACATCTCTTTCCAAAGCCTATGGGGTGATCCAGCGCTTCTCTGAAGATGTTGATCTGACCTATGACATTCGGGCAATCGCGCCTGATCTGGTGGGCGAACGCGCCGAAGCCCTGCCAACCACACGCAGTGAGGAAAAGCGCTGGTCGAAAGCTGTCCGGGATCGATTGCCGAAATGGGTCGTCGAAGCGACGCAGCCCTTGATCCAGGGCGCCATTGCAGCGCAAGGGCTATCAGCCTCGACACGGGCAAATGGCGACAAGCTTTTCATCGATTGCGAGACCGCCTCTTCTTGCTCCGGCTATGTCGCCCCCAGCGTCATGCTGGAGTTCGGCGCGAGGTCGACGGGTGAACCGGCGAGCCTGCGTGACGTCGCCTGCGACGCAAACGGGCTGATTGAGGGCGTGACCTTTCCGACCGCGACACCGCGCGTGATGCATGCCGAAAGAACCTTTTTGGGAGAGGGCCACTGACCTCAACCTTTCGATAATATATTTGACAACACATCCACGAACATCAACGTCATGAAATCCAATCCATCAAAACTATCTCCCGACGGTTCTCCAAAAAACGCATTAGCAGGCCGCTGAAAAGCTCCGGCTCCGAATGGCGAGGTCCATAGGTACCCCACTCAAGCACAATCTCGTTGAGTTGAACGCTCTCGCTCGAGCCAAAGCGCGATCAGCTCAGCGAAATTTGGCGTTCGATTGCGTTTATCGGCAGCCTGTTAGAGCACACATCATTCAATCAAGTCTTAACCATTCTATAAAACCTTGGCGCCGCTCAAAAACGGCTCTCAGAGCATCTTTCAACGAAGACTGGCGCGTAGATAGATTGATAACCAGTGTGTCCATTGCACGGGTTAATGGGATCATTGTCCATTGCGCGGCGAATGCAGCAGCCAGGTCTTCCTGCGTATCAAACAATCCGCCCAACTCCTGGGGAGAGTTCATCCATTGCCGGTATTTGTAGTCATAGAAATCATCGAAAGCGTAGTTGATAACAGTCCAGCCTTCGAGTCCACGGCAAGAGTCGTACTGCACGATCCGCAGCGCATCGCGATCAGTCGGATACTGCGCGCGGACGTCTACAGCCGTAGCATCCCAAATTAAGCCTCCTTGAGCATTTATGGTGCGCCCTGGTACAGAATAGATGCTGTCTTCGTCGCGAATGACGAGTGCCGGCGGTACGCAGGCAAGCAGGTCGACGGGATAGTTCCCAAGTTCGGCCGCCTCAGCTCTCAGTCGCTCGTAGATTGCAGTGTCATGTGCCATGTCGCCTTCGACAACCAGAACACGGCCGCCGTTCGCGTCTGGATTGGGCTCAAGGTCCCAGTTCTGAAGATTGAGCCCGCGCGCAGTATCAGCAACAAAGTGTGCAAGATTCGCCTTCATGCGAAGGCAGCGCCTCAACCGTCGGGGGCGCATTTTTTCCCGGGCGAGACCCGCGTTCCAGTCTGCAACCGAGGCGCGTACATACTGGTCCACACCGTCCGCAACGACAATTCGCTCTGGTGGGTAGACTGCACGCAGAATGTCGATCTCGTTGGACGGCCAGTCTTGCCCTTCATCGACAAACACGACATCCCATGCGAACGCATCGGCCTGTGCTTCGACGATTTCAGCGAGGTCTTCAGGTGAAACTGCGCCACTCCGGAGGTAGTCGAGAAGCGCCTCCTTGTGCTTTTCATAATTCTCCAAAAAAGAGTCATCACTTCCGATGATCCCCAATTCATGCATCAGTCGCCCGATGAAGGCATGCACTGTATCGATGCTGATGCCGCCCTTTTCAATCTGTCGCGGCACACCGAGAAGCGCCATTGTACGCCGCATGTCCGCGACAAGTGCTTTGTTATAAGTGAGCACGAGCGAACGCATGCCGCTGGTATCATAGGCACGGTATGCCATCTGAAGCAGGATAACGGTCTTACCAACGCCACCCCTGCCTCGAATAACGATCTGTCGTTCGCCAAGATCATCAAGCCACGCTTCCGGCAGCGCGGCCTTCACAATGCGATCCATCCGCCGACGATCAATGGGCGTCGGTTCAAGTGTCTTCAGAACATGGGCATCTGGCGCCAGAATAGCATCGAACCTATCGTCCGGTCCGAAACTGATGGTCACATATCGGTCTCTCGCAAGGGGTTGAGAAATCTGGCCAACGATATTCAGTATCTTCTCGAAGCTTGCATCGATACCGAATGAATTGTGTGGCCGAGTTGGAAGGTCTGCCTCGCGCAGGCCTGAAAAAAAGATCATGTCCTGAATATATGGGGGCGAAAACCCTGCCCGCCCAAGATAAGTCTTGAGTTCAAAAACTTGTTTGAATGCTTTCTCCGTAACGCATTCCCAACCTCTCGGGTATTTCACGGAGGCTACCTTGTCATCAAATTTGACACCGGTCGCGTCGTGGGACTTGACCTCTATCGCGAGCGCGAAATTTCGTACTGAAGCGGCGCGGGGAACGAAGGGATCTCCATTCTTGGGATAGAATCGATTCTCGACGTCGAACGAGCGTGGCTGGGCAAAATGTCCGACCACGAAGACATCGATGTCTTCATATTGCTGACCATAGAGTTTGAGACTGACGAATATTTTAACGTGGTCATCCGGATGCTGGCTGAGGTCCGGCCACACTGCCAGGATTTGTTTGCGAAGGTGTAGCGCCGCTTCGTATTCCTGTCCTTCATTTGCGCCTGCCAATTCAATCACTTCTTGCTCACATTCCCAACTGTTGCAAAACCCTCCGGCTGACAGCCGGAAGATTTCTGCGGACTTCAAGCTCATTCTCGACAATGACCCGATATTCTGTACCGCTATCCCGCAAATCCGCGACATGTGCGTCCGCCGGGTGGCCGGTCGTCAAAGGTCCCGAGAGGGCAATAACATACTTCTTGCCCCCTGTCTCGACGAGGATGGGCGCCTCCAGGATCTTGTCGGCCCCATAGCAGACGGAACTCCCGGCCGAAAAACTCACGTCGTTTTCGCAACGCCGGCGGAGGTCACTCAAGAGCAGTTCGGTAGAGTTTTGCAGCCGTTGCTTGTCAAAACTCGGACGCTGGCCAGACAAAAGGTATTCAAGGAGTTCGACACCGACATGCCGGTCAAGAAGCCGGTGTTCAATTTTGTTCCTAAAGCTCCTCAAACAGCGATAGCAGGAGCCGTCGCAACCTTCCGGACAATTCTTCAGAAGGGACAGTGCGCGCTGAAATAGTTCGAGGCCACGACCTGCAATTTGTGTCGCGAACCCAGCTCCTCCCGGCAGCGTGTCGTAGAGAAATATCTCGACCTCTTTACCTGACTTTCCGCCGATTGTCAGGGCCGGCCGAAATTCGGCCATCAATTCCCCCGGCTCAACCTCAAGGAGTTGACACGCGGCCTTGGCAAGCGCCTCACTGGCAGTCCGCAGCGCTACCTGAGTTGAATAGTGGAAAGGCCGCAATTCGATGGGCTTTTCAACGCGCATCGAGAATAGGGCAATGTCGGTGATAAAGTCGGTGCCCAGCACAAGGTGGCGGGCGGGATTCATCCCGTCGCACATTTGCTTGTCGTCGGCGTCTGGATATGGCTTCCGATGGGGCCCCGCGAGGCTTGGCGTGGGTGTCGAACTCGCCTCGATGCGACCGCACTTCACGCAATAAGTATATCCGTCGTCTTGCGGTCCTGTATTTGAGACGAGGAGATGCTCGCGCGTGCTCAGGCTCCGGATGCGGTCATTGGCGGGGAGCCAGCCTGCGCTGTCACCAGGCGTACCCATCGTGAGTTTGGCGCGAGTGGCATAGCTCGTCTCCGGTATTTCGTCCGGCGATGTCACTTCAACTTCAAAAACGGGATGGGCAAAACCTGGCGGACGCACCCAGTAGCGTGCGGGGCCGAAGGTCCCGCTTTCGCCGCAGGCGTCGCAGTCGGCAGTGAGTTTTCGAACCACCTCGCCCTGTTCGTAGGTTCTCGCATAGCCACATTCCGAGCACTCCATGTAAAGGCGCCGGGATTGCCAGGCTTCATAGCGATCATCTTTCATGACCGAATAGATCGCCCCTGATGTATAACATTTCCCGGAAATCCAGACCTGTTTGCCGGGGGCGTATTGCGAGAGGGCCACGGGAAGGCCTTGGGATGGTGCGAACTTCATGATGTGGCGGTAGGGAGACGAGCGATCTCTATCGAAAACATGGAATGTCGCGACATCTGTCGGGAACGCGTAGCGCGGTAGTTTCCCGCAGTATAGAAGCCGGTCCAGGAGCTTGTTCGGCTGCGAACCCTGCTGTGGTCGCTCCTCACCTTCTTCCGCGGGCTCTTCGTCTCCACCTTCATCTTCATCTTCGTCGCTATCGTCTGAAGCGTCCGAGGCGATCGCATCATCAACGGCCTTCAGGCAATCATTAACAAAGCCGCCCAGCAACTCGGCCTTGTCGTCATCAGAGAGGTCGGAGGGCAACCAGGAGGCGATCCGGTCTTTCAAACGTGTTTCGTTCTTGGCGAGCCAGGATGCGAAGTCGTCACGATTCAATACGGAATCCGGTCGGCGGAATGCTGATACGCTCCCAAGAACGGAGAACAGGTCATGAGGCTGGGTGGCGTCAACGACGGGAAGGCGTTCCTGATGGTAATTCTGAAGCAGGAACGCACGGATATGGCGGCGGGCAATCTCCGGATTGTCGAGCGTTAGTTTCGGGTCGATGACGCTTCCGCGGATCATTTCGTCCGGTCGGGAAAAATAGTGTTCGTCGTGACTGTCAGCGCTTCCAAAAGCCAAGACGGTTGCGACGGCATTGCCACGGCGACCGGCTCGGCCGGCGCGCTGCTGATAGTTGGCGCGGCCGGGCGGCATGTTTCGGAGCGCTACGCCGGATAGTGCGCCGAGATCGATCCCGACCTCCATCGTCGTTGTACTCGAAAGAATATCGATAGCAGCGGACCGCGAACCCGATCCGGTGCCGGCGATTGCAATGTCCTGAAAGAGGAGTTCGTTTTCTTCAGCTTTCGAGAAGACGTCCTCATTCTGGGGCGCGTTTAGTTGTGCTGTGTGTTCTGCGGCAATGAGCGCCATCGGTTGACGGGGTGGATCAGCAAGAGCTTCGGTCACAGGCTTCCGGTAGAAGCCCTTGCGTGCCTGGAAGACTGCATCGGTATCCGGATCGAGTGCATTTACACTTGTGCTACCGCAGTCGAGACAGGCCGCGTGGTCGGGAATTGGCCGGTGGACGGACTTGCAGCTATTGCAGTGGACCCAATCACCGTCGAACTGGAGCGATAGCTCGCATCCGTTGAGGTAGCGATTGCCGCCCGCATTCGAACTTGTAAATTTCGACAACAGCACGGGATGCCAGTGATCCCAGAAGGTCTTTCTCGCATTCTTGTCGGTGATGACCTTGTTGATGGCCTCGATCTTCGACTTTGGCTTGCGAGAACGGATTCTGTAGCCTTCGGACGCACTCCCATCGATCCAGGTTCCGGGCGAGTGCGTCAGACCGAATCCTGTCCAGCAACGCATCCAGAAGCGCGCCAGGGCGAGCTTGGACTCATCGTCCTCGGCGATGTCGGCGATTGAAGGCAGCCCTGTGACGTCGCCACGATTGCCATCTCGCTCCCGCAACGAGGCAAGCGCCAATGCTTCCATGCCGTAGAACCTGTCAGAGAGCGTCGTAAGCATGCTGCTAAGGAGCGCCTTGGGCGGTCTTTTGGCTCGCAAACCCATCAAGAGTTGAAGGAGTTTCATCGGATCTTCGTGGTCGTTGACATCGATTGCTTTCTCGACCATTTCCTCGGCTTCGATGAAGTTCTCGTTGAAATGAAGTTCCGGACGTAGGCGCACATTGAGTTCTTGCGAGGCGATCAACACCCCGAGGAACAGGTCGTCCAGATTCAGAAACGGACCGAGTGCCGGTTGATCCTGAAGCCATTTGAAGCCGGCGATAATCAGGGGCCGAAGGGAATCCCGTTCGGAGAACATTTGTACGTTTGGTGCCAGGCGCGCCGCGACCTGCCGCGAGTCCGAAAACGCGAGAACCTTTCTTCCCCTTAGCGGAGCGAAAGCCGTCGCTTCCTGCGGCCCTGGCGGCTGAATCTGGATTTGACGGGTCAGCAAAGCCTGAAAAGGCTGGTCACCTTTCGTCTGGTGATCTTGAACATAGCTGCGGCCGAAGCGCGCCGTCTTGCCGCATACAGCACATGGCACAAATTTGCCGGGAGGCTCCGGATTTCCGCCGCCTTCATCATCATCATGGCTGTCCGCGAGGCGGCCCTGACGCAGATAAACGGTCCGCATGCGCGGACCGAGTGTGTGGGGGTTTAGTTGACCGGTTTCCAGGTCATAGCCTGCCGGCTCTGCTGCATCCTCGTGCGACGGGTCTTCGAGCAGAAGATCAATTGGTTCGAGAGGAGCGGACTCGCCGCCGGCCATCTTGAGTGCTTCTCCCGGCTCCGCCCAAAGATCGCGCGGCTCGTCAACGTCGTCCGTATAGGCGCGGGCATAGGCTGTACCGCAGTTCCGGCATGTGAATAGTTCTAGTACGCGCGCGCCGCATCCACATTGGTCCATCGGTTGCGAGTACATCTTTCCGCAGATGCCACCACGTTCATCGCCAGAGATTTCGGTGCATTCCGGGTCCATACAGACCCATAGCCCAGGTAGGCCGCGAAAAAAGTTATGGACGCGACATGGCAGGAGCCCCGGCAATCCGGGTGCAGGTCGGGCAACGCTTCCGAGTGCCATCAGAACGGTCACGGCCTCATCAGCCAGTCGCGCCGACACGCCATCACTGAACAGCAGGGAGCCGAGTTCGGCGATAGGTTTCGCCTCTTCCATCGTTGCGTTGACAAGACGACCCATCGGCCCGAAATCCTTCAGAGCCTCATAGAGTGCAGGCTCTACGGAGTCTGACGCCGACGTACCGCGATAGTCGAGAAGCGTCCGCACCGCCTCGATCCTGCCCTCCTCTGACTCTGCGTCATAGAATGCCTGCAATTGCACCGCGGCAAGCATCTCGGCATCCTTCTGTGAACCGGACTCAGCGTTGGGCTTGAGGTCAAGAGACCCTTTCACGGGCACGAACGTCTCAGCGGGGACACCCGTAAGTTGCGCACCAAACTCCGGTGCATATTCATGGTCGCTGAAGCTGGCCGTGGCGCAAATGACCTGAAGTCGTTCGTCCGGAATACCGAGACGATCCCGAAGCCTGCGAAGCAAAAGGCCGACCTCGGCACCAGCTGCGCCGCGATACAGGTGAGCTTCGTCAAGGACGACAAGGAACGTCTCTCCAGGGTTCTTTTCGAGCCACTCGCGCGTTTTGTCAAAGATCGGTCGCTCGATGGGCCGCATCAGCATGTATTCCAGCATCGAGTAGTTGGTGACCAGAAGGTCGGGAGGAGCAATCTGCGCTTCGTGACGTGTCAGGAGTTCCGAGTCGTCCGGAAGCGTCACGGCGCGCACAAATTCCCCTGTGCGCCTGTCCTGCCAGCCCGAACCCTTTTGTCCGAACCACGCAGCCAGATCAGGCTTTGCCGGCCACTTCCCTCGTTCCTTCAAAGCCTTGAGAAGGGTCTTGGCTTCTGCCTTCTCTTCAGAATCTTCACTTTCCGTCCGCCGCAGTACGTCGACATAAAAATCGTCGAATGACTGAAGCCTTTGCGAGTCTTTTTTGGACGTACGAACACCGGCATATGGCGTCCGGCTTGTGTATCGGGCAAACCGGGGCGGCCGCCCGCACCAGGACTTGAAGGTATCGACAAGGCGCGGGTCACCAAGCAGGGCACGAAGCCGACCCAATTGGTCGTTCACGAGCGCGTTCATCGGATACATGATCAGAGCCCGCATTGCGGGCTCTTCCGCGAAAGCTGTCGGTCGTTCTTTGGCTTCCCTTGCGAACTTGCCAAGGATCGGCAACAAGAAGGACTCCGTCTTGCCGGAACCCGTTCCGGTCATAATGACGAGGTTTTTCCGTCGACGAGGCTCCCCTTCAGCGACTCTCCCTGATGGCGATAAGGCGGGTCGTAAATAAGCTTGGGTAACTCACCTTCCTGCGCACTGAGCCTATTGAAGAGCTCCAATGCCGCCTCCGAAAGACCAGCCATGGAGCCGAAGGCATCGCCGGACTCATACTTCGGCGTAGATTCAAGATAAGGAACGCGATGTATTACACCGTCACGGTCGAGAAGCCGTTGCCGCTGGGCAATGAGCGAAGGCGCGCTAATGTGGTAAGTGGCTTCGATATAGTCCTTCAGCGACGCATGCAGATTTTCGATAGTTTGCTTGATCGTTTGCATCAGGCGCTCCTCCCTTCACCCATGGCGTCTTCGCGCACGAGCCACAAATTTGTTTGTAGAAAATCTTCTTCCTCGCGTATTTCGGCCGTAGGTATTTCGTAGGCAAACAGGCTTTTGTCGCCTAGACGTTTTTCGCCAAGAACCAAGAGACGCCTCTCGGCCCAGAGCGGCAGCGGAGATAAAAAGTCGATTCGGCAAATGTTCCCGAGATTGGTAACACGGTATCGCTGCGGCCGGCCGTTTTCCTGATCAATCGCCATCTGTAGGTGCCATGCCGCATCGCATGCCCGCCAGCGATAGGTTCCCAGGGGAAGATCAATAATACGGACAAGTAGACCCGCCTTGAATTCGGCAAAGCACCAGGTCGGCGCACCGAATTCCTGTGGTCGCCGCGAAACGTAAGTGCCGCTTTGGCTTTTGGGTGTCGTCCAGCGCCCTCGATAGTATGTCGGTCGGGTTTCTGGATCGATGATTTCAAGGCCTGTGATCGGTGCGCATGTCGGCTCTGATACCAATCGCTGCATCGCTTTTTCCAGGTGCGCGCTTGCGGCTAGCGTCTTCGGTGCTCTTAGCCACGCACTTTCCGGTAGACGCGCAAGGCCCTCGGATGCCAGAAGTTCGGCAAGGTCCTCTTCGGATTGCGGCTCGATGTAACGGGTGTTCCTGCTATACACCACGCGACTACCGAGGGATTCAGGCAAGACGGAATCGTGGTCTGGAACAATGCCGGTCAGAAACACGCTGCCGCTCTTTCGTTCAATAAACGCAGGTGGCGCAGCATAAACCCATGTCCCTTTAGCATCGGTGTCTGCTGTCGTGACGTCTGTTAGTTCCAGGAGATCACCGGCGACAATAAGTTCGTCAGTTAGCTCCTCGATCCGCGAAGGAAGGTCGTCAAGATCGTGAAGAGACGAGAGAGATTCGACGATGGCAGCACGAAGCGCTGTTCTTGAGCAAGGGCATAGCATGCCTGCTGTTCGTCTGATTAAGGCAGCGAGAAAGGCATCATCGACGGTCGCAGTATGTGGTTCAATGCCGAGGGCCGACCGACATTGCCTGATAACGTTCTGACGAGAGATTTCGGTTATCATGCGTTCACCTCAGGAATCAGGGACGGCGCGCGCTCCTCAACGTCCATTCGGCTAAACACGGCCAGTCGCGCGCCCCTGACTAGCACTTGATGCGCACGAGCGCGCCGTATCAGTTCCGGCAGGCCTTCCAAATAACGTTGCTGCAAAGCATAGGGACGGACGGCCAGGTCGATTGCGAAACGGCATAGCTGCTTGTCTGATGACATACGGTAACGGGCCGCCGTTTCCGTATACCAGGACGATAGCGCGCCGTGGCCGCCGGAAACGGATGGAGCGTTAAGACGGATTGCACTCGCGAAACCGCTCTTTTGGGCAACGAGCGACTGGAGCCGGTCCAGATGTACAGCGGCATCCGGAGCAGTGGAAAGCTTTGCCTCGACACGCGCCCAGTCCCAACCCGCCATGACACCGACGAGACCATGCATTATGGTATCAGTCACCTGGCGCCGCCGCGCACCGGCAAGGTTCCCCTCAACTCTTGCCTTGTGCCAATACCTCAAAACGCGCAGCAGTTTGATAATGGCTTGCGGAGACCCGCTAATATGGCCGTGGTTTGGCTGTACACCCAGTCCTTCAAATCCCTGTCCGGTCAGGCCGGTGCTGACGACGACCGCGTCCCTGTTCTTTCCGGCACTGGCGATGAACAGGCCGCCGGGTGATTCAACCGGGACGCCGTTGAGGACGTTTGCCACGTCCAATCTCCGGAAAGAACGCGGACGCTCCATCTCGCTGAAGTAACATTGCCTCTCGGCACCTTCGTCGCTGGTTTCGTCAACGAGCCGGACTGATACGCCCTCGCCACTTTGCCGCAGAACCCATCTAAGCGGCCGAACATCATGCTCGAAACGCATAACAAAGCGCCCGAGATCGCCTCCATCAAGTTCGAGAAGTCCCGTTGTTGCTTCAAGATATCGCCATTCGCACTTTTCCCGCTTCAGAAAATCAGAAAACCGTTTCTTCCAGGTATCAGGCGTAACCGGAAGTTCGAGAGGGCCACTGACCTGCCTTTCGAAGATCGTTTCTTCTTTGGCGTCCTGAAGAATAACGCGCGGTGTGACTTGCCGACTTGGCGGACCGTAGACCGACAAATCAAGTTCGTTCTCCCAGAGCGCGTTCAATGCGGCGTCATAGGGGTCGCCGGACGCAATAAGTCCGGCATGTGAGGCAGTACCAGGCATCCAAGGCTCTGGCGCGCGCACGCGCAGTTCCAGGAAGCCTTCATGAGATGGCTGACGCTCCGCACCCGGGCTCGTACGTTGCGCACGGACTGTGAGAATGTGCCGGCCCGGTGGCAATTCTGACAATTGCACAAAGGTTGGCGAGCCGGGGCTGCCGGCTTCGATTGTCATCGCCTCCTTGCCGTTGAGCGCGATTTCATATGTTTCGACGTCGTGGTCCGGCATGATCCCGAAACACGGCTTTTCAGTCGTCAGCCATTCGCTTCGGCCTTCTCCGTCCCATTGACGCCCCGGGAAGCCTGCGGGCCAGACACGAATGGTACGCGCAAGTTCGAGACCCCTCGCTGCTAGCCATTGCGCGTAGGACTCGGTGAGCGCGGTCGGCACGGCCATCCGTATCACATTGACGCCGGGACTGTTTATCTGACAGGGCTTCATCCCCTCCAGCAGTTGCTCAAGTGGCTCTTTTGTTACGACAATGTATTCGTAACCGGGGCGCACGATGCGACCCGCGATTTCACACGCAATACCGTCACGACCAATCCGAAACAGCCAAAACGGCCCTTCACTCATGCGGCACTCGCTCTCAAGAAGATGCGTGAGCGTGCCGTTTTGCCTTTCGAAATCGACAAGAGGCTTGTCCGGGTCCGGCCATTGCTTGAGCAAAGCCTGTCTGCGACCTGACAAAAGCCAGCCCGGTGGCTTCTTTGCCGATGTACCATTAAGTGTGCATCGCGTATTTCTGAGAAACTGCCTTACATCTTGGCTAAATGCGGCTATATCCTTGAAACTCGGAATGTCGATCTGCAAATCCCAGTGATCCTCTCCCTTATGATGTAGTCGCAGGTCAGGGCGAATATCGGGGCGCTGCTGCTTCTCGCTTGCGTGGCCAACATCTGCTGTACCCCTACCCGACCGTGGTCCCGAACCCTTACCGAGCCCGGAAAAACGATCAGACACCACGCGACTAGTCTCTTTCAGCCAGCCCCGAGCGTTGCGAATGGATTCAAGATCATGAACGATCCGTTCAAGTGTAGCCGGCAATAAGGGCTCTTCACGCGGGGCGTCATCTTTCTGCTGCAACAAAGCCAAAACCATTCGCCCGACAAGTTCCTCCTGTTGAAGAAACTGCTCGAAGCGCGTGGACGCATCATAGACGTTGGCTGCGATCATTCGGCCGATGGCAGCAGGCTCGATATCATCAAGACGCGCAATCTGGAAACGAAGCACATAGAGCGTCCGCGCGAACTGACGTTGAAGGTACCGCGGCAGGACGGCATGGGTAATCGGCCAGGCGATAATACTGAAATGCGATGCCCATGGCCCGGATGGCTTGAAGCCGTTGTAGTCATTTCGGAAGCGCGAAAACCATGTGGAGACGCGATACCGGTCACGGCTGTCCCAACCCGGCGTTACCTGCTCGAAGGATTGCCAGTACTCGCAGCCCTCGTATGTGTAACCGCGTTCGGCCGCGTAGATCGTCCAGAGAAGCCAGTGCGGTGCCAAGCGCGCGCCACTGCCGAGCCGCGCGCGCAACTGCCGAGACACATCGTCGATTTCATCATCACTCAGGCCATGTTCAAACGCGAATAGCGGCAACCCGGAAGATGCACGACGATCCGCAAGCGCCTCGAAATGGCGTTCCATACGCTCCTGCCACTTATCGAGAGGAACGGTCATCGACAACTACGCTCTCGTTGCGGTCTTCCGGGCGGAAGCGGAGGAAGCGGTTTTTGAACGAAGGACGCGGCTCTGAGTGCCAAACAAGGAAAGTAGATCGTCAGTGGTCCACGCGCTGAATTCCGGCCGCCTTTTCGCGCGAGGTTTCATCCAGCGTTCGATGCCCCGCTCAGCAATCTCTTTGGCCGAGAGGAGCGTACTGGTGTCAGGTTCGCCTTGTCCGGTGTGCAAGAGCGAAGTGGCGTTCTCCGCCAGCCGCGCAATAAATACTTCGCGTTTCACACCGTGCCTCAGCATGTCTTCCTTGAATCCGAGGGCTGACAAGGCCGCGCGCGTTGTTCGCAAGCGCCAATTTGGACCCTGTCCATAGCGATGTTGATCAGCGTATGTGTGGTCGTTGTCACGAAGATAATCCCGAAGTTCGACAAAAAGGCGGTCGGGGATGTGAAAATGGCCCCAACCTCCGGTGTAACCAATCGACTCTAAGTACTGTGTGCCATCAAGCTTCAGGCGATTGTAGACAGATGAGCGACCCATCGATGACGACGTCGTCACGGCCAGTAAGCGAGCCTTCTTGTCTTTCCCAGAGATAATTCCCGTCGTGTGGCCATAGGCCGCCGCGAAGTCATCATAAAGATCACGGCTCCGCAGGAGGCATGCCATCAATTTGCCGCCAAGCAGGGCATTGTAGGGTGGGATGGCACCGAGAACGTAGGCATCCATGATGTTGACGAGGCGCGCACTGCGGTCCTTGGAGGTCCAACCGATCAGTTTGTCCCTGACGGCAAGGTTGAACACCGGGTCACCAATTGCAATGAGCCCCATGAGCTTGCCGTTGTTCTCGTCCCAGACGACATAACGAAGTCGACGCCCAAATCCGTTGGACACCGGTACCGACCAGGTAAGAGATGCCAGCCGGAAGAGGTCGCCGTTTCTGGTTCCGGAAGCAACGCGTTCAATGACGGGTGAAATACGGTCCGGATCGAGGTCCCGCCCCGATGCAAAGTAAGGAAGAAGTCCTTCTGCCTTCGTCGCAATGAATTTACTGTTTTCCTCCAGCCGATCCTCACGCTGCACGCGGTGAAGCGCACGAACGATATCCTTTCCCTCGCCTTCTATGGTGAGTTCGCCACTCTCGGATTTCGTGAAGCCGATACTACGGAGATGTTTGCGCAGTTTGCGCTTTAGGTTCGCTTCGCGCGAGGCAACGCGAACAATCGAATGCATTTCGTCGGACAATTTGGCTGCTCCCTCGTCTTTTCCGGGTCTAGCAGATCGTTTCAGTGCCCGCCTCCCCAAATTCGTCAACAAATTCCTTCCATCCTTGCCATATCTTGTCTTGGGGCAAGAGATTCTTCATCAGGTAACAGTGAGGCCATGGATTACACAGCCGATCGCTTTGAACTCGGTGTCAGAAGAGCGCATGCTCAATGTGTCCTGGGTGCCAGTGGTAGCGCCCCCGCGTGCTTGTACGGCCGGAGCGGGCTGAGATCGATGCCTCACTTGCGAGATGCAACGTTGTCCACGGCCCCGACATACGGTCGTCTTCCCAAGCCACTGCAAACTGATTCAGCGACGCAAATATCCAGATCCGGCGTTGTTCAGGATTCCAACCAGGATTGCTTCACCTACCGTGTCATAACTGGAGGAGACGGCCTGAGTAAATCAACGTCCACCCGCCATCGCAAGTCGAATTGGTCGAGCTATCGCCTGTCCCTCACGTAAAGGGACTCGCTGCAAGTAGCCCCTTCACGTTGGGCAACCCGCTGACCTGCGCACGCGGCCCGATGTAGTCGCTGACGGGGCCGGCAATCAGGAACAAGCCGAGGAGATGCCTTGGCTGTCACAGATGGAGTGCAACTTCGTGTTCATGCCGCCCTTGGTTCGGCAAATAAGGCGCCCATTCCCACCTTTTTGACGGCCAGACTGGGCGCGGTGCGATGTGCCTGCATGTGCGTCGCATCGACCGTCACCTTCGTCTCTTCCCCGTGCTCGGTCGCCAAACCCGCCATGATCTGAGGGAAGACACCCCTGTCGCTGCACCGCTTCCAGCGGTTGTAGAGCGTTTTGTGGGGGCCATACTCCTTCAAAGCATCGCGCTAGCGAAAACCATTGCGATTGGTGAAGATAATACCCCTAAGGAAACGCCGGTCATCAACCCGGGACTTGCGGTCTGACTTCAGAAAGTAAGGCTGCAGACGCGCCACCTGTACGTCGCTCAACCAAAAAAGATCTGATATGTTCACCGCTCGTTTTCCGAACGGTGAAACACTTTCGTCCAACCAAATCAATGGATCCTAACCCTAGGATACGAACCGTATCGTTGGGCTATCCCTGGGACTAGTCAAACCCAATCCCAACAAGAATTTGGTACTTGGGACATGAGAAGGTGGGCTTACGATTTGTTTTTAAATAAATATTTTCGATATGCCGGTCCAATCCATCATTGGATGAACGGCAACCGCGCGGCAAACTCAGCAGCGCCGGGGCAACCTGACTAGCGAGCCCAAATCGTGGAATTTCGAGGTTGATGGCGCACCCATCAGGATTCGAACCTGAGGCCTTCGCCTTCGGAGGGCGACGCTCTATCCAGCTGAGCTATGGGTGCGCAGTAGAACCGTCAGGCCCTGACTGCTTACGCAGTGCTTACGCGACTTCTCCAGCCTTTAAATCGAAAAACGATCTGCTCGGCAAGAGCTTGGTATCACGTCTCTTTCTTAGTCCTCTTCATGACGGCATCCCCTTGACATCAGCCTTCGGAGGGCAACGCTCTATCCAGCTGAGCTACGGGTGCGTGGCCGTTCAGATAACAGCCACAGGGCGGTTTCGCAATGGTGAAACCGTCTTCAGGCAAACAGTTCGCGGCAAAAGGTCAGGCCGTCGATCAGCGCGTCCACCTCGGAGCGGGTATTATACATCGCGAATGACGCGCGGGCGGTGGCCGTCACGCCATAGAATTCCATCAGCGGCATCGCGCAATGGCTGCCGGCGCGCACGGCAATGCCGCGTTTGTCCAGAATCGTGGACAGATCATGCGCATGGGCGCCCTGCATCGTCAGGGAAAAGATCGCCCCCTTGTCGGGGGTATCGCCCTGCACCGACAGCCAGTTCAGCGCCCGCAGCCGGTCGCGGGCGTAATCGCGCAGGTCGCGTTCATGCGCGGCGATCCGGTCCATTCCGATGCCCATCATATATTCCAGCGCGGCCCCCAGACCGATCTGGTTCACGATGCCCGGCGTTCCGGCCTCGAATCGCAAGGGCGGGTCGGCATAATCCACCGCGTCGCGCGTCACGGTGCGAATCATGTCGCCGCCGCCCAGAAAGGGGCGCATCTCGGCCTGACGGGCGCGGCTGATCCACATCGCGCCCGACCCCGACGGCCCATACAGCTTGTGCCCGGTGATCGCATAGAAATCGACGCCCAGCGCGGCCACATCCACCGGCATATGCACCGCCGCCTGACTGCCGTCGGCCAGCACCGGCACATCGGTGCCCCGCGCGATCGCCGCCACATCGACCACGGTGCCGGTGACGTTCGACATATGCGTGACCGCGATCAGCCGGGTTTTCGGGCCGACCGCCGCCAGCACCTTTTCGGACGGCAGGCTGCCATCGGGTTCGGGTTCGACCCATTTCAGCACCACGCCCTGACGTTCGCGCAGGAAATGCCAGGGCACGATATTAGCGTGATGTTCCAGCACCGACAGCACGATCTCATCCCCCGCCTGCAAGCGCGGCGCGGCCCAGCCATAGGACACCAGATTGATGCCCTCGGTCGCACCCGAGGTCATGATGATCTCGTCCTCATGGGCGGCGTTCAAGAAACGGGCGATGATGCCGCGCACGCGCTCGTAATTTTCGGTCGCGAGGTTCGACAGGAAATGCAGCCCGCGGTGAACATTGGCGTATTCGCCCTGATAGGCGCGGGTGATGGCGTCGATCACCACCTGCGGCTTTTGCGCACTGGCGCCGTTGTCCAGATAGACCAGAGGCCGCCCGTTCACCTGCCGCGACAGAATCGGGAAACCGGCGCGGATATGTTCGATGTCATAGCTCATTCGGGAACCGGAAGAATACCAAGCGAGGACAGGAGCACGGCCATCACCATGCCCGCCGCCATGAAGGTCATAATCATGCCAAGCGCCACCTTGGCGGCGCTGTCGAATCCGTGCAGCGCCTTGGTGAACTGCACCATCAGCCAGACCAAGATCCCCGCCGCCACCAGCCACATCAACGAGGCGATCATCGGGAACAGCAGCATCAGCAGCACCTGCGCGGTCTGGATCACCAGCAGGACGAACTGGATCCAGGTCATCAGCAGCAGCGCATCGGGAAAGGTGCCGGTGCCGCCGAACGACCGCCCGACCCCGGCCATCAGCAACGCGGCCAGGCTGAGCACGGCAAACTGAGCCCCGGCCGCCATCAGCGGCTGCGCCACCGCGTCGTTCATGCCGGTATCCACCCGCACCGGGAACAGCATCGACGCGCCCCATGCCAGCAGCGCCGACAGGCTGACCACCAGCGCCAGCGCCATCCAGCGCGCCGCCATCGGCAGATGCAGCGACAGCAGCGCCTGCACCGCGCGGGCCGGGTCGCGAAAGCTCAGCAGCACAAGCGCCTGAAGATCGTCAAATCTCATTGTCCACGTCCACCAAGGGCGGAAAGACCTGCCCCCCAGATCACCACAAAGCCGATGCCCGCAATGGCATGGGCGATGCTCAGCGCCGGGCCGGGGCCGACAAAGCCCTGCACCAGCCCGGCCAGCAGCATCGCCGGCACCACCGCCAGCAAGGCCCAGAACAGCGCCAGCCGCGAATGGCGGCCCTCGACCGGGCGGGCGGTCAGCCGCGACAGCATCGCCACCAGCGCCGCCAGACCATAGGCCAGCAGCGGCATGATGAACATGACCCCCATCAAGGCCCCGCCCATCCGCGCCTCGAACGAAACCGACGGGTCCAGAAACGCATCGCGCGCCCGTGCGGGCGCCTGCGCGATCAGAAAAAACAGCAGCGCCACCATCAGCACGCCCAGCAGGGTGCGGTCGGGCATATCGGCAAGGCCCCGCACCACACGGCGCGGCGCCCACCAGCTTTGCACCACACGCGGCACGATGCCGCGCGGTGCCGGGGATGTGCTGGCTGTCACCGGGTGGCGGCGTGCTGCGTCAGCCACGCCTCCAGCCGGTCGCTGATCTGGCCGCGCAGGGTTTCGTCCTCGATCTCGTCCAGCGCATCGGCAAGGAAGGACAGCACCAGAAACACGATGGCCCGGTCACGCGGCACCCCGCGACTGCGCAGATAGAACATCGCGTCCTCATCCAGCGCGCCGGTGGTGGAACCGTGGCTGCATTTCACGTCATCGGCATAGATTTCCAGCTCCGGCTTGGCCAGAAACTGGCTGTCCTCATCCAGCAGCAGGGCCTGGCTGATCTGATAGCCGTCGGTTTTCTGCGCGCCGGGGCGCACCAGAATCTTGCCCTGAAACACGCCGCGCGCGCCGTTTTTCAGCACCTTCTTGAACACCTGACGGCTTTCGCAACGCTCGGCGGCATGGGTGATGAACACGGTGTCGTCGTGGTGGAAATCCCCCGTCGCGCCATCGCCAAGGGCGGCGCCCGCGATATGGGCCACCGCATCGTCGCCCTGAATGTCGATCACGCCTTCGTGCCGCATCAGATCGCCGTTGACCGACAGGGTAAAGCTTTTGAAGACAGCCTCGGCCGCGACGCGGGCGAACAGATGGCTGATGCCCAGCTTGAGCTGCGCCGCCAGTTTCGATGAGATCAGGTGCAGCCGCCCGGTTTCGGCCAGATCGGCCTCGATCACGCCATTGCTGCGCGCTCCGGTCTCGCCGGTTTCCAGCAGGGTCAGTTCGGCACCCGGTTCGACCCGCACCACATGATGCCACATCACATCCGCGCCGGGATCGCGGCGGCGGTGCAGGATGTGGATCGGGCGGGCCGGGCGGCCGGTCACGCGGATCAGCACGCCTTCGGTGGCGCAGGCGGTGTTCAGCGCCGCAAAGGGCCGCGCCACCGGCACCTGCCCGGCCTGCTCCAGCGTGCCGAACAGCCCCGCCGCCCAGTGACCGGCCTCATCCGCCACCGCCGACAACAGGTCGATCTGCACCCCGTCCAATGCCAAAGCATCCGATTCCGCCGCGTCAAAGACGCCATCGGTAAACACCAGCCGCAGCCGGTCCAGATCGGAAAACAGCGGCGCATCCGCCGCATCGCCCGCCACCGCCAGCGGCGCGGGCGTGGCCGCATTGAACCGCGCCGGGTCGGTATAGCGCCAGTATTCATCGCGCGGCCTGGGCAGACCCATGGCGCGCAGCCGCGTCAGCGCGTCGGCCCGCGCCGCAGCGGCAAAGCCGCCCGCCGCAGGCACCAGCCCGGCCAGCCGGTCGCCCGCCCCGCCGCCCTGTTGCCCCTGCACGGCGGGCGTAACCTCGGCCGTCTTGACAGAGACCCCGGCCATTACCGCGCCTCCGCCAGCAGGTCGGCGTAACCGTTGCGTTCCACCTCAAGCGCCAGTTCGGGACCGCCGGTTTTCACGATCCGGCCATCGGCCATGATATGCACGACATCGGGTTTGATGTGATCCAGCAGGCGCTGATAATGGGTGATGACCAGAAACGCGCGATCGGGCGAACGCAGCGCGTTCACGCCATCAGACACCAGCCGCATCGCATCGACATCAAGCCCGGAATCCGTTTCATCCATGATGCACATGCGCGGTTCCAGCATGGCCATCTGCAAGATTTCGTTGCGCTTTTTCTCGCCGCCGGAAAAGCCGACATTGACCGGGCGCTTCAGCATATCCGCGTCGATCTGCAAATCCTTCGCCTTGGCGCGGACGACCTTCAGAAACTCGCCCGCCGACAGTTCATCCTGCCCCCGCGCCTTGCGCTGCGCGTTCACGGCGGTGCGCAGAAAGGTCATATTGCCGACACCGGGGATTTCGACCGGATATTGAAACGCCAGAAACAGCCCGGCGGCGGCGCGTTCTTCGGGTTCCATCTCCAGCAGATCGTCGCCATCCAGCGAGGCAGACCCCTGCGTCACCTCGTAACCATCGCGGCCCGACAGCACATAAGACAGCGTGGATTTGCCCGACCCGTTCGGCCCCATGATGGCGTGAACCTGACCGGCAGGCACCGTCAGCGACAGACCCTTCAGGATCTGCTTGTCCTCATCTTCCAGTTTGACGTGCAGGTTTTCGATTTTCAGCATCTTCTTATTCCTATCGGGCGGCGCTCAGCCGACGCTTCCTTCCAGCGAGATGGCCACCAGAGACTGGGCCTCCATCGCAAATTCCATCGGCAGAGCCTGCAACACCTCGCGGCAGAACCCGTTGACGACCAGCGCCACGGCCTCTTCCTCGTCCATGCCGCGCTGGCGGCAATAGAACAGCTGGTCGTCATCGACCTTGCTGGTGGTGGCTTCGTGTTCCACGCGGCTGCTGGTGTTTTTCACTTCGATATAGGGCACGGTATGCGCGCCGCATTTATCGCCGATCAGCAGACTGTCGCATTGGGTATAGTTGCGGCTGTTTTTCGCGCGCGGGTGCATCGTCACCAGCCCGCGATAGGTGTTCTGCGCCTGCCCCGCCGAAATCCCCTTGGACACGATCCGCGACCGGGTGTTCTTGCCCAGATGGATCATCTTGGTGCCGGTATCGGCCTGCTGGTGATTGTTGGCGATGGCGATGGAATAGAACTCGCCGCTGCTGTCGTCACCGCGCAGGATGCAGGACGGGTATTTCCACGTGATCGCGCTGCCGGTTTCGACCTGAGTCCACATCACCTTGGCCCGCGCCTCGCGGCAATCGGCGCGTTTGGTGACAAAGTTATAGACGCCGCCCTTGCCATCCTCGTCGCCGGGGAACCAGTTCTGGACGGTGGAATATTTCACCTCGGCATCTTCGAGGATGACGATTTCCACCACCGCCGCGTGCAACTGATTGGTGTCGCGTTTCGGCGCGGTGCAACCTTCCAGATAGCTGACATAAGCGCCCTTGTCGCAGATAATCAGCGTCCGTTCGAACTGGCCGGTGTTTTCGGCATTGATGCGGAAATAGGTGGACAGCTCCATCGGGCAGCGCACGCCGGGCGGGACATAGACGAACGACCCGTCACTGAACACCGCGCTGTTCAGCGTGGCGAAAAAATTGTCCGACTGCGGCACGACCGAGCCGAGGTATTTCTGCACCAGTTCGGGATGCTTGCGGATCGCCTCGGAAATCGAACAGAAAATCACCCCGGCTTTGGCCAGTTCTTCCTTGAAGGTGGTGCCGACCGAAACCGAATCGAACACCGCATCCACGGCAACCTTGCGACCTTCGGCGGGCGCAGCCCCGGCCCCCTCGACGCCGGCCAGAATCATCTGCTCCTTCAGCGGAATGCCCAGCTTTTCATAGGTGGCCAGCAGTTTCGGGTCCACCTCGTCCAGCGATTTCGGCTTGACCTCCATCGACTTGGGGCGGGCATAGTAATACTGATCCTGATAGTCGATTTCAGGATAGTTCAGCATCGCCCATGTCGGCTCGGTCATCGTGACCCAGCGGCGGAACGCGGCCAGACGCCATTCCAGCATCCACTCCGGTTCCTCGTTCTTGGCCGAGATCAGACGAACGATATCCTCGTTGATGCCCTTGGGGGCATATTCCATCTCGATCTCGGTATCCCAGCCGTATTTATAGCTGCCCATATTGGCAACGGTTTCGACCGTTTCACGGTCAACGCCCTCGCGCACATCCAGATCGGTATCAGCCATCGTATCGTTTCCTTTCGGCGGGCTGTTACCCCCGGCCATTCCTGTCGCGCCAGCGTGAATACGCTTTTTCCCAGGCATCGGCAAATCGGTTCACCTGATCTGCACCCAAAGCCGGACTTATCGAAACGCGGATCGCCGATTGGGCCGCCTGATCGTCAAACCCCATCGCCTGCAAGCTGCCGCTGGCGCGCACCTTGCCCGATGAACAGGCCGACCCGGCCGACACCGCAAACCCCGCAAGATCCATCTGCATGACCTGCGTTTCGCCCTTCCACCCCGATGTAAGAAGACAGGACGTGTTCGGCAAGCGGGGACTGCCCTTGCCCGCCACGATCAGACCCGGCGCGGCAGCGGCCAGCCGGTCCTCCAGCGCGTCGCGCAGGGCGGCCACCCGATCCCAGACACCATCGGCCAGATCGCGCTGCGCCGCCTCGGCGGCGGCGGCGAATCCCATGATGCCGATCAGGTTTTCGGTGCCGGCACGGCGACCCTGTTCCTGCCCGCCGCCGCGCAAGATCGCCGGCAGGTCGGTGCCCTTGCGCAGGATCAGCGCGCCCACGCCCCTTGGCCCGCCCAGCTTGTGCGCGCTGACGAATCCGCAGGTGACGCCCAGCCAGTTGAACGCCATCGGGATCTTGCCGAAAGCCTGCGTCAGATCGCTGGCCCACAACCCGTCGGGCAGCGCCTGAATCACCCCGGTTTCATTGCTGGCCAGTTGCAGGGTCGATCGCGCCGGATCATCCACCGCCACCCGGCCATCGCGGTCCACCGGCAGGCGCGGATCGCACCAGACCTTGACCGCCGAATGCTCGACCGGGGCGCAGGCGATGCCGCGCCCGGCCAGCGCCATCGCCGCCGCCTCGGTGGTGCCGGATGTGAACACCACATCCGCCCCCTCGGCCCCCAGCGCCGCCGCCAGCCGTTCCCGCGCACCCTCCAGCGCCATCTTGGCCGCCCGCCCCTCGGCATGAACCGAGGACGGATTCCCCGCCACATCCATCGCCGCGATCATCGCCGCCCGCGCCTCGTCGCGCACCGGCGTGGTGGCGTTCCAGTCCAGATACACCCTCATGCCAAAGCCTCGGCGATGCGGCTGGCCAGAATGCGGGCCACGGCGTCCTTGCCCATGCGCGGCCATTCCTCGGCCTCGTCGGCGGAAATCAGCGTCACGGTGTTTTCCGTCCCGCCCATGATGCCGGTGGCCGGGCTGACATCATTGGCCACGATCCAGTCACAACCCTTGCGCAGCCGCTTGGCGGCGGCATGGGCGACCACATCATGCGTTTCCGCGGCAAAGCCCACGACCAGCCGCGGACGCCCCGCCTGCAACTGGCTGATCCACGCCAGAATATCGGGGTTTTCGGTGAACTCCAGCACCGGCAAACTGCCCGAGCCGTCCTTCTTGATCTTTTGCCCGCTGGCATTGACCACGCGCCAATCGGCCACCGCCGCCGCCATCACCGCCGCATCGGCCGGCAAAGCCGCCTCGACCGCCTCGCGCATCTGCACCGCCGTCTGCACGCGGATCACCTCGACCCCCTCGGGCAAAGGCACATCGGCAGGGCCAGTCACGAAACTGACCCGCGCCCCCAGATCACGCAGCGCCACCGCAATCGCCGTGCCCTGCGCCCCGCTGGACCGATTGGCGATATAGCGCACCGGATCAATCGGCTCATGCGTAGGGCCAGAGGTCACGATGACATGCCGCCCGGTCAAAGGCCCGGCCACAACCTTGGCTTCAGGCAACAGCTTCAGCGGACCATCGCCCAGATGATCGCGGATCGCCTGAACGATCGCCTCAGGCTCGGCCATGCGGCCGGTGCCGAACTCGCCACAGGCCATCTCGCCATCGTCCGGGCCAACCATCAGCACGCCATCGCGGCGCAGGGTCGCCAGATTGCGCTGCGTCGCCGGATGATGCCACATGCGCACATTCATCGCAGGCGCAATCAGCACCGGCTTGTCCGTGGCCAGCAACAGGGTCGAGGCCAGATCATCCGCCGCCCCAACCGCCATCTTGGCCATCAGATCGGCGGTCGCCGGGGCAACCACCACCAGATCGGCATTGCGCGACAGCTGGATATGCCCGATCTCGGCCTCGCGGCTGGCATCGAACAGATCGGTCTGACACACCTCGCCCGCCAAGACCGTCAGCGTCATCGGCGTGACGAATTCCGCCCCCGCCCGCGTCAGCACCGGGCTGACCGCCACACCCGCCTTGCGCAGCAGCCGGATCAGCGCCGGCACCTTGGCCGCCGCAATGCCGCCGCCCACAATCAAAAGCACACGCCGCCCGTTCATCACCGCCTCCGCTTGCCTGCCCGACAGATAGCCATCCCCACGCGCCGGGGCAAGAAAAGCCACCGCCCCGGATGACACGCCCCGGCTTCCTGTTTGCCCAAATACGCAACTTGGGGCACAACAGCGCCCCCTGAACCACCCGCGCCCCCCGGCAGCATTTCCGGTGCACAGCCTGTGTATCGCCTGTGTACAGCCTGTGCACAGGTTGTGCAGCCCAAACCCCGGCAATTGCTGGCCGTATCGGGGCCGCGTTGCGTAACCACGGCACGCAACGCCCGCCCCCGTTGCAGGGCAACCCTAGCGGCGCGAGCGGATCATCCCGATGATCTCTTTCGTCTGCTCGACGATGGGCCGGGCAATCGCCTCGGCCCGCTCGGCACCCTCGCCCAGAATGCGGTCGATCTCGGCCGGGTCGGCTTTCAGCTCCGCCATCTTCGCGGTGATCGGCGCCAGCACCGAAACCGCCACGTCAGCCAGCGCAGGCTTGAAGGCACCAAAGCCCTGCCCCTCGAACCGGGCCAGAACCTGATCCGCCGTCTCGCCCGACAGCGCGGCATAGATATTGACCAGATTGCGCGCCTCGGGCCGGTCTTGCAGCCCCTCGGCGCTGCCGGGCAGCGGATCGGCATCGGTGCGGGCCTTGCGGATCTTCTGCGCGATGGTGTCGGCATCATCGGTCAGATTGATGCGGCTGGCATCCGAAGGATCGGATTTCGACATCTTCTTCGACCCGTCACGCAGCGACATGACGCGGGTGGCCACACCCTCGATCAGGGGCTTGGTTATCGGAAAGAAATCAACGCCATAGTCATGGTTGAACTTGGTGGCGATGTCGCGGGTCAGCTCCAGATGCTGCTTCTGATCCTCGCCCACGGGCACCTCGGTCGCGTGATAGACCAGAATATCCGCCGCCATCAGCGCCGGATAGGCCAGCAACCCCAGCGAAGCGTTTTCGCTGTTCTTGCCCGCCTTGTCCTTGAACTGGGTCATCCGATACATCCAGCCGACCCGCGCCACCGTGTTGAAAAGCCACGCCATTTCGGCATGGGCGGGCACCTGGCTCTGATTGAACAGGATCGACTGCGCCGGATCGACACCCGCCGCCATAAAGGCCGCCGCCGCCTCGCGCGTTTGCTGACGCAGCGCCTGCGGATCTTGCCAGACGGTGATCGCGTGCAGATCGACGACGCAATAGATCGTTTCCGGCCCGCTGCCCTGATATTCGGCAAAGCGTTTCAGCGCGCCCAGATAATTGCCCAGTGTCAACCCGCCCGAGGGCTGGATGCCGGAAAAGATGCGGGGGGTGTGGGTCGCGCTCATGTCAGCCTGCCTTGGAATTACCGTGCCGCTGGCTTATCCGCTGCACAAGGACTGCGCAACCAAAGGACAGCAGGATGCGGCACGAAATGAATCAATCGCCAATCAACCCGCTGCCGCTGGTGGTCTGGGCGCTGGCCCTGCCGATGATCGCGGCAGAGCTGGTGTTCGGGCTGGCCAGTGCCGGTCTGCTGGGCGGATCGGGCGGCATCGGAATGCGCAACAGCGCCATCCAGCAAACCGCCTTTATCCCCGAACTGTTCCAGCGCATGTGGGCCGTGGGCGCAGTGGACGGCAATGTTTACCGGCTGTTCAGCTATCCCTTCGTGCATGTCTCGCCGGTCCATGCGCTGTTCGTGACCGTGTTCACGCTGGCGCTTGGCAATATGATCGCGGCGCAGTTCCGGCCCTCGGCGCTGATCGCGCTGTTCTTTGGGTCGGGCGCGGTGGCGGCGCTGATCTATACCGGCTTTTCAATGGCATGGCCCGGCCGGGTCGAGCCGCTGATCGGCGGCTATCCCGCCGTTTACGGGCTGGTCGGGGCCTTTACCTTTCTGATCTGGACGCGGCTGGCCGAAACCGGCGGCAACCGGCTGCGCGCCTTCAGCCTGATCGGAATGCTGCTGCTGTTCCAGCTTGTCTTTGGCGTGCTGTTCGGTGCCGGCACAAGCTGGATCGCCGAGATCACCGGATTTTTCGTCGGGTTTGCCCTGTCGTTTCTGCTGATCCATGGCGGCCTGGCCCGCGCCATGGCGCTGATCCGGCAGCGGTAACGATCAGCGCCGCCGCACCGCCATGCGCAGATCGGCCAGCCGATAGGCGCCGGTGACAAAGGCCAGCGTGAAATAGAGCGCCGCCCCGCCAAACACCAGCACCGCAAGGCCGGGGATACGGCCCACGCCCTGCGCTTCCAGCCAGCCGCGCATCAGCCACAGCGCCACCGCCATCAGGCCCGAGGCCAGCCCGATGCGCGGCACCGTGCGCGTCAGCCGCGCATCATATTGCGCCGCCTGCCCCATGGCACGCGTCCCCCACCACAGTTGCGCCACCATGACCCATGCCGCAATCGTGGTGCCCAATGCAGCGGCCAGAAACCCGGCCAGCGGGATCAGCCCAAAGGCCGCAACCGCATTCACCACCATCGACATCAGCGCAAAGCGGAACGGCGTGCGCGTATCCTCGCGCGCGAAATACAGCGGTTGCAGGATCTTTTGCAGCACAAAGGCCGGCAGCCCCAGCGCATAGACAACCAGCGCCCGCGCGGTCTGGGTGGTGTCATGGGCGGTGAACTCGCCCCGCTCGAACAGGGTGCGGACCATGGGTTCGGCGATCACGGCAATGGCAAAGGCGGCGGGCAGCGTCAGGAACAGGCCGAATTCCGTGGCGCGCGAATAGGCATGCTGGCCGCCCGCGTCATCGCCCGCGCGCAACCGCCGCGCCAGCTCCGGCAACAGCACCACCGCCACCGCCGCACCGACCACACCCAGCGGCAACTGATACAGCCGGTCGGAATAGGCCAGCCAGGCGATCGCGCCGTCGAACAGGCTGCCGACCTGACGGCCCACCAGCAGGTTGATCTGCACCACTCCGCCCGCAAAGGCCGCAGGCAGCGCCACCGCGATCAGGCGGCGCATGTCGGGCGTCATCCGCGGCCTGCGCGGCACGAAACGCCAGCCGATGCGCCGCGCCGCCCACCACACCAGCCCAAGCTGCGCCAGCCCGGTCAGCGGCGTGGCCCATGCCAGCGTCAGCCCCATATCCCAGCCCTGCCAGTGACCCAGCAACATTCCGGCGATGAACAGCAGGTTCAACATCACCGGCGCCGCCGCAGCCGCCGTAAACCGGCCATGCGCGTTCAGCACACCCGAAATCATCGAGGCCAGCGAGATCAGCAGGATATAGGGAAAGGTGATCCGGCCATATTCCACAGCCAGATCAAACCGTTCGCTGCCCCAAAACCCCGCCGCCATCGCCATGACCAGCAGCGGCATCAGGATCATCGCGACAGCCGAAATCACCGCGACGACAAAGAACAGCCCTGAAAACGCGTCGCGGGCGAATGTCTGCGGGTCTTCACTCGATTCCAGCTTTTTGGCGAACAGCGGCACAAAGGCGGTGTTGAACGCCCCTTCGGCAAAAAAGCGGCGGAACATGTTGGGCAGCGAAAAGGCCACCAGAAACGCCTGCGCCACCGGGCCGGTGCCCAGCCATGCCGCCATCAGAATATCGCGCACGAAACCCGAAACCCGCGACACGAAGGTCCAGAGTCCCACCGACAGGAAACCGCGGATCAGGCCCTTGCTCATCTTATGCTCCGAAAGGGTGGGTCACTGTTCGGCCCGCTTTGCGCCGTCGGTCATGGCCTGACGCAGCTTGCGTTCCAGCATCTCGCGCTTGGGGGCGCTGTGCAGTTTCAGCCCGAACATGTCCTTGACGTAGAAACTGTCCACCACCTGCGCGCCAAAGGTGGCGATCACCGCGCTGACGATCTGGATATGGTTCGCGGCCAGAGTGCGGGTCAGATCGAACAGCAGGCCGGGGCGGTCGCGGGTGTCCACCTCGATGATGGTATAGATGTCGCTGCCCTCGTTGTCGAAGGTGATATGGGTCGGAAAGCGGAACTCGCGTTCGCGCTTTTTCACCTTGTCGCGGCTGGCGAACACGTCGCGGGCGACGATTTCCCCTTTCAGCGTGCGGTCAATCGTCTGGCGCAGGCGCGGCAGGCGTTCCTCGGCAAAGGGGCGGCCCTCGGTGTCCTGCACCCAGAACACGGCGGTCGCAAAGCCGTCCTTGGTGGTATAGGTGCGCGCATCGACGATATTCGCCCCCATCAGCGACAAGGCCCCGCACAGGCGCGAAAAGATGCCCGGATGGTCGGCCAGCACAAAGGCCGCGCGGGTGGCATCGCGATCATGGTCGGGGTGCAGGTCGATGCGGATCTCATCGCCGCCGATCCCTTGCAGCAGCCCGGCGAACACCGCCTGCGTTTCGGTCGGCAGCCCCGGCCAATAGCTGTCGTAATGCCGCCCCAGTTCGGCGCGGATGGCCCTGGGTTCCCAGCCTTTGGCGATCAGCAGGTGGCGCAGGGCGCGCTTGGCCTCGTTCTGGCGCTTGTCGCGGTTCAGCTCCTCCAGCCCGCTTTCCAGCGCGATGACGGTCTGCTGATGCAGGCGGCGCAGCAGGTCGGCCTTCCAGTTGTTCCATGTGCCCGGCCCGACGCCGCGAATATCGCAGACCGTCAGCACCAGCAGCAGATCCAGCCGCCGCCGGGTTTTCACCACCTTGGCAAAATCGCGCAGCGTGCGCGGGTCGGCGATGTCGCGTTTCTGCGCCACATCCGACATCAGCAGATGGTTGCGCACCAGCCATTCGACGGTTTCCACCTCTTCGGCGCTTAACCCCAGACGGGTGACGATGCGGCGGGCGATCCGGGCACCGATGATCGAGTGATCCTCGGGGCGGCCCTTGCCGATGTCATGCAGCAGAACCGCCAGATACAGCACACGCCGGTTCACACCCGCCCGCATGATGTCAGAGGACAGCGGCAGATCGTCGGGATGTTCGCCGCGCTCGATCTCGGCCAGAGCGGCGACGCATTGGATCAGATGCTCATCGACGGTAAAGTGATGATACATGTTGAACTGCATCATCGCCACGACCGGCTCGAATTCGGGGATAAAGGCGGCCAGAACCCCCAGTTCGTTCATCCGGCGCAGCGCGCGTTCGGGATTGCCGTGTTTCAGCAGCAGGTCGATAAAGATATGCGCCGCCTCGGGCGTGTTGCGCACCTGATCGTCGATCAGGTCCAGCCGCGCCGCCACCGCGCGCATGGCGTCGGGGTGGATCAGCAGGCCGGTGCGCAATGCCTCCTGGAACAGGCGCAGGATATTGACCGGATCGTTAAAGAACGATGCCTCATCGGCGATGGTCAGCCGCCCCATATCGTCGCTGAACCCATCGTGCAGCTTGCGCCGGCGGCGGAACAGCCGGCCCAGAAACGGAGCCTTGCGGACATGGCGCGATTCCAGCCCGGTCAGGAACACGCGGGTCAGCTCGCCGACCTTGGTGGCCTGGCGGAAATAATCCTGCATGAAATGTTCCACGCCGCGCCGCCCGCCTGCGTCGTGATAGCCCATGCGCCGCGCCACCTCGACCTGCATATCGAAGGACAGCACATCCACCGCCCGCCCGGCGATCAGATGCAGATGACAGCGCACGGCCCACAGGAAATCCTCGGCCTGCCAGAATGCGCTGTGTTCGTCGCGGGTGAAAAAGCCAAGGTCCACCAGTTCGACGGCACGATCCACGCGGTGGATGTATTTGGCGATCCAATACAGCGTTTGCAGGTCGCGCAGCCCGCCCTTGCCCTCTTTGACATTGGGTTCCAGCACATAACGCTGGCCGCCCTGACGGCCGTGGCGGTCCTTGCGCTCGTTCAGCTTGGCTTCGACGAATTCGGGGATGGTATTGGCGAACAGATCCGCCCACAGCCGGTCGCGCAGATCCTCGGCCAGGGGGGCAAAGCCCGTGACCAGCCGGTGTTCCAGCAGGGCGGTGCGGATGGTCATATCGGCCTGCCCCAGCCGCAGGCAGTCATCCACGGTGCGGATCGAATGGCCGACCTTCAGCTTCATGTCCCACAGCATGTAAAGCATGGATTCCACCACGCTTTCGGCCCAGCCGGTCACCTTGTAGGGGGTCAGCAGCAGCAGGTCGATGTCCGAGGACGGGGCCATCTCGGCCCGGCCATAGCCGCCGACCGCCAGCACCGCCAGCCGTTCGGCATCCGAGGGGTTGGGCTGCGGATGCAGATGCTGCGTGGCAACGTGATGCACCGCGGTGACGATGCCATCGGTCATGCTGGCGATGGCGCGCACGGTTTCCCGCGCCGCGCGGGGGTGTGTCTCGAAGCCCGCCGTAATATCCGCCATCGCATCGGCGCGCATCCGGGTCAGGAACCCGACCGTTGCGGCACGCAGCGCGCGCGGGTCGGTCAGGTCAGCCAGATGCGCGTCCAGCCGGGGCAGCAACTCCTCGGGCGAGAACAGAGAATGCGCG
Source organism: Paracoccus sp. (in: a-proteobacteria) (assembly GCF_030538695.1). GTDB lineage: Bacteria > Pseudomonadota > Alphaproteobacteria > Rhodobacterales > Rhodobacteraceae > Paracoccus. The sequence goes on from NZ_JAUNTN010000001.1 coordinate 115,460, forward strand.
CCGGGCAATGCCGGCGCGCTTTGCACAAGATCGTTTCGCTGCACCGGATCGGGCAAGATCAGGAGCCCGAGCGCCCAAAGCCGCGCGGTGCCGGTTCAAGGATCACCACCTGACCGCCCCGGATCGTCGCCACCGCCAGCGCGCGCCGGTTGCTGCCATCGGGCAGCAGGCGGAACACGCCGTTGACGCCGCTGAACCCGGCGCTGCTGGTCAGGCCGCGCGTGGTCAGCGCATCGCGACGCCCGGCGCGGGCCAGTGCCGCAATCGCCGACACGCCGTCATAGGCCAGACTGCCCAAGGCATGCGGGTTTTCACCATGCGCGGCGCGATAGCGGTTGTTGAACTGCCCCGACAGCGAGGTATCGGGGATCGCAAACCAGCCGTTTTCCAGCGCGGGCAGGCGCAGGCGCGAGGCGGGTTCGTCCCAGCGGGTCAGGCCCATGAACTGCGTCACCTGCCCGGTAACACCGGCGGCGGCCAGCTTTTCGGTCAGATAGGGCAGCACCGCCTGATTGTTGGCGGTCATGAACACGGCATCCACCCGGCCCGATTGCACGGCCTGCGCGATCTGCGGTGTCACGCCCTCGATCCCCTGCTGCGACACCGGATGCGTCACCCGCCCGGCCAGCGTTGCGCCATTGCGGGCCACCGCGCGTTCGATGGCATGGGCACCGACGCGCCCGGCCACGTCGTTTTCGGCAACCATCAGCACCCGGCGCTTGTTCTGGCGCACGCCATAGCCGACCAGCCGGTCGGCCACATTGGCAAAGGTATTGCCCAGCACAAAGACGTTGCCACCCGCGATGTCGGCATTGTTGGAAAAGCTCAGCACATTCACATCGCGGCCCTGCATCGCATTGCCGACCGCATTGGCGGATTCGGCAAACAGCGGGCCGATGATGACCTTGGCCCCGGCATCCACGGCCTCGTTCGCGCGGGCGACGGCAGTGGCGGGATTGTCGCCATTGGTTTCATAGACCCGCAGGTCGATGATGGCGCCCTGCGCATCGCTGGCCGCCAGCCGGGCCGAGTTGGTCAGGCTGCGCGACAGCCAGTTCAGATCGGCATTGCCCGACCCGCCCGGCACCAGCAGGGCAACCGGCACCGGCTGGCGCGGGTCGATCATCTGGCCGGTAGAGGGGCCGGTCAGCGCCCCTGCCCCCGGCTCGCAGGCCGCAAGGACAAAGGCTGAAAGCACGGCGGCACCGCGCAGAACGATCCCGCGCAGGCGTGACGCGGCGCGGTGGGGGGCAATGGCTGTCATCGCGCTGATTTCCCTGTATGTCGGTGACTTGGAATTGGGTGTTACCCGATGCAACCTATTGCGATACGCCCGCCAAGGCAACGCGCCTATAAAACAGGACACCCGCCATGAGCGACGATCTCAGCCCCGCCGCCACGCCGCTGAGCGCACGAATCGAGGCCCCCCGGCTGGAACCGGGGCTTTATCTGGTCTCGACCCCCATTGGTGCTGCGCGCGACATCACCCTGCGGGCGCTGGACGTGCTGAACAGCGCCGATCTGCTGGCCGCCGAAGATACGCGCGTGCTGCGCCATCTGATGGACATCCACGGCGTACCGCTGCGCGGGCGGCGGATTGTCGCCTATCACGACCACAACGCCGACCGGCAGCGCCCGGCGATCCTGTCCGCGCTGGCCGAAGGTCTGTCGGTCGCCTATGCCTCGGACGCGGGAACGCCGCTGGTGGCCGATCCGGGCTATCGCCTTGGCCGCGACGCGACCGGGGCCGGACACCGCGTCCACGCCGTCCCCGGCGCATCCGCAGCACTGGCGGCGCTGACCGTATCGGCGCTGCCATCAGACCGCTTTCTGTTCGCGGGCTTCCCCCCCACCGCCAAAGGTGCCCGCCGCGACTGGCTGTCCAGATGGGCGGGCGTCGATGCCACCATCATCCTGTTCGAAAGCCCGAGGCGCGTTAAGGAAACATTGGGAATTTTGTGCGAATCTGAACCGGATCGGGTTATGGTGATTTGCAGGGAACTGACCAAGAAATTCGAACAGGTGATGCATGGCACCGTCACGGAACTGGTGCAAATGATCCCCGACGAAGGGTTGCGCGGGGAAATCGTGCTGGTGCTGGACCGGCCTGCCCCGGTGATCGCGGGCGATGATGACATACAGGCCGCCCTGCTGGCGCGTCTGGACCGGATGTCGGTCAAGGACGCCGCCCGCGAGGTGGCCGAAGAACTGAATATGCCGCGGCGCGATGTCTATCAGATCGCGCTGTCGATCGAAAGGAATGGGGAATGACGATTCATCTGCGCGACGTTCACGGCACCGGCCCGGCGGCCACACGGTCGCGGCGCGGTGCCCTGGCCTGCCTGTCCGGTGCCATGGCCGAAGACAGCGTTGCCGCCCGTTATCAGGCGGCAGGGGCCGATCTGCTGGCACGCCGCTGGCGGGGGCGTGCGGGTGAAATCGACCTGATCGTGCAGCAGGATGACTGCGTGATCTTTGTCGAGGTCAAGAAATCGCGCACTCACGAACTGGCTGCCCTGCGTCTGGACCGCCGCCAGATGGATCGCATCTGCGGCGCTGCACTGGAATATTGTGGCACGCTGCCCTTGGGTTCGCTGACCGAAATGCGGTTTGACGTGGCGCTGGTCGATGAAACCGGGCGCATCGACGTGATCGAAAACGCCTTTGGCGAGAACTGATGCCAAGGGGTGACTTGCATCGGGCGTCGCCCCGCGCGACAACCGCCCCAAACCCCGGAGGATGGTATGAGCCTTTACGTCGCCCTGCAAATGGACCCGGTCGAGCATGTCTCGATCCACGCGGACAGCACCTTCCGCATCGGGCTTGAGGCACAGGAACGCGGGCACCGGTTGTTTCAATATACCGTCGACCGGCTGATCTACGATCAGGGCCGCGTTCTGGCGCAGGGCCGCCCCGTCACCTTGCAGCGCGAACAGGGCAATCACGCCCTTTTCGGCGATTGGGCCGAGGTGGATCTGACCGAATTCGATGTGGTCTGGCTGCGGCAAGACCCGCCCTTTGACATGGCCTATGTCACCTCGACCCATCTGCTGGACCGGGTGCGCGAACAGGTGCTGGTGGTGAACGATCCGTTCTGGGTCCGCAACTGCCCCGAAAAGCTGATGGTGCTGGATTTCCCCGACCTGACACCCCCCACCATGATCGCCCGCGACCCCGCCGCCATCCGCCGGTTCCGCGACCGCCACGGCGACATCATCGTAAAGCCGCTTTACGGTAATGGCGGTGCCGGGGTGTTTCACCTGCGCCCCGAAGACCCGAACCTTGCCGCGCTGCTGGAAACCTTTGCCGGCATCAACCGCGAGCCGATGATCGCCCAGAAATACCTGCCCGCCGTGGTCAAGGGCGACAAGCGGATCATCCTTGTCGATGGCGAACCCGTAGGCGCCATCAACCGCGTGCCGCAAAAGGGCGAGGCGCGGTCGAACATGCATGTCGGCGGCCGCGCCGAAAAGGTCGGCCTGACCGAACGCGAACGCGAAATCTGCGCCCGCATCGGCCCGGTGCTGCGCGAAAAGGGGCTGATCTTCACCGGCATCGACGTGATCGACGGCTGGCTGACCGAAATCAACGTCACCTCGCCCACCGGCTTGCAGGAACTGGAACGATTCGACGGCACCAATGCTTCGGCGCTGATCTGGCAGGCAATCGAACGCCGCCTTGCCGCAGCCTGAACCCGACACAATCGCCGCCGGAAACAGCCACAGCCCCGGCGGCACACACCAACCCTGCCCACAGATAACGGGCATCGCGAACCGGCGGCCAAAACCGCCATCGCGCAATCAGCCCCCCGCCACAAAGGGCAAGCGATAGCTGATCGCCTCGGCCAGATGGTTGACACGCACCGCCTCGGACCCGTCCAGATCGGCAATCGTGCGCGCCGCCCGCAGGATGCGGTGATAGCCGCGCGCCGTCAGCCCCAGCTTTTCCGATGCCTTCACGATCAGATCGCGCCCCTGCTGATCGGGCTGCGCGATCTCGTCCAGAATGGCGCTGCCCGCTTCGGCATTGGTGCGGATGCGCGGATCGCCCGCGAATCGCCGCGCCTGCACCGCACGCGCCGCCGCCACCCGTTCGGCCACCATGGCCGAGGTCTCGCCGCCCGAGGGCAGCTCCAGATCCAGAAAACTGACCGCGGGCACCTCGATGCGCAGATCGAAGCGATCCATCAGCGGCCCCGAAATGCGCCCCAGATAATCCCCCCCGCAAACCGGCGCCCGGTTACAGGCCCGCGCCGCATCGGCCAGATAGCCGCAACGACAAGGGTTCGCCGCCGCCACCAGCAGAAACCGGCAAGGATAGCGGATATGCGCATTGGCCCGCGCCACCACCACCTCGCCGGTCTCGATCGGCTGGCGCAGCGTTTCCAGCACCGGACGGGCGAATTCGGGAAATTCATCCAGAAACAACACGCCATTATGCGCCAGGCTGATCTCGCCCGGCTTTGCCCCGCGCCCGCCACCGACAATCGCCGCCATCGAGGCAGTATGATGCGGCTCGCGCAGAGGCGGACGGCGCGAGATCCCGCCCTCCTCCAGCACCCCCGCCAGCGAATGGATCATCGAGGTTTCCAACGCCCCGGCAGGGTCCAACGGCGGCAACAACCCCGGCAAACAGGCCGCCAGCATGGATTTCCCGGCACCCGGCGGCCCGACCATCAGCAGATGATGGCGACCTGCGGCGGCGATTTCCAACGCGCGCTTGGCCCGCTCCTGCCCTTTGACATGCGACAGACAGGTGCCGACGGGACGATCCGCGATCACTCCCGGCTGCGCGCGCGCCAGGGGGCTGCGGTCGGTCAGATGATCCACCGCCTCGCGCAGCGTCACCGGCGCCAGAACCGGAACCGATCCGACCCATGCCGCTTCGGCCCCACAGGGGCGGGGGCAGATCAGCGCCCGGTCATCCTCGGCGGCGGCCATGGCGGCGGGCAAGGCCCCGGCAACCGCCACCAGCCGCCCGTCCAGCGCCAACTCGCCCAAACAGACACAGCGCGCCAGCTCATCCGCCGGAATAACCTCAAGCGCCGCCAGAACCGCCAGGGCAATCGGCAAATCGAAATGCGACCCTTCCTTGGGCAGATCGGCAGGCGACAGATTCACCGTCACCCGCTTGTTCGGCAGCGCCACCGACAGCGCACCAAAAGCGGCGCGAACCCGCTCGCGCGCTTCGCTGACGGCCTTGTCGGGCAGGCCGACAATGGCAAAACCGGGCATCCCCGGTGCGACCGAACACTGAACCTCGACCAGACGCGCCTCGACCCCTTCGAAGGCGACGGAATAGGCGATGGCAACCATCCGCAAATCCTTTTTACGGTAATGGTTAACGCAACCCGGCTTAAAGAAAGGTTAACAACCCCGGCCCAAACCCGTCTTTCGTTGATAAATATCCCGCGGGGGTGCGGGGGCGCGAAGCCCCCGCTGCAACCGCTCAACCCAAAGCGGCCCTGACGATCCGCACCGCCTCGGCCACGGCGGCGTCAATATCCATCGCAGTGGTGTCCAGCACCAACGCATCTGCCGCCGGCTTCAGCGGCGCGGCGGCGCGGCCCGCGTCGCGGGCGTCGCGTTCGCGCAATTCGGCCAGCATCCGGTCCACATCCGCACCCAGTTCCGCCGCACGCCGCGCCGCGCGCACACGGTCGTCAGCCACCACATACAGCTTGACCGCCGCATCAGGGCAAATCACCGTGCCGATGTCGCGCCCGTCCAGCACCGCCCCCGGTTCCTGCGCGGCAAAGCGGCGCTGGAAATCGGTCAGCGCCCCGCGCACCTCGGCAATGGCGGCCACGCGGCTGGCGGCCTGACCCGCCGCCGCAGACCGCAGATCACCGCGCGCCAGATCATCGGCGCTCAGCCCCTGCGCCGCCGCAACCGGATCACCGCCCTTGGCCCCGACGGCGCGATACAGCAGCCCGGTATCCAGATGATGAAACCCGAAATGGGCGGCAAGAGCGCGGGCGATGGTGCCCTTGCCCGATGCGGCAGGCCCGTCGATGGCGATGGTGAACGGCATGTCAGACGATATGAGCTTCGGCGAATGGTTGGCGGTCGATCACCCTTTGCACCCCAAGCGGCGAAAGGTCCAGCGTCTGCCAGTCGCCATGCAGGATCTGTTCGGCAATCCCGCGCCCGACCGCCGGGGCCTGCTGAAGCCCGTGCCCGGAAAAGCCATTGGCGTGATACAGGTTCGGCACCAGCGGATTACGCCCCAAAATCGCGTTCTGATCCAGTGTGTTATAGGCATAATGCCCCACCCACCAGCGCACCACCCTGGCTGCGGCAAAGCCCTCGGCGCGGTGATACAGCGCGGGCCAGACCTCATCTTCGAACAGATCATGGCGCGGCTCGAAATCATCGGGGTCGCATGGCCCGTCATCGGCGGGAACGGTCGCCGCGATCCAGCAGCCGTGTTCCGGCCGGGCATAGATGCCCGAATGGTCGATGAACAGCGGCGCATCGGGGTGCCGTGCATCGGGGGCATCGACAACGAAAACCGTGCGCTTGCGCGGCTCGACCGGCAAACGCAGCGGCAGCCCATCCATCAGCGCATCGCAGCGGGTGCCGGCGGCATTGACGAAATGGCTGGCCTCGAACCGTTGACCATCTTCCAGCATCGCCGCCGTAACCCGATCGCCGTCGGCTTCAAACCGCACCACCCGCCCGGTGACGAAGCGCGCCCCCGCCGCCCGCGCCGCATTCCGCAGCCCCGACAGCAGGCCCATATTGTCGAACCAGCCCTCGTCACGGGGGCCGAAACTGGCCGCCACCACATCATCGCTGTTCATCCACGGATAGCGCCGGGCCAGCGTGGCGGCATCCCAGACCTCGGTCCCGGCCCCAAGGCCGCGCTGCATCTCGGCCAGTTCAGCCAACTGCGCCGCACCCGCATCAGTTCCGGTCAGAAACAGATAGCCGTTTTCGCGCAGCCCCAGATCGGGCACCCCACCCGCAGGCCCGGTGTTCCCGACAAAATCGCGGATGAAATCAATGCCAAAGCGGCTGATCTGCACATTCACCGGATTGGTGAACTGCGACCGGATCGAGGCCACCGACAGCGCGGTCGAACTGAACTGATAGCTGGGGTCGGGTTCCACCACCACCACCCGCAGGCCCGGCGACATCCGCGTTAACCAATAGGCGCAAGAGGCACCCATCACCGCCCCGCCCGCGATCAGAACATCCGCCATGCCGCACCTCCTGAAGATCGGTCATAGCAAGCCGATTCCGCCGCCGGGCGCAAGCGTCCGCACATAACAAAAACGCCGGTCCCGAACAGGACCGGCGTTCGCATCAGCGCAAAGGGGGAAGGATCAGTTCCCGCTCAGGGTCTTGGCGACCTCGGCGGCAAAGTCTTCTTCTTTTTTCTCGATGCCTTCGCCAACGGCCACGCGGGCAAAGCCGACGATGGTCGCACCCGCATCCTTGGCGGCCTGCTCGACCGTCACATCGGGGTTGATGACAAATTTCTGGCCCAGCAGGGTTACTTCTTCAAAGAACTTCGCCATCCGGCCGACGATCATCTTTTCGATCACGGCATCGGGCTTGCCCGATTCGCGGGCCTGTTCGGTCAGAACCTGCTTTTCACGCTCGACCAGCGCCGGGTCCAGATCGGCCTCACCCAGCGAGGCGGGCGAGGTCGCGGCAACGTGCATGGCGATCTGACGGCCAAGGGCCTCGTCGCCGCCGTCCAGACCAACCAGAACGCCGATCTTGCCCATGCCATCAGCAGCGGCGTTGTGGACGTAAGACACAACCAGCGGCGCCTCGACCTTGACCATGCGGCGCAGGGTCATGTTTTCGCCGATCTTGGCGATGGCGTCGGTCAGCACTTCGCTGACCGGCTTGCCGTCAACCGGAGCATTGGCCAGTTCCTCGACCGTATCCACCGACAGCGCGGCCTGCGCGATGGCGCGGACCATGTTCTGGAATTCTTCGTTCTTGGCAACGAAGTCGGTTTCCGAGTTCACCTCGACCGCGACACCCTTGCCATTGGCAACGGCGACAGCCACCAGACCTTCGGCGGCGATGCGGCCCGATTTCTTGGCGGCCTTGGCCAGACCCTTGGTGCGCAGCCAGTCAACAGCGGCTTCCATGTCGCCATCGGTTTCGGTCAGCGCCTTTTTGGCGTCCATCATCCCTGCGCCGGTCGTTTCGCGCAGTTCCTTCACCATCGCAGCGGTGATAGCCATCGGTTTTCTCCTTCGGATCAAAGCGTCAGGCGGGGCTTATCCCCGCCTGATGACAATTCGGTAACGATGCGGGCACCGGGCCGGATCAGGCTTCGGCGGTCTCGGCTTCCGCCTCGGCAGCGTCGTCCAGCTCTTCGACCGGGGCTTCGGCCAGCGCGCCCAGATCGACGCCAGCGGCACCCATCTGCGCCGACATGCCGTCCAGCGCCGCGCGGGCAGCCAGATCGCAATACAGCGCAATGGCGCGGGCAGCGTCATCGTTGCCGGGGATGATGTAATCCACGCCATCGGGCGAACAGTTGGTATCGACCACGGCCACAACCGGGATGCCCAGCTTGCGGGCTTCCAGAATGGCCAGATCTTCCTTGTTCACGTCGATGACGAACAGCAGGTCCGGCAGGCCGCCCATATCGCGGATACCACCCAGCGAGGCTTGCAGCTTGGCCTGTTCCCGCTCAAGACCCAGACGCTCTTTCTTGGTCAGCCCCTCGGCGCCCTGTTCCATCGTCTCGTCGATGGCCTTCAGGCGGTTGATCGACTGCGACACGGTTTTCCAGTTGGTCAGCGTGCCACCCAGCCAGCGGTGGTTCATATAGAACTGCGCCGATTTTTCGGCGGCATCGGCCACGGCCTTCGAGGCCTGACGCTTGGTGCCGACGAACAGCACGCGGCCACCCTTGGCCACGGTGTCGCGGATGACCTTCAGCGCCTGATCCAGCATCGGAACGGTCTGCGTCAGGTCCAGAATATGGATACCGTTGCGGTCGCCATAGATATACTGACCCATACGCGGATTCCACCGCTGGGTCTGGTGACCATAGTGAACGCCAGCTTCAAGCAGCTGACGCATGGAGAAATCAGGAAGCGCCATGTCCATGTCCTTTCCGGTTTGCGCCTTGGCAAGGGATTCAGGACAGATGCCCCAACCGGTGGACCATAACGGGATGTCTCCCCGCTGCGGCCCGCCCTTACCTGTGAAGTGGTCGCGCCTTACACGTCAAACGCACCGATGACAAGGGCCATCTTTGGTCCGATAAATATCCTCGGGGGGTCCGGGGGGCGAAGCGCCCCCGGCCTTCGGGCGCGACCTCACATAAAGGCGTCGGGTTCCGCCGCCTTTTTCCGCGCCACATAATCCGCCAGCGATTCAGCGATCCCGGCATCCAGATCGGGGGCCTGATATTCGCCCAGCATCCGCTGCACCTTGGCCGCGGCCAGCGTGGCGGTGTCGCGCGCGCCTTCTTCTTCCCAGGTCTCGAACGGCTTGTAATCCAGAACGCCGGTGCGCCAGAAGGCGTCCTTGTAATTCGCCTGGGTGTGACCGCAGCCAAGGTAATGCCCGCCCGGCCCGACCTCGCGGATGGCGTCCATGCCCTGCCCGTTGTCCGACATGTCGATGCCGGCGGCCAGGCGGTGCAGGATGCCCAGCTGATCGGCGTCCATGACGAATTTTTCATAAGACGACACCAGCCCGCCTTCCAGCCAGCCGCACGAATGCAGCATAAAGTTCACCCCCGCCAGCAGACCGATATTCAGCGTGTTCGCCGTCTCATAGGCGGCCTGCGCGTCGGGCAGCTTGGACCCGCAGAACGACCCGGCGCTGCGATACGGCAGCCCCAGCCGCCGCGCCAACTGCCCCGCGCCAAGGGTGATCTGCGCCGCCTCGGGCGTGCCAAAGGTGGGCGCGCCCGAATTCATGTCGATGCTGGTCACGAAAGCGCCAAAGATCACCGGCGCGCCGGGGCGGACCAACTGCGAATAGGCGACGCCCGCCAGCACCTCGGCCAGAACCTGTGTCAGCGTGCCCGCCACCGTCACCGGGGCCATCGCACCGCCGACGATAAAGGGGCTGATGATCGCGGCCTGATTGGCCTTGGCATACACCTCCAGCGCGCCCATCATCACCGAATCGAACGTCAGCGGGCTGTTGATGTTGATAAGGCTGGTCATCACCGTGTTCTGATCGACGAAATCCGACCCGAACAGCAGCCTGGACATTTCCACCGAATCCGCCGCCCGTTCAGGCAGCGTGACCGACCCCATGAAGGGCTTGTCCGAAAGCGTCATATGCGCGTGCAGCATGTCCAGATGCCGCTTGTTCACCGCCACATCGGTCGGTTCGCAGACGGTGCCGCCGGAATGGTGCAGCCATTTCGACATCTGCCCCAGCTTCACGAAATTGCGGAAATCGGCGATGGTGGCGTAACGCCGCCCGCCCGCCTGATCGCGCACGAAGGGCGGGCCATAGACCGGGGCCAGCACCAGATTGCGCCCGCCGATCTCGACGTTCCGTTCCGGGTTGCGGGCGTGCTGGGTAAAGGCGCGCGGCGCGGTGGCGCACAACTGCCGCGCCAGACCGCGCGGAATGCGCACCCGTTCGCCCTGCACATCGGCCCCGGCCTGCCGCCAGCGTTCCAGCGCCTCGGGCTGTTCAGGAAAGTTCACGCCGATTTCCTGCAAGACGGTATCGGCATTGGCCTCGATGATCTCGATCGCCTCGGCGTTCAGGATTTCAAGGTTGGGGATATTGCGGCTGATAAAGCGCGCGAATTCCGTGCGTGTTGCGGTGCGTTCTGCCCGCCGCGCCGCGCCGCCGCCACCGCGCCGTGACCGGCGTTCACCCTCATCGCTCATCTGCGGTCTCCCTGTCTGCTGCCTGATCCATAGGCCGCGCGCCCTGCCCCAACCCGCGCGTTTGCGTCAAAACACCGCCACAAAACGACATCGCGCACCCTTGCACCTTTCGCCGCCTGCGTTACCCTGCCCGCGACGCAAGGAAAAGGTGGCATCATGACCCCACAAGAACAGTCGCGGAAATCCCGCGCCCTGTGCCAGATCGCGCCGGTGATCCCGGTGATCGTCATCCGCGACGCCGCCCGCGCCGAAGGTCTGGCCCGTGCGCTGGTCGCAGGCGGCACCCCCGTGCTCGAAGTGACGCTGAGATCTGATGCCGCGCTGGATGCGATCCGCGCCATGGCGGCGGTTCAGGGCGGCTATGTCGGCGCGGGCACCGTGCTGACGCCCGATGATGCAAAACGGGCGAAAGACGCAGGGGCCAGCTTTGCCGTATCGCCCGGCCTGACCGACCGGCTGATCGACGCCTGCACCGACATCGGCCTGCCGCTGCTGCCCGGCACCGCCACCGCGTCCGAGGTGATGCGCGCGATGGAGGCCGGTTACGACATGCTGAAATTCTTTCCCGCCGAAGCCATCGGCGGCGCGCCGGCGCTGAAATCCCTGGGCGGGCCGCTGCCACAGGTCAGCTTTTGCCCGACGGGCGGTATCTCGCCCAAAAATGCGGGCGATTATCTGGCGCTGCCCAATGTCATCTGCTGCGGCGGAAGCTGGCTGGCAAGCGATGCCGACATCGGCGCCGGGAACTGGGACCAGATCGAACAACGCGCCCGCGACGCCGCCGCGCTGAGAGGCTAAGATGGATCGCGCCCGCCGGAATGTCGCGGTGCTGGTCGCCGCGCAGGCGATCCTTGGCGCGCAGATGTCGATGATCTTTATCGTCGGCGGGCTGGCGGGGCAGATGCTGACGCCGAACCCCTGCATTTCCACCCTGCCGCTGTCGATGATTATTCTGGGGTCGGCCCTATCGGCGCGGCCCTTGGCGGGGTTCATGCAGCGATACGGGCGGCGCGCGGGATTCAGCCTTGCGGTTCTGGCCGGAGCCATCGGCGCGGGCATATCCGCCGCCGGGCTGTGGCTGGGATCGTTCTGGCTGTTCATGGCCGGATCGCTGTTTACCGGCATCTATATGGCGGCGCAGGGGTTTTACCGCTTTGCCGCGACCGATACCGCCTCGCCCGAATTCGCGCCCAAGGCGATTTCATGGGTGATGGCGGGCGGTCTGGCCGCCGCGATCACCGGCCCGGCGCTGGTGCGGATGACCAATGACATTACCGCCGTGCCGTTTCTGGCCACCTATGGCGCGATTATCGCGCTGAACCTGTTTGGGCCGCTGCTGTTTTCCTTTCTCGACATTCCGCGCCCGCCCGCCCGCACCGCCGCCACGCCACCGGGCCGCCCGCTGGGGCAGATCCTGCGCGACCCCACCATCATCGTGGCGATGATCTGCGGCATGGTCGCCTATGCGCTGATGAATCTGGTGATGACATCGGCCCCGCTGGCGGTCGTGGGCTGCGGCTTTGCGCCCAATGACGCGGCCAGCATCGTCAGCCTGCATGTGCTGGCGATGTTCGCGCCCAGCTTTTTCACCGGCCATCTGATCGCCCGCTTTGGCGCGCCGGTGGTGGTGGGGGCCGGGCTGATGATTCTGGCCGGGTCGGGTGCCATCGCCCTGTCGGGGGTCGAGATGTCGCATTTCTATGGGGCGATGCTGCTGCTGGGGCTGGGGTGGAACTTTGGCTATATCGGCGCCACCGCCATGCTGACCGCCGCCCACAAGCCCGAGGAACGGGGGCGGGTGCAGGGCATCAACGATTTCTTCGTCTTTGGCGGGGTATTTCTGGCCTCGCTGTCGTCGGGCGGGCTGATGAACTGCCTTGGCGGCGACGCCCAGACGGGGTGGAGCGCGGTAAACCTTGCCATGCTGCCGTTTCTGGTGCTGGCGGGCGGGGCGCTGATCTGGCTGGTGCTGCGCCCCAAAGACGCCTGAGCGCCCCGCCACCGGGCCGGGCCGGGCCAGACATAACAACGCCGGGGCAATCACCGCGCCCCGGCGTTTTTATGCTGGCAACAGGCCGGGCCTTACTGTGCCGGCTGCTGGTCCACCCGCACGCGGGCCTGTTCGTCGGGTTCCTCGGGCGCGGGCCTGGCCTCTTTGGGGGCGATCAGCGTGTAAACCGTCGGCACCACGAACAGCGTGAACAGCGTCCCCACGGAAATGCCGGAAAAGATCACCAGACCCATGGCAAAGCGCGCCGCCGCACCCGCGCCATCGGCGGTCATCAATGGCACCACCCCCACCGCCGTGGCGATGGTGGTCATCAGGATCGGGCGCAGACGCAGGCGGGCCGCCTCGATCATGCCTTCCTCGCGCGACAGGCCACGTGTTTCCCGCTGCTGATTGGCGAATTCCACCAACAGGATACCATGTTTCGAGATGATGCCGATCAGCGCCAGCATGGCGATCTGGGTATAGATGTTCAGCGTTCCCAGCCCCAGATTCAGCGGCACGATCACGCCAAAGATCGCCAGCGGCACCGAGGTCAGGATGATGAACGGATCGCGCCAGCTTTCGAACTGCGCCGCCAGCACCAGATAGATCACCACCAGCGCCAGCCCAAAGGCCGCCAGAATGCCCGCGCCTTCGGTCTTTTCCGTGCGCGACTGGCCGGAATAGTCGATAAAGAAGCCGTCGGGCAGAATTTCGGCGGCAATCGCCTCGATCTCGGCCAGACCGTCGCCGGTGGTCACGCCCGGCAGCGGCAGGGCGGAAATGGTGGCGGCGTTCAACTGGTTGAACTGTTCGATGCTGGCGGGCGCGGCGCGGGTGTTGATGTCGATCACCGCCGACAGCGGCACCATTTCCCCGGTCAGCGACCGGATGCGGAACTCGCCCAGACGTTCGGGGTTTTCCCGGTATTCCCGCGGCACCTGCATGATGACGTCATAGCTGTTGCTGTCGCGGTCGAACTGGCCGATGGCCCCGCCCCCCACCAACAGCGACAGCGTGGCGCCGATCTGGCTGGCCGGAATGTTCAGCGCCGCCGCCCGGTCGCGGTCGATGGTGACGACAACCTGCGTGGTGTCGAAACTCATCGAGTTCTGCACGATGATGAACCGCCCCGAGGCCTGTGCGCGATCCTTGATTTCCTCGGCCAATTCATAGACCTGCGCGGCATCCGAGGTGGACTGGATCACCATGGTGATCGGCAGCCCGCCCCCCGTGCCCGGCAGCGAGGGCGGCGCAAAGACAAAGGCCTGCACCCCGGCCAGCGGCTCGATCCGCGCTTGCAGATCCTGCTGCACCTCGGCCTGACTGCGATCGCGTGCGCCCCAGTCCTTCAGCGCCCACAGGGCAAAGCCCGAATTGGTGCCGCCGCCAAAGCCGACCACGGAAAAGCTGGCCTCGACCTCGGGCAGGCCGGCGGTCAGATCGTTGATCTGATCGACATAGCGCGAGGTATAATCCGTCGTCGCATAGGACGGCCCCGCGACCATGGCCAACAGCGCGCCCGCGTCTTCCTCGGGGGCCAGTTCGGTCGAGGTCTTGGTGAACAGATAAGCGGTCACACCCATCAGCACGACCATAATCATGATCGTCACTGGCCGGTAATCGAACGAGCTTGCCACCCGGCGCGCATACCAGCCCTCGACCTTCAGGAAATTGCGGTCGATCCATTGCTGAAACCGCGAATGCCCGCCCGCCTTCAGGATACGCGCCGACATCATCGGCGAAATGGTCAGCGCGACAATGCTGGACAGGAACACCGCCCCGGCCAGGGCCAGGGCAAATTCCTGAAACAGCGCCCCGGTCAGGCCGCCGGTAAAGAACAGCGGCATGAACACCGCCATCAGCGCCAGCGTGGTGGCAACGATGGCCGTGAACAGTTCCTTCATCGAGAAAAAGCTGGCCTGCATCGGCGTCATGCCGTCATCAATATGCCGCTGGACGTTTTCCACCACCACGATGGCATCGTCCACCACAATCCCGATGGCCAGCACCAGCGCCAGCAGCGTCAGCAGGTTGATGGAATAGCCCGCCACGAACAGCAAAAACAGCGCCCCCACCAGCGACAGCGGGATGGCGGCCACTGGCATGGCCACCGACCGGATCGACCCCATGAACAGCAAGATCACCACCGAGACGATGGCGGTCGCCTCGGCGATGGTGCGCAGCACCTCGCGGATCGAGGCGGAAATGGCGTCGGTGGCATCATACATCAGCGTCATCGTCATGCCCTGCGGCAGCGATGCCTGAATCACTGGCAATTGCGCGCGGACATTGGCGGTGGTGTCCAGCGGGTTGGCCCCCGGCGTGGGAAAGATGCCGATAAAGGTGCCGGGTTCGCCGTTGAATTCGACCACGGTATCGGTGCTTTCGGCCGCCAGTTCGACGCGGGCCACATCGCGCAGCCGCACCACGCTGTCACCGCTGCCCGACAGCGGCATCGCCCCGAACGCCTCGGGCGTTTGCAGCGTCGATTCCATGGTGATGGGATAGCTGACCAGCTCGCCCTCGGTCTTGCCGGGCGCGGCCAGAAAGTTGGAGCTGTTGATCGCCTGCATCACCTCGGATGCGGTCAGGCCACGGCTGGCCAGCAGCACCGGGTCGATCCAGACCCGCATGGCATAGTTGGCGCCGCCCAGAATTTGCACCTCGGCCACGCCCTCGATGGTGGACATGCGGGGGCGGATCACCCGTTCGATATACTCCGTCAATTGCTCGGGCGTCATATGCGGGTTTTGCAGCGCCAGATACATGGTGGCGAACTGCATGCCCGTGCCCTTGACGATCGAGGGGTCTTCGGCATCCGATGGCAGTTCGCTGCGCACCTCTTGCACCTTGGACATGACCTCGGTCAGCGCCACGTCGGGATCGGCCCCCAGCCGCATGTTCACCGACACCACCGAGGCCGAAGGCTGCGACTGCGTGCTGACGTAATCCACCCCTTCGGCGGTCGAAACCGCCGCCGCAATGGGCGAGGTGACAAAGCCCTGTATCAGATCCGCCGAAGCGCCGGGGTAAACCGTGGTGACGGTGACAACGGTTTCGTCAACCTCGGGGTATTCGCGGATTTGCAGGTTCGACGCACCCATCGCACCCAGCAACAGCATGAACAGCGCCACCACGGTCGCCAGAACGGGCCGCTTGATAAAGATGTCCGACATGCTCATGGCGCGGCATCCCCGGCGGGCTGATCCGATGCCGGTTCCGCGGGCGCGGCGGCGGTTTGGGCCGAGGGGGCTGGCGGGGTCTGGCCCTGCCCGTCGGGGGTGACGGTGTTATCCACCCTGACCCCGGCCCCGTTCGACAGCCGGTTCTGGCCCGATGTCACCACCTGCTGGCCCGCCGTAACGGCGCCGCCCCGAACTTCGATCATGCCCCCCGACCGGCGGCCCGGCTGCACAAAGACCTGCGCCACCTCTTGCGTGGCACCGCCTTCGGGCGGGTCTTCACGGTCGCGCAGCACATAGACGTAATCGCCATACAGGCTGGACATGACCGCCGTCTGCGGCAGCGCGATCACGCCGTCTTCGGCGGGCAGCACCACCGACACGCGCACGAACTGCCCCGGCGTCAGCGCGCCATCGGCCCCGTCGATCTGCGCGCGGATCGACACCATCCGGCTGGCGGAATCGATGCGCGGGTCGATGCCGGTGATTTCCCCGGCCAGGGGCTGCGCGTCTTCGGCGATGCGCGCCTCGATCCGCTGGCCCATGCGCAGATTGGGCAATTCCTGTTCGGGCAGGCTGAAATCGACATGCACATTGTCGATGTCCTGCAAGGTCGCCACCACCGTGCCGGGGCTGATATAAGCGCCCGGATCGACCTGCGGCAGACCGATGATGCCATCGAAAGGCGCGACCAGACGGCGCTGCTGCACCACGGCTTCGGCCCGCGCGACCTGCGCTTCGGCGGCGCGGGCATTCGCCTGAGAGGTTTCCAGATTCGCATCCGCCGCCACGCCGCGCTGTTGCAATTGCCGCGACCGGCGCAGCGTGGTCTGCGCCAGATCCAGCTGGCTGCGGCTGGCGGCCAGATCGGCGGTCTGCATCACGTCATCCAGTTGCAGCAACAGCTGATCCTGTTCCACCCGGTCATTCGCGGCAAAGGCGATCTGTGTCACGATACCTGCGGTTTCTACCGTCAGATCAATGCCTTGCGACGCCTTGACGGTGCCGGTCGCCTCGATCCCCGGACGCCATGTCACGGGTTCGACGGTCACGGTCGTCACCGGCATCACCTGTTCGGGCAGGTTGGCGAAAATATCGGTAATCATCTGGTCGCGGAACATGTTGAACCAGATCAGGCCACCCCCGACCAGGGCCAGCATGACAGCGGCAATGATGAATCGCAGGATCATCGGATGTCTCTCTCGTTGCGGCGCAGGCTGAAGAGTAGCTGTATCGCGCGGATTGTGCTATCGCCGGAATAACTTTACCGTCCAGACGGTATTGTCAATGCCGAGGACAAGATGGCCCGCGATCCCCGCCAGACCCGCCTGCGCATCCTGACCGCCGCCGAAACGCTGACCCGAACGCAGGGGGCAAGGGCCGTCTCGCTAGAGGCGGTGGCCGAACAGGCGGGTATATCCAAGGGCGGGCTACTGTATCACTTTCCCAGCAAAGAGGCGCTGATGCAGGGGCTGGTGCAGCATTATCTGGATCAGGCCGTGGCCCGTCTGGATGCCGCAGATGCGGATCGACCCAATGGCATCCTATTGCAATTGCTGAATAATTTCGAACAAGACTGGCAGGAATCGCAATCGGCCAGCGGTCTGCTGGCGGCGGTGACGGAACATCCCGGCATTCTGGCCCCCGTGGCCGAATTCAACGATCAGGCGCTGCGCCGGCTGCGCGCCGGATCAACCGATCCGCTGCTGGCCGAGCTGATCTTTCACAGCCTGAACGGGCTGTGGTCGGCGCGGATGCTGGGGATTCATTCCCCCGATGACAAGCATGTGATGGCGCTGATCGCGACGCTGCGTCAAAGGCTGGTCTAGGCTTTCGCCCCGCTCATTGCACGGCGGCGCGGCGGCGTGGGTGATCGGCCCGCGATAGCCCGCTGCGATGGGGCCGCACGGCCTGCCCGGCCCTAGGCGCGTTCGATCAGCAGCGCCGCCCCCTGCCCCACGCCGATGCACATGGTGGCCAGCGCATATCGCCCGCCGCTGCGGGCCAGTTCCAGCGCGGCGGTGCCAGCGATGCGCGCGCCCGACATCCCCAGCGGATGCCCCAGCGCGATGGCCCCGCCGTTGGGATTCACGCGCGGATCGTCATCGGCCAGCCCCAGCCCGCGCGTCACGGCAAGGGCCTGCGCGGCGAAAGCCTCGTTCAGCTCGATCAGCGACAGATCGGCCAGGGTGATCCCGGTCAGCGCCAGCAGCTTGCGCACGGCGGGCACCGGGCCATAGCCCATCACGCGCGGCGCCACCCCGGCACTGGCCGCCGCCACGATCCGGGCCAGAGGGCGCAGGCCGTGGCGCTGTGCCGCCGCCGCACTGGCCACCACCAGCGCCGCCGCTCCGTCATTCACGCCCGAGGCATTCCCCGCCGTGACCGAGCCATCGGGCCGCGTGATCGGGCGCAGCGCCGTCAGTTGCGCCAAGGTGGTGTCGCGCGGGTGTTCATCCTGCGCGACCGTGGCGGTCTGGCCCCGCCCCTGCGGCACGCGCACCGGGGTGATTTCCACCGCCAGCCGCCCGCTGGCCTGCGCCGCCGCCGCGCGCCTTTGCGACCGCAGGGCAAAGCCATCCTGATCGGCGCGGCTGATGCCGTGTTCGTCGGCCAGATTCTGCGCGGTGTCGGGCATGGACTCGGTGCCATAGGCGGCCTGCATCCGGGGGTTGACGAAACGCCAGCCGATGGTGGTGTCATAAACCTCGCCCGCGCGCGACCATGCTGCGCCGGCCTTGGGCATGACGAAGGGCGCGCGGGTCATGCTTTCGACGCCGCCCGCGATGGCCAGTTCCATATCGCCCGCCCGGATCGCGCGTGCCGCCGCCGCCACCGCCTCTAGCCCGGAACCGCACAGCCGGTTCACCGTCACCCCCGGCACACTGTCGGGCAGCCCGGCCAGCAGCGCGGCCATGCGGGCGACGTTGCGGTTATCCTCGCCCGCCTGATTGGCGCAGCCCAGCCAGACCTCCTCGACCGCCGCCGGGTCCAGCGCCGGGTTACGCCGCAGCAGTTCGGCCAGCGGCAGAGCGGCCAGATCATCGGTCCGCACCTGCGCCAATGCGCCGCCATAGCGCCCGATGGGCGTGCGGATGTAATCGCAGATGAAGGCGTCGCTCATCCCGGTGCCCCCGTCAGTTCGTCCAGCCCGACACCCGTTTCCACCGCGCGGCGCAGGATTGCGGGCACCTGCCATGACAGCGGGTCCGCCGCCGCATACCCCTCGATCCGGGCCAGCACCCCGGTCAACCCGGCCCGCCCGGCATAATGCAACGGCCCGCCGCGCCAGCGCGGAAAGCCATAGCCATGCACCAGCACCAGATCGACATCGGACGGTGCGGTGGCAATGCCCTCATCCAGAATTTGCAAGCCTTCCGCGATCATGGCGGTGGTGGCGCGGGCCACGATTTCCTCATCAGAAAAGGCGCGGCGGGTGATGCCCGCCTCGGCGCTGGCCTGCGTCACAATCGCGTCGATCATGGCCGAGGGCGTCGCCGTGCCACCGTCGTAATCATACCAGCCCGCCCCGGTCTTGCGCCCCAGCCGCCCCGTTTCCACGATCCGGTCGGCAATCGGCACATAACGCACACCGGGCTGACTGGCCCAGTTCAGCCGTTTGCGGTTGGCATAGGCAATGTCCAGCCCCGACAGGTCTTGCACCTCATACGGACCCATCGCCATGCCCCAGCCGCGCATCGCCGCATCGACCTGCGCGGGCAGCGCGCCTTCAATCAGCATCACATCGCAGATCTGCCGGTATCGCGTCAGGATACGGTTGCCGATAAAACCGTCGCAGACCCCCGCCAGCACCGGGATTTTCCCCAGCCGCGCGGTCAGGCGCAGGGCGGTGGCCAGCGTTTCCGGCGCGGTGGCGCGGGCGCGGATCACCTCGACCAGCTTCATCACATGGGCAGGGCTGAAGAAATGCAGCCCCAGAAAGCGTGAAGGGTCACGCACCGGCTGCGCAATGGCGTCGGGGTTCAGATAAGACGTGTTGGTGGCCAGAATCGCATCGGCGGGCAAGGCGGCGTCCAGCGCGGCAAAGACCTGCTGCTTGGCGGTCAGATCCTCGGGCACGGCCTCGATGGCGATCTGCGCCGGGGGCAGGTCGGCATAGCCGCTGTGCAGGCTGTGCCGCGCGGCCTGATCGGCGGCGGCCTGCCCTGCCGTCATCTTGCCGCGCCTGACCGCATCGGCATACAGCCGGGCCAGATTGCCGCGCGCCCGTTCTGCCGCCGCCGCATCCGTCTCGACCGTTGCGACCTGAATGCCCGCCTGCGCCAAGGCATAGGCGATCCCCGCGCCCATGGTGCCGCCGCCGACCACCACGGCGCGTTCAACCGGGGCACCGCCCTGACGGCCAAGGGCCATGGCCGCGCGCTCGGCGAAAAAGAGGTGCCGCAGCGCCGCGGCCTGATCCCCGGTCTTGAGGTCCAGAAACGCCGCGCGTTCCAGCGCCAGCCCCTGATCCAGCGGCAGCCGGGCCGAGGCCGCGACCAGATCGACCGCCCGCTGCGGCGCGATCTGCCGGGGGCTGCGTTTCGCCGCCCGCGCCCGCGCGGCATCCAGCGCCGCATCATCCGCCGCCGGGGTGGGCCGCGCGCCGGTGGCGGGCCGGTCGGGCAGCGCCATCCGCGCGGCATGGGCCAGCGGATCGTCGCAAACCGCATCGACCAGACCCAATGCCTGCGCCGCATCGGCCTTGATAACGCGGCCCTCGGCAATCATCGCCACCGCCTGCGCCACGCCGATCAGGCGCGGCAGGCGCTGTGTGCCGCCCGCGCCGGGCACGACACCCAGCGTGACTTCGGGCAGGCCCAACGTCGCAGCGGGCGCGGCCACCCGCGCCGCACAGGCCAGAGCCAGCTCCAGCCCGCCGCCAAGCGCCGCGCCGTTGATCGCGGCCACCACCGGCACCGGGCTGGCTTCGATCCGCGCCACCACATCGGGCAGGTGCGGCGGCTGCGGCGGGGCATCGAATTCGCGCGCATCGGCCCCGGCGACAAAGGCACGGCCCGCGCCGGTCAGCACGATCCGCGCCGCCCCGGCCCGCACGGCGGCATCCAGCGCCGCCATCAGCCCGGCCCGCACCGGCTGCGAGGTGACATTCACCGGCGGGTTGTCGATGGTGATGACGGCCACATCACCGTCATGGTGCAGCCGGACCGGATCAGCCGTCATGGCTGCGCGGCCTGATTTTCCGCGCGCAAACGGTTGCGCAGCACGAATTTCTGCACCTTGCCCGAAGCGGTGGCGGGCAGGGCATCGACGATCTCTAACCGCTCGGGCCAGTATTGCGTGGCAAACCGGCAGGATTGCAGATGCGCCGTCATCTGGTCGAAACTGATCGTCTGCCCCGGCCTTGGCACGATAAAGGCGCAGGCCCGTTCGCCCAGCCGTTCATCGGGATAGCCGACCACGGCAACCGCCTGCACGGCGGGATGACGAAACAGCGCCGCCTCGACCTCGACCACGGGGATGTTTTCGGCGCCGCGGATGATGATGTCCTTGGACCGGCCGCAGATGCGGATATAGCCATCGGCATCCATCCGGGCGATGTCGCCGGTGTCGAACCAGCCTTGGGCATCGGTGTTGTTCCACTGCGGGCGTTTCAGATAGCCGCCAAAGTTGGAACAGCCGCGCACGAACAGTTCGCCCTCATGGCCCGGCGGCACGGGCTGGCCATCCGGCCCGCGAACGCACAGCTCCATCCCCGGCAGGGGCACGCCGTCGGAACTGGCCGATTTATCCGCCGCATCGTCCAGACGCACGGTGGTCACGGCCCCGTTTTCCGTCATTCCCCAGGCGGAAATCACCCGCGCGCCCGTCACCTGCTGCGCCCGTTCCACCACCGGGCCGGGGATCGCCGTGCCCGCGCATAAAAAGATGCGCAGCGCGCTGGTGTCGATCCCGTCCTGTTCGACCACCGTGGTCAGGTCGATCAGGAACGGGGTCGAGGCCATGGTCCATGTCACCCCTTCATCCCGCAGGATCTGCGCGGCGCGCGCCTTGTCCCATGTGTTCAGCAGCACCGACCGCGCCCCCAGCATCAGCGGCAGCAGCAGCCCATACATAAAGCCGGTCTGATGGGCCATCGGCGAAAACATCATGATGACATCATCGCCGCCCATCCGCAGCCGGTCGGCAAAGGGGGCAAGGTTGGCATACATGGTGTTGGCGGTGTGCATCACGCCCTTGGGCTCGCCAGTGGTGCCGGATGTATAGATCAACTGGCACACATCATCGGGGCCAAGCCGGTCGGCAGGGGCCAGCCCGGCGGCATCGGCATCAAAGGCCGGATCGCTTAGCGCCGCGTCAAAGCTGTGGGGGCCATCGCCGCCCATCACGATGACATGGCGCAGGTCAGGCAGATCGGGGCGCATCCGCCCGGCCATCGCCTGATGGTCAAAGCCGCGGAACTCTTGCGGCACGATGAACACCTTGGCCTGCCCATGGGCCAGCATAAAGCCCAGCTCGTGTTCGCGGAAAATCGGCATCACCGGGTTGAACACCGCACCGATCCGGGAACAGCCCAGATAGGTGGCGACGAATTGCCAGCCATTGGGCAGTTGACAGGTGACGACATCGCCACGCCCGACACCCAGCCGCCGCAAGCCCACCGCCACGCGGTTCGCCAGCCGGTCAAGCTCGGCCCAGGTCAGATCGCGGCGGGTGCCGGCCACCAGATCAAAGGCCGACAGCGCCAGCCCCTGCGCATCGGCGGCAAGGCGGGCATCAAGGTAATCATCGGCGGTGCGGTCGTGCCACAGCCCGGCCTGCGTCATCGCCTGACGGCGCGGTTCGATCAGAACGGCGTCAAATTCCATGCTGTCCTCCCTTGGGGCAAGGTCCCGGTTCAGGCGGTTGTGGCATCGCGCCCGGCGCGTTCGCGGGCGATGATGTTCTTCATGATATGCGCGGTGCCGTCGCCGATTTGCAGCCCCAGCACATCGCGCAGCCGCTGCTGAAACGGCAGCGCATCGGAATAGCCGGCATGGCCGTGGATCAGCAGGCAGGCGTGGATCGTCTCGTAGGCCAGCAGCGGCGGCCACCATTTGGTCATCGCGGCCTCGGCCGTGTGCGGCAGGCCCTGATCCTTCAGCCACAGCGCATTCAGCGACATCAGCCGCGCCGCCTCGACCCTGGTATCGAAATCGGCCAGTTGGTGGGTGATGCCCTGAAACGCGCCCAACGGTTTCCCAAAGGCCCGCCGTTCGCCGATATAGGCCCATGTTTCATCCAGACTGGCGCGGGCCGCGCCCAGACATTGCAGCCCGATCAGGCTGCGGGAAAAGTCGAACCCCTGCATCACCTGCCCGAAACCGCGCCCTTCTTCGCCCAGCAGATAATCGGCGGGCACCCGGACGTTATCGAACCAGATCGAGCCATGCCCGACCGAATTCTGCCCCATGTTGGAAAATTTCGAGGTGGTGATGCCCGGCAGGTCCAGCGGGATCAGAATGGCCGACACACCCCGCGCGCGATCCTCGGGGCGGCCGGTGCGGGCAAATGTCACCACGCCCCGCGCGATCTGGTTGGCGGAAATCGAGGTTTTTTCGCCGTTGATGATATAATCGGCCCCGTCGCGCTCCATCCGCAGGCCCAGATTTGCCGCATCTGAACCGCCCTTGGGTTCGGTCAGCGCGATGGCCAGCATGATCTGCCCGGCGGTCAGTTGCGGCAGCCATTCGGCGGCGATATGCGGTTTCGCGAATGTCGCAAGGATCTGCCCGTTCAGCGAGGCCAGCAGCGGCGCATAGCCAAAGGTGAAATCCGCCTTGGCGATTTCCTCGATAATGGCACCGGAATACAGGTAATCGGCCCCGATCCCGCCAAATTCCGGCGGCAGTTCCGGGGCGATCAGGCCCAGTTCGCCCATCTCGTGCAGCAGCGACATGTCGAATCTGCCCGCCTTTTCCCGCGCCAGATAGCCGGGGGCGACACGGTCTTGCGCGAATTTACGCGCCAGATCGCGGATCTGATCCAGTTCCGGGCTGTCGAAAACGGTTCTCATGCGGGGCACCTGCTGCGGATGGGCGGGGCTTATTTGCCGAACTTGCGGAAATCGGGCTTGCGCTTTTCGCGAAAGGCGATCCCGCCCTCTTTGCTTTCATCGGTATCATAATACAGCGACAGCGCCCGCATCCCCATGGCGGAAATGCCCCGGATGCTTTCGCTGTCGGCATTGAACGACAGCTTGGCCAGCGCCAGTGCCGTGGGCGAGCGTTCCATCAGCTCGGCCGTCCAGCGATCCACCTCGGCATCCAGTTCGGCGGCGGGGACGACGGCATTCACCAGCCCCATCGCCAACGCCTCGGCTGCGGTGTAACGCTTGTTCAGATACCAGATTTCACGGGCGCGTTTTTCGCCCACGACGCGGGCCAGATAGGCGGTGCCAAAGCCCGGATCGACGGACCCGACCTTAGGCCCGACCTGCCCGAACTGCGCGGTCTCGGATGCGATGGTCAAATCGCAGATCGTCGCCAGCACGTTACCGCCACCGATGGCAAAGCCGTTGACGCGGGCGATGACGGGTTTGGGCACGTCGCGGATCAGCGATTGCAATTCGTCGATCGGCAGGCCGATGACGCCGCGCCCGTCATACCGGCCATCATGCGCCGACTGATCGCCGCCGGTGCAGAACGCCTTGTCGCCCGCGCCGGTCAAAACGATCACGCCGATGTCGCGATCCCAACCCGCCTTTTGAAAGGCGTGGATCAGCTCGTCCACGGTCTGCCCGCGAAAGGCGTTGTATTTCTCGGGGCGATTGATGGTGATCCAGGCCGCGCCGCCGCGTGTGTCATAGGTAATATCGGTATAATCCATGATGCCCCCTCAGCCGTGCATGGTCAGGCCGCCCGATACGGAAATCACCTGTCCGGTGATGAACGCCGCATCGTCGCTGGCCAGAAACAGGATCGCGCCCGGCAGATCGTCGGGGCGGCCAAGGCGGCCCATCGGAACCGCCCTGGCAAAGGCGCCGCGCAGTTTTTCCGTGTCACCCGCGGCTTCCAGAAAGGCATCCAGCATCGCGGTTTCGGTCACGCCGGGGCAGACAGTGTTAAAGGTGATCTGATCGCGCGCATGTTCGCGGGCCAGCGTTTTCATGAATGCGATGATCCCCGCCTTGCAGGCCGCATAGACGGATTCGCCCGACGACCCGACCCGCCCCGCGTCCGAGCCGACCGACACGATCCGCCCGCCATTGCCCCGCGCCACCATCGAGGCCAGCACCGGCTGGGTGATATTCAGCACCGAGCGCAGGTTGATGTCGATGATTTTGGTCCAGAAGTCAGGGTCTTGTTTCAGGAACGGCACGAACAGATCCCAGCCGGCATTGTTCACCAGAATGTCGATGGGGCCAAGCTCGGCCTGAACCCGCTCTACCGCCGCGCCGGTGGCGGCATGGTCGGTCAGATCGGCGATCATCGCAAACGCCGCGCCGCCCGATGCGGTGATCTGGTCAACCACCGCCTGCGCCGCGTCAGTGCTGATGTCAGCCACCACCACCCGCGCCCCTTCCTGCGCAAACCGCAAACAAGTGGCCGAGCCGATCCCGCCGCCGCCGCCGGTCACGACAACCAGTTTATCCTTCAGACCTCTCAAGACATCCTCCTGCCGTTCATCACGCCTGTTCGGATCGGGACCGGCCTGCGGTCATCCAGATCGCGCGTCTTGCCGGGCAGTCTGCGGCGGGGGTGATATTATGTCAACTAGTTTACGCAAAAATTCCGGCGCACCATCTTGCGCCGCATCCGCTTTCGCGCAACCCTGCGGGGATGAACGACAAAACCCGGCACACCGACACCTTTGGCGCGGACCTGTCCAACCGGCTGGCCTTTCGGCTGTATCAATGCGCCAATCAGTTGAACAAGACCGGCACCAAATGGATGGAGCGGCACGAGGTGACGACCCAGCAATGGGCCATCATCGGCGCACTGGTCAACCCACGCTGGCGCGACGGCATTGCGGTGCGCCATCTGGCCGGGGTGCTGATGGTCAGCCGCCAGAACCTGACCGGCGTGCTGTCGCGGCTGGAATCGCGCGGCTGGATCGAACGGACGATGGACGAACAGGACAACCGCTCGCGGCTGATCCGCCTGACGCCCGAGGGCTGGCAGCGGTGGGCCGAAATGCAGGCCGACATCCTGTCCTTTTACGATGCCGCGATGAAGGACATGTCCAACAGCGACAAGATCCACCTGCTGCACCATCTGGACAGATTGCGCCACAATTTCCGCGACATAGATCAGTTGCAGGGCGGCGAGGGCTGAGGCCCGGCCAGCCCTGCCAGCGGCTCAGATCGCGGCGCGGGCCTGTTCGGCCATGGCGCGGGCGATGATGCCCTGCTGAATCTGCGTCGTGCCTTCGTAAATGCGGAACAGGCGGGCGTCGCGGAACAACTGTTCGGCCCGGTATTCGCGGATATAGCCGTTGCCGCCATGCACCTGCACATTGCGGTCGGCGACCCGGCCGACCATTTCGGATGCGAACATCTTGGCGCAGGATGCCTCGACCCCGACATCCTGCCCGGCATCGCGGCGGCGCGCGGCATCCAGCACCATGCAGCGCGCGGCATAGGCCTCGGCCCGGCTGTCGGCGAACATCGCCTGCAACAGTTGAAATTCCGCGATGGGTTTGCCGAACTGCCGGCGCGTCACGGCATAGGCCATCATGTCGTCGATGATCCGTTCCGCCAGCCCGGTGCAGGCGGCGGCGATATGCAGGCGGCCCTTGTCCAGCACCTTCATCGCGGTCTTGAAGCCCTGCCCCTCGACCCCGCCGATCAGGGCATCCGCCGGGATACGGCAATCCTCAAGGATCACGTCGCAGACATGCGCGCCCTGCTGGCCCATCTTGTGTTCCGGCCTGCCGGTGGACAGGCCCGGCGTGCCCGCCTCGACCGCAAAGGCGGATACGCCGCGCGGGCCGGGCTGGGCCGGATCGGTGCGCGCCATCACCGTGAACAGACCGGCATGGGGCGCATTGGTGATAAAGCGTTTGGTGCCGTTCAGGATGTAATGATCGCCGTCGCGCCGCGCCGTGGTGCGCACCGATCCGGCATCCGACCCCGCATCCGGTTCGGTCAGCGCAAAGGCCCCGATAATCTGCCCCGAGGCCAGCCCCGGCAGATATTTCGCCTTTTGATCTGCCGTCCCGTCAATCGCGATCCCCTGCGAGCCGATGCCGATATTGGTGCCGAACACCGACCGAAAGGCCGGCGCGGCGCGGCCCAGTTCCAGAATCAGCAGGGCCTCTTCTTCCATGTTCAGGCCAAGGCCGCCGTAATCGGGGCTGATCGACAGGCCGAACAGGCCCAGATCGCGCATCGCATCCAGCAGATCACCGGGAATGGCATCGGTTTGCGCGACCACGGCTTCGGCGGGGATCAGGCGTTCATCCACAAAGCGGCGGATCGTCGAAATCAGATGGTCGCGGGTGTCCGGGTCCAGTGCCATATCGCCCTCAATCTTGATATATGGCAATATATTGTCACATATGACAGCAAAGGCAAGGCCCTGCGCAGATCACAGCCGCCCGCGCCCGCCAAACCCGCAACGCAGCCGCCGGATGCAAAGTTTTTCCCATTCGCAGAATGGCATAACCGCCTCTGGTTAACGCCGCAGGCCGGGCGAATACCTTGTGAAGCGGGCGTTTCTGTGCAATGTCTGCACCCTGAATTTCCCTGCCCGCATCCTTGGCCGATGCGGCAGCCAGCCAAGGTGAACCCGGCATGTTCGTAGATGAATCCTTTGAACCAAGCCCCGATCACGGCTGGTCGCGCGAGGTCAGGCCGGTCGAAGGCGCGACGATCATTCCGCCCACCAATATGCTGGCCTTTCCGACCTGTGGCGTTCTGGACAGCAGCGGCACCGATCTGCCCGAGGCCGCGATCTATCGCAGTTCCGCCGAGGGGCGCCTGCGCCGCATGATGCTGCCGCCCAAACCCGCCCAAGGGCCGGTGGCGCGCCTGTCGGGCACGCATCTGTGGGGCGGGCAGATCTTTAACCATTTCGGCCATTTCCTGACCGAATCCATCTCGCGGCTGTGGGCGGTTGCCGATCATCCGGCGGACAGCATCGTTTTTGTCGGTCGCCACAAGGAAATGACCGATCTTCAGCAATGGCACCGCAATTTCCTGACCATGGCAGGGATCGACCTGCCGGTGCGGCTGATAACCGAACCAACGCAGGTCGAACGCCTGCTGGTGCCGGGTCAGGGCTTTGGCCTTGGTCCCATCGCCCGCGGCACGCCGGAATTCCGCGCCTTTGGCCACCGTCTGGCCGAACAGATCGAACCCAAAGGCGACGACAGGATCTATATCTCGCGCACCCGGCAGGGCAAAAAGGGCCGGGCGCTGAACGAGGTTCAGATCGAAGACAACATGCGCCGCAACGGCTATGGCATCTATTACCCCGAACGGCATTCGCTGGCCGAACAACTGGCCCAGTATCGCAAGGCCAGCCATATCGTCGGGCTGGACAGTTCGGCCTTTCATCTGGCCGGACTGATCGCCCGCCCCGGACAAAAGATCGCCATCATCCTGCGCCGCAACATGTCGGCCTATTACAACATCCAGCGCCAGTTCGAAGGCATGACCGGCACCAGCCCCGATATTCTGAACGTGCTGGAAGGCGACTGGATGCCCGAAAAGCACAAAGGCGCATCGCGGCTGAGCTGGGGGCAACTGGATCATGCGGCACTGGCGCGGCTGCTGGCCGAACGCGGCTATATCGACAGCGCCGACGACTGGCACCTGCCGACCGAAACCCAGAAAGAGGGTGCATTGCAGGGGCTGGCCAAGCATATGGGCGGCGCGGCGATGAAATTCGTGCCCGCCGACACGCCAATAGACCAACAGATGGCCGGCAGGCACTGACGGCCCGCCGTGATCCGATCCGCAGCGCAGGGCCGCATCCGATGACCTCGAAACCGACTGACACGACCAAGGCCGGGCTGGCGCCCATCGGATCGCTGTGGATCGACGGGCCGCTGTCATGGCTGGAAATCGCCTCGGTCCGCAGCTTTGTCGAACTGGGCCATGATTATGTGCTGTATAGCTATGGCTCGGTGCCCAACCTGCCCCAGGGCGCGCAACTGCGCGACGCGCGCGAGGTCTGGGCCAATGACGACATCATCACCCATGCCAAGGCGGGCAGCCCGGCCATCCACGCCGATGTGTTCCGCGCCATCATGGTGCGCGATACCGGCCGGGTCTGGGTCGATACCGACATCATCGCGCTGAAACCCTTTCCCGCCGATCTGCAATGGTTCATCGGCCATGAACGCGATGACAAGCTGTTGCTGGGCAATGCCGTCATGGGCGCGCCGCGCGGGTCTGAAACCATCCGGCTGCTGGCCGATTTCCTGACCACCCCCAACGCGATCCCGCCATGGCTGCCGCAGGGCCAGCGCAAGCGGATGCAGGCGACGCTGGACGCAGGCCAGACGCTGAATCTGGGCGATCTGCCATGGGGGGCCACCGGTCCCATCGCGCTGACGCATTTCGCCAGCCAAACCGGCGATCTGGCCCATGCGCAGCCGACGCATGTGTTCTTTCCGATCAGCTTTCAGGATCGCAAGCTGCTGACCGAAAATGCCAGTCTGGACCGCGCCACCCAGTTGATCGGGCAGGACGACGTGCTGTGTGTGCATCTGTATTCCCGCTGGATGCGCAAATACACCAAGGGGATGCGCGGCGGCGTTCCGGCGCGGCGGTCATGGATCGGCGCATGGCTGGATCAGCGCCAGCAGGTCGATTACGACGCGCTGGAACAGAAAACGCAGGTCAAGGCCGCCCAGCAGGAACGCAGCAAGGACAAGCTGGACCGGATCGACCCGGTGGCCTTTCTGACCGATCTGGAGGAACGCAAGGCGCACATTCCCGGCGGGGCCAACAGCTCGCCCTATGGGCATGTGATGCTGACCACCATGGCCAAGGACGAGGGGCCGTATATTCTGGAATGGGTGGCCTATCACCACCTGCTGGGCTTTACCGATATTCTGGTGCTGACGAATGACTGCACCGATGGCACCGATGAAATGCTGGATGCGCTGGCCGCGCTTGGGCTGGTGTCGCGGCTGGATAACGGCCCGTGGCGCGACAAGCCGCCGCAATCGCGCGGCATTGCCCGCGTCGGGGGGCATCCGTTGTTCACCCGCGCCGACTGGCACATGCTGATCGACCTTGACGAATTCTTGCAGATCAAGACCGGCGACGGATCGGTGAACGCGCTGATCGACCAGATCGTGGCGAAAAAAGCCACCGCGATGCCGGTGGCGTGGCGCTTTTTCGGGTCGGGCGGCAACCGGCTGTATCGCGACGAACCCGTGGTGTCGCGCTTTACCGCTGCGGCAACGGATCAGTTCGTCAAAGGCCATGGCGTCAAGACGATCTATCGCCCCGAACCATTCATGAAACTGGCGATCCACCGCCCGCATCTGAAACCCAAGTTCCTGAAAACCGACGAAAAGCAACTGCGCTGGGTCAACGGCTCTGGCCAGATACTGGATGGCCGCAAGGTCGCGTGGAAATACAAGCAGGGCCAGGCGGGCTATGATCTGGCGCAGGTCAATCATTACGGGGTGAAATCGGGCGAAGAATACCTGATGCGCCGCCTGCGCGGCGACGTGCTGAACAATCACAGCAAATATGACGCCGAATATTTCCGCACCTTCGACCGCAACGACATCACCGACACAGGCGCCGCCGATCTGGCCGACAAGGTTGCGAAATTCTGCACCCGCCTGCTGCGCGACAAGGGCGTAAAGCAGGCGCAGGCGCTGATCCGCGAACGCTATGCCGCCAAACTGGCGCGGCTGCGCGCGTCAGACGGCTATGACGACCAACTGGCGGAACTGGGCTTTGCCGGACCGGACGCCGGGGAATGAGGGTCATCGTCCATCCGGGCCTGCATCAATGCGGCACGGCCTTTCTGCACGAGACGCTGCGCGCCATCCCCCAGCCATTGCCGCAGGGCTGGATCAACGCCCGCAACGACGACCGGCTGCGCCCGGTGTTTCGCAGGCTGGCCGACGATCTGGCGAATTTTGCCACCACCGGCAGACCGCGCAAACGCGCCGGGGCACAGGCGGCGCTGCGCGATCTGCTGCAACAGGCGGGCGATCTGGGGGCGCAGGTTCTGCTGCTGTCGGATGACGGCTTTCTGGGCAGCCCGCCGGCGGGCCATCTGGCGGCGGGGCGGCCGCCGCTGCTCTATCCGCGCGCGGCCGAGGTCGCCGAACTGTTCGAGGCGGCGCTGTCTGGCCATGACCGCGACTATCTGTTCACCCTGCGCCCGCATCTCGACCTGCTGCGCCGTCAGTATCTGGACGCCATCGGGCATATCCGCTTTGACCTGTCGCTGCCCGATTATATCGACCGGCTGGCCGAACAGGGGCTGGCGGGCCATCGCTTTGACCGGGTGATCGGCGATTGGGCGCAGCACAGCGGCGCCCGGCGGATCACCCTGCTGCATCACGACCTGCTGGACGACGATCCCGACCAATATCTGCGGGCGCTGGAACGGTTTCTGGCCCTGCCCGCGCGGCTGCTGCACCCCCCGGCAAACCGGGCCGAGCCGGAACTGACGCCGGGCCAGATCGCCCTTGCACGGTCGCTGTTCGATCCGGGTCAAAGCAATCAGGACATCCGCCACAAACGCGAACAACTCGCCGCGCATCAGCCCGGCCCCGGCGATCCGCCCGACGACCCCCCGACCGCCGCGCAGGCGCAACTGATCCGCGACAGCTTTGCCGCTGATCTGGACAAGGACGCGTGGCCCTACCAGCAACTGACCCCACCCGACGACCTGCCCCCCGATCTTGGCGCGCTGAACGCTCATTTCGGCATCGGCGGGCTGGCGGATGCGCGGCCGGACGGGCGCAATGTCATCTATTTCTGGGATGCCGCGCTGAAAATGCCGCGTCCGTTTTACAGCAACGTCGCCCATTGCGCCGCGCAGCAACCCGGCTGGCAGGTGATGCTGTTGCACGATGCCGACGCCCCTGCCCTGCTGGACGGGCTGGACCCGGTGCTGGCGCAGACCTATCCGCAGATCCGCCCGCCCGCCGCGCGCAGCGATATTCTGCGGCTGGCGTTTCTGTTCAAACACGGCGGCTGGTATATCGACGCCGATTCATCGCCGGTGATGCCGCTGGATGATTTCGACCTGTCCCGCCCGGTGATGTTCCACCGCGATGACATGTCGCGCGGCCTGCGATTTTGCGCCAATCATTGCCTGTATTTCGACGCGGGCCACCAGATCCCCGGCCTGTGCCTGCAACGGATTGCCGAAAACATCACCCGCAAAACCCATCTTTACGATGTCGAGGCGTTTTCCGGCCCGGCGCTGCTGACGCGGGTTCTGACGGAACTGGATTACCCGGCAGATGCGCTTTACCCCTATTCGCGCTATTTCGTGCAGAAAGACCCGCTGTATTTCCGGTCGCTGCGCCTGCCCGGCTCTACCTCCTGGTCGATGGAGCAGTTCTTTGGCGTGCTGGACAACCTGCCGCCCGATTTCAGCGGGTTGCCGCTGAAGCTGTCGCCGCGCACCTCGGGTCAGTTGATGGTCATGCTGAACCGCCACCCCGACCCGGCCATTCTGGCGCAGATCGCGCAGATCCGGCCACGCTTTCTGAAAGACGGGCCGTTCCGGCAGCGTTACGAAACCGCATTCGGCCCCATCGGCTGATCGCTGCGGGACCGGCAGGCACCGGCCCCGCAACATCGGTCAAAAGACGAAGAAGTCATCCCCGTCCAGATTCAGCCCGCGCGACAGCGTGGCGAAATGCACCCGCGCAGCCGAACCAGTGCCATCTTCGTCGTAATACAGCCGGCCCGAGCGTGAATCATAGATGATCCGGTCCGCGCCGCTTTGCGCAACGCCGGTGGTGTTCGACCGAAAGCCCACATCCAGCGCACCGCCACGCAGCCCGGTAAAGATCGACTGAGCCAGCCAGATCGTATCCTCGTTCGGGGCAAAGTCGCGGATCGAATCGACGCTGCCATACGGCCGCGTATCTATGACAAAAACATCCGCGCCCGCGCCGCCGATCAGCACATCGCTGCCCGCGCCGCCATACAGCGTGTCATTGCCGCCTCCGCCGCGCAGCGTATCGTTGCCAGACCCGCCCCAAAGCCGGTCGTCGCCCGCATCGCCGCTGAGCGCATCATTCCCGTTGCCGCCATGCAGCCAGTCGTTGCCCACGCCGCCGAACAGGGAATCATTGCCGTTACCGCCGTGCAACGTGTCATTCCCCAGCCCGCCCCAAAGACGGTCATCGCCATCATCGCCATACAGCAGATCGTTATCCGCATCGCCGAACAGCTGATCGTTGCCGATGCCGCCATACAGGGTGTCGTTCCCGCCACCGCCGCGCAGCGTATCATTGCCGTCATCGCCCCACAGCCGGTCATGGCCGGTGCCGCCGTTCAACACGTCATGGCCGGAACCGCCATAGAGCCAGTCGTTGCCCGCGCCGCCGAACAGGGTATCGTTACCCGCATCGCCGCGCAGCGTATCGTGGCCATCCTCGCCCCACAGGCCGTCGTTACCGTCGCCGCCGCGCAGCAGATCGTTACCCTGATTGCCATGCAGCGTATCGTTGCCAGAACCACCATCCAGCGTATCGTTACCGCCGCCGCCATGCAGTTTATCGTCACCGGTATCGCCATACAGCCGGTCATTGCCCGCGCCGCCGTTCAGCAGATCGTTCCCGGCACCGCCATACAGCAGATCATCGCCGGATTCGCCATTCAGCATATCGTTGCCATTGTCGCCGCGCAGCGTGTCATTGCCCGCACCGCCGTAAAGGCGGTCGTTGCCGTCGTCACCATGCAGCAGGTCGTTGCCGGCGTGGCCATACAGCACATCATCGCCCAAACCGCCGTAAAGGCTGTCATTGCCGTCCCGGCCATAGAGGGTATCGTTGCCCTCATCGCCCCACAGCCGGTCGTGGCCGCCACCGCCGTCCAGCACATCATGGCCCGACCCGCCATACAGCCAGTCATGGTCGTTGTCGCCAAACAGGGTATCGTTGCCCGCACCGCCGCGCAGCGTGTCATTGCCATTGCCGCCGCGCAGGACGTTGTTGCCGGAATTGCCGGTCAGCACATTGGCGCGCGCATTGCCGGTGCCGTTGATATGGGCCGTGCCGGTCAGCGTCAGATCCTCGACAAAGCGAATGCCCTGATGCGTGTCCAGCGAATAGGTGACAGAGCTTTCCACCCGGTCATGCCCGCCCGCATCAACATGCCCGCCGCGCACCGTCGCCTCGTCCACGATGTCGGTGGTTTTGGTTACGGTATAAACATCGTCACCGGCCCCGCCCATCATGACCAGCGCGCCCTTGGCGTCGATCCAGTGGATCATGTCGGTTTCAGGGGCCGTTCCGTCAAAAGAGCCATTGTTGCGCAGGCCATAGCGCGCGATTTCCCGTTCGGTCACGCTGAATTTGACGATGTGATGAACCTCCAGCACCTCGCCGGTGGCGCGGTCAGCCACATAGTCCAGAAAGCGGATGACACGGGTGCCATCGGGCAGCGTCCAGAACCCGTCGCGCTGAATCAGCATCAGCATCGAGTTCTTGTCCACCAGCTCACGGTCATTGACCGACAGCCGTTCCTTGGTGCCGATGGAATCGGTCTTGATGCCCGCGCGGCTGAACGGCTGGCCCAGCTTGTAAACTTCCGGCCCGGTATAGGTCAGCGACAGCCGGCCGGGGGTCAGATCGGCGGAATCCATCGTGGTATGGAAACCGGGGCGAAAATTCACCAGCACGTTCTCCACATTGGTCGCATCAAGGTCGATCAGGATATGCGCCACATCCGAGGGCAGCACCTTCGGGTAATGTTCGGAAAACGATTCGTCCGCCTCGGTGAAGTAAACGCCGTTCTTGAACCCGTCCAGCTTCAGACCGTTGAACACCATGTCAAAGACGTTCAGGCTGAACCGGACACCGTTCGACGCAGCGGCGACCCGTTCGGAGTTCGTCGTTCCGATCAGATCAAAGTCCAGCATCGTGTAATGCGACGTATAGCCGATCACAACGCCGGTCGAGGTTTCCCAGTTCAGGAAACCGTCAAAAACCGAACGAAGATCGTTGTTTTGTTCAGGGGTGGCCTTGATGACCATCAGCCCGATCTGGGTGCCGAAGGCCTCGTTGTCGCGGAACCCTTCGATCGGGGTGCGGTTAACGGCCACGGTGTCCTGCCCGTAAGCGATACCGGGATATTCCAGATTATCCGCCAGCGGATTTTCAGGTGCGACGCGATGGAACCATGTATAGCCGTGGGTGGTGTTGATCGCCACGTTTTCAACGGCATGAACCTGACGCCCGGCGAAAAAGAACCCGTCGCCGGTCTTGCCGATGTCATTGTCGGCGGGGTCGCCCACACGTTTCACCGACCAGTCGCCATAATCGACACCAGAGGATTTGATGGCCATGTTCTGGCCCCAGACGCCGGTTTCGTTGCCGTCCTCGGCCACGAAGGCGGCGCCGAACACGTCAAAGGCCACGTTGCCGATGAAATCGGCGTGGCTGCCGTGATGAACAAAGCCCCAGCCCGGCGATCCGCTGACGGTATTGCCGATGGCGATGGCGGGGTTGTCCTGATCCTCGACCCCGTTCTTGTGGAAATGGAACGGATAACGCGCCTTGGCGTTGAAATCGGCCGTCAGCGTCCCCGCCTTCGAGGCGTCCATCGCCGCCTGCGATTTGTCGGTGCGGCCCAGATCGTCAAAGGCGGCATAGCGCACATCGACATCGTTGGAATGCATGAACATCACATGACCGCGGTGATGCGTCTGCGTGGCATCTCCGTCGATACTGGAAAAGGTGATGTTGCGGGTCATGTTCGCGACATAGGCCGACAGATCGTCGCGCGGCGTGTCGTGGTCATAGGTCAGCGGGCGGTCCAGCGTAACGGTGTTACCCTCGATCCCGATGATCCGCACTTCTTCGTCCTGGCTTTCCTTGTGAACCACGGCGCGGACGCTGTTATCCCAGGTCCAGCCGGTCTTGTGCGTGCCGCTGAGAACCAGGTTGTCGCCGACCTGCCAGCCCTTGGGCACCTCGGCCAGTTTCAGCACCGTGTCGCCTGCCATGGCATCGGTAGCGACCTTGACGAAGGGGGTCTTTTCCGCCCCGTGAATCTCTGCCGCCCCGTGCGAGATGACGCCGCGCGACAGCAGCGCCGGGTCCCAGCCGATGTCGATATCGCCGTTATTGGCGATCTTGATTTCCGCCTGAACGCCGGCCTGCACCGGATTGTCGGCGGTGCCGATTTCCAGCCGCCCCTGCGGGCTGACCACCAGCGTATCCACCACCATCCGGGTGTCCGAGGCCGTGGCAAAGGACAGTTCGCCATCGACACGCACGGTGAACAGCGAGGTATCGCTGACCTCGTTGTAATTCACCGAAATACCTTCGGGAATCAGCGCCTTGGCCCCTGCGGTGGGGATGCGCCCCTGATACCATGTGCCCGGATCGAACCAGTCGCCGTTCTTGATGGCGATATGGGTCGCCTCGGCCCGTGGCACCAGCGCCAGCAGCCGCGCATGATCCGCGGCCATCCCCTCGTTCGACATGTCATGCGCATGTTCAGGCGCGTTCTTTACCGCCCGGACAAAAGCATCAGCATCGCCCGTGTTGACAGGGTAAGTCGGATGATCCGCAGAATGATCACCGTTCGTTGGCATGATGCACCTTTAAATTCAGAAGTCAGCGTCCTGCGATAGCCTGTGATCGCCGACGTCATCAATACGGTCTTGCATGCAAAATGCGACGTAATTGTAATGCCCGCCAGAAGATCGGCATAAATCTGCCGCGAATCGGCGGAAACCTCTGAAATTAACTAAAAATTAACCTTTAATCGGTAGTTTTCCGCCGATTTTCAACGCAGGGTTGAGGGTTTTGCTCAATAGCCTAATTTGCACATGCTGCATAAACGTGCAGATGAGGGCGGGTAAACAAGCATATAGAATCAACGCAGCACCCTGCGGCGCGGGCAATGCCGCGCCGCAGAAACCGTCTTGACCCTCAAGGGTGATGCTGCGCCCGGCCCCGGCGAAATCGCCGCGCTCATCGGTCCAGATCATGCGCAAGGTGCCGCTGTCGCGGGCGGCACAGGTGAAACCGATACAGGGTTCCGGGATACAGCCGGTTTCAGCGCACCCTGCGGCGCGGGCAATGCCGCACCGCAGAAACCGTCTTGACCCTCAAGGGTGATGCTGCGCCCGGCCCCGGCGAAATCGCCGCGTTCATCGGTCCAGATCATGCGCAGGGTGCCGCTGTCGCGGGCGGCGAAAGTGAGAACTCGATACAGGGTCGGGATACAGCCGGTTTCAGCGCACCCTGCGGCGCGGGCAATGCCGCGCCGCAGAAGCCATCTTAACCCTCAAGGGTGATGCTGCGCTCGGCCTCGGCGAAATCGCCGCGTTCATCGGTCCAGATCATGCGCAGGGTGCCGCTGTCGCGGGCGGCGAAGGTGAACTCGATATAAGGGTTCTGGGAGACAGTCGGCTCGGGCTGCCATTCCATCAGCACGGCATCATTCAGCAACGCGCGGAACCCGGTCAGGATATTGCGCGGCATAGGCGTGCCATCGGCCTGTTGGCGAAAGCCGGTTTCCATCGGATGCGCGATCTGGGCGCGGATGCGCACGATTTCATCCCTGGCGGGGGTTTCGGTGCTGATCCAGATGCGGGGGGGTCTGCTCATGGTTGGTCCTCACATACCGCAGCCGCCGGCGGCGACGGTGGTTTCGGCGCTGGCTTGCAGGAAACGGCCATCGCTCATCCGGGCGACGGCGCGGACGCGCATGCTTTCGATCAGGCGCAGCCGCAGGGCCACATCCACCGGACCCGTCGCCGGGCCAAAGCGGAACACGCTGGCCAGCGGCAGCGGGTTACGGTCGGCCAGCACGATCAGTTCCTCGCAATAGACATCCGCGCCGGGGTCGGCCGCGATCTGCACGCGGACGGGCACAGCGGCGGGGTTATCGGCCAGCGCGGGCAGGTCCAGCAGCAGGTCGGCTTGCTCTGCCGTGGCATCGCCCAGGAATTCGGCGATAATCCGGTCGGCCTCGGCATCGTCGGGCTGCGGAAAGGCGCTGGTCAGCATGTGCTCCTGTGCCATCGCCGCCTGCCCGGCCAGCGCGGCGGCGCCAAAGGCTGCCGCGCCGATCAGGATCTGCCGCCGGTCGGGTTCAGCGCAAAAAGTCATTGAACATCCCATCAATCCAAACAAAGTCTTCTTCCAGCAGATCGGGCGTGCGCACGTCAACGTCAATCTGCGTCTGCTGCACATTCCCGTCAGGGCCGATTTCGTAAAAGAACTCGACCGAGATGGCCTCGCGCGGGTCGCCGTTCACCAGCATATAGCACAGGTTGTCGGGCAGTTCCGCCACGACTTCTTCGCCGCGCACGCGCTGACCGATGTTCCGTGCCACGATCTTGGCGATATAGTTCGCGACATGCGCGCTTTTGGGGTAATGGCCGAACTGCGGGGAAATCGTGCCCATGCTGTCGCCGACGATATACACGCTGTCATCGCTGTTGGCGTGGAACAGGCGCGGGTGCATATCGGCCCAGCCGGTCGAGTTATCCTCGGCGTCGCGGCCGATCAGATCGGCATAGAACACCATTTCCGACGCCTGATGCGGCGGCATGATGATGGCTTCGTCAAAGTCGAAATCACCCGCCTCGGTCATGATGCGCTTGTTATAGGGGTCCAGTTCGCGGACGCGCGCATTGGGCACATGGGTGATGATGTCGGGATACAGTTCCTCGAACGCGGCGCGGTATCCGGCCCCGATGGGGGCGATCATCGGTTTCGGGTCAAGGATCAGGATCTTGGCCGGGATGTTGTTGACCTTGAAATGCCACGCCATCACGCAGGCCCGCTCATAGGGCGAGGGCGGGCAGCGATGCGGCGGCGGCGGCAGCGTCATCACGATGGTGCCGCCCTTGAAATCGTGGATCTTGTTCTTCAGCGCCACATGTTCCGCACTGGGGATATAGGCCGAAGGGAAATGCGTCCGGGTGTAATCCGCCGCCGCCGTGTCATCGCCGAACCACACGTCATAGGCATTGCGGATGCCGCCCGCGAGGATCAGGAAATCGTAATCAACGCTGCCTTTTGACGTGCGCACGATCTTGCGGTCGCGTTCGATGCCGGTGATCTCGCACTGGATCAGGCTGTAGCCGTATTTATTGGCCGGATGCAGCATGTCCTGGGTCAGGAATGCGGTATCCACCACGTCGATCAGCCATTTGTTCGACATCGGGCAGGACCAGAAGAACGGGTTGCGTTCCAGCAGGATCACTTCGGCATCGGGGACCTCTTGCCGCAGATAGCGTGCGGCGGTCATCCCGCCCCATCCGCCGCCGCAGACGACGATGCGCGGACCGCGCCCCTCGCGCGGTTTCAGTATCGTGTCGGCGGTCAGCGCGGCGGGGGCGGCCAAAAGGCCAGTGGCGGACAGGCCAAGGGCCAGGGCGGGCGCCCCGGTCAGCAAGCTGCGGCGATGGATCATGTCAGATTCCGGTGTTTCGTGTGTGACGGGTTGCGATCAGAGCAACCGCAATCCCGGCCAGAATACCGGCAAACGCGACCAGACTGGCCAGCGACAGCGTAGAAACTCCGCTTAAACCTTGCCCGATCGAACACCCCAAGGCAAGCACTCCGCCAAAGCCCATCAGCACGCCGCCCGCGATAGCTTTGACGGTCTGGCGCGGGGTGGTAAAGCTTTCGATGCGCAGATCGCGCATCAGCACGGTCATGCCAAAGGCCCCCAGAAACGTGCCGCCCACAACCGCCACGCCAAAGACCAGCGCCCGCCCGGTGGACAGCATCAGCCACAGCAGGCCGTCGCCCACCGGCCCGACAAAGCTGACCGAGGTCAGGATCGGCGGATCGAACGGGTCAGCCGTCGCCGCCGTGATCCACCAGCCCGCCGCCACGGTTGCGCCCACGATCACGGCGGCGGCGGCCTGTGGCAGATGAGTGCGGCGGATCAGCGGCCATGCCAGTGCCAGCAGCGCCAGCACCGGCCCGCCGATGGCCAGTGGCGCGGGGATCACCTGCGCCAGCGACAGCGCCTGCGGCTGCGCGACGCCCCACGACTGCATCCACAGCCGCAGCGGGGCCAGCACGCCGGTCAGGCTGGCCTGCGCGGTCAGGCCAAGGCAGGCCAGCACCACGACCGAACGCAGGTTGCCCCCCGCCGCCAGCACCACCGACCGCGCCCCGCAGGCATTGGCCAGCACCATGCCCACGCCAAAGATCGCACCCCCCGCCAGCATCGCCACCCAGGAAAAGCGGGGCCGCATCGGCAGGGATTCCGCCAGATCGGTCAGCCCCGCCATCTGCAAGCCCTGCGCGCCGATGATCGCCACCGCCAGCGCCAGCGCAAAGGCGCGCAGCGGCGACAGATCGCCGCCGCTCAGCAACCCCTTCATCCCGCGCAGCAGGCAGAACCGCCCGGCCCGCGCCGCCGCACCAAAGACCACGCCCAGCAGCAGACCGGCCAGAACCGGCGTCACGCCGCGCCCCAGATGTCGGTGGTGATGGCCTCATACCAGCCCGCGCCATAGACCGCCTCGGCCTTGCGGAATTCGGCGTCGGCCTCGATGGGGCTGACGCCGCCCGCGCCCTCGATCTCGACCACGGCATCGTCTTGCGCGGCATAGACCCCGGCGACCGAGATGCCCCAGTCCGGCCCGATCAGGCTGTAGCAGGTGTTGGCAAAGCTGGCGGTCGGGGGTTCCTGCCCGGCCAGTTCGGCGCTGATCGCCGCCGCCGCCACCTTGGCCTGCGCATTGGCGCAAAAGCCCGATTTCGGCATCGGCGCGGCGATGGTCGCATCGCCCACCACATAAATGCCCGGCACCTGCGCCGATTCAAAGCGGCCCGCCCGCACCGGCACCCAGCCCGTCGCATCGGTGACGCCGGCACGATCCGCGATCCAGCCGGCCTTTTGCGGCGGGACCACGTTCAGCACATCGGCCCGATGCACGGTGCCAAAGGCGGTTTCCACCTGCCGCGCCGCCGCATCGACACGCAGCACCTGCCCGTCATCCGACAGCGGCACCCATTCGATCATGTCGCCATACAGCGCATCCCAGCCCTGCTGGAACAACCCCTGCTTGGAAAAGCTGTCCTTGCTGTCCAGCAGCAGGATTTTCGACGCCGGCTTGTTGGTTTTCAGGTAATGCGCCACCATCGAGGCGCGCTCATACGGGCCGGGCGGGCAGCGGAAAGCGCCGTCGGTGATCGACATGACGAATGTGCCGCCGTCCTCCATCGCCTCTAGCCGGGCTTTCAGCAATTGCGTCTGCGGCCCGGCCTTCCACGCATGGGGGGCCAGTTCCGCCGCCGCCTCGTCATAGCCGTCCAGCGCGTTCCAGCGGATGTCGATGCCCGGCGACAGGATCAGCCGGTCGTAATCCAGCACCGCCCCATCGGCCAGCGTGACGCGCCGGGCGGCGCTGTCCACATCCTGCGCGGTGGTGTGGATCACCTCGACCCCCTGCGCGCGCAGATCGTCGAACCCGTGGCCGATGCTGTCCCATGTCCGCAGCCCGCCCAGATAGAGGTTGGAAAACGGGCAGGTCACGAACCGCTGCGCCGGTTCCACCAGCGTCACCCGCAGATCCGGGTTCAGCCGCCGCAGATAGCGCGCCGCCGTGGCCCCGCCAAAGCCGCCGCCGACCACCACCACATGCGCCGAGGCCGCCTGTGCCCGCACCAGCGCGGGGGCCATCAGGCTGGCCCCGATACCGCCCAGAACCGTTCGCCGTGTGAATGTCATTGCCCGATCTCCGAAAACCATTGCGCCAGCGCGGCGATCTGCGCCTCGTCATAGCCGCGCATATGCCGCCCCATCACCGTCGAAGGCTCTGATCCGTCGCGAAAGGCCAGCATCCGCGCCTGCAAATCATCGCGCGGCAGCCCCGCGATCGAGGGAATCGCCCCCGGCGAATGCCCGTCGGGGCCGTGGCAACTGGCGCAAGGCCCGGCCAGCACCTGCACCGCCGTGCGGTCCGGTTCCTGCGCCGCCGCCATGCCCGGCAGCAGGACGCACAGCGCCAATATCCCCGTCAGTTTCAGGCGCATCGCAGTCTTTCCCCTTGCAGCCAGATCTCGCCGCCATGGTGGCGCAGCGATCTGGCCAAGTAAAGCAATGGAAACAAAAAGGAAAGTTTGTTTCGCCACATTGCGACCAGCCGGAACGGCGTTCCCCGAAACGCCGGCGGGGCAGAACCTGCGCCCCGCGCCCGCGATACACCCCCGCCACGCCGGGCACAGGCCGCACAGCCGCCGCGCGACCCCGAAACCGCCCTTTCCCGCCAGAGCTGCGCCGCCGGGCCGCAAAACTGTTCAAAAGGTCACGACTGCCGCGATTGACACACCGTCGCCAAATCGAAACAGTGCGCGCGCATAAAACAAGAAAAGGAGGGGGGACATGATCTCGGTCATCGACTGGATCAATGAAACGGTCGGGCGCGTGCTGTCGCTGATCGCGGGCGTGTTTGCCGTTATCATCATCTATGACGTGTTCATGCGCTATGTGATGGTGCGGCCAACGCCCTGGGGCTTTGACATGACAAAGATGCTGTATGGCTTTTACTTTGTCATGCTGGGCGGCTATGCGCTGCGCCATCAGGCCCATGTCAAGGTCGATCTGCTGACCGCGACCATGCGCCCCGCGATGCGCCGCTGGACAGAGGTCGCCGGTTACATCATCTTTTTCCTGCCCTTCAGTCTGGTGTTCATGCTGTATAGCTGGCAGTTCGGCCTGCGTGCGCTGGCGCAGATGGAACGCACCTATGGCGCCGTGCAACTGCCGGTCTATCCGCTGAAACTGGCGATGGGCGTCGCCGCCACGCTGCTGTTCATTCAGGGCATTTCCGAATTGCTGAAGCTGGTCCTGCACCGCACCGACCATCTGGAACCGATGGAGCCGCTGGATGTTCACTGATTTCATCAACAGCGCCATCCCGGTGCTGAACGGCGCGCTTGGCTGGATGGCCGTTCCCGGCATCAGCGGCGAAGGTATCGCGCTGGTCATGGCCGGTCTGCTGGTGATCGGCCTGTTCATGGGGCACCCGCTGGCCTTCGTGCTGGGCGGCACCGCCGTGCTGGGGGCCTTTATCGCCGGAAAACCGATGGTGCTGGGCATCACCATCAACCGCATCTTTGGCGATGTTCTGGATAATTACACGCTGATCGCCATTCCGCTGTTCGTGCTGATGGCGCGGTTCCTGTCGGACAGCGGCGTGACCGACAAGATGTTCGAGGCGCTGCGCCACCTGATGGCCAATGTGCGCGGCGGGCTGGGGCTGGCGGTGGTGTTCATCTCGATCCTGCTGGCGGCGACCACGGGCATCATCGGGGCCTCGATCACCGTCATGGGGCTGATGGCACTGAAACCGATGCTGCAATACCGCTATGACAAGCGGCTGACCACCGGGCTGATCGGTGCCTCGGGCTGTCTGGGCATCCTGATCCCGCCCTCGATCATGCTGATCCTGATGGCATCCTATGCCCCCGGCCTGTCCGTGGGCGAGCTGTTCGCCGGCGCGCTGATCCCCGGCGTGGCACTGGGGCTGATGTATGGGGTCTATGTCTATATGGTGGCGCTGATCCGCCCCGACATGGCCCCGCGCCTGTCGGAAAGTGAACAGATCAGCCGGTCTGCCATGTGGCGGATGCTGATCGTCGAGGCGGTGCCGCCGCTGATCCTGATCCTTGGCATTCTGGGGTCGATGCTGATGGGCATCGCCACCGCGACCGAGGCATCGGCCATCGGCGCCGTGCTGGCGCTGCTGATCGTGATCGTTCGCGGGCGTTTCACCTGGGCGAATTTCTACAGCGCCTTTCTGGAAACCGGCCGCACCTCGGCGATGATCCTGTTCATCGTTGTGGGCGCGACCGCCTTTACCGGCGTGTTCAACATCACCGGCGGGCTAAGCGCGACGCAAAGCCTGATCCGCGGGCTGGCCGACGACCCGAACACGCTGCTGATCGTGATGCTGGTGTCGGTGTTCATCCTGGGCATGTTCCTTGACTGGACCGGCATCGTGCTGCTGTGCTTTCCGATCTTTCTGCCGATCGTGACGGAAATGGGCGTCAGCCCGCTGTGGTTCGTGGTGCTGATGGCTGTCGTGCTGCAAACCAGCTTTCTGTCGCCGCCCTTCGGCTATGCGCTGTTCTATATGCGGGCGATTTCGCCGCCCGACATTACCATGGTGGACATCATCAAGGGCGTGATCCCCTTTATCATCATGGTGTTGCTGATGTGCGGCCTGATCGTGCTGTTCCCGCAGCTGGTCACATGGCTGCCCGAAACGCTGTATAAATAACCAACGGAGGAGATAAGATGAAAACCGCAATCCTGACCTGCGCCGCGCTGGCCGCACTGACGGCGGCCCCGGCCATGGCCAACAACTGGACGATGACCAGCACCTGGCCATCCTCGCTGGAACTGATCGAGATTGACAAACACTTCGTCAAGCTGGCCAACGACCTGATCGACGATTCTGACCTGACCATCGAGTTCTTTGAGGGCGGCGCACTGGTCCCCGCAGGCGAGGTGTTCGGCGCGGTCGAATCGGGCACCATTCAGGCCGGGGCCGACTGGCCGGGTTACTGGGCCGGGCGCGACCCCGCCTTTTCGCCTCTGGCCACCACCGCCAGCCTGTTCAATGCTGTGGATTA
This sequence comes from Paracoccus sp. (in: a-proteobacteria), assembly GCF_030538695.1. GTDB lineage: Bacteria > Pseudomonadota > Alphaproteobacteria > Rhodobacterales > Rhodobacteraceae > Paracoccus. The sequence continues at coordinate 160,209 of NZ_JAUNTN010000001.1, forward strand.
CGTCAACTGGATCAAGGCATGGGGCGGGGATGAAATCTATAACGAGGTCTATGGCCGCTTTGGCATGGTCTATCTGCCCTATGGCGTGACCAACAATGAATCCGGTTTCCGCACCGTCAGCAAACCGATCCGCACCACCGACGACCTGCAAGGTCTGCGCCTGCGCGTATCTGGTCTGGAACAGGGGCGGCTGCTGGAAAAGCTGGGCGGCAGTCAGGTCTCGATCGCGGGTGGCGAGATTTACCAGTCGCTGGAACGCGGGGTCATCGACGGGGCCGAATTTTCCACCCCGAACGTCGATCTGTCGGGCGGTTTCCAGCAGGTGACCAAATACTGGTCCACGCCGGGCTGGCACCAGTCGTCATCGGTGTTCGGTGTCATGATTAACAAAGCCGCATGGGACGCCCTGTCCCCCGAAACCCAGGAAAAGCTGAAAATCGCCGCCGATGCCACGCTGCTGTGGTCGCTGGCCAATACCGAAAAGCGCGCGACCGAAGCCTATCAGGCATTCCAGGACGCGGGCACCGAGATTACCCGGTTGGACGATGCAACGCTGGAAAATATCCAGAACATGGCCAACGAAACCATCGTCGAGGTGGCCTGCGCCAACCCGACCTCGGCCAAGGTCTATGCCTCGATGCTGACCTATCTGGACGATTATGCGAAATGGCGCGATGCCTCGGCCCCGTTCAATCTGGGCCGCACGCCGCAAGGCCCCGATCTGGCCCGCATTCAGGAATGCGCGGGCTGACCTGACCCGCCGCCGCAACGACAAGGCCCGCCACACGGCGGGCCTTGATCGTTCAGGCCACCAGACGATAGCCGCCCGATTCCGTCACCAGCAGCCGGGCATTGCCGGGATCGGGTTCGATCTTTTGCCGCAGCCGATAGATATGGGTTTCCAGCGTGTGCGTGGTGACGCCCGCGTTATAGCCCCAGACCTCGTGCAGCAGCACATCGCGCGGCACCACCCCATCCTGTGCCCGATACAGGAATTTCAGGATATTGGTTTCCTTTTCCGTCAGCCGGATCTTGCGATCCTTGGCATCGACCAGAATCTTCATCGAGGGCTTGAACGTATAGGGGCCAAGCTGGAAAATCGCGTCCTCGGACTGTTCATGCGTGCGCAATTGCGCCCGCAGACGCGCCAGCAGAACCGGGAATTTGAACGGCTTGGTAATGTAATCATTCGCGCCTGCGTCCAGCCCCAGAATGGTGTCCGCATCGGTGTCATGGCCGGTCAGCATCACGATGGGGCATTTGACGTTCAGCTTGCGCAGCTTTTTGCACAGCTCGCGCCCGTCGGTATCGGGCAGGCCCACATCCAGCACCACCAGATCAAACAGGTTGCCCTTGACGGCCTCGACCGCCTCGGCACCGCTGCCGGCCTCGGTCACGTCGAAATCATCGGTCGCGACCAGTTGTTCGGCCAAAGCCTCGCGCAGATCGTCTTCGTCATCGACCAGCAGGATCTTTTTCAGTCCGGGCATGGTTGCCTCCTTTGCCTGTTTGACCGATGGATGGGGGCGCGCGAGGCCTGCGTCCAGCAAGGTTGCAGAAATCTCACAGGCTCTTGTCCGCAGGCGCCCTTATGTTTCAGATTGTTACAGAAATGACCCCGATGCCGCTGATCCCGACCCTGCCCGAACGAATCGCCCGCGCCCGCGCCGATCTGCGCATGGGCCTGCCGGTGCAGATCGGCGGCTGGCTGACGGCGGCGCTGGAAACGCTGACCCCCGACCGGCTGGCGGCGCTGCGCGGCTTTGGCCCGCCGCTGGCCGTGCTGACCGAGCGCCGGGCCGCGACGCTGAAGGCGCGGATCTATGATGCCGGGCTGGCGCGGGTGCAGGTGCCCGATGATGCCGACCTGCGCTGGCTGCGCGCGCTGGCCGACCCCGCCGATGACCTGATGGTGCCGCTAAAGGGACCGCTGTTCACGCTGCGCGGCGGCAATACCGCGCCCCATGCCGCCGCGCTGGCGCTGGTGAAATCGGCGCAACTGCTGCCCGCCGCGCTGATGGTCGTGGCCCCGCCGCTGCCCGATCTGACGGTGCTGGACCCCGCCCCCCTGCGGGCCGAGCTGACCCGCGCCGCCGCCATGGCCCCGGTGGCGAACGCGCGCCTGCCGCTGAGCACGTCGGAAAACGCCCGGCTGCACATCTTTCGCCCCGACACCGGGGACGAGCCGCATTACGCCATCGAAATCGGCGACCCGCCCCGCGATGCCCCGGTGCTGACGCGGCTGCACTCGGCCTGCTTTACCGGCGATGTGCTGGGCAGCCTGAAATGCGATTGCGGCCCGCAATTGCACGCGGCACTGGCCGCCATGGGCACGGCAGGGGCGGGGGTGCTGCTCTATCTGAATCAAGAAGGCCGCGGCATCGGGCTGGCCAACAAGATGCGCGCCTATAGCCTGCAAAATCAGGGCTTTGACACAGTGCAGGCCAACCACCGCCTTGGCTTCGAAGATGACGAACGCGACTTCCGCACCGGCGCGGCGATCCTGCGGCGGCTGGGGTTCGACGCCGTGCGGCTGATGACCAACAACCCGCGCAAGGTGGCGATGCTGGAATCCCAGGGCATCCGCGTCGCCGAACGGGTGCCGCTGCTAACCCCGCGCAACCGCCATAACAGCGGCTATCTGGATACCAAGGCCGAAAAATCAGGGCACCTGCTGTGACGCTGCACCTGACCCCGCGCGGGCTGTCCGCCTTTGGCCGGATGATCCCCTGTTCCATCGGGCGCGGCGGCATCCGCCCCGACAAGCGCGAAGGCGATGGCGCCACCCCCAGCGGCACGCACCGGATCGCGCAACTCTATTACCGGCCCGACCGCCTGCCCCCGCCCGCGCCCTGGGCCATCGCCATCGGCCCGCGCGACCTGTGGTGCGACGACCCGGCGCACCCGGCCTATAACCACGCCACCCGCGCCCCGCTGGCCGCCAGCCATGAAAAGCTGCGCCGCGCCGATCCGCTGTATGACGTGATCCTGACCACCGACTGGAACTGGCCCGACGCCACCCCCGGCAAGGGCAGCGCCATCTTTCTGCACCAATGGCGACGCCCCGGCTTCCCAACCGAGGGCTGCATCGCCATGGCGCGGCCCAACCTGATCTGGCTGGCCAAACACGCCGCGCCGGGAACGCGGCTGATGGTTTCCTGTTTGCCTAAATACGCAAATCCGGCCGCTCAACCATAATCGCGCGCGCCGAATATCGCGCTGCCGACCCGCACATGAGTCGCCCCTTCGGCGATGGCGGCCTGAAAATCGGCACTCATGCCCATCGACAGCAACGGCAGGCCCGCATCCGCCGCCAGCGAGCGCAGCAGGCGGAAATGCGGCACCGGGTCCGCGCCTTCGGGCGGGATGCACATCAAGCCGCGCGGCGACAGGCCCAGTTCGGCGCAGGCCGACAGGAAACCGGGCAGTTCATCGACCAGAACCCCCGCCTTTTGCGGCTCGTCCCCGGTGTTGACCTGCACGAACAGATCCGGCAGCACCGCCCCGTCCGCCGCCAGCCCGGCCAGCTTGCGCGCCAGCGACATGCGGTCCAGCGTGTGGATGGCGTCGAACAGCCCCACCGCCACCCGCGCCTTGTTCGATTGCAGCGGCCCGATCATATGCAGCGATACGCCCGGATAGCTGACACGCCAGCCGGGCCATTTGCCCTGCGCCTCTTGCACATAGTTTTCGCCGAACACACGCTGGCCCGCGTCCAGCACGGCCAGCACCCGGTCATCGGGCTGCACCTTGCTGACAGCGATCAGCGTCACCGTTTCCGGGTCGCGGCCCGCCTGTTCACATGCGGCCCGGATGCGGGCCTGAATATCCAAAACACCCATGCCCTTACCAAACAAAAAGAAAAGAGCGGGCACAAGGCCCGCTCTTTCCGAAAATCATCCGATCATCAGATCAGAAGTTGAAACGCACGCCCAGATCGCCGCGGGTTTCTTTTTCATAGCCACGCTCGACCGCGCCGGCCAGATAGGCACCGCCCAGATCGTATTTGAAGCCGATACCGAAGGCATTGTCGGTTTCTTTGGCAGCCCATTCACCATCGTTGTTGGCGATGTAAGCCGACAGGGTGGTCTGCGGAGCAACAACATAGTCACCATACAGAACAATGGTCTTGCCAGCATCGACAGTGCCGATTTCGCCGTTGTCGATGTAGTTCAGACCGATACCGTTATCGGTGCCCGGCATGGTGTAATAGGCACCAACGAAGTATTTGTCGTTGTCAGCAACACCAGCGCCGTCCTGAACGGCAGCGGCCGACAGTTGCACGTCGTTCCATTTGTAGTCAACCGAGACGGCCAGTTCTTCGGTGCTGCCCGAAGTGGTCTGGTTCGGGTCAATATAGGACAGGCGGGCGGTCAGATCGCCAACGCTATAGATCGCGGCCAGACCCTGACGCTGGTTTTCATCACCGTAGGATTTGGACGAATACGCGTAGAAGGTGTCTTCCGGGTTACCGAACGAACGGCTCAGCAGACCGACTTCCGATTCGTAGATCAGGCCAGCTTCGTCGAAGGCGGTGTAGACGTTACCGATCTGAACGGTCGCACCCTGATAGGTGGCGTAGATCTGCGCCGGGTTCACGCCGGTGCTGGAATCGCCCTGATCCCACTGGATGCGGAAGCGCGCACCGAAATCAACGCCGATGTCCGACGAGGTGGTGGCGTGGATGTTCAAACGAACACGCGACTGCATGTGGGTTTTCGAAACGGTGTCACCGGGATCGCTGTGATAGCTCAGCGCGGTGCGGCCATAGCCCGACAGGGTGATGTCAGCGGCAGCAACGCCAGCCGACAGAACCAGCGCGGTGGAGGCGAAAAGAGCCTTTTTCATGGTGATGTTCCCTCTTGTCTCTCTGTTGCCCAAGCTCGGCCTTGACCGGTCCGGGGATGAGAACGGTTTGAGCCTTTCCGAGCGTTGATGCAACGGAATCACCCCGGTCGATAATTCTTTAGTCAAATCTGTGATGCACAAGCGCCACACCCTGTTGCAACAGCCCCGAAAACGCCATCGCAACCTTAAATTGCAGGGCCGCGGGCCGGATGACGCGGCAGCCGCAGCCGAATGCGCCGGAATGCCCAAGGCGCTTGTCGCGGCAGGTGGTTCCGCGCTATGGCTGGGCATCCGCGACCAGCGGGCCGTCTGACTGCTTTACGGGAATATGCCATGTCCGCCCAAGCCCTGCGACTGACCCTTGCCCTTGGCCTCTGCGCCGGTCTTGCTGCCTGTGGCGGCTTGCGGCTGGGCGGCGGCGGGTCCGACACCGGGGCCGCGCCGCGCCCCGAACAGCGCGAAACCACCATATGGGAGGCGTTTCGCGGCCGCGATAACCCCAACAATACGGTGGGCGTGAACAAATATCTGTGGAACGCCAGCCTTGAGGTGCTGAATTTTCTGCCGGTGCAATCGGTTGATCCGTTCACCGGCGTGATCGTCACCGGCTATGGCACGCCGCCGGGCGGCGGGCGCAGCTATCGCGCGACGATCAAGATCAGCGATCCGGCGCTGGACGCGCGCAGCCTGAAACTGTCGCTGCAAGGGGCGGGCGGGTCTGCCGTGGCCCCCGATACCGTGCGCGCGGTCGAAGATGCGATCCTGACCCGCGCCCGGCAGCTGCGCATTCAGGACGGGCGGCTGTAATCCACTAGGCGTAAGGCGTCACTGGACCCGAGCGGCGTCTGGGGCTAAACCCGGCGGGCGAAATATGCCCGAGGAAGCCCCATGCCCTATACCCCGTCGAACAGCGAAGCGCACTGGCAACAGGCATGGGCCGAGGCGGGCAGCTTTACCGCGACCCGCGACGACCGGCCGAAATATTATGTGCTGGAAATGTTCCCCTATCCCTCGGGGCGCATCCACATGGGCCATGTGCGCAACTATACCATGGGCGACGTGGTGGCGCGATATAAGCGCGCGCAGGGCTTTTCCGTGCTGCATCCGATGGGCTGGGACGCCTTCGGGATGCCCGCCGAAAACGCCGCGATGGAACAGGGCGGCCACCCGCGCGACTGGACCTATGGCAATATCGCCACCATGCGCGATCAGTTGCGCCCGCTTGGCCTGTCCATCGACTGGTCGCGCGAATTCGCCACCTGCGACGATGCCTATGTGCATCAGCAGCAGGCGATGTTCCTTGATATGCTGGAAGCCGGGCTGATTACCCGCAAGTCGGCTCAGGTCAACTGGGACCCGGTCGATATGACCGTGCTGGCGAATGAACAGGTGATCGACGGCAAGGGCTGGCGATCCGGCGCGCAGGTCGAACGGCGCGAGCTGACACAGTGGTTCTTCCGCATCTCCGACTATTCCGACGAATTGCTGTCGGCGCTGGACGGGCTGACCGGCTGGCCGGAAAAGGTCCGCACCATGCAGGCCAACTGGATCGGCAAATCGCGCGGGCTGCAATTCCGGTTCGACACGGTGGACCTGCCCGATTTCCCGCAGATCGAGGTTTACACCACCCGCCCCGACACGTTGATGGGCGCGTCCTTCGTGGCGCTGTCGCCCGATCACCCGCTGGTCAAATCGCTGATGGACCGCCCCGACATCGCCGCCTTTGTCGAGGAATGCCGCAAGATCGGCACGACAGAAGAGGCGATCGAAACCGCGCCCAAGCTGGGTTTCGACACCGGGCTGCGCGTGCGCCATCCGCTGGACCCGGCATGGGAATTGCCGATCTGGATCGCCAATTTCGTGCTGATGGATTACGGCACCGGCGCGATCTTCGGGTCGCCCGCGCATGACGAACGCGACCACGAATTTGCAACGAAATACGCCCTGCCGATCCGCGCCACCTTTGGTCAGCCGGGCATGTCGCAGGAACAGGCCGATGAGCTGGTCACAGCCGCGCCCTATGTGCCGCTGAAATCCGAAACCGTGACCTATGTGCGCGGCTTTGCCGGGGCAACGGATCAAACCGGCGACGATGCCGTGACCGCCGCCATCACCGTGGCCGAACAGGGCGGCTGGGGCGAGAGCGTGACCAAATTCCGCCTGCGCGACTGGGGCATCTCGCGGCAACGCTATTGGGGCTGCCCGATCCCGGTCGTGCATTGCGAGACCTGCGGCACCGTGCCGGAATCCAAGGAAAACCTGCCGGTGCTGTTACCGCTGGACGTCAGCTTTGACACGCCCGGCAACCCGCTGGACCGCCACCCGACCTGGCGGCAGACCACCTGCCCCAAATGCGGCGGCGCGGCGCGTCGGGAAACCGATACGATGGACACATTCGTTGATTCGTCGTGGTATTATGCGCGGTTCACCTCGCCGGGGGCGGCCACGCCCACCGACCGCGCTGACGCCGATTACTGGATGAACGTCGATCAGTATATCGGCGGCATCGAACATGCGATTCTGCACCTGCTGTATTCGCGATTCTTCGCCCGCGCGATGGTGAAAACCGGGCATCTGCCCGATGCGGCGTGCGAACCGTTCAACGCGCTGTTCACGCAGGGCATGGTCACGCATGAGATCTATCAGACCACCGACGCGCAGTCCCGCCCGGTCTATCACCTGCCCGAGGATGTAAGCGACGGCAAACTGGCCGACGGCACGCCGGTGACGGTGATTCCCTCGGCCAAGATGTCGAAATCGAAAAAGAACGTGGTGGACCCGGTGAATATCGTGTCCAGCTTTGGCGCCGATACCGCGCGCTGGTTCATGCTGTCCGACAGCCCGCCCGAACGCGACGTGGAATGGACCGCATCCGGGGCCGAGGCGGCGCATAAATTCCTGGCCCGCGTCTGGCGTCTGGCCGAGGATGTGCAGGATGGCCCCGCCGACCCCGATCTGGCCCGCGCGGCGCATCGCGCCATTGCCGAGGTGACGAAATCCATTGAAACCTTTGCCTTTAACAAGGCGGTGGCGGCGCTTTACACGCTGGCGGGTGCCATCGGCAAATCGCCTGCGGGCGGCGAATCGCGCCGCGATGCGCTGCGGATCATGGCGCAGCTGATGGCACCGATGGTGCCGCATCTGGCCGAAGACCTGTGGCAGATGTCCGGCGGCACCGGCATGGTGGTGGATGCGGCATGGCCGCAGGCCGACCCTGCGCTGTTGCAGGACGACAGCGTGACCCTGCCGATCCAGATCAACGGCAAGCGCCGCACCGAGATCACCGTGCCCAAGGACATGCCCAAGGATCAGATCGAGGCCTTGGTGCTGGCCGATGACACCGTGCAACGCTTTCTGGACGGGGCCGCGATCAAAAAGCTGATCGTCGTGCCCGGCCGCATCGTCAACGTGGTGGCGTGATGGCGATGCGCAGCACCGGGCCGCTTGCTCAGCTCGCCCCCCGCCGGGGCACGCCGCGCCGCACCGTGCTGGCCGCGCTGGCGCTGCTGGCACTGACGGGCTGCGGCATGACCCCGGTCTATGGGCCGGGCAGCCCGGCCAAGGCGCTGTTCGGGCAGGTGCGCCCGAAAGACGCCTCGACCTTCGACGAATTCACCTTTAACCGCCGCATCAGCGAACGGCTGGGACCAGAGGGGGCGGATTACGCCCTGTCCTATACGCTGCGGTTCGGCGCGGTGCCGCAGGGCATCACCCCGGACGAGGTGACGACCCGCTATTCCCTGAACGGCACCGCCGATTTCACCCTGACCGATGCGGCGGGCCATGTGGTCACGCGCGGGCGGGTCAGCAATTTCACGTCCTTCTCCACCACCGGCACCACGGTTGCCTCGCTGATGGCGGATGTGGACGCGCGGGAGCGGCTGGCGCGGATGCTGGCCGATCAGGTGGTGACGCGGCTGATCGCCGCCGTCGCGGCACAGTGAACCTGAAGGGCGGCGAGATCGCGCGCTATCTGGCGCGGCCCGACCCGGCCCGGCCTGCGCTGCTGATCTATGGCAATGACGCCATGCGCGTGGCGCTGAAACGGGCCGAGGCGGTGAAATCGCTGACCGGTCCCAATGCCGACGAAGAAATGCGCCTGACCCGCATGGCGGGCGGCGATCTGCGCAAAGACCCGGCGGCGCTGATGGATGCGATCAAAGAGGTCGGCTTCTTTCCCGGCCCGCGCGTGGTGCTGGTCGAAGATACGCCCGATGCCGTGGCCGATACCGTCGCCGCCGCGCTGGCCGAATGGCGCGCGGGCGATGCGGTGATGGTGGTCACGGCGGGCAATCTGTCGAAATCCTCGGCGCTGCGCAAACTGTTCGAACCTCACGCGCAGGCCGTGGCCGCCGCCATCTATGACGAACCGCCCGGCGAGGACGAGATCACCCGCTGGCTGGCCGATGCCGGTCTGCATCAGGTGCCGCGCGATGCCATGCGCGACCTGCTGACGCTGGCCCGCGCGCTGGACCCCGGCGATCTGCGGCAGGTGATCGAAAAGATCGGGCTGTATAAATACGACGACCCCAGCCCTCTGACCCCCGAAGATGTCGCGCTGATGGCCCCCGCCACGATCGAGGCCGATCTGGACGCCGCCATCCATGCCGCAGCCGAGGGCAAGACCGCCGATCTGGGCCTGATGATGCGCCGGATCGAGGCGCAGGGTGTCAGCCCGGTGACGCTGTGCATCGCGGCGCAGCGGCATTTTCGCGCGCTGCATGCGGCGGCGACCGATCCGGGCGGGCCGGTGGCCGGGCTGATGCGGCAGCGCCCGCCGGTCTTTGGCCCGCGCCGCGACCGCATGGCCCGGCAGGCGCAAAGCTGGGGCGCGATGAAGCTGGAAGACGCGCTGCATCACCTGATCGAAACCGATCTGACGCTGCGCTCATCCTCGCGCGCGCCGCAGATGGCGCTGGTCGAACGGGCGCTGATCCGGCTGTCGCATCTGTCCGGCGGGCGGCGATGAGCCAGCAGGCGCTGGTCATCGGCGCAGGCCCGGCGGGGCTGATGGCGGCCGGGGTGCTGGCGGCGGGCGGGGCGCAGGTCATCCTGGCCGAGGCCATGCCAACCCCCGCGCGCAAGTTTCTGATGGCGGGCAAATCGGGGCTGAACCTGACGCGGCATCAGCCTTTGGCCGAATTTGCGGCGCAGGTTTCCATGGGCGCGACGGATGCGCAACTGCGCAGGCAGCAGGCGATTCTGGCGGATTTCGGCCCGGATCAGGTTCAGGATTGGGCGCGCGGGCTGGGTGTGGACCTGTTCACCGGCTCGACCGGGCGGGTCTTTCCGGTCGGGATGAAGGCGTCGCCCCTGCTGCGGGCATGGCTGGCACGGCTGCGCGGCGCGGGGGTGGACCTGCGCACCCGCTGGCGATGGCGCGGGTTTGCCGGCGACGGTTTCGCCTTTGACACGCCCGCCGGGCCGCAGGTGATCCGGCCCGGTGCCTGCGTGCTGGCGCTTGGCGGGGCAAGCTGGCCGCGGCTGGGGTCTGATGCGGCATGGGTGCCGTGGCTGGCGGCGCGCGGCGTGCCGGTGGTGCCGTTCCAGCCCGCGAATATGGGGTTTTTCGTCGATTGGTCGGCCCCGATGGCGCGGCACTTTGGCGCGGCGGTCAAGGGCGTGGCGATCCGCGCGGGCGGGCAGCTCAGCCGGGGCGAATGGGTCATCACCCGCGACGGGATCGAGGGCGGCGGCGTCTATACCGTGGCGGCGGCCCTGCGCGAGGGGGCGGCAGCCACGGTCGATCTGGCCCCCGATCTGGATGCGGCGGCCTTGGCGGGCCGGTTCGCGCGGCCACGGGGCAAGCTGTCGGTCGGCAACTGGCTGCGCCGGGTTCTGGGCGATCCGGTGCGGGCCGCGCTGTTGCTGGAATGGGGCCAGCCCCTGCCCGGTAATCCCTTGGCACTGGCCATTGCGGCCAAGGCATTGCCATTGCGTCATCGCCGACCGATGGGACTGGCGCGGGCGATTTCCAGCGCCGGAGGCATCGGCTGGGACGGGCTGGACGATGATCTGCAACTGCGCGCCATTCCCGGCTGTTTCGCCGCAGGCGAGATGCTGGACTGGGAGGCCCCGACCGGCGGCTATCTGCTGACCTTTTCCATGGCCAGCGGCCGGCTGGCCGCGCGCGGGGCACTGGCACGGCTGCGCACCCGGCAGATGTCGCCCTAACGCGCCGCCGCCCGCTTGAACGCAGGCCGGGCGCGCATCTGATCCAGATAATCCGACAGCCGGTGTTCGATGATCGGGAATTTCGCCGTCAGCGCCCAGATCAGGCAATGGGTCAGGATGATGTCGGGCACGGTCATCGCCTCGCCCATCAGGAAGGGGCCGTCGGCCATGCGGTGGGCCAGCACCTTTTGGCTGCGCTGAAATTCCCACCGCAGAGTGTTCTTGATCCCGGCCATACGCATTTCCTGAGGCAGCACAAAACTGTGCCGCGCGGCCAGCCACAGCGCCGCATCGAATTCATCCAGCAGAAACTGGGTCAGGCTGTCCTGTCTCGCACGATCCAGCGAGCCGGCGGGATGGGTCAACTGGCCGTGGCGATCCGCCAGATAGGTCAGGATCGCGGTGGAATCGGTGATCGGCGTGCCATCGTCGATCAGCACCGGCACCTTGCCCGCCGGGTTAAAGGGCGCCACCCCGTCGCTTTGCGGCAGGGCGGGGACGTGGGTGTAGGGCAGGCCCAACTCTTCCAGCGCCCACAGAACCCGCAGGGTGCGCGATTGCGATGTGCCGATGACCGTCAGCATTCCCTTAACCCTTCCAGTCCAGAACCATCTGCGTCTGGGTGACGATGGCCGCCACCTGCCCGTCGGGGCGCGTCACCGTGGTCTGCCAGACCTGAATCGAGCGGCCCCGGTGCAGCGGCTGGCAGGTGGCACGGGCGGTTTCGCCGATGCGGATCGGGCGCAGAAAGTTGGTCTTGCTTTCAATGGTGGTGGTGGACTGACCCTCGGGGATGTTCAGAAAGGTGGCAGTGCCGCCCGCGTTATCGGCCAGCCCCATGATCGCCCCGCCATGCAGCACGCCGTTGCGGTTGGCCATCTGCGGCGTCACCTGCATTTCCATCACCACCTGATCGGGCTGCGCCGAAACGACCCGGATGCCCAGCAGTTCGGCAAATTCCGGCTGTGCCCCGGCAATGCGCTCAAGGCGCGAATCCTGATCCATGATCCCCCCTTTTCTTTTCACCATAGGGCCGCAGCGCGCGGCAAAGCGCAAGCGGCTGCCGGATGGACGGCGCGCAAAATCTGCCGCAATCTGCGTGGTATGAGCGGGTGAAGATTGCAAACGCGGATCGTGCTGCTGATCGTGGCGGTGCAGATCGCCGCGCGGCTGGCCTATCTGACGCGCGGCGATCTGTCGGCGCGCATCGGGCCGGTGGCGGTGCCGGACCTGGCCACCCTGGCGGCACAGGCCGACCGGCTGGGCGATACGCTGCAACAGGCACAGGCCGACCGCGCCCGGCTGTCGCGGCAGGTGGTCACGCGCGGAGACGAGGAACGCAAGGCCATCGCCCGTGATCTGCACGATGAATTCGGCCCCTGCCTGTTCGCCCTGCGGGTCGAGGCGGACGCGCTGCGGCAGGGCTTTGACAATCCGGCCATCCGCACCCATGCCGAGACGCTGGCCGCCATCGCCGATCAGATCGGGCGGGTGAACCGCACGCTGCTGGACGGGTTGCGGCCGATGGCGGTGGGGCAATTGCCGCTGGCCACGGTGCTGGCCGATTACATCGCCGACCTGACGCGGCGGTTCCCCGACATGCGCTTTGATCTGGACCTGCCCCCCGGCCTGCCCGAACCGGACGAGGCCACCGCCCTGACCCTGTTCCGCATCCTGCAAGAGGGCACCCCCAACGCGCTGCGCCATTCCGGGGCCAGCCGGGTTTCCGTCACGCTGCGGCGCGATCCGGCGGATTGGCGGATCACCATTGCCGATGACGGGCGCAGCATCCCCGACACCGCCCGCCCCGGCACCGGCCTGTCGGGAATGCGCGAAAGGGTGCTGCTTCTGGGTGGCGCGCTGCATATCGGTCGCGCTAAGGTAGGCACCGAAATCCGGGCCAGTCTGCCCGTGCAGGGAACCGCATGAAAACCGCGCTTGTCGTCGATGACCACCCGATCACGCATCTGGGCGCCGCGCGCCTGCTGCGCGATCTGGGCTACGAGGCGATCTTGCAGGCGATGGACGGCGAACAGGCACTGGCGCAGGCCGCGCAGGGGCCGGATGTGATCGTGCTGGACATCGGCCTGCCGGGGGCCGACGGGCTGATGAAGATCGCGCTGGAAGGAAAGGTATGACCATGCGGCTGGGCTTCTTTTGCGATGCGCCGGGCGATCCCTATGACCGGCTGGCCGATCTGGCCGAAACGCTGACCCACGAGGGCGCGCGGCTGGCCGGGGCGGTGCAGCGCAATTCCGGCGGCAGCGCCGATTGCGCCTGCGATGTCGATCTGGTCGTGCTGGGGGATACGGGCGCGCCGGTGCGCATCTCGCAATCGCTGGGGGCCGGGTCCAGAGGCTGCCGTCTGGATGCCGGCGCGCTAGAGGCTGCGGTGGCGCGGGTTGCCGCCCGCATCGAGAGGGCCGATCTGGTGATCCTGTCGAAATTCGGCAAGCAAGAGGCCGCAGGCCGTGGCTTTGCCCCGCTGATCGGGCAGGCATTGCAGGCCGGGCGGCCGGTGGTGCTGTATGTGGCCCCCGATTACCGCGCCGCATTCGACGCATTTTCCGGGGGGCTGGCGCAGGAACTGCCCGCCGATGCCATCGCCGCATGGTGCCGCGACGGCATCCGGGCGCAGGCCGCATGACCCCCTCTGCCGAGGTCGATGCCCGCAACCTGCTGTGCCCGCTGCCGGTGCTGCGGCTGCGCAAGGTCTTGCTGGGGCTGGCACCGGGCGGCACGGTGCGGCTGATCGCGACCGATCCGGCAGCGCAGATCGACGTGCCGCATTTCTGCGAAACCGGCGGGCACCGGCTGCTGTCGCAGGCGGCGCTGCCTGACGGGGCGCGGGAATATCTGGTGATGCGCGGCCCTGACGGCGAGCAGAGCGAACAGCCGAGCCTGACTGCGCCCGCAGCGCCCCAAGGGGATATTTGAAAACGAAAGACGGGGCGGGTTGCGCCCGGCGGGGACAGATGGTTTTCTGGTCCGGTCACGGAGGGACACAGATGCAGCACAGACAACCGGCGACGACTGGCTGATGCTGGCGATCTTTCTGAAAACCCTGCCTTTCTTTGCGCTGATCGGCCTTGGCTGGCTGGCGGGCCGGACGCGGTTCTTCCCGCCCGAGGCCACGGCATGGCTGACCAAATTCGTGTTCTATTTCGCCCTGTCGGCGATGCTGTTCCGCTTTGCCTCGGGCTTGGATCTGGGGGCGCTGTGGGACGGGCGCTTTGTGATGGCCTATCTGACCGGATCGCTGCTGGTCTGGGCCATCGGCTTTGCCGCCGCACGCTGGCGCGGGCTGCCCCTGCCCGATGCCGCGATGGAGGCGCATTGCGCCATGACCGGCAACACCGGCTTTCTGGGGGTGCCGATGCTGGTGGTGCTGCTGGGACCGGCGGCGATCGGGCCGGTGCTGATGGTGCTGACCATCGACATGGTGGTGTTCTCGACCCTGATTACACTGCTGATCCATGCCGCCCGGCATGGCCGCGTGACCGCCGCCATGGTGCTGCCGATGCTGCGCGGGCTGGCGGGCAATCCGATGATCGTGTCGATGCTGGCGGGCCTTGGCTGGGCGGTGCTGGACCTGCCGATGCCCGGCCCGCTGGACGAATTTCTGGCCCTGCTGGGCGGCGCGGCCACACCCGGCGCGCTGTTCGCCATTGGCGCGGGGCTGGCCGGGCGTGCGGCGCAGCGGCTTGGCCCGGCGCTGTGGCTGGCCGGGGCCAAGCTGGTCCTGCATCCGCTGGCCGTGGCCATCGCCGCATTCGCCATCTTTCGCGTCGAACCCGTTTCTGCCGGGATCATGGTCGCCGCCGCCGCGCTGCCGGTGGCGGGGAACGTCTATATTCTGGCGCAACATTTCAACGTAGCGGTGCAGCGGGTGTCGGCGGCGATCCTGATCTCAACCGCGGCCAGCATCGCCACGGTTCCGCTTGTCATCCACTGGATCACGAAAGGCTGACCCCTCATGCGACAGATTTCCGAACTGCGGCTGGAAAACACTCTGCTGGAGGTGGATGATGACGGCATCGCCACCCTGACCCTGAACCGCCCGGCCAAGCGCAACGCGCTGGACGCCGCCACCATCGACGAGCTGATCGAGATCTTTTCCACCCTGCCCCGCGCGGGCGTGCGCGCCTGCATCCTGCGCGCCAATGGCGACCATTTCAGCGCCGGGCTGGATCTGGTGGAACACCACCGCGAAAACCGCTCGGCCAGCGACTTCATGCATGTCTGCCTGCGCTGGCACGAGGCGTTCAACAAGATGGAATACGGCGGCGTGCCGGTGATCGCCGTGCTGAAGGGCGCGGTCGTCGGCGGCGGGCTGGAACTGGCCTCGGCCGCGCATATCCGGGTGGCCGGGCCGGATACCTATTTCGGCCTGCCCGAAGGTCAGCGCGGCCTGTTCACCGGCGGCGGGGCCACGATCCGGGTCGCCGACCTGATCGGCAAGGCGCGGATGATCGACATGATGCTGTCGGGCCGCCTGTATCGCGGAACCGAGGCGGTGGACGTCGGCCTGTGCCAGTATCTGGTCGATGACCCCGAGACAAAGGCGCGCGACATCGCCGCCAATGCCGCCAAAAACCCGCCGCTGTCGAATTTCGCCATTTGCAGCGCGATCAGCCATATGCAGAACATGTCGGCGCTGGATGCCGCCTATGCCGAAGCGGTGGTGGCGGGCGTCGTCAACACACAGGATGCGGCGCGCGAACGGCTGGCCGCCTTTGCCCAGGGCACGGCGAACAAGATCAAGCCGGGGGCCTGACGGGGCGCGGCCCGGTCAGTCGATGGCGCGGATCAGCTTTTTGTCGAACACCCGCACCACCGCCCGCAGATCATGGCCGCGCTTCAGAATGCGGCCATCCATGCCGATAACGGCATAGGCCCCTTGGGCATTGCGCAGCCGGGGGCGCTTTTCGATGCGATAGATCGGGGTTTCGGCAGCACGGCGAAAGATGCTGAACACCGCCACGTCGCGCAGGAAAGACATGGCGTAATCACGCCATTCCCCGGCGGCCACCATGCGGCCATAAACCGACAGAATCACCCCCAGCTCGGCCCGGTCAAAGGCAACCCGGTCGGGATCATATGTCGGGGGCGGCGTGGCGTTCAGCATCGGGCCATGGTGGCACCGCCGCCCGCGCCGCGCAATGACGAATCACCGCGCGGGTGGTGGCGCAGATCAATAGCAGGACACCTTTTCGATCAGCCCGCCGCTGCCATATTCGATATTCAGCCGCTGGGGCCGATAATCGCTGGTGATGGCATCGCTGGGACCAATGGTGCGGGTGCCCAAGGGAAAGCGCATCGAATCCAGCACCGTGCGCGGCTGGCCGATCAGGCCGCGATAGCCGGTTGCGCCGCATTGGTCGGCATCGGGCGCAGGTTCAGCCGGCGCAGGCGGCAGCGGCTGACAGGCCGACAGCGCCAGCAGGGCAAATGCGGGGATCAGAACCAGCCCGCGCATCAGCCGCAATCCACGTTCTGGATGTTCCCCGACGAATCCAGCCGGAACACGATCCGGTTGGGGTCATAGTTCTGCGGCTCGATCCCGCGGAACTCGACCACGCGATAGGGCTTGGTGATACCCAGGCCCGGCACCAGACTGCCCGGCTGGCCGACATAGCTGGCATAGTTACTGGCCCCGCACAGGTCGGGCTGGCGTTCCTGCAAACCCGAACCGCCCGCCACCGGCACCGGTGCCAGCCCGCCGTCGATCGGCGGGTTATAGGGCACATTCGCCTCGACCGGCGGGGTCATGGGCGCATAGGCGGGCGGCTGCATGACGCAGGCTGAAATCAGGCCCGCCGCGACGGCAAGGCCCAGAAAGGGAACGGGTTTCATCATCGGTCTTCCGTGGTCTGTGCCTGCTGCCCGGCCCAATACCGGACTGTCTGCCTGTTATAAAACTGCCGCCGCCGGTTGCCCAGCAGCGGCGGCCTTCACAAAGCGGTCAACCGTTATTCTGCGGCAGTGCTGTGGCGCACAGGACGCGCTTCCTGCGACCGCACCTGATCGCGCACTGCCTTGGACCCGTAGGTCAGCAGGAACATGCGCACGGTTCCGGCGCAGCACTGCTTGATTTCCTCGTCCGTCACCGAGGCCGGGCCAAGGAACATGGCCTTGTCGAACACCCGCACGGCACAAAGCTGCAACAACTGATCGGCGGCCAGCGCCAGATCGTCGATTTCCAGCTCGCCCCGGCTGATGCAATATTCAAAATATTCCGACAGCTTGAACTGCACATCGCGCGGGCCAGAGTTGTAATATTCCGCCGCCAGCGCCGGGAACCGTTCCGCCTCGGATGCGGACAGCCGCCAGACACGGATGCCGAATTCCGACACCAGATGCCCGGTCAGCATCTGCACCACAAAGGGCAGAACCTGATGCACCGGCAGGTCGATGTTAATCAACGCCTTGGAATCATGGGTTTCGCGGGACAGTTCGGCCCGGAAAACCTCGATGAACATCAGGCGCTTGTCGGGGAAATAGCTGTAAAGTGTCGCTTTGGAGACGCCAGCCTCACGCGCAATGTCATCGACACTGGCCCCCTCGAACCCATCACGCAGAAAGATCTTCCGCGCGCCATCCAGAACCTGCGCGAACTTTCGTCCGCGGGTGATTGGCGGTGTTTTCTGCATTATGTCCGCTCCATCATCTCGTCTTACCCACTATCGCACACCGGGGTTAAGAAAGATCAAACGCTGAATACCCGGCCCACATGCGCCAGACACAGGTCAACAGACCGTTCAGCCAGATTTTCTTTCCCCACACACCCAAAGGTTTTCGCGTAACACCGCACATTCAGACTGGCCTTTTCGACCCATCCATGATCGGCTTGACGCAGGCACCCCCGGATCACACCATGCAGTTTCGAAAGATCCGGCGGGAAATGGTGCAGGAAACCGGCCGATCTAAGACTAAAGTCGTATAAAAATCTTCAAGTCGGCACTACACAAGGTTAGGTTTCGCCTATTCCTGCCTTTCAGACGACACAACAGGAGGTTGAAAATGGCCGCTCCCCACGCTTCTTTCCGCGATTCAGTCGACCGCATGTTCACGCAAGCCGCACGTTTCATGGATCTGCCCGGCGGACTCGAGGAAAAAATCCGGGTCTGCAATTCGACCTATACGGTTCGGTTCGGCGTGCGACTCAGGGGGCAAATTCAGACATTTACCGGCTATCGTTCGGTCCATTCCGAACATATGGAGCCGGTAAAAGGGGGGATTCGCTATTCTCTGGACGTCAATCAGGACGAGGTCGAGGCCCTGGCAGCCCTGATGACCTATAAATGTGCGCTGGTCGAGGTGCCCTTTGGCGGGTCCAAGGGCGGGCTGTGCATCGACCCGCGGCAATGGGACGAAGACGAACTGGAACGCATCACCCGGCGGTTCACCTACGAACTGTCGCGCCGCAGCCTGATCTCGCCCAGCCAGAACGTGCCCGCACCGGATATGGGCACCGGCGAACGGGAAATGGCGTGGATGGCCGATGCCTATAAACGCCTGCACCCCGACGACATCAACGCCAAAGCCTGCGTCACCGGCAAACCATTGGCGGCGGGCGGCATTCAGGGCCGGGTCGAGGCAACAGGCCGCGGCGTCCAATACGCCCTGCGCGAATTCTTCCGCCACCCCGACGCCATGCAGCGCGCGGGGCTGACCGGCACGCTGGCGGGCAAGCGAATCATCGTGCAGGGGCTGGGGAACGTCGGCTATCACGCCGCCGTCTTTCTTTCGACACAGGATGACGCGCTGATAACCACCGTCATCGAACGCGACGGCGCCATCACCAACCCCGCCGGGCTGAACATCGACGCCCTGCGCGGCCATATCCAGTCCACCGGCGGCGTCCGGGGCTTTGCGGGCGGCGAATTCCGCGAGAACGGCATGGCCGCGCTAGAGGATGAATGCGACATCCTGCTGCCCGCCGCCGTCGAAAGCGTCATCCACGCAGAAAACGCCCCCCGCATCCGCTGCAAACTGATTATCGAGGCCGCGAACGGCCCCGTCACCGCCGACGCCGACCAGATCCTGCGCGACCGGGGCGTGGTCATCATCCCCGACATGTATGCCAATGCCGGCGGCGTCACCGTGTCCTATTTCGAATGGGTCAAGAACCTGTCGCAGATCAGCCTCGGCCGCCTGGAACGCCGCCACGAAGAGGCCCGCGCCCGCCTGATCGTGGACGAGCTGGAACGCCTCTCCGCCGACACCGGCCTGAACTGGACGCTCTCCAAAGGCTTCAAGGATGCCTATATGACAGGCGCGAACGAACTCGATCTGGTCCGCTCGGGCCTTGACGACACCATGCGCGTCACCTTCGGCAAGATGAAAGACGTCTGGATGAGCAACCCCAACGTTACCGACCTGCGCACCGCCTCTTATATGGTGGCGATCCGCCGCATCGCGAATGTGTATCGCTCGCTGGGGCTGTGACAGGGCATCTTTGGTCTGAAAATATCCTCAGGGGGTGAATTGGCCGTCAGGCCAAGAGGGGGCGCGAGCGCCCCCTTGTCACCCGCGCCAATCCAGAACCGCGCCCCAGACCCGATCCAGTTGATCGCCACTGATACAATAGGGCGGCATCACATAAACCGTATTGCCCAAAGGCCGCAGCAAGACGCCGCGTTCCAGACAATGCGCGCGCAGACGCGGCCCGGCATCGGCCAGATAACCGGCATCGGCCACCTTCAGATCGACCGCAGCAATGGTGCCGCACTGGCGGGGGTTTTCGAACCGGGGATCGGCGGCCACATGCGCCAGCCGCTCGGCCTGCATGGCGGCCAGCGCATCCAGCCGCGCCTGCATCGGCGACGCGCGCCATAACCGCACCTGAGCCAGCGCGGCGGCGCAGGCAATCGGGTTCGCGGTATAGCTGCTGGAATGATAAAACGTCCGGGCGCGGTCGGTCGAATAATGCGCCTGAAACACCGCCTCGCTGGCCAGTGTCACGGCCAGCGGGATGGCCCCGCCCGTCAACCCCTTGGAGCTGCACAGAATATCCAGCGCGATCCCGGCATGATCGCAGGCCCACAAACGCCCGGTGCGGCCCCACCCCGTCATCACCTCATCCGCGATCAGCAGAACGCCGTGCCGGTCGCAAAGCGCCCGCAGCCCGGCCAGCACCTGCGGATCATACATGCGCATCCCGCCCGCACCCAGAACCAGCGGCTCCAGGATCAGCGCCGCCATATCACCCTGCGCCGCCAGCCCCTCGAACGCGGCCAGTGTCGCCGCACCGTCGCCCTGCGGAAAGGGCAGCGTATCGACCGCAAACAGCAGCGGATCATAGGCGGCATTGAAAACACCGCGCTCGCCCACGCTCATGGTGCCGATGGTGTCGCCGTGATAGCTGCCCTCGATCACCGCAATCCGGTGGCGCGGCTGGCCAGCATGGCGCCAATAGCCAAGCGCCATCTTCAGCGCCACCTCGACCGAGGTCGAGCCGCTGTCGGAATAGAACACCCGCGACAGCCCGGCAGGGGCCATGGCGATCAGCGCTTCGGCCAGTTCCTCGGCCGGGGCGTGGGTCAGACCGGCAAAGATCACCTGATCCATCCGCGCCGCCGTCTCGGCAATCGCATCCATGATTTCGGGCGTGCGATGGCCGTGGGTGATGACCCACCAACTGGAAATCGCGTCGATCAGCGGCCCGCGATCGGTGTCGATCACCGCGCCATGGGTCGCGGTCACGCGCGGCGGGGCGGGTTCCAGCGCGTGCTGGGTAAAGGGATGCCAGACGGCGCTCATGCGAAATCCTGCGGGTTGAAGTGGCGGGCCATGGCGGCGCTCAGTCCGGCACGGTCCAGCGGGTCCAGCCGAGGCAGACGCCCCAGCACCCGCACCGCACCCATCTGGCCGATGGTGGCGATATTATCCGGGTTGTCATCGCCGACAAAGGCCACCCCATGCAACGGCACGCCCCGCGCGCGCAGCGATTCCAGCGCGGTCAGCGTGTGGCTGATGGTGCCCAGCCCGGTTGTGGCCACCACAACCACCGGAATGCCCCAATCGGCAAACAGATCGGCAAACAGCATCTGCCGCGTCACCGGAACCAGCGCGCCGCCGGCCCCCTCGATCACCAGCGACGGCGCATCAGGCGGGGTCAGCGCCGCCGCGTCAATGGTGACGCCATCCAGTTCCGCCGCACGATGCGGCGACAGGGGCTGGCGCAGGCGATAGGCCTCGGGCCAGATGCGCGCACCCGACAGACCGGCGACGCAATCGGCATCCAGCCCGTCGGCCAGCCCGGATTGCAGCGGCTTCCAGTAATCGGCACCGATCAGCCCGCACAATCCGGCGGCAAAGACCGTCTTGCCGATGCCGGTGCCGGTGCCGGTGATTACGAACCGGGCCATAGCTCCTCCAGCGTGTCGGCAAGGCGGATCACGTCATCCTCGCTGGCATTCAGCGTCAGCGAGACACGCAGCCGCGCCGTGCCCAAAGGCACGGTGGGCGGGCGGATGCCGCGCACATCAAAACCACGCGCCTGCACCTGTTCGGCCAAGGCCATCGCGGGCGCGTTGCCGCCGACGATCACCGGCACGATCTGACTGCCGCTGGCGCTTAGCCCCATCCGCGCCAGCCGCGCGGAAAACAGCGCCACCCGCGCCGCCAGCGCATCGCGCCGCCAGCCCTCGTCTCGCAGGATTGCCAGCGCCGCCCGCCCCGCCGCCGCCATCAAAGGCGAGGGCGCGGTGCCAAAGATGAACGGGCGGCAGCGGTTCACCATGAAATCGGTCAGCAGCCGCGGCCCGCAGACCAGTGCGCCCGACCCGCCCAAAGCCTTGCCCAGCGTGTGCAGCGTCAGCACATTGCCGCGCCCTTCCAGATCATGGGCCAGCCCGCGCCCGTCAGGGCCGTAAACGCCGGTGGCATGGGCCTCGTCCACGATCAGAAAGCCGTGGTCATCGGCCAGGGCCGCCAGATCGGCCAGAGGCGCACGGTCGCCGTCCATGCTGTAAAGGCTTTCCACCGCGATCCACACCGCGCCGCGCCCGCCCGCCGCGCGCCAGTTGCGGATGCGATCCGCCGCGTCGCCCGCATCGTTGTGGCGAAAACCGAGAACCTCGGCCCGGCCAGCCCGCGCGCCTTCATGCGTGCTGGCGTGGGACAGATCATCCATCAGCAACAGGTCGCCGCGCTGCGGCAGAGTGGTCAGAATGGCGAAATTCGCCACATAGCCGCCACCGAACCCCAGCGCCGATTCCGCGCCGAAAAAGGCGGCGGCCTCGGATTCGAACTGCTCTTGTTCGTCGCAATTGCCGCGCAGCAACCGCGACCCGGCAGCCCCCACCGGAACGCCGCGATCCAGCGCATCGCGCACGGCATCGGCCAGCCGCCCCGACCCGGCCAGCCCCAGATAATCGTTCGAGGAAAAATCCACGCCCGCGCGCGGGATCAGCCGCCGCAGCCGCGCATCCGCCGCAAGCCCGGCCAGTTGTTCGCGATATACCGCCAGCCGGTCCACGCCGCCCCCTTGTCTAGCCTTGTCGTGCCGCCGGTCCGGGCAGTGGCCGCAGAATTATCGCAGCACCGGAATCGCCGGATCGGCCTGCCGGGCGGCCTGACGCCGCGCCTCGGCCTGCAACTCCTCCGGGTCGGGCAGGTGTTCATGCACCGCCATCGGCTTCAGCCCCAGCCGGGCGAACAGGCGCGCGTCCTGATCTTCGCCGGGGTTGTCCTTGGTCAGCAGCGTATCGCCCACGAAAATCGAGTTCGCCCCGGCAAAGAAACACATCGCCTGCATTTCATCCGACATTTCGGTGCGCCCGGCCGACAGGCGGACATGGGCCTGCGGCATCATGATCCGCGCCACGGCGATGGTGCGCACGAAATCAATCGGATCGACGGGGGCGGCATCGGCCAGCGGCGTGCCCTCGACCGGGATCAGCATGTTGATCGGCACGGAATCGGGCGGCTCAGGCAGGTTAGCCAGCGTCACCAGCATATCCACCCGGTCCTGATTGCCCTCGCCCAGACCCAGAATGCCGCCGGAACAAACCTTGATGCCAGATTTGCGCACGTTTTCCAGCGTTTCCAGCCGGTCCGCAAAGCTGCGAGTGGTGATAACCTTGCCGTAATGCGATTCCGAGGTGTCGATGTTGTGGTTATAGTAATCCAGCCCGGCCTGTTTCAGCCGCTGCGCCTGACCGGCATCCAGCATCCCCAGCGTCATGCAGGTTTCCATGCCCAGCGCCTTGACGCCTTCCACCATGGCGACGATCTGCGCCATGTCGCGTTCCTTGGGGCTGCGCCAGGCGGCGCCCATGCAATAGCGGGTGGCCCCGGCATCGCGCGCGCGACGCGCCTCGGCGATGACGCGCTGCACCTGCATCAGTTTCGACGCCGACAGGCCGGAATCATAGCGCGCCGACTGGCTGCAATAGGTGCAATCCTCGGGGCAGCCGCCGGTCTTGATCGACAAAAGCCGGCTCATCTGCACGCGGTTGGGGTCGAAATTCTGGCGATGCACGGTCTGCGCCTGAAACAGCAGATCCATGAACGGCAGATCGAACAGCGCCCGCGCCTCGTCCCCGGACCAGACCTTGCGACCCGAAGTGTCAGAGGAGGAAAGATCGGTGTGCAGCATGGCGCGTATCCGTGACTGTGAATCTGCCGAAATCTGTAACAGCTTGCCGCGGCGCTGTCCAATGGCGGCGGATCACGACCCCGGCTTGGGCCGCATCGCGGCGGCGGCCAGGTTATACAGCGCCTCGGCCCGCCCAAACTCGCGCGAGGCGGTGGCGCGCGCCTGTTCGAACCGGGGCATCATGCGATCCAGATCGGCATTGGCCTTGCGAATTTCCCGCGCGGCCCGGCCCGCCTGCGCATTCGCCATCCGCGCCTCGGCCACGCCCAGCGGCGCGGTGGCCCGATAGGACTGCTGCAAGGCCGCTTCGAGGCTGGTGATATTCTGCCGCGCAGCCGTGACATGAGCGTTAAAGGCCGCGAACTTGCGCAGCTCCAGATCGGCCTTGATCCGGGCGACCTGTTCCAGTTGCTGCAACTGCTTGATCTTTTTCACCATCCCGCACGGCTCCTGGCGCGCATCTTTTCGGCAAAGCGAATGGCCGCCGCGACCGGGCCAAAGTGATCGCGGCGGATTTCCTCGCCCACCTTGACGGTGGCGTGAATGGCGCGGGCGCAGGGCGGATCGGACCAGATCGGCACGTTGTTTTCCTTTGCTTTTTCACGGATTCTGGCGGCGATTTCATCGACACCTTTGGCCACGCAGACGGGGGCCAGCCCGCTGCCGCGTTTCCATTCCAGCGCGACGGCGTAATGCGTGGGGTTGACGATCACCACATCGGCCTTGGCCACATCGGCGATCATCTGCGACATGACAATATCGACAGCCTTTTGCCGCCGTGCACCCTTCATATGCGGATCGCCCTCGGAATCCTTGTGTTCGTCCTGCATTTCCTTGCGGCTCATCCGCAGCTTTTGCAAATGTTCGTGGCGTTTCCACAGGTAATCGATAATGGCAAACACCGCCGAAATCGCCAGCGCCATCAGCAGCACGCGCCCGATCAGCATCCCCAGCCCGGCCACCCAGCGCCCTTCACCCATGAAGGGCGTGTTCAGCACCAAATTAATCAGAGAGGTAAAAAGATACCATCCGCCCACGCACACCACCCCCACCTTGGCCAATGAGATTGCGAATTGCACCAGACCGGATTTGCCGAATTTCTGCTTGGCATTGGCGAAGGGGTTGATCTTTTTGATGTCGGGCATGACCTTTTTGCCCGCAAACACGATGCCACGCTGCGCCGCCAGACCGGCGATGATCGTGACACCCGGCACCAGCACCAGCGCCAGCACCGCTATGGCCGCGAACTGCCACAGGCTGTCAGCCGTCGCATAGACCGACCCCTGCGGCCAGCCATCCGCGCCCATCGCGCGGGCGCCCATGGCCAGCCACGTCCTGACCGCATATCCGGCCATCAGCGCAAAGGCGACCCAGGCGCCCAGATACATCAGCGCCGCATTCACCTCGGTCGAGCGGACAATATCGCCCTTTTCCCGCGCCTTGCGGATTTTCTGTTCCGAGGCGTCGAACTGCTTGTCGTCCTTGTCTTCCTCGCTCATGGCACCCCCGGCAGCGATATGGACAGCACCGCATCGGCCCAGACAGCCACCAGCAACGGCGCGATCACCACCAGCGCCACCAGCGCCAGTAGGATCGAGCCGGGCGCGCCGATGAACAGCACCGGCAGTTGCGGCATCACCTTGTTGATGACCCCCGACAGCGCCTGATACAGAAATCCGCCCAGAATGAACGGCGCGGCCAGCGTCATCGCCAGCCCAAAGCTGCGCGCGACATAAGACACGATCTCGGGCAGGATCGCGGCAATGTCGGGCACGGCACCCAGCGGCCACAGCACAAAGCTGTCGGCCAGCAACTGCACCATCATCACCGGCAGACCCAGCGTGAACAGAATCGCAATCCCGCCCAGATGCAGCATGTTGCCGACGGGATGCGGCGACGCCTCGTTCGCGCCGCCCACGATCTGCGCCAGCGAGGTGCTGGCGGCAATGGCGCTGGTGCCGATGTCGATGGCAAAGGCCATGATCCGCACCAGCGTCCCCGCCGCCAGCCCGACCGCTATTTCCGTAAGCGCCGGCAACAGCAGCCCGGCGGCGTCCGCCGTGTCAGGGCCGGGGCCGCTGATGCCCGACAGCAGGGGTGCCAGCGACATGGCGATGGCCACCTTGACCCGCCCCGGCACCATGCGTTCGCCGATGCCGGGCAGCATCAGCAAAAACGCCTGCAACCGCAGATAGGTCAGCACCAGCCCCATATCCAGGCCCGGAACAGCGGCGGCCAGCCCGTTCAGCATCAGGCGGCCTCGATCGTGCCGACCAGCCGCAATTCGGCGGCCGGGTCGATTTCTTCCAGCCCGATGACCGGCACCGCCAGCCCGTTCGAGGCCAGCAGCGATTTCACCATCCGCCGCCGATGATCCGGCGCTGCGATCACCGGCGCGCTGGCCGGTTCCGACACCGCCATCGCCTTGCGCGTCTGATCCAGCAGCTTGCGCGACAGCGCAGGCGTGATCGCCCCGGCACCGCTGCGACCCGTTTCATTGTCGGATCGCACGAACTCGGCCTCCCACGCGGGGTGAAGCTGGATGACGCTGATCCGGCCCTCGGGGTCGGCCAGTTGCTGGGTGATCTGCCCGCGAAGGCGTTTGCGCACCAGTTCGTAAACCGTTTCCACCGAATCGATGCCCCGGAATTCGGAAATCGCATCGACGATCAGCGGCAGGTTGCGGATCGAGACCCTTTCCTCCAGCAGGCCGCGCAGCACCGCCAGCAGCATTTCGGGCGTGACCTTTTCGGGGATCATGCTGTCGAAATACTTACGATAGCGTTCGGCGCGGGTCGGGTCGGACAGGTTTTTCAGCTCGTCCAACTGCCGCTGCATGGCGGATTGCGTCAGCAGGGCGGGCAGATGCGCCTTGACCACCTCCATCAGATGGGTGGACAGGATCTCCATCGGGGTGACGACGGTCGCACCCAGCATCACGGCTTCGTCCTGCGCATCGCGCCCGATCCAGCGGGCCGGGCTGCCATAGACAGGCTCTTTGACCGCGACACCACCCAGCGCCTTGACCGCATCTTCGGGGCCAAGCGCCAGAACCTCGGTCGGGCGCAGCGCACCGCGGCCGCGGACCACGCCCTGAATGCGGATCTGATATTCGGCGGGCGGCAGATCGTCGGTGTCGGTGATGCGCACATCAGGCAGGATCAGGCCAAAGCCGCGCGCGATATGCACCCGCAGGTTATTGATCCGCGTGCCCAGCCCCCGCGCCTGATCCAGCGCGATGACGACCAGATCGGTGCCGATCTCGACGCTGATTTCGTCGGTATCCAGCACATCGCCGATACGGCTGGCCGGGGCCGGTTCGGGCGTGTCGTCGATTTCGGGCAGATCGGCCTCGGGCTTGCGCCGGGATACGCGCCAGGCAACCATGCCCATGACGGCGGCAATGCCCAGAAACAGCAGCGTCGGCATCCCCGGCACCATGGACATCACCACCATCGTGCCCGCAACCACCGCCGGTCCCTGCCAGCCTTGCAGCAACTGATTCGACAAAAGCTGGCTGGTGGTATCGGTGGCCCCGCCGCGCGACAGCAACAGCGCCGCCGCCATCGAGGTAATCAGCGCCGGCACCTGTGTCACCAGACCATCGCCGATGGTCAGCCGCGAATAAGAGGCCACGGCATCGCCCACCGCCATGCCATGCACCAGAATGCCGACCGTCAGCCCGATCAGCAGGTTTATCATCGTGATGATAAGCCCCGCCACGGCATCGCCCTTGACGAATTTCGACGCCCCGTCGAGCGAGCCGAAAAAGCTGATCTCGCGCTGTTCCCGTTCGCGGCGGCGCTTGGCCTCGGCATGGTCGATGGCGCCCGAGGACAGGTCGCCGTCGATGGCCAACTGCTTGCCCGGCAAGGAATCCAGCGCGAAACGGGCCGATACCTCGGCCATGCGGCCCGAACCCTTGGTGATGACCATAAAGTTCACCACCGTAATCACTCCGAACACCGTGATCCCGACCAGAATCGAGCCACCCGCCACGAATTGCGCGAACCCGGCGATCACCTGTCCGGCGGCCTGTTCGCCCGTATGCCCCTGGGTCAGGATCAGCCGGGTCGAGGACACGTTCAGCGACAGCCGGATAACCAGCGTCACCAGCAGCATCACCGGAAACGCCTGAAAATCCGTCGGCTTATCCACCAGCGAGGCCATCACCAGCAGCAGCGTGGCCGTGGCGATGGAAATCGCGATGCCGAAATCCAGCACCCCCGCCGGCAGCGGAATCACCAGCGAGATCACGATCAGCACCAGACCGCCCGTGACCAGCAGACCGTTATTACCCTTGAGCGCGGCGTTCATTCCCCGGCCACCTCGCTGCTTAGCGCCGGGCGCAGCAGATCCTGCACAGGCCAGACCGCGCCGGTCATCAGACCAGCCCGGCGCAGAAAGATGATCGCCTGCAACCGATCCTCGGGCCGCATCCGCAGCAGGCGCAGCCGCGTGTCAGACGGCAGCGGCTTTGCCTGCAAAAGCCAGGTTTCGGCATCCGCGATGAACAGACCCAGCGGCGTATCGGGCGCGGCAGCCGGAGACTGGGCCAGACCCGCCGCCATCACAAGGGTATGGATCAGCATCAGGCGGCCTTTTTCAGTTCGCGCAGCGCGTCTTCCAGCGTGTTAAAGCTGGGGCGGACATGTTCGGGCACCGCCTGACGGCCCACCTCGACGCACAGATTGGTGGCATGCTGGTGCAGCCCGGCAATCAGCACCGACTTGATGACATCATAAAAGGTCTGGTCCTGCTTGGTCACGGCGGCCAGCCGCTGCGCCAGCGGGGCGACAAAGCCATAGGCCAGAAACACGCCCAGGAACGTCCCGACCAAGGCACCGCCGATCATCTTGCCCAGCACGGCAGGCGGCTGGTCGATGGCGCCCATGGTCTTGATAACGCCCAGCACCGCCGCGACGATCCCCAGCGCAGGCAGCGCATCCGCCGTGCTTTGCAGCGCATGCGAGACATGCAGTTCTTCCTCGCACAGGCTGCCGATGCGGCGCGACAGCATTTCCTCGACCTGATAGGGGTCGTCATAGTTCAGACTGATCGAGCGCAGCGTATCGGTAATCAGCCCAATGACATGATGATCGGCCAGCAGGCGCGGATAGGCGGTAAAGATCGACGAGGATTCCGGGTTCTCGATATGCTCTTCCAGCGCGACGGGGTTTTCGCGGGCGATGCGCAGCAGCTGATACAGCAGGCACAGCACATCCTGATTGTCCTGTTCGGTCCATTTCGGGCCTTTGAAGGCCTTCACGATCCCGCCCACCGTATGTTTCAGCACCGAAGTGTCGTTCGACAGGATATAGGCGCCAACCGCGGCACCGCCGATCATCATCATTTCGAAGGGCAGCGAATACAGGATCACACCCATATGGCCACCGGCCAGCAGATAGCCGCCAAAGACCATGGCAAAGGTCAGAACGATGCCGATGATACCAAACATATGCGGTTCCTTATGGTTTGCGGGCGCTGCGGGCACCCATATGAGTGGTCAGGATCGCCGCCTGCCCCGGCTCGACCGCGGCAATGATGCGGGCGCCGTTTTCAGGGGTCAGGCGCATCAGGATCTCGGCGGCGAAATCGGGGGGCAGGCTGGTCATGACCTGCGCGGCATCGGCCGGTTTCATCACGTCATAGACAGCAACCAGACGGTTGATGTCGTCCTGAACCGCCGCCGAAGCCTGACTGCGCCGGGTCTGGCCGCTGGTCTGGACGGCCCGCAATTCGGACAGGCGTGCGCGCAAGGTCTGTTCGGCCTGCGCCAGTTCCGCCTTTTTCGCCTCGAGCGCCTCGGTATAGGTCTGAATGCGCAGCGCGCGGTCGCGCAGTTCCCCGGCCATCGCAACGGCCTCGGGCACGTCGAAACAGCCCTCCATCAAGGTCGAGGGGGCGGCGGCAAAGGCAAACAGGCTGCGCGGCAGATCGACATGACGCGCGGCAACAACCGCCACCGGCAGCACCAGGATCAGGCCCAGAACAGGCAGGATACGCTTATGCATCGGCATGCTCCGCACGTTTGCGCAGGCGGCGGGCACCGGCGTGGGCGGGGGCGGCAGGTGCTGCGGCATCCACGATCTTGCGGCGCAGATCCCAATGCGCGCGTTCATTGCGCGACCGGGCCACTTCGGCGGCCAGGGCTTCACTGGCGGATTTGGCCTCGTCGCGGGCGGCGATGATGGCCTTTTCCAGCCGGTCCACCTCGGCTGCCATAACCGCGATGGCGCCGCCCAGCCCGGTTTCCAGATCGTTCAGACGCCGCAGACGCCGTGCCAGAACGACACAAAACACCGCCAGCCCGACCGAGGCCACGGCCAGCGTGACCTGAAGAATGGTTTCGATCATCATTGTAGCATGAACTCCGTAATCAGCAGGTCCTTGACCACCTCATCGCCCAGCACATAGCGGGCGCGCGTCACCAGCTCGGCGCGGACGATTTCCAGAACGCCGCGCTTGCCAAACGCCTTGGGGTCGATGTCAGCCAGAAAGCTGTTGAAGGCATCCGACACGCGCGGCATCAGATGTTCCACCTGCGCGCGATCCGCGGTGCCTGTTTCGATCTTTGCGTCCAACAGCAGCGTGCGGGGCTGATCGCTGGCGATCGACAGCCGGATGCGCGGCACGTCGATGAAATCGACCTGAGGCGCGGTTTCAGCCCTGGTGGCGGGCTTGTATTCGCCCGGTGCCAGCAGGGCCGAAGGCGACCACACCCCCAGAAACGTCGAGGCAAAGCCGCCCCCGCCCAGCACGGCCACCAACAGGATTGGCAGCAGCATTCCCTTTTTCTTTGCCGGCGTTTCAGACGCTTCGGCGGTTGCGTCGGTCATGGTGATTCTCCGTCCGTTCCAGATGGATTTATCACCCCGGCACTAACCAATTCTTAACGCCAGCCGTGCCATGAAGATCTGGTCAAATTTATCGCCGATTCGAAAGGACCGGGTTTTGCAAAAATTGCAGGACTATTGGAGCGACAGAAGCTCGCAACAGAAAATCACGCTGGTGGCCGCATTCGTGGGCACGTTTCTGGCCATTGCCGCCTTTGCCGTAATGGCAAACCGGCCCAGCATGGCGCTGCTTTATGCCGGGCTTGATCCGCAGCAGGCGGGCGAGGTGGTGGCCGGCGTCGAACGATCCGGCGTCCCCTACGAGGTGCGCGGCGATTCGATCTATGTCGATTCGCGCCAGCGCGACAAATTGCGCATGGATCTGGCCGGACAGGGCCTGCCTGCCGCAGGCGGTGCGGGCTATGAAATTCTGGACGGCATGTCGGGTTTCGGCACCACCTCGCAGATGTTCGACGCCGCCTATTGGCGCGCGAAAGAGGGCGAGCTGGCCCGCACCATTCTGGCGCTGCCCAATATCAAGACCGCGCGCGTGCATCTGGCCGTCGCCAACCAGCGCGGGCTGCGGCGCGAATCGGCGGCCTCGGCCTCGGTCACGCTGACCACCAGTGGCGCGGCGGTGACGCGGCAGCAGGCTGCGGCGCTGAAATATCTGGTTTCCTCGGGTGTGCCGGGGATGGACCCGGAAAAGGTCGCCGTGATCGACAGCGAACGCGGCATGGTCGCCACGGCCGAGGATATGGCGGGCGCAGATCGCGCCGCCGACATGAAGCGCAACGTCGAACGGATTCTGGAACCGCATGTCGGCTTTGGCAACGCCATCGTCGAACTGAATCTGGATCTGGTCACAGAGCGCGAACAGATGACCGAACAGCGCTTCGACCCGACCCAGCGGGCGATGATTTCGCAAGTGACCGAGGAAACCTCGGATCAAAGCAACTCGCAGGGGGCGGGCGCGGTCACGGCGGCCTCGAACCTGCCCGAAGGTCAGCAGGGCGCGGGTGATTCGACGCAATCGAACCGTTCGGAAAACCGTCAGCAGGCCAATTTCGAGGTCAGCAGCATCACCCGCGAAGTGCTGCGTCAGCCCGGATCGGTGCGCCGCATGACCGTCGCCGTGCTGGTCAACGGCGTGGCGCAGGACAGCGGCCAGATCGTGCCGCGCCCCGAAGCCGAACTGGAAGCGATCCGCGAACTGGTGGCCTCGGCAGTTGGCTTTGATGCGGAACGCGGCGATCAGATCACGGTGAAATCGCTGCCCTTTGCCGCGCTTGGTCAGGATGGCACGCTGGCCTCGCCCGCGGGGCTGATGGACCGGCTGGACCCGAATGGCCTAGCACGGCTGGCCATCATCGGGCTGTTCGCGCTGGCGGTTGCCTTTGTGGTGCTGCGGCCCATGCTGCGCGGGCGCAATGGCGCGGGTGCGGCGGCGAACACGACCGGCACCGCTTTGCTGGACGACAGCCGGCCCGCAGCAGGCGGCGCGCTGCCCGCAGCAGCATCCCCGCAGGCAGCCCCCGGCATCATTGAACCGCCGCAATCGCTGGCCGGGCTTGATGCCGCCCTGATCGGGCAGACCCCGGCCCCGGCGCAGCAATTGTCGCTGCCGCCCGCCGATCCCGTCGCCCGGCTGCGCAACATGATGAAAGACCGGCAGGATGAAAGCATGAAGATCCTGTCCAACTGGATCGACAAGAAAGAAGGCGCCGCATGAGCCTGCCCGTCCTGAAACTGGAATCCTTCACATCGGCGGGCAGCATGTCGCGCGTGGCCGCAGCCGCTGCCCGTGCCGCGCTGGACGAGGCCTATCAGCGCGGCGTCGCCGACGGGCGCAGCGCACAGCACAACAGCGAAACGGCTGCGCTGACCGCCGCCTTGCAGGAAATGGCGCAGCAGATCGCCGCCGACGAAACCCGCCGCACGGAATTGCGGCGCGAGGCGGTGGCCGCGCTGGCCCCCATCCTTGGTGCCATGCTGGATGCAGTCGCCCCCATGGGCACCGCCCGCCGGCTGGAACAGGATCTGGTCAGCGAACTGACCCGTCTGGCGCGGCAGACGCCGCCTGTCGCCTGTCAGATCGCCTGTTCGGCCGAGATGCGGGCCATGGTCGAACGCTGCGCCGCCGATGCCGGGATGACCGCAATCGACATCATCGAACAGCCGCTGGGGCAGAGCCTGCATCTTGGCCTGTCCGGCGGGCATATCGAATTTTCCCAGGATCAGGTCGTGCAATCCGTGCGCCGCCTGATCGCCGAAATCCAGGAGGATTGACCTATGGACGACCTGCACCGCCTTATCCAGACCGACGATATTCAGGTTGAAGTCACCATCCGTCTGGGCCGCACACGCCAGACGGTGGCGCAACTGTCCTCGCTGCGCCCCGATGATGTGCTGACGCTGGATCAGGCCATTTCCGACGGGGTGGAAATCTGCGTCGGCGACAAGGTGATCGCGCGCGGCGAACTGACCGGCGACGGCTCGCCCGAGGATCGGCTCTGCGTCCGCATCATCGGCGCGGCGGAAACGGCGTGATGCCCCGCCGCTTGTTCGGGGCGGCGGCGGGCGGGCTGATCGCCACCCTGCCCGCGGCCGCACTGGCGCAGGATTTCGCCCTGCCCGGCGCGATGGCCGACGGGCTTGGCCAGAACGCAGTTCTGATCGTGCTGGCGATGACGATGTTGTCGCTGGCACCGGGCATCGCCATCATGGTGACGTGTTTTCCGTTTATCGTCACCGTGCTGTCGATCCTGCGTCAATCGATCGGCCTGCAACAATCGCCGCCCAACATGCTGATCGTCAGCCTGTCGATCTTTCTGACATGGTTCGTCATGGACCCGGTTCTGCGCGAGGCATGGCAAGTGGCAGGCGCGCCGTTACGCGATGGCACGATCACATTGGGCCAGGCATTCGAACGGGGGATCGTGCCGTTTTCTGGCTTTATGCAGGCCCGCACCAACCCTGATACGATGGCCGCACTGGCCGAAATCGCCCCCGCAGGCCCCGGCGGCGACGACCGTCTGGCGGTGCTGATCCCGTCCTTCATGCTGTCAGAAATCCAGCGCGCCTTTGAAATCGGCTTTCTGATCGCCCTGCCGTTTCTGATTATCGACCTTGTGGTGTCGGCGGTGCTGATGTCGATGGGGATGATGATGGTGCCGCCGGTCGTCGTATCACTGCCCTTCAAACTGGCATTTTTCGTGGTGGTGGACGGCTGGACCCTGATCGCGCAGGCATTGGTGCGCAGCTATTCCTAGCGGGGCGGGGCAAATGCTTGAAGCCCCCCTGACCGTCTGTGCTAGACTGCCCGGAAAAACCAACGGGGCGGGTGAAATCGCCCCCCTGACGGGAGACCGGGGATGCAGACAAGCTGGATACGCAGCGCGATTGCGGTGCCGATTTTGGGCTTGCCGCTGGAAGCGGCGGGCACCACCCACATGCCCCTGTCCAGCTTTACCCAACTAATGGAAAACGAGCGCCGCCACCGGCCCACCGCCGATGCCTGGCGCAGCGGAGAGGCGATGCAACTGGAATCGCTGTCGCAACTGGGCCAAGCCATCGGCAACAGCCGCAATCTGGGCGAGGCGCTGAAAACCTTTGCGCATGGCTTTCCGCTGCTGCAATCGAACACCAGCGTCGAATTGAGCATCATGGATCACGAAGCCCATGTTTCCTATCGCGTGCTGGACCCGCATATCTGGCCGCGCCGGGCCGATGCGGAACTGTCGCTGGGGCTGATCCGGGGCATCTGCGCCCGCTTTGGCATCAGCCGCGATGCTGTTCTTGGCGTCAGCTTTGAACACGAACCGGATGGCGCAACCCGCGATCTGGTCCAGCATCTTGGCGTCGCGCCAGCCTTTGGCCGCGATGAAAACCGCCTGCGGCTGGCGGTCTCGGCCCTGTCGAACCGGCCCGTCGTGGCGCGGCATGACGATTACACCGCAAGCTGGCGGCAGCTTGAACAGGCCCTGCGGCGGCAGCGCAGCGACACCGATTTGTCGGCGCGGGTTTACAGCCACATCCTGCAACGCATCGGCCACGGCCCCGCCTCGCAGGCCGATACCGCCGACGCCCTTGGCATATCTGAACGCAGCCTGCGGCGCGGTCTGGCCGCACAGGGCAGCAGCTTCAGCGAGATCATGGAAAACTGCCGCCGGATGCAGGGTTATGCGCTGCTGACCCGTTCGGACCGGCCCTTGTCGGAAATCGCGCTGTTGCTGGGCTATTCCGACCAGACCGCCTTTTCGCGGGCATTCGCCCGCTGGTATGGGGTGCCCCCGCGGGAATTGCGCCGCTCGGGCGCGCTGGAGGAAAGCGTGATCCGCTGATCGAACCGCCCTTCGCGGACGGGGCCGGCATGGGCGATGAAGATGCGCACGCGATCCGCCAGTGCGGCGTCAAGGGCGGCCAGAATGCGGCGGCAGCTTGATTGGTCAAGCTCGGAAAAACTTTCGTCAAAGATCATGATGCGAGCCGGGCGCAGCACTGCGCGGGCCAACGCAATCTTTTGCCGCATCCCGCCCGACAGATTGGCCCCGGTTTCGGCCACCGCCGCGCTCAGCCCCCCGGCCGCCTGCGCCCAATCGGCCAGATCAGCCACCCGCAGCGCGCGCCACAGCCTGTCGTCATCGGCATCGGGTGCCGCAAGGCGCAGGTTGTCGCCGATGCTGCCGCGCAGCACGGCGGGCCGCTGATCCAGATGGGTGATGTGATCTGCCAGCGCATCGGGGCGCAGGGTCGTGACATCGACCCCGCCCAGCGTGACGGCCCCCTGTTCCAGCGGCGCGGCGCGGCTGGCCAGCGCCAGCAGCCGCGATTTGCCGATCCCCGATGGCCCGTCGATCAGCACGCGGCTGCCCGGCAGGATCGTGGCCGTCACCGGCGCGTGCAAAGCCCCCACCGCCCGCGCGCCGCAAAACACCAGAGCGCCCGGCAGCGGGTCATCGCCATGACCGGGACGCGCGGCAGAGACAACGCCATCCAGCCGCCCCATCGCCACCCGCGCCATCGCCTGCGCGTGATACAGCCCCAGCAGATTGCGCAGCGGGCCGGACAGCATCCCGGCATAGGCCAGAAAGGCGACCAGCGTGCCGATCTGCCACTCGCCCCGGATGACCAGCCAGCCCCCGATCAGCAGCACCGCCGCGCGGGTCAGCGCCGCAAGGATCTGGCTGACCGCGCCGACGGTTTCGCCCCACAGCCGCTGCCGCAGCAGCTGGCCGATCTGCAACCGCTGCACCTGCGCCAGATCGGCCTGCCGCGCGCCCACCGCCCCCATCGCGCGCAGCATGGGTGCCGCGGACAGGTTTTCCGCCAGCAGCGACGACAGATCGCCGCGCAGGCCTCGGCTCTGCTCGGCCAGCGCCTGCGTGCGCCGCCGGGCGCGCGACAGAAAGGCCAGTTCCAGCGGCGCAAAAACCGCAGGCAGCAGCGCCAGCCGCCAATCCAGCGCCAGCATCAGGCCAAGCCCTCCGACCAGCCGGAACAGCGCCCCCACCGCCACCAGCACACTGTCAAAGGCAAAGCTCTGGATCGTGGCGCAATCGCCGTCCAGCCGGGTCATCGCCTCGCCCAGCGGCAGGTCTGGCTGGGCCGGATCGCGCGCCATCGCCGCATCGGTGACGGTCAGCCGCAGATCAGCCAGCATCCGCGCCGAGGCCCGCAAATGCAGCAGCGAATTGACCATCCCCAGCGCGACGCTCAGCAGCCCCAGCACAAAGGCAAGCGCCGACCACCGCAGCAGCGCGGGCATGTCGCGGGCCATGATCCCCTGATCTATGACCTGCTTGGTCAGCAACGGCAGCATCAGCCCCACACCCGCCGCGATCAGCGAACTGGCCAGCACCACCGCCGCAGCCGGCAGCGTGCGCGCGACGACCGGCGGCATCCAGCCGCCCGCCACGCCCTGAAACAGCCCGCGCGTCAGCCAGCGGGACAGCCGCGCCCGCATCAGCCGCGCCTTTCCGCACCGTGAAAGCTGGCTCGCCGGGTCAGCAGCCCGGTGGCGGCGGCAACATCGTCAACCATCTCGCCCGCCGCCAGCATCGCGGCCAGATGCCCGGCCAGCCGCGCCGCGCCCAGACTGGCACCGCCAATGCCGCCGGGGCGGTGTTCGGGGGAATCGCACCATGCGCCAAACAGCGCCGGTCCAAGCGCGGAAATCTGATCCCACCCACAGCGCGCATCCCCGGTCGCGGCGATGACGCCGGGATAGGCCGCCGGAAAACAAGGCGCGCCCTGTGCCGGATGAGCGGCCACCAGCAGCAGGCCGGGGCGCAGGATCGACTGAACGGCGGTGCGCAGGGCGGCACGATCTTCGCGCAGGCCAAGGCTCAGACAGATCAGCCGGGGCGGATCGGGCAGCCCCGCCAGCCAGCGCAGCGCCGCCGCCACCCGCACGGCACTGGTCAGCGGGCGGTCGTGAAACACCTGCGCGTGAATGATATGGGCCGCAGGGCAGGCGCGGGAAATGATCCCCGCGACCGCCGTGCCATGCCCCAGGGCATCGGGCGTCTGGGGCGAAGTGGACCCGTCAGCCAGAAAGGCGCGGCCCTCGCCGATTGCCTGCTCTGGCCCGCCGCTGTCAACGACGCCGACTCGGATCATCCGTCATCCCGCTGAAACATCCGCACGCTGGACAACGACATCGAGACCCCGCCGGGCAAATCGACCTGCCCCTTTTTTTCCAGCGTTTCGGCGTCATAGGCCGCCAGATCCGACAGCGCCCCGCCCAGCCAGACGGTGCTGCCATCATGCGAGACGTTCACCGAATAATAGCTGTGCGGCAGCGAGACCCGCCGGATCGGCTCGCCCTTGATGGCATCAAAGGATTCCAGCACGTTATAGGCGCCGTAAATCCGCGTCCGGTCGGGGTTCGATGCGGTCGAGAAATAGAACACGTCCATCGCCCGCACATCGCGCATATCCAGCTGGCCGCTGTCCAGATCCAGCGTCAGCAGGCCGGTGCGAAAGGTTTCGGGATCATCGGCGGCACCATCCTTGCGCGCCATATAAAAGGGCGTCACCAGCCGGTTGCTGGTTTCATACTGGCTCCAGACGGCCAGTACGTCGGGCAGGGTGTAATCATCGGCCCTCCAGCTATGAACCGGTTGCGCCTCAAGCTGTTCGCCGCTGGCCGGGTCAAAGCTGTAAAGGTCGCGCCCCAGCCCAAAGATGCGGCTGCCATCGGTGGACCATGCCATCAGGGTGATCTGACGCGGCGCGGGAAAGGTGCTGCGCAGCGTCATCGTGGCGGTGTCATACAGGGCGATCCGCGTCGGCTGGACCTGAAATTCCGAAGCCAGCATCCGCACCGGCGATTGATAGACCGCCAGCGTCGCGCCATCGGGCGACAGCGCCACGCCGAACAGGCTTTTGACCCGCTCATCATCGGTGGACATATCGACACGAGCCAGCGTTTCGCCGGTCATCAGATCGACTTTCAGCAGGCTTTCGGTGCGGTTCACGTTGACATAGGCGGTGCGGCCATCGGGCGAGACTACCGGCACCGCCGCCATCGGACCTGATCCGGCGGGCAGTTCGATCACCTTGTCCACGGCCATCTTGCCGGCATCGACCACGACCAGCTTGTCAGGCCGGATCGGGGCCAGCAGATATTCGCCCGACATGGCCGGACCGGCCAGCGCCATGCCCGCGATCAGGGGAAACAGCATACGCATCGGATCAGCCTTTCTGCGGGAAAACGGATTGCAGGTTGCGCCAGTTGGTGACGGGATCGGCGGCATCTGCGCCCCAGTCGGGATAGGTGTTCAGCGTGTCGGCCACCTGTGCGGGCCACCAGCAGGGATCGGCGCAGCCATACAGGTCGGCCTCCATCGGCTGGCACAGGTTGGACAGGGCGCCAAAGGCGTCCACCTCCCACCCCGGATCAAAGGATGTGGTGCAGCCGACAAGGCTGTTCATCGCCACGACCTCATCGGCGCGGCCTTCGGCCTCGGCCTCGGCCAGTGCTTTGGCTTTGGCATTGGCGGGGGTCAGGTGCTTCATTGGATAACCTCCTGTGCGGGGCGGGTGCGCGGCGCAAGCTGGGTGCGAAAGAAGGACGGGTTGGCCTGCATGATGCGGACATAGGATTCGATGCCGAAATCCACCCAGTCGCGCATCAGATCGCAGTAGTGATAGACCGGCGCGAAAGGGTCGCCCTGCCGCGCATAGGATTCGTGGTAACAGCCGCCCGCGCAGATCGCGCGGATGCGGCAGGTGGTGCAGCCCATGCCGCTGCGGTCCTGCGCCTTTTCGACAAAGGCCGCCAGTTTCGGCACGTCGATCCCGTCCGCGACATTGCCATAGGTCGGCTGACCCGAGCCGACAAAGCGGTGACACAGGTGCAGATCGCCCACGCGGTCCACCGCCAGCATCCCCAGACCGGCCCCGCAGGGCACGGCCTTTTTGGTGCCCTGCGCAATATCGGTCAGCAACTGGTGCATGTTGGAAAAGCCGATATTCTCGCCGCGGCAGGCGGCCTCGACATAGCGGCGGCCAAGGGTTTTCATATCCTCGAACGCCTGTTTCAGCGCCGCGCTGTCCAGATTGAACACCGAAATCGGGCCAGATGTGGCCGGGCCAAAGCCGACCTCGGCAAAGCCCAGATCGTCTTTCAGGTGGTCGTGAATGGCGATCACATCGGTAACGCCGCGCGTCAGCGTGACCCGCGCCCCCACCGGACGCGCGCGATAGCGCGACAGCAGCATCCGCACATTGCGCGCCACCAGATCATAGGTGCCCTTGCCGCCCACCGTCTTGCGGTTGGTATCGTGCAGCGCCTTTGGCCCGTCCATACTGACTGTCAGGGCAAAGCGATGCGCGTCGAACCAATCGGCCAGTTCCGGCGTCAGCAGCGTGGCATTGGTGGTCAGCGAGAAATCCGCCACCTTGCCCAGTTCCGCCGCGCGCGGCCCGGCCCATTCGACCACCTGCCGGATCAGCGGCATGTTCGACAAAGGCTCGCCGCCAAAGAATACGATGTTCACCCGGTCGCGCCCGGCGGCCTGTTTCAGCAACAATTCAACGCTGGCGCGGGCGGTGTCGAAGGACATCTTTTCGCCCTTGGACGGGACCGCCAGATCCTCTTTATAGCAATAGGTGCAGGCCAGATTGCAGCCGGTGTTCACGTTCAGAATGATCGTGGACAGCGGAATATCCTCGACCTGCACGATGGCGCGCGGTGTGCCTGCATCTGCGGCATCGCGCAGAATATCCAGCGCCATGAACGACTTGACACAATCGGCCAGCGCATCCGGCCCGTGGTGGCCCAGTGCCGCGCGCAGGCTGTCGGCGTCGAACGCCTCGACCCCGCGCGACAGGTCGTAAAGATCGCGCGCCACCGGATCGAGTTCGAACAGCGAGGTCGAGGGAACATGCATCAGCATGGCGTGGCCGTCCACATCCACCCGATGCGCATTTTCCCGGATCAGTTTCAGCATTCCCATGGCGGCACCTCAGCGGATCGGGGCATCGACGAACCGCTGCACCGTCGCATAAAGATGCGCTTCGGCGGTCAGCGGCGGGTCTTGTTCGACGGTGGCGATCACCCGCAGATCGCCGACGTTATTGGTCATCATCGGCCGTTCCGGGTTTGGCCCGGCATCGGCGGGGGTGAACAGCCCGGTCTGGTCGATCACGCCGGCGTATTTGTCATCCTGCATCCTGGCCGCTTCCCCGGACCAGGGGGCGATGGACCACGCGGCGGGGACAATCCCCACGGCCACGTCATCATCGGTTCCGGGCTGACCATCTGGCCCGTTCAGCCAGCCCATGGCCTGAAACTGCGCCGGAGTTTTCGGAATCGCCCCGCCCCCGCCGCCGATGCGCGACATGGCCACATCCGGGATGATCGAGATGCGGTCCAGCCGCTCATAAGCAACCAGAGCGACCGGCTGGCCCGCGATGTCCAGCGTGATCGGGCCGGGTTCCGCCGCCGCCAGCGTCAGCGTGACGCCGCCCGCATCCTGCGTCACCGAATCGACGGTCACGCCTTCGGGCGCCGTGACCTGATCCGACAGGCCGGTGCCGCTGATGCGGATTTCGGCAGGCTGCCCGATGCGCAGCATGGCGGGCTGCGCGGCCAGCACGACCGGCGGGTGATCGGCCCGCACCGCGCTGATCCGGCCTCCGGTCACATCCTGCGCCGCCAGAAACCAGCGCCCGTCCAGCCGCCCATCGGGACCAACCGCCAGAACCTGATGAATATCGCCATCCGCCCCGCCCAGGGTGCCGCGCCATTCCCCGGCCCCAAGGATATGCGCGCGGCCCG
This sequence comes from Paracoccus sp. (in: a-proteobacteria), assembly GCF_030538695.1. Lineage (GTDB taxonomy): Bacteria > Pseudomonadota > Alphaproteobacteria > Rhodobacterales > Rhodobacteraceae > Paracoccus. The sequence goes on from NZ_JAUNTN010000001.1 coordinate 200,962, forward strand.
TATATTCGGCCTGCGCGCCATCGGCATAGGTCAGCGCCATCGTGACCTCCATCCCCTCGCGCGGGCCGGTGACGGTCATGGTGCCGCGATAATCGCCGCGCCCCGGCTGATGACCAGCGACGATATAATCGCCCGCCGGATCGCCCGCATAGGGCGCGGGTGCCTGACCCAGCGGGTAATGTTCGGCCAGCCACGGAATGATCTCGGATTGCGCCAGCCCCCACCAGTCGCGATCCCGCGCCAGAGCCTGATATTCCAGCGTCGGGAACTGACCCAGGTGGAAATGCACCAGCTTGGCCCAATCCTCGGGCGTGCGGCGCTGCAATTCGACGCGGGCATAGGAATGGCAGCGGCCACAGGTCTGGGTCATCTGTTCGGTCGGGCCTTGGTCGCTGGCCACCGGCTCGCGCTCAAGAATATAGCGGCGGCCCTGCGTCTCTGCGACGCTCAGCCCCTGCGTATCGGACAGATAGGCGACGACGGCGGCAATCTCGTCATCTGACACGCCACCGATATGGAAATTGTGGATCATGCGCCGCACCGTCATGTCCCAGCCCTCGGGCGTCTTGCGCACGCTGTCGATCCGGTCCCAGCCGGTTGCCGTCTGTTCATGGCAGGCACCACACAGGGTGCTGACGATTTCTTCGCCGCTGGCGGCATGGGCCACAGATGTCAGGGCAGAGCAGGCAGCGACCACGGCAAGGGTCGTCAAACGGGTGTGCATAGCGGGCCTTCCCTTGGCTGGCTGTGCCCGGCGTCGGAAACCGGGTCATGTCAGCCCAAGGCAAGCGGAAGAAACCGTTACATTCTTGTCATTTCCGGCCAAAGTTGCGACCTTCTGTCGCAGACGCCGATGCTGGCCGAAAATGCCAAGCCGTTGCTGCGATGCGGCAGGCAGGCTGCCAAAATCCGCGCCATCCTGCGAAAGGCGACATGACCCTGCGGCAAGACATGGTGATTATCGGCGGTGGTCCGGCGGGCGCGGTATCGGCTTGGCTGGCGGCGCGTGACGGGCTGTCGGTCGCGCTGATCGACCCCGACCGCACGCCCGCCCGGATCGAGGGGCTAAGCCCGCGCCTGCACCGCTGGCTGTCCGGGCAAGGGCTGTTGGCGGGTTTTCACGGCGTGACCGGCCCCCTGCCCCGGCAGGTGGACTGGGGCGGGATCGCCGGGGGCAATGCGGAATATGTCGTCGAACGCGCCGCGCTGGACCGGCATCTGCGGGCCATGGCCGAACAGGCAGGGGCGCGGCTGATCCGGGCGGCGGCGCGTGCCGATGGCGGCGACGTGACGCTGGACGATGGCCGGGTGCTGACCTGCGACTGGCTGCTGGATGCGCGTGGTCGCGCCGGGGCACCACGCGCCGCCGCTGGCCGCGCGCCTGCGACCGTGGCTCTGGCGGGCTGGCTGCTGGCGGCGGCCGATGCACCCGGCGTGCAGGTCAGCGCCCGGCCCGATGGCTGGCTGTGGCGCGCGGCCTTGCCCGATGGCCGGGTCTGGGCGCAGTTCGTCACCGATGCCGCCGGTCACGGCACCCCCGTCGCACGGCTGAGCGCCGCCGCCGGGCCGCTGTCATCCGCCCCCATCCTGCGCGAGGCCGCGCCCCGCCTTGCGACTGCGCAACAGGATCTGCGCCACCTGCGCATCGGGGATGCCGCCGCCGCAATGGACCCGCTGTCCGGGCACGGGCAGTTCTGGGCGGTGTCCTCGGCACTGGCGGCGGCAGCCGTGCGCCGCACCCTGAGCGACGATCCGCAGGCCACGGCGATCTGTCACCGTTTTCTGTCCGCCCGCGCGCAGGACACCGCCACCCGGCAGGCCCGCATCGGGCGCGACTTCATCCGCGCGGAAACCCGCTTTGCCGATGCGCCGTTCTGGGCCGCGCGCCGTGATTTTCCCGATGATCTGCCGGTTCACCACAGCCGCCGCGATTTCGCCGTCAGCACCGGCCCGGCCATCGTCAAGGGCCGCATTACCGAAACCGAGCTGCTGCTGACCCCAAGATCACCGGACGGTGTGGCATGGTTCGGCACGATCAGCGCGCCCGAGGTCTGGCGCAGCTTTCAGGCGGGCGGAGACGGGGCAGTCGCGCAGCGATGGGGCGGCATGGCCCCGGCCCTGACCGCCGCACTGTCCGCCGAAGCAACCGTCCGGCATCAGCAGGGCTGACCCCGGCGACCTGACCTTGCCGCCCGTCACCCGGCCCGCGGGGCGCGTGGTGATCGTGACGCGGCTTCCATGAACCGGCGCGGCGTCTGGCCGTATTCAGACCGGAACGCCCGGTTGAAATTGGAAATATCCCGAAACCCCGAGGCCAGCGCGATGTCGGTGATCTGCGGTCTTTGGCCGCGCCGGCTGGCGATCCGCGCCAGTTCGGCAAACAGTTTCAGCCGCTGGCGGCGCAGCGCGCGCACAAAGCTGGTGTCATGGGCGCTGAAGTCACGCTCCAGTTGACGCGGCGATATGCCAAGGCGCGCGGCCAGCCAGGGCAGCGACAGATCCGGGTGGGTCACATGGGTTTCAATGGCGCGCATGGCCAGCGCAAAGCGGGTGGCGCCGCGCAGACCCGTCACAGGCTGGCCAGCACCGCCGGGGTGAAACGCCAGCCGGACCAGATCGAACATCTGATCCGGGTCGCCCGCCCCCGCACGTGCCGCCGCCGCCGCAGCCACCTTGCCACCGATCAGCCCGGTGATCTGCCGCTGCAACAGCCGCGCCGCCGGGCTGCCGGCGTCAATCGCGGTGCCCACGCGCAGCGCCGGAACGGCCCCCGCCAGCACCGCCGCGCGCGGCAGATGCACCGACAGCGCATGAGACACGCCCCCGTCATAGGCGATGGTCAAAGGCCGGGTGGAATCCAGCAGATACAGCATCCCCGGCTCGACCACGCTGCGGGTTTCGCCGGTTTCGATCAGGCTGCGTCCCTCGACCTGCACCAGCAGGAACAGATGTTCGTGGTCATCAGACCGGATGTCGCGCAGGCTGCGCCGGATCTGGCGGATGTCGCATCTGAAATCGGCCACATCCAGCGCGTTCAGCCGATGCGTGACAAAATGGCCGTTCACCGCCTTCTGCCGCGTGGCAGGAACCGGGTCGAAATACCCACAGGTCGCCCTCAGCGCGTCGCCCCACGCGTCAAACTGCATGTCCGCCCCCTGCGCTCCTTCCTCTGCGGGCCACAAGGGAAGACGGCACCGCGCCGGATCAGACTATCGCAACCCCGCCAAAAGAGAAGCCCGCCCAAATGGCCATTTTGGCGGAAAAGTCCAAGTTTGCGGCGGCAAATCCCCCTAGCCTGCCCCGATGCCATGCAGCTAAAGGGAGGAATGCATGACGACCTACAGCCTTTTGATCGACGGCAAGCTGGTTCCCGGCGACGCGACGATGGACGTTATCAACCCCGCCACCGAAGAGATTCTGGCCACCTGCCCGCGCGGATCGGCGGCGCAGATGGATCAGGCAGTCGCGGCGGCCAAGGCGGCCTATCCGGCATGGGCCGCGCGCCCGATCACGGAACGGCGCGACATGCTGATGAAGCTGGCCGATGCGCTGGAATCGCGGCAGGATGAATTCGCCCGCCTGCTGACGCAGGAACAGGGCAAACCGCTGGCCGAGGCCACGGCGGAAATCATCTATTCCACCGTCTTCATCCGGCAACTGGCCGCGCAGGATCTGCCCGTCAAGGTGATCGAGGACAGCGCCACCACGCGCATCGAACAGCACCGGATGCCGTTGGGCGTGGTCGGCGCGATCATCCCGTGGAACTTTCCGGTGCTGATTATCTGCTTCAAGATCCCCTGCGCCCTGCTGGCCGGCAATACCGTGGTCATCAAACCGGCCCCCACCACCCCGCTGACCGCGCTGAAGCTGGGCGAACTGGCCGCCGACATCTTTCCCGCCGGCGTGGTGAACATCGTCACCGATCTGAACGATCTGGGCGGGCAACTGACCACCCATCCCGATGTGGCCAAGGTATCGTTCACCGGCTCGACCGAGACGGGGCGCAAGGTGATGGCCTCGGCGGCGGATACGCTGAAACGGCTGACGCTGGAACTGGGTGGCAATGACGCCGCCATCGTGCTGCCGGGGGCAGACCCGGCCACGGTCGCGCCGGGTATCTTTGGCGGGGCGTTCATGAATGCCGGGCAGGTCTGTCTGGCGATCAAGCGCGCCTATGTCCACGATTCCATCTATGATGATGTGGTCGCCCGGCTGGCGAAACTGGCCAATGACGCCGTGGTCGGCGACGGTTTGCAGCAAGGCACCACCATCGGCCCGCTGCAAAACAAGATGCAGTATGAAAAGGTCAAGGGCTTCCTTGATGACGCCCGCAAGGATGGCCGCATCGTCGCGGGCGGGCAGCCGGTGGATGGCGCGGGTTATTTCATCGCGCCGACCATCGTGGCCGACATCGACGACAGCTCGCGTCTGGTGGCCGAGGAACAGTTCGGCCCGATCCTGCCCGTCGTGCGCTATACCGACCCCGAGGATGCGCTGACGCGCGCCAATGCCTCGCCCTGGGGGCTTGGCGGCTCGGTCTGGGGTGATCGCGACACCGCGCGCGGCATTGCGCTGCGCATGGAAAGCGGCACGGCATGGGTGAACAAGCATCTCGACTTTGGCCCCCATGCGCCCTTCGGCGGGGCCAAGCAATCCGGCATCGGCGTCGAATTCGCCGAAGAGGGCCTGCACGAATTCACCCAGATCCATGTGGTGAACGAAGCCGTCTGATCCGCCGCATATCCGGGCCGCGCCGACCCGCGCGGCCCATCCGTTTGTGTTTTGGGAGGAGCACATGACCAAACATTCCCTGACCCTTGCCGCCTGCATCGCAGCCATGGCGGCGGGCGGCGCATCCGCGCAGGATGCCCGCAACCCCGTGGCCGGTCTGGACGGGGCCGCCATCATCGCCAATGCCGCCGATACGAAAAACTGGCCCAGCCATGGGCTGGATTATCAGGAAACCCGCTTTTCCAAGCTGGATCAGATCAATGCCGGCAATGTGGCCGATCTGGGGCTGGCGTGGTCGCTAAGCCTCGATTCCCGTCGCGGGGTCGAGGCCACGCCCCTGATCGTGGACGGCGTGATGTATGTGTCATCGTCATGGAGCATCGTTCACGCCATCGACGCCGTAACCGGGCGCGAATTGTGGCGCTATGACCCCAAGGTGCCGCATGAATACGCGTCCAAGGGCTGTTGCGACGTGGTGAACCGGGGTGTCGCCGTTTACGATGGCACGGTCTATGTCGGCGCCTTCGACGGCTGGCTGCACGCCATCGACGCCGCCACCGGCCAGCAGTTGTGGAAGGTGGACACCATCGAGGACCGCGACAAAAGCTATACCATCACCGGCGCGCCCCGGGTTTACAAAGGCAAGGTGATGATCGGCAATGGCGGCGCGGAAATGGGGGTGCGCGGCTATATCACCGCCTATGACGCGGCCAGCGGCGATCAGGTCTGGCGCTTTTACACCGTGCCCGGCGACCCCGCGCAGCCCTTTGAAAGCAAGGCGATGGAGGACGCCGCCGCAACATGGGACCCGGCCGGAAAATGGTGGGAGGTCGGCGGCGGCGGCACCGTCTGGGATTCGATGGCCTATGATCCCGACCTTGACCTGATGTATATCGGCGTCGGCAATGGCAGCCCGTGGAACGCCGCGCTGCGCAGCCCGGCGGGCGGGGATAACCTTTACCTTGGTTCCGTCGTGGCGCTGCGGCCCGATACCGGGGAATATGTCTGCCACTATCAGGAAACCCCGGCGGAAAACTGGGATTACACCTCGACGCAGCACATCATCCTGTCCGACATCGAATGGCAGGGCGAGACGCGCAAAGTCTTTATGCACGCCCCCAAGAACGGCTTTTTCTTTGTGGTGGACCGCACGAATTGCCAGTTCCTGTCCGCCGAACCCTTTGTCAAGGTGACATGGGCCAGTGGCTATGACGAAACCGGCCGCCCGATCGAAGACCCGATGGCACGCTCGCCCGGCGGCGAGGTGTGGGAAACCATCCCCTCGGCCTTTGGTGCACATAACTGGCACCCCATGTCCTATAACCCGCAGACCGGGCTGGTCTATATCCCCGCCCAAGGCGTGCCGGGCGTGCAGCAACCCGACCCCGACTGGCAGCACGACCAGCTGACGCCGGAATCGCCGATGTCGGCAAATGGCTGGAACCTTGGCAAACTGCTGTCCACCGGCGCGCCCAAGGCCACGCCCTATGGGCAGTTGCTGGCATGGGACCCGGTGAAACAGGCCCCGGCCTGGCGGGTGGATTATGTCTCGCCCTGGAATGGCGGCACCCTGACCACGGCGGGCAATCTGGTGTTTCAGGGCACCGCGGATGGCCGTTTCGTTGCCTATGACGCCACAACCGGCGATATGCTGTGGCAATCCCCGGTCGGCACCGGAGTCGTCGCGGCCCCGGCGACATGGGAAAAGGACGGGGTGCAATATGTGTCCATCGCCGTCGGCTGGGGCGGAATCTACGGGTTGATGAACCGCGCCACCGAAGTCGCCGGGCCGGGCCGTGTCTACACCTTCCGCCTTGGCGGCGATGCCTCGATGCCGGAACTGGCCATGCGCCCCGCCGCGCATATCGTCGAGGGCGTCGCCTATGACCCGGCCGACGTCGAGGAAGGGGCCAGGCTCTATGTCGCCTCATGCCTGTTCTGCCATGGCGTGCCCGCCGTCGATAACGGCGGTGCCCTGCCCAACCTCGGCTATTCCGCACATGACACGATTGCCGCACTGCCCGAACTGGTGCTGAGCGACACATTCGTGCCCATGGGAATGCCCAGCTTCCGCGACAAACTGACAGAAGCCGACCTGCACAAAATCATCGCCTTCATCCAGAATACAGCCGAGGCGGTGAAGAATAACTGAGCCTGTCGGGGTCAGGTCTCAAAGGGCGGCATCGGGGTTTTCGGATGTTGTTGATGGGCGCGCGTTCCGTTGATGGCAGAGAAATTCCGATGCCGTTTCTGGTTATGCCATGATTTGGATGGCATCTGATAGCTGCAACATATCACTATCCTGACGGTGCAGATCCTCCCCGTGATCAAACCAACCACGCACCCGGACAGCACATCGCGTTGGTTTATCCCTGTGTGGGGAGCAGCCGTGGAGTTCCGAGGGGCGACTTTGGTTCATCCCCGCGTGTGCGGGGAACAGTCGCCTACGCCCCCAAGCACCGCGTCATGGCCCGGTTCATCCCCGCGTGTGCGGGGAACAGCGCTTCATCAATAGCATGGTTCGCCATTCGCGCGGTTCATCCCCGCGTGTGCGGGGAACAGTTGCTGGGTTACGGCGTGGCGCTGGACGTGGGCGGTTCATCCCCGCGTGTGCGGGGAACAGCCACAGCCCGTCAGGGCCGCGATAGGCCAGCCCGGTTCATCCCCGCGCATGCGGGGAACAGTGATAATCCCGGCGTCGATCTGGTGTTTATCCCGGTTCATCCCCGCGCATGCGGGGAACAGGATAGAGCGCTTCCACGCATGGTTCAGAGGCGCGGTTCATCCCCGCGCATGCGGGGAACAGAAATCCGTATTGCTCCGCCGCCTCACGAGCACCGGTTCATCCCCGCGCATGCGGGGAACAGGCCCAATCCACCGCCACGACCATAGGCGCAGGCGGTTCATCCCCGCGCATGCGGGGAACAGGTCGGGGCTGTCGAAATGGATGAACTCATCGAGGGTTCATCCCCGCGCATGCGGGGAACAGAAGGTTGCCGAGCATGTGCAGAACGGCCCATTCGGTTCATCCCCGCGCATGCGGGGAACAGGTGCCGTCGAAGGATTTCAGGCTGATGCCGCCCGGTTCATCCCCGCGCATGCGGGGAACAGGTCGAAAACGATTGCACCGCCCGTGCCAAATTCGGTTCATCCCCGCGCATGCGGGGAACAGACCCAGAAACAGATTGGTTTTCTGACCTGTCTCGGTTCATCCCCGCGCATGCGGGGAACAGTTAATATCCGCACCGTCCTTCCAATGAACGCCCGGTTCATCCCCGCGCATGCGGGGAACAGGTGGTTTTCCACCCCCCGGCAAATCTATGCCGCGGTTCATCCCCGCGCATGCGGGGAACAGAGAAGGAGAGGGAGAAGGAGAGGGAACACCCACGGTTCATCCCCGCGCATGCGGGGAACAAGCCATTTCAGCGAAAATCTGCGGAATACCACCCGGTTCATCCCCGCGCATGCGGGGAACAGCCAGCGACAATATAACGGACAGAATAGCCCGCCGGTTCATCCCCGCGCATGCGGGGAACAGATCTGAAACACGCCGGGGCTATTCGACAAGTCCGGTTCATCCCCGCGCATGCGGGGAACAGTCGGGGGCCTCTGGCAGGTGGCCAATGTGGCGCGGTTCATCCCCGCGCATGCGGGGAACAGCCGAGCGCCCCCAGAAACGGGGGCAGGATCACCGGTTCATCCCCGCGCATGCGGGGAACAGGCGCGCATGTAAAGCATCCATTACGCCCCGCACGGTTCATCCCCGCGCATGCGGGGAACAGAATCACCGCCCAATCGGGTAAAATCCCTGTTCCGGTTCATCCCCGCGCATGCGGGGAACAGTCCGCGCCAGTCAGCGGCGGCAAATTGTCGGCCGGTTCATCCCCGCGCATGCGGGGAACAGCCGAGCGTTTGGCGCGAGCGAGGCGTGGAGATCGGTTCATCCCCGCGCATGCGGGGAACAGCCTGCGGCAAAAAATATTGGGACTAATGTCCCCGGTTCATCCCCGCGCATGCGGGGAACAGTCACCGCCCAAGCGGGTGAAATCGCG
>NZ_JAUNTN010000025.1 GCF_030538695.1 Paracoccus sp. (in: a-proteobacteria)
TTCAGATAGCTGGTCGGATACAGCATTTCCTGCATCCCCGGCCCGCCCTTGGGGCCTTCATAGCGGATCACCACCACATCCCCGGCCTTGACGCCGCCGTTCAGGATGCCAAGCACCGCTGCGTCCTGGCTTTCGTAAACCACCGCAGGCCCGGCAAATGTCAGGATGCTGTCATCCACCCCCGCCGTTTTCACGATGCAGCCGTTCAGCGCGATGTTGCCCTTCAGCACGGCCAGTCCGCCATCTTCGGAAAACGGCGTCTTGACCGAGCGGATCACGCCGGTTTCGCGGTCGGTGTCCAGACTGTCCCAGCGCCGGTCCTGAGAAAATGCGACCTGAGTCGGCACCCCACCCGGCGCGGCGCTGAAAAAGCGGCGCACTTCGGGATCATTGGTGCGGCTGATGTCCCAGGTGTCGATGGCATGACCCAGCGTCGGGCTGTGGACGGTTGGCAGGTCGCGGTGGATCAGCCCGCCCGCGTCAAGCTGACCAAGGATTGCCATGATGCCACCGGCGCGGTGAACATCCTCCATATGCACATCGGCTTTGGCGGGCGCGACTTTGGACAGGCACGGCACCTGACGCGACAGCCGGTCGATGTCGTCCATGGTGAAATCGACCCCGCCCTCATGCGCGGCGGCAAGGATATGCAGCACGGTATTCGTTGACCCGCCCATCGCAATATCCAGCGACATGGCGTTTTCAAACGCGCCCTTGGTAGCGATAGACCGGGGCAGCACGGTTTCATCGTTCTGGTCATAATAGCGCCGCGCCAGATCGACGATCAGGCGGCCTGCCCGCAGGAACAGCTCGCGCCGGTCGGCATGGGTGGCAAGGGTCGAGCCATTGCCCGGCAGCGACAGGCCAAGCGCCTCGGTCAGACAGTTCATCGAATTGGCGGTGAACATGCCGGAACAGGAACCGCAGGTCGGGCAGGCGGATTGCTCGATCGCCTGCACATCGGCGTCGGAAATGCTGTCATCAGCCGCTGCGACCATCGCATCAACCAGATCCAGCGCATGAGTCTTGCCATTCAGCACGACCTTGCCAGCCTCCATCGGGCCGCCGGATACGAACACCACCGGAATGTTCAGCCGCATCGCCGCATTCAGCATCCCCGGCGTGATCTTGTCGCAATTGCTGATGCAGACCATAGCATCGGCGCAATGCGCGTTAACCATGTATTCCACACTATCCGCAATGATCTCGCGCGAGGGCAGGGAATACAGCATCCCATCATGGCCCATGGCGATGCCGTCATCCACGGCAATGGTGTTGAACTCTTTGGCGACGCCGCCTGCGGCTTCGATTTCCCGCGCGACCATCTGGCCAAGGTCTTTCAGGTGGACATGGCCCGGCACAAACTGGGTAAAGCTGTTCACCACCGCGATGATTGGCTTGCCGAAATCGCCATCCTTCATGCCTGTTGCCCGCCAAAGGCCACGGGCGCCAGCCATATTGCGGCCATGGGTGGTTGTGCGGGAACGATATGCGGGCATGGGTCTTGATCCTTTGTGCGCTGCCCGGCGGGTTTGGCCCGGCGGGGTGTTGCTGGCATAACGGAAATGACGGGGATTCGTCCAGATGCGAGCATTGACCTTACCCGACAGCGGGGTGACAACCGGGCCATGAAGCTGAGTGATTTTGATTTTGACCTGCCCGAACGGCTGATCGCCACGCGCCCGGCGAAACCGCGCAGCGCCTCGCGCCTGCTGGTTTCGGATGGGACGATCCGCGATGCGCATATGCACGATCTGCCAGAGTTTTTGCGTCCTGGTGATCTGCTGGTGCTGAACGATACCAAGGTGATCCCGGCGCGGCTGTCCGGCACCCGTACCCGCCAGACCCCGCAGGGCGAAGCCGTCGCGCGGGTCGAGGTTACGCTGCTGGAACCCGCCGGGGATGGTGCCTGGCACGCGCTGGCCAAGCCGCTGCGCAAACTGCGGGCGGGCGAGGTGGTCCGCTTCGGGGATGCCCTGTCAGCCGCGGTGGAAAGCCTTGAGGATCAGGGCCTTATCCTGCGGTTCGATGCGCAGGGTGCGGCGTTCGATGCGGCGCTGGCGCGGGTCGGTGCGATGCCCCTGCCGCCTTATATCGCGGCAAAACGTGCGCCTGACGCGCAGGATAAGAACGATTACCAGACTGTCTGGGCGCGTCATTCCGGCGCTGTTGCCGCCCCGACCGCCAGCCTGCATTTCGACCAGCCCTTGCTGGACCGGCTGCGCGATATGGGGGTGCAATTCGTGCATGTGACGCTGCATGTCGGCGCGGGGACGTTCCTGCCGGTCAAGGTCGAGGACGTGGCCACCCACAAGATGCACGCCGAATATGGCGAGGTTACGGCCGAGGCCGCCGCTGCCATCAACGCTGCCCGCGCCGAAGGCCGCCGCGTGATCCCGGTCGGCACCACCGCGCTGCGCCTCATCGAATCAGCGGCGACAGACGGAAAGGTGCGGCCTTTTGCGCAACCGACCGATATTTTCATCTATCCCGGCTATCAATTCCGCGTCACCGATGCGCTGATAACCAATTTTCACCTGCCAAAATCCACGCTTTTGATGCTGGTTTCGGCGCTGATCGGGCGGGAAAAGGTGAGACAGATTTACCAACATGCGGTAACGGAAAATTATAGGTTCTTCAGCTATGGTGATGCATCGCTGCTGATTCCTGCGCGTGAAAAGGGGGCTGATTAAGATGCTGGGCGTGCTGCGCACGACATGGCCGCTGTTGCTGGGGGTTCTGTTGTTCATGGTGGGCAACGGGATGCAAGGCACGTTGCTGGGGATCCGCGGCGGGATCGAGGGCATCCCGACCGGGCAGATGTCGGTGGTCATGGCGGCCTATTTCGGGGGCTTCCTGCTGGGGTCGCGGCTGGTGCCGGAAATGATCCGCAGCGTCGGGCATGTGCGGGTGTTTGCGGCGCTTGGCTCGATGATTTCGGCGGTGCTGGTGGTCTATGCCGCATGGCCGAACTGGGTCGCGTGGACGTTGCTGCGGCTGCTGGTCGGGTTCTGTTTCTCGGGCGTCTATATCACCGCCGAAAGCTGGCTGAACGCCAGCGCCACCAACGAAAACCGGGGGCAGGCGCTGTCGGCCTATATGCTGGTGCAGATGATCGGCATTGTGACCGCACAGGCGCTGGTCAACGTCGGTGATCCAGGCGGTTATCTGCTGTTCGTGATCCCCTCGGTTCTGGTTTCGCTGGCCTTCACGCCGATCCTGCTGTCCGCCCGCCCCGCCCCCACGTTTGAAACCATCCAGAGGATGAGCTTTACCGAACTTTACCGCATCTCTCCGCTGGGCTGCGTCGGGATTTTCCTGATGGGCGGGGTGTTCTCCGCGCTGTTCGGGATGGGCGCGGTCTGGGGGACGCAGGTCGGGTTGTCGGTGGCAGAGGTCTCGGCCTTTATCGCGGCGATTTACGCGGGCGGGCTGGTTCTGCAATTTCCGCTGGGCTGGCTGTCCGACCGGATGGACCGGCGGCGGCTGATCTTTGCATTGTCGGTCATCGGGGCGCTGACGATCCTGCTGCATGTGCTGATCGGTGGCGGCATCTGGGCCTTGCTGCTGGTGGCGGCGGTGGTCGGCGGTATGGCGAACCCGCTGTATTCGCTGCTGTTGGCCTATACGAACGACTTTATGAACCAGTCGCGGATGGCGGCGGCCTCGGCGGGGCTTTTGTTCATCAACGGGCTTGGCTCGCTGGCCGGGCCGCTGATCGTCGGCTGGCTGATGGGGGCGGTCGGAAGCAATGGCTATTGGCTGTTCATCGCGTTGATGTTTGTGGCGCTGGCGGCCTATTCGGCCTATCGCATGACCCAGCGTGCTGCACCGACGGTCGAGGAAACCGGCAGCTTCGCCATCATCTCGCCCACGGCCACGGTGCTGGCGGTCGAAGGGGCGATGGATCGCAACCCGCAGGAGGACGAGGACCGCCCCGCCGGTCCGGTCCGGGGGGAGGTCTTTGACGCCGTATCCCTGCGCGCCATCCCCGAGGAGGACAGCATGACGACCCCACAGGATGTTCTGGACTTCTGGCTGAACGAAGTGGGTGAAAACGGCTGGTATCAGCGGTCCGACGCGCTGGATCAGACCATCCGTGACCGCTTCATGCCCGTTTGGGCGGAAATTGAGGCGCGGATGCAGGACTGGCCCGAGGATGCCGACAGCGCGCTTGCGGCGCTGATCGTGACGGATCAGTTCTCGCGCAATATGTTCCGCGATGATCCACGGGCCTTTGCCACCGATGCGCTGGCGCGGCGGATTGCCGATCAGGCGATCGCGGCGGGCTATGACATGGCGACGCCGGAACCGCAGCGGCAGTTCTTTTATATGCCATTTGAACATTCCGAGGATCTGGACGACCAGAACCGTGCCGTCGCCCTGTTCGCAGAACGTATGCCGGGCGAGAACCTGCGCCATGCTGAATTGCACCGCGACACGATTGCGACATTCGGGCGCTTTCCATGGCGCAATGCCGCTTTGGGGCGGGACAATACGGCTGATGAACAACGGCTGCTGGATGCGGGCGGCTATGGGGCGCTGGTTTCGGGCAAGCTGTCGCTTGCTGATTTTGGCGAGATAGTTTAACGTTGAACCAATTTTCAGCGAGGGGGCGCATATGGCTCAGAACTTCGATATGATCGTGATCGGCGCGGGTCCGGGCGGCTATGTCGCCGCCATTCGCGGGGCGCAGCTTGGGCTGAAGGTTGCCTGCGTAGAGCGTGAGCATCTGGGCGGTATCTGCCTGAACTGGGGCTGTATCCCGACCAAGGCGCTTCTGCGCTCGGCTGAGGTGTTCCACCTGATGCACCGCGCCAAGGATTTCGGCCTGACCGTTGAAAAGCCCGGCTATGATCTGGCCAAGGTTGTCGAACGCTCACGCGGGGTCGCCAAGCAACTCTCCGGTGGCGTTGGTCATTTGCTGAAAAAGAACAAGGTGACGGTCATCATGGGCGAGGCCACGATTACCGCCCCCGGCAAGATCAGCGTCAAGACCGACAAGGGGGCCGAGGAACTGACGGCCAAGAACATCGTTCTGGCCACCGGTGCCCGCGCCCGTGAACTGCCGGGGCTGGAACCTGATGGCAAGCTGGTCTGGAACTATAAACACGCGCTGAACCCGCCGCATATGCCGAAAAAGCTGCTGGTGATCGGTTCGGGCGCGATCGGTATTGAATTTGCCAGCTTCTTCAACACACTGGGCGCGGAAACCACGGTGGTCGAGGTCATGGACCGCGTGCTGCCGGTCGAGGATGCCGAGATCAGCGCGCTGGCGAAAAAGCAATTCGTCAAGCAGGGCATGACCATTCTGGAAAAGGCGACGGTCAAGAAGCTGGACCGCAAGGGCGCAACCGTCACTGCCCATATCGAGACCGGCGACAAGACCGAGACCCGCGATTTCGACACGGTGATTTCCGCCGTTGGCATCGTCGGCAATGTCGAAAACCTTGGGCTGGAGGCGCTGGGCGTCAAGATTGACCGCACCCATGTCGTGACCGATGAATATTGCCGCACCGGGGTTGATGGCCTTTACGCCATCGGGGATATCGCGGGCGGGCCCTGGCTGGCGCATAAGGCCAGCCATGAAGGGGTGATGGTCGCGGAACTGATCGCTGGTCAACATGCGCATCCGTGCAAAGTGACGAATATCCCCGGCTGCACCTATTGCAACCCGCAGGTGGCCAGCGTCGGCCTGACCGAAGAAAAGGCCAAGGCGCAGGGGTATGAGGTCAAGGTCGGTCGTTTCCCCTTTGTCGGCAATGGCAAGGCGATTGCCTTGGGCGAACCCGAAGGGCTGGTGAAAACTGTGTTCGACGCCAAGACGGGGGAACTGCTGGGCGCCCATATGATCGGCGCCGAAGTGACGGAGCTGATTCAGGGCTATGTCGTTGGTAAAACCGCCGAACTGGTCGAACAGGACTTTATGCAGACGGTCTTTGCACATCCTACGCTGTCGGAAATGATGCATGAATCGGTGCTGTCGGCCTATGGGCGGGCGATCCACTTCTGACGGGCCACTTCTGATGCGCTTCGGGCCGGAACATGCTGCGATGCTGCGGGATCTGCTGATCTGGCGGCGCGATGTGCGGCATTTCCGGCCCGATCCTTTGCCCGAGGGGGCGGCGGACCGGCTGCGGCAGGCGATGGAGCTTGCGCCCTCGGTCGGTAATGCGCGGCCCTGGCGGGTGATGCAGGTCGAAAGCCCCGCCGCCCGCGCCGCGCTGCGGGATAATTTCGCTGCGGCAAATCGTCAGGCAGCGGCGGGATATCATGGCCAGCAGGCCCGCGATTATGCGACGCTGAAACTGGCCGGGCTGGATGCCGCGCCGCTGATCCTGTGCATCTTCACCGAGGCCGATCCGGCCGAGGGCCACGGGCTTGGTCGCGCCAGTATTCCCGAGACGCTGGAACAATCCACCGCCATGGCGATTTTTTCCCTGTGGCTGACCGCGCGGGCGGAAAATCTGGGGGTGGGGATGGTTTCGATCCTTGATCCGCGCCGGGTCGAAGCCGATCTGGCGGTGCCTGCGGGCTGGCGCTTTACGGCTTGCCTGTGCATCGGCCACCCGGAAACAGTGGATGATACGCCCTTGCTGCATCGCAACGGCTGGCAGGAAAATATCAGCAGAGATTGGCTGCGGGTCTAAAGGCTGCCGCGTCTTGAGCCGCAAGCTGGCGGCATGGCTGCTTGTTCCGCTTATGTTCATCTTTCCGGTTGCGTTTCCGCGCACTGTGACTATCTGATGCGCTTGGGTGCAGAAGGGCCGATCATGGAACAGAAGTTCATCGAGATTCGCGGCGCGCGCGAACATAATCTGAAAAACGTGGATATGGACATTCCGCGCGATCAGCTTGTGGTCATCACCGGCCTGTCGGGGTCGGGGAAATCCAGCCTTGCCTTTGACACGATCTATGCCGAGGGCCAGCGCCGCTATGTCGAAAGCCTGTCGGCCTATGCGCGGCAATTTCTTGATATGATGGGAAAACCGGACCTGGATCATATCAGCGGCCTGTCACCCGCAATCAGTATCGAACAGAAAACCACATCGAAGAACCCGCGCTCGACCGTGGGGACCGTGACCGAGATCTATGACTATCTGCGGCTGCTGTTTGCCCGCGCCGGCACACCCTATTCCCCCGCCACCGGCCTGCCGATTGAGGCGCAGCAGGTGCAGGACATGGTGGACCGCATCATGGCGATGGAACCCGGCACCCGCGCCTATCTGCTGGCCCCCATCGTGCGCGACCGCAAGGGCGAATACCGGAAAGAGTTTCTGGACCTGCGCAAGCAGGGTTTTCAGCGGGTCAAGGTCGATGGCCAGTTTTATGAGCTGGATGAGCCGCCCACGCTGGACAAAAAGTTCCGCCACGACATCGACGTGGTGGTGGACCGGCTGATCGTCGGCGCGGGGATCGAGACCCGGCTGGCTGACAGCCTGCGCACGGCGCTGGACCTTGCCGATGGCATCGCCATTCTGGAAACTGTCGCGGATACGCCGGAGCGCATCACGTTTTCCGAAAACTTTGCCTGCCCGGTCAGCGGCTTCACCATCCCGGAAATCGAACCGCGCCTGTTCAGTTTCAACGCGCCCTTCGGTGCCTGCCCGGTCTGCGACGGGTTGGGGGTCGAGCTGTTCTTTGACGAACGGCTGGTGGTGCCGGACCCGGCGCTGTCCATCGCGGGCGGGGCGATTGCGCCATGGGCCAAGTCAAAATCGGCCTATCTGACGCAGACGATCAGCGCGCTGGCGGCGCATTATGGTTTTGACAAGCGCACGCCATGGAAAGACCTGCCGCAATCGGTGCGTGACCTGTTCATGCGCGGCTCGGGTGGCGAGGAAATCGCCTTTCGTTTCGACGATGCGGGCCGGGTTTACACCATCACCCGCAGCTTCGAGGGCGTGATCCCGAATATGGAACGCCGCCTGCGCGAAAGCGATTCCGCATGGGTGCGCGAGGAGTTCGAGAAATACCAGAACAACCGTCCCTGCGGTGCCTGTCATGGGTTCCGGCTGCGGCCCGAGGCTCTGGCGGTGAAAATCGCGGGCAGCCATGTCGGGCAGGTGGTCGATCTGTCCATCCGCGAGGCGCTGGACTGGGCCAAGGATGCGCCGAACCATCTCAGCAAGCAAAAGAACGAGATCGCGGCGGCAATCCTCAAGGAAATCCGCGAACGACTGGGGTTTTTGGTGAATGTCGGGCTGGATTACCTGACGCTTTCCCGCGCGGCGGGGACGCTTTCGGGCGGCGAAAGCCAGCGTATCCGGCTGGCCAGCCAGATCGGCAGCGGGTTGACCGGGGTGCTGTATGTGCTGGACGAACCCAGCATCGGCCTGCATCAGCGCGACAACGACCGGCTGCTGGACACGCTGAAGGGGCTGCGCGACGCGGGCAATTCGGTGATCGTGGTCGAGCATGACGAGGATGCGATCCGCCACGCCGATTATGTGTTCGATATGGGGCCGGGTGCTGGTGTGCATGGCGGAACGGTGGTCAGCCATGGGACTCCGGCGCAGATTGCGGCGGACCCGGCCAGCCTGACCGGGCAATATCTGTCCGGTGCGCGGGAAATCGCGGTCCCTGTGCAGCGCCGCGCCGGGAATGGCAAATCGGTGCAGGTCATCGGCGCGACCGGCAACAACCTGAAAGATGTGACGGCAGAGTTTCCTTTGGGCAAGTTTCTGTGCGTCACCGGCGTGTCAGGGGGCGGCAAATCGACGCTGACCATCGAAACGCTGTTCAAGACGGCCTCGATGCGCCTGAACGGCGCGCGTCAGGTGCCTGCACCTTGCCAGCAGATCAAAGGGCTGGAGCACCTGGACAAGGTGATCGACATTGACCAGCGCCCCATCGGCCGCACACCCCGCTCGAACCCGGCGACCTATACCGGCGCGTTTACCCCGATCCGCGACTGGTTCGCCGGGCTGCCCGAGGCCAAGGCGCGCGGATACAAACCCGGACGGTTCAGTTTCAACGTCAAGGGCGGCCGCTGCGAAGCCTGTCAGGGCGACGGTGTTATCAAGATCGAGATGCACTTCCTGCCCGATGTTTATGTCGAGTGCGAGACCTGCAAAGGCAAGCGTTACAACCGCGAAACGCTGGAGGTTCAGTTCAAGGGCAAATCCATCGCGGATGTGCTGGATATGACCGTCGAGGACGCGCAGGAGTTTTTCAAGGCGGTGCCTTCGATCCGCGAGAAAATGGACGCGCTGATGCGGGTGGGCCTGGGTTATATCAAGGTCGGCCAGCAGGCGACGACGCTTTCGGGCGGCGAGGCGCAGCGGGTCAAACTGTCCAAGGAACTGTCGCGGCGGTCAACGGGCCGGACGCTGTATATTCTGGACGAACCCACGACCGGCCTGCATTTCGAAGATGTGCGCAAGCTGTTGGAAGTGCTGCATGAACTGGTCGATCAGGGCAATTCCGTGGTGGTGATCGAACATAATCTTGACGTTATCAAAACCGCGGACTGGATCATTGATATTGGTCCCGAAGGTGGCGATGGTGGCGGGCGCATCGTGGCCGAGGGGACGCCCGAAACCGTGGCGCAGGTCGCGGCCAGTCACACCGGGCGCTATCTGGCACCACTGCTGTCGGGGCGAGAGGCCGCGCCGCCTGTCGCGCCAAAGCCCAAGCGTCGGGCAAAGGCCAGGGAATAAGGAACCCGTGGAACGTGGCAGCGTTTAGCCAAAGTGGCTCTGCACATGAGGAAGGCCATGACACGACCGCGCTTCCCGCGCCCACATGATGATGCCCCACATGCATGGGGGCTGACCGGCGATGTTCCGCTGGAGGTCTGGGAACGGTTTTCCCCGGCCTATGAAGCACAGGCGGAACGGCTTGCGCTGGCCCTTGAGGATCGGGGCTATCGCGTTGAGTTCATGGGCGCAGGCGGTCAGGATGGTGAATATATCAACGTGATTGACGCCAGCGACACCTATGTTGCGCTGATCCATCTGGAAGACCCGGAGGAGGCGCAGGAGCTTGCCGCGATGGATGATGCTGCGCTGTTGCGCTGGATCGGCGAGCTGGCCGGGTGAGCGCCGTCGGCTGGCAGCGGGTCGAGGGCGGGCTGCTGGCGGTGGTCGCGCTGGTCGTGGCGATGATGGCCGGGCCGGGTTGGCCGTGGTGGGTCTGGCCGCTGGCGCTGCTGGCCCCGGATCTTGGGATGGTCGGCTATGTGGCAGGGCCTCGGGTCGGGGCGTTTGCCTATAATGTGCTGCATCTTTATGCGGGCGGGCTGGCGTTGGCAGCAGTTGGCGTGGCGACGGCGCAGGTCGGTCTGATCGCGGCAGGGATGGTCTGGATCGCCCATGTCGGCGCGGATCGGGCGCTTGGCTTCGGCCTGAAAGGGGCCAGCTTCCGCGACACGCATCTGGGCCGGATCGGCTGAAAAAGCCGCCTTGAAAAGCGGCTTTTCGTGTTTTGTGCGCAGGTTAACCGCGCAGGGCCTCGCCGCTGGGACGACCGGGAGGCGTGCAGTTCTGGCCCTGTGTGCAATGGGGGTGCTTGCCCCGCTTGTTGCCATCGCGCTTGCCCTGACGCGCCCCGGCGCTGTCCGGGCGGCGCTCGCTGCGGTGGGCGTCAGACTGACCCCGATCCTGACGCGGCCCGGCATTGGCGTCAGGGCGCTGGCCCTGCGGACGCCCGGCCTGCTGGTGGTCACGCTGCCGGGTCATCGCCCGCTGACGGTCCTGCTGCGGGCGCTGGGCCTGATCCTGCGGCGGCAAGGGGCGGACGGTCTGGTTGTTGTTGCTGGTCTGCGCGATGGCGGGAACCGTGGCCGAGGTTGCCAGTGCAATCAGAGCGATGCTGAGCGGTTTCAAGATGTTCATGGCCTTATCCTTTATAGGGCTTTTGGGAGCGGATACCTTGCCCCAATGCTGGTTAATGCGGCAGAGAATCACCTCTGGCCTGCTGATAGGATAGGCCGAGCTTGCCAAACCAAAGCGAAACGGGTGGAAATCATTGCGGCCTTGGCAGATTTTCTGGGGCTGTTAGGCGAATCTTAGGGATTATGGTCTAAACTGAGGGATAATTTCAGTCTGTCCAAAGGGGGGAGGATTGTCGCAGCCAATGAAACGCCAGCCTTTGCAGGCCCGATTCGACCGCGCTTGCCGTTGACCCTGCCCAATGGCGCGGCTAAACGGACCATAGCCAAACCCAATGCACGCGCCCCGCGCTGCGCCAGTAGGGAGCCCGCCAGTGGACTATATCCTGTCCGAATATTTGCCCGTCCTTGTTTTCCTTGGCATGGCCTCGGCCCTTGCGCTGGTTCTGGTGCTGGCCGCCGCGCTGATCGCGGTGCGCAATCCCGACCCGGAAAAACTGTCGGCTTACGAATGTGGTTTCAACGCCTTTGACGATGCGCGGATGAAGTTCGACGTGCGATTCTATCTGGTGTCGATCCTGTTCATCATTTTCGATCTTGAAGTCGCGTTCCTGTTTCCCTGGGCCATCGGCCTGCAAGGGATGAGCGATGTGGCCTTCTGGGGCATGATGGTGTTCCTGGGTGTGCTGACCGTGGGCTTTGCCTATGAATGGAAGAAAGGGGCGCTGGAATGGGCGTGATGACCGGGGCGAATACCGCCGGACCCGACCGCGAGGTGGCCACTGCCGCGCTGAACCGCGAATTGCAGGATAAGGGCTTCCTGCTGACCACGACCGAGGACATCATCAACTGGGCGCGCAATGGCTCGCTGCACTGGATGACCTTTGGTCTGGCCTGCTGCGCGGTGGAAATGATCCAGCTTTCCATGCCGCGTTACGATCTGGAACGCTTTGGCACCGCCCCGCGCGCCTCTCCGCGTCAGTCTGACCTGATGATCGTTGCCGGCACGCTGACCAACAAGATGGCCCCGGCGCTGCGCAAGGTCTATGACCAGATGCCGGAACCGCGTTACGTTATCAGCATGGGTTCCTGCGCCAATGGCGGCGGCTATTACCACTACAGCTATTCGGTGGTGCGTGGCTGTGACCGCGTGGTGCCGGTGGACATTTACGTTCCCGGTTGCCCCCCGACGGCCGAAGCCCTGCTGTATGGTATCCTGCAACTTCAGCGCCGCATCCGGCGCACCGGCACTTTGGTGAGGTAAGCGATGAGCGTTTATCCCGATCTTGAAGGTCTGGCCGATCTGGCCGAGATGATCGCCGCCCGCTTCCCGGATCATGTGCAGGGCCACGCGATCCATGCGGGCGATCTGACCGTGACCGTTACCCTGTCCGGTCTGCGCGAAGTGGCCGAGTTTCTGCACAATGACGCGTCGTGCCAGTTCACTTCGCTGATCGACATTACCGCGATTGACTGGCCGCAGCGGGCGGCGCGGTTCGATATGGTCTGGCACCTGCTGTCGATGCACCGTAACCGCCGCATCCGCCTGAAGGCTGCGGCGCGTGAGGATGATCTGGTTCCCTCACTGATCCCGGTCTATCCCAATGCCAACTGGTATGAGCGTGAGGTGTTCGACCTGTTCGGCATCCTGTTTGCGGGCCACCCGGATTTGCGCCGCATCCTGACCGATTATGGTTTCCGCGGCCACCCGTTGCGCAAGGACTTTCCGACGACTGGTTATGTCGAGGTGCGCTATTCCGACGCCGAAAAGCGCGTGGTTTACGAACCCGTCAAGCTGGTTCAGGAATACCGCCAGTTCGACTTCCTCTCGCCGTGGGAAGGTGCGCAATACGTCCTGCCCGGCGATGAAAAAGGGGCGGAAAAGTGAAACCCGGCCTGGAAATCGGCGCTACGCATCAGCATCGTATGACGGTTCTGCCGAACCATACGGTGCGCGCGCTGTTTTCCGAGGTGGGGGCTTTCCCGGATATGCCAGAGGTGATGGCGACCGCCTATTACACCGGGCTGATGGAATGGGCCTGCGTCGAGCTGATCAAGCCTTTCTATGAGGCGGGCGAACAATCCCTTGGCACCCATGTCGATTTCAGCCATGTCGCGCCGACCCTGCCGGGGCAGGAGGTCACTGTGACCGCGCGGCTGGAGGAAAACGACGGCAAGTTCCTGTGGTTCACGGTCTCGGCGCATGATGGTGTAGACCTGATCGGGCAGGGCCGCCATCAGCGGGCGCTGATCCGCGATGACCGTTTTAACGACCGGCTGGCGAAGAAACGTGCCGCTGCCGGATTGGGGGCGTGATGGCGGTGACGTTGCAACCGGCTGAGGTCATGGGGCGCTGCCTCTGCGGTGCCTGCACCTTTGTCGCCCGTCCGCAGGGGCGTGCGCATGTCTGTCATTGCAGCATGTGCCGGCAATGGACCGGCGGCATGTTCATCAGCGTCGGGCTGGCCGAAGCGGCACGTTTTGACGATGCCGTGCCCGTGGCTGTGTTCCGGTCCTCCGAATGGGGCGAGCGGGTGTTTTGCAAGACCTGCGGGGCCTCGCTGATCTGGCGGATGCAGGACGGGGCGATGAGCGCGGCCTCGGTCCAGTGTTTCGACGATCCGGGGCAATTCGCGCTGGAATCGGAAATCTTCATTGACGAAAAACCCGCCAGCTATGCGCTGGCCGGGCATCATCAGACCATGACCGGAGCCGAGGTCATGGCGATGTTTGCCCCAACGAGCGAGGGCTGAGGCATGGATGGTGATATTCGCAATAACAAATACGACGACGGCAGCGAGGATCGGCTGACCGCCGAACAGCGCATCCGCAATTTCAACATCAACTTTGGCCCGCAGCACCCGGCTGCGCATGGTGTGCTGCGCATGGTGCTGGAGCTGGATGGCGAAATCGTCGAACGCGCCGATCCGCATATCGGTCTGCTGCATCGCGGCACCGAAAAGCTGATGGAATCGCGGACTTATTTGCAGAACGCGCCCTATCTGGACCGTCTGGACTATGTGTCTCCGATGAATCAGGAACACGCCTATTGTCTGGCGATTGAAAAGCTGACCGGCACGGTTATTCCGCGCCGCGCCAGCCTGATCCGGGTGATGTTCTGCGAAATCGGGCGCCTGCTGAACCACCTCCTGACGCTGACCACCGGCGCGATGGACGTGGGGGCGCTGACTCCGCCGCTTTGGGGGCATGAGCCGCGCGAAGACCTGATGATCTTTTATGAACGCGCCTCGGGGGCGCGTCTGCATGCCAATTATTTCCGCCCCGGCGGTGTGCATCAGGATCTGGATGCGAACTTCCTCGACGATCTGGAAGCCTGGTGCGAGACGTTCCCCAAGAAGGTCGATGACATCCACACCCTGCTGACTGAGAACCGTATTTTCAAACAGCGTCTGGTCGATATTGGTATCGTCTCGCCCGAGGAGGCGCAAGCGTGGGGCTTTACCGGCGTGATGGCCCGTGGTTCGGGTCTGGCATGGGATTTGCGCCGCAGCCAGCCTTATGAATGTTATGATGAGTTCGATTTTCAGGTGCCGGTCGGCAAGAATGGCGACTGCTACGACCGCTATCTGATCCGCATGGCGGAAATGTATGAAAGCACCAAGATCATCAAGCAGGCGATTGCGAAACTGCGGGCGGAACCGGCGGGTGACGTGCTGGCGCGGGGCAAGCTGACGCCGCCGCGTCGTTCTGACATGAAGCGCGACATGGAAAGCCTGATCCACCACTTCAAACTTTATACCGAAGGGTTCAAGGTTCCGGCAGGCGAAGTTTACGCCGCAGTTGAGGCCCCGAAGGGAGAGTTCGGCGTCTATATGGTCGCGGATGGCACCAACAAACCCTATCGCGTCAAGCTGCGTGCGCCGGGTTATGCACATTTGCAGGCGATGGACTGGATGGCGCGGGGGCATTTGCTCGCCGATGTGGCCGCCATCATCGCCACCATGGACATCGTGTTCGGTGAGGTTGACCGCTAAGCGGTTGACATGAAAGGGCAGGGTATGGCGGACGTGACAAACTTTATTATGCTTGTCGGGGTGGTTTCCACCTCGTTCGGGCTTTCAGCTGTGCCGGTTCTGCTGCCCCTTGCCGTGCTGTTTCTGGGGGTATCGTTGTGATGTTTACCCGCTCGTTTAACGGCCTTTCTGGCCAGATTTTCGTTTTGTAAGGAAAGGGCTGCACCCGATGCTTCGCCGCCTGTCACCCAACCAGCCCGACAGTTTCGCCTTTACCCCGGCGAATCTGGAATACGCGCAAGCGTGGATTTCCAAATACCCCGAAGGCCGCCAGCAATCGGCGGTGATTCCGCTGTTGTGGCGGGCGCAGGAACAAGAGGGCTGGCTGACCAAGCCCGCGATCGAATATGTCGCGGATATGCTGGGCATGGCCTATATCCGGGTGCTGGAGGTTGCGACCTTCTATTTCATGTTCCAGCTTCAGCCGGTGGGCAGCATTGCGAATATTCAGATTTGCGGCACCACCACCTGCATGATCTGCGGGGCCGAGGATCTGATTCGTGTCTGCAAGGAAAAGATAGCGCCGACGCCGCATACCCTGTCCGCCGATGGCCGCTTCTCTTGGGAGGAGGTCGAATGTCTTGGTGCCTGCACCAATGCGCCGATGGTCCAGATCGGCAAGGATTTCTACGAAGATCTGACGGCTGAAAAGCTGTCCGGGCTGATCGACGCCTTTGCCGCCGGTCAGGTGCCGGTTCCGGGGCCGCAGAACGGGCGTTTCTCGTCCGAGGCGCTGGGCGGGCCGACCGCTCTGGCCGGGCTGAAAGGCACCGGGGCGCAGTATAACGGCAGCGTGCAGCGCGCCGTTGATCTGGGTGAAACCGTCAAGCGTATTGACGGAACCGAAGCTCCGATCCTGACTCCGTGGCTGAAAGGACGCTGAGGGCAGGGCGATGGATAAGGCACAATGCACGATGAATTGCTGGATAGCGGGCGCGGTTGCGGGCCTGCTGGTCTGGCTGTTGTCGTGGATTACGGGGGCTTTGCCGCCCTTGGCTGGTCTGCTGTTTGGCCTGCTGACCATGTGGTTCCTGGCGCGGTTCCTGATCTGGGGGCTGTGTTCGGACCGCTACAAGAACGGCGATTGGGCGCTGGTCGAAGGTTCGGTCTGGGCTGCGGTGCCGGAAACCGCCCCGGTCGTTGAGGCAGAGGATCAGCAGGATGTTGCGGAACCTGTCGCGCAGCCGTTGATGGCGGTTCCTGCCCGTGCCGAGGTCGTGGCTGAGGCTGTGTCGGAACCTGCGCCTGAGGTTGTGGCCGAAGAACCTGCGGTGGAACCTGTCGCAGATCGGACGGATGCCAAGGCTAAGAAAAAGGCCAAAAAGGAGAAGGCCGCGAAAAAAGCGGCTAAGGCTGAAAAGGCGGACAAGGCGAAAAGCCGTATCAAAAAGCTGGAAAAGGGGCTGAAAGAGGTCTCGAAACCACGCAAAAAGGCAAAAGCGGTAAAAGAAGCTGCGAAAACCGCTGCGGTTCTGCCCGCCGATGATCTGAAGCAGATCAAAGGCATTGGGCCGAAGCTGGAAAAAGTGCTGTCTGATGAGGGTCTTACCCGCTTCGAACAGGTCGCGGCACTGGACGATGCGCAAATTGACGCGCTGGCGGCAAAGCTGGGCCGCTTGGGCAGCCGCATCCGTAGCGATGAATGGGTCGCGCAGGCGCAAATCCTTGCGGCGGGTGGTGCGACAGAATTTTCCTCACGCGTGGGCAAAGGTGAGGTATATGAGTAATGGCGCAGAACGCGGATTTCGGGCAGATGCGGCTGGTCGGGGGCGTGATCGCCGCCACGATGCTGGTCTGGCTGGCCGTGAACTGGGCCGGGCGGGCCTATGGCTGGCCCGCGCAATACGCCTTTCTGGCCGATCTGGCCGCGATTGGGGCGTTGATCTGGTCGCTGGCCGTCACATGGCGGCTGTGGAAGCGGCGGCAAGGATGATCTTGGCCGGGGCTGCCCCGGACGGAAAAGGACGATGACGGAATGCTGAACGATCAGGACCGGATCTTTACGAATATCTACGGCATGGGCGACCGCAGCCTGAAAGGCGCGCGTGCGCGTGGCTGCTGGGACAACACCGCCGAAATCATCCAGCGCGGCCGCGATAAAATCGTGCAGCAGGTCAAGGATTCCGGTCTGCGCGGTCGCGGCGGCGCGGGCTTTCCGACGGGCTTGAAATGGTCCTTCATGCCCAAGGAATCGGATGGTCGCCCGTCCTATCTGGTGATTAACGCTGATGAATCCGAACCCGCGACCTGCAAGGACCGCGAAATCATGCGCCACGATCCGCATACGCTGATCGAAGGGGCGCTGATCGCGTCCTTTGCGATGGGGGCGCATACCTCATATATCTATATCCGGGGCGAGTTCATCCGCGAGCGTGAGGCGCTGCAAGCCGCCATCGACGAATGTTACGACGCGGGGCTGCTGGGTAAGAACGCGGCAGGCTCGGGTT
Organism: Paracoccus sp. (in: a-proteobacteria); assembly: GCF_030538695.1. GTDB lineage: Bacteria > Pseudomonadota > Alphaproteobacteria > Rhodobacterales > Rhodobacteraceae > Paracoccus. Next base: position 17,316 of record NZ_JAUNTN010000025.1, read on the forward strand.
GGGATTTCGACCTGTTCCTGGCCCATGGCGCCGGGGCCTATATCTGCGGCGAGGAAACCGCGCTGCTGGAAAGCCTCGAAGGCAAGAAGGGTATGCCCCGGATGAAGCCGCCGTTCCCGGCTGGCGCGGGTCTGTATGGCTGCCCCACCACGGTGAATAATGTCGAATCCATTGCCGTGGTGCCGACCATTCTGCGCCGTGGCCCGGAATGGTTCGCGGGCTTTGGTCGTCCGAATAACGCAGGCGTCAAGTTGTTCGGCCTGACTGGCCACCTGAACACGCCCTGCGTGGTCGAGGAAACCATGTCGATCCCGATGAAAGAGCTGATCGAGCGTCATGGCGGCGGTGTGCGCGGCGGCTGGAAAAACCTGAAAGCCGTGATCCCTGGCGGTGCAAGCTGCCCGGTGCTGACCGCCGAGATGTGCGAAGATGCGATCATGGATTACGACGGGATGCGTGAGCTGCGCTCGTCCTTCGGCACCGCCTGCATGATCGTGATGGATCAGCAGACCGACATCATCAAGGCGATCTGGCGGCTGTCCAAGTTCTTCAAGCATGAAAGCTGCGGCCAATGCACCCCCTGCCGCGAAGGCACCGGCTGGATGATGCGCGTCATGGACCGTCTGGTGCGCGGCGAGGCGGAGGTCGAGGAAATCGACATGCTGTTCGATGTGACCAAGCAGGTCGAAGGCCATACGATCTGCGCTCTTGGCGATGCGGCGGCATGGCCGATTCAGGGCCTGATCCGCAACTTCCGCGAGGAAATCGAGGATCGTATCAAGGCGCAGAAAACCGGGCGCATGGGCGCGATGGCGGCGGAATAAGCGATGAAAGGGCAGATCCTGCATCTGGACGAAGCGACGGGCCGGGGGGTGATTACCACCCCGGACGGGCGGCGCTTTGCGTTCCATGCGGATCAGCTTTTGGGCGATGGTCAGGTGGCGCGGGCCGGTGTGGCGGTCGATTTCCAGCCGCAGGACGATTTCGCCTTTGACATCTACCCCGATCCCGGTGCGCCGGTTCAGGCTTGGTCCGGGGCGCAGAAGAACAAGGTTATTGCGGCGCTTCTGGCGTTTTTCCTTGGCGGTTTCGGTGCGCACAAGTTCTATATCGGCGCCAATGGGGCTGGCGTGATCATGGCAGTTTGCGGGCTGTTCGGCTGGGTTTTGCTGTTTGTCCCGACCGTTATCGTCTGGACCATCGCTTTGATTGAGGCGCTGATCTACGCGACCCGCTCGGATGAGGATTTTTACCGTCAGTATGAACTGGGCAAGAAGGCATGGTTCTGATGGCGGGGTATCGCACACATAAGGGTCACGAAAGCCTGATGCAGCGCGGCGCGGTGCAGGGGCGTTACAGTTGTGGTAAAATCCCGAACAGGACCACAACGATGAAACGACTCGCACAATTTGCCGCTTTTGCCTTGGGGGCCGTGATTCTGGCGCAGCCTGCCGCTGCTTTGGAACCACTTTCGCAGAACCGCTACATCAACGACCGTCTGATCGCCGCCCGCGTGGCTGACCGGGTGCGCCGCGAATGTCCCAGCATCGACGCGCGAATGGTCAAGGCATGGGGTGAGGCCCGCGCCCTGAAACGCTATGCCGAACGGCAGGGTTACAGCGCGGCGCAGATTGACGCTTTCCTCGACAGCCGCCCGGATCGCCAGCGCATCTATGCCGTGGCCGAGGATTACCTGAAAAAGAACGGCGCCCGTGCGGGTGACGCTGAAAGTTTTTGCCGCATCGGGCGGGATGAAATTGCGAAGAATACGGTCAGTGGATCGTTGCTTCGCGCAAGATAAGGACGAGGACGCATGGCTGACCTGCGGACAATTCGGATCGACGGGATCGACGTTGAGGTCGATCCCAACCTGACGCTGATTCAGGCGTGTGAGCAGGCGGGGATCGAGGTTCCGCGTTTCTGCTATCACGAGCGTTTGTCGATTGCCGGGAACTGCCGCATGTGTCTGGTCGAGGTCGTCGGCGGCCCGCCCAAGCCTGCGGCAAGCTGCGCCATGCAGATCAAGGATTTGCGCCCCGGTCCCGATGGCGCACCCTCGGAAATCAAGACCAACAGCCCGATGGTCCGCAAGGCCCGTGAGGGCGTGATGGAGTTTCTGCTGATCAATCACCCGCTGGACTGCCCGATCTGCGATCAGGGCGGAGAGTGTGATTTGCAGGATCAGGCGATGGCCTATGGCGTTGATTTCAGCCGCTATCGTGAACCGAAACGGGCGTCTGAGGATCTGAACCTTGGCCCGCTGGTCGAAACCCATATGACCCGCTGCATTTCCTGCACCCGCTGCGTGCGTTTCACGACTGAGGTCGCGGGGATCACCCAGATGGGCCAGACCGGCCGGGGTGAGGATGCCGAGATCACCAGCTATCTGAACCAGACGCTCGACAGCAATATGCAGGGCAATATCATTGACTTGTGCCCGGTGGGTGCGCTGGTTAGCAAGCCTTATGCGTTCACCGCCCGCCCGTGGGAACTGACCAAGACCGAGACCATCGACGTGATGGACGCGCTTGGCAGCAATATCCGCGTGGACACCAAGGGGCGCGAAGTCATGCGCATCCTGCCGCGCAACCATGATGGCGTGAATGAGGAATGGATCAGCGACAAAACCCGTTTCGTCTGGGATGGGCTGCGTCGCCAGCGTCTGGACCGGCCTTATGTCCGCGAAAACGGCAAGCTGCGTCCGGCGGACTGGCCTGAGGCGCTGGCCGTTGCCACCAAGGCGCTGAAGGGCAAGCGGGTCGCGGGGCTGGTCGGTGATCTGGCGTCGGCGGAATCGGCCTTCAGTCTGAAAACCCTGATCGAAGGGCTTGGCGGTTCCGTGGAATGTCGCACGGATAACGCGCGGCTGCCCGCCGGCAATCGCTCGGCCTATGTTGGCACGGCGCAGATTGCCGATCTGGATTCGGCAGATCGTGTGGTCATCATCGGCTGCAACCCGCGTTTCGATGCGCCGGTGCTGAACGCCCGCATCCGCAAGGCTTGGGCGCGTGGCGCTGATGTTGCCCTGATCGGCGAGGCCGTGGACCTGACCTATGGTTATGACCATCTTGGCGCCGACCGTGCTGCGCTGGCCCGTCTGGTTGCCGCGCCGGGCGACAAGCCCGCGCTGGTGATCGTCGGTCAGAACGCGATCCGCGAGGCCGATGGCGAGGCGGTTCTGGCCAATGCGCAAAAGCTGGTCGAGGCAACCGGCGGCAAGCTGCTGGTTCTGCATACGGCGGCAGGTCGGGTTGGCGCGATGGATGTCGGTGCCGTGACCGAAGGCGGGCTGATTGCCGCGACCGAAGGTGCCGAGGTGATCTTTAACCTTGGTGCGGATGAAATCGAAATCGCGCCGGGTGCTTTCGTGATCTATCAGGGCAGCCACGGCGACCGTGGCGCGGCCCGCGCCGATGTGATCCTGCCCGCCGCTTGCTACACTGAGGAATCGGGCCTGTTCGTGAATACCGAAGGGCGGCCTCAGCTTGCGGTCCGGGCCAATTTCGCGCCCGGTCAGGCCAAGGAAAACTGGGCAATCCTGCGGGCGCTGTCGGCGGAACTGGGCGCGACCCTGCCGTGGGACAGCCTTGCCGCGCTGCGCCGCGCTCTGGTTCAGGCGGTGCCGCATCTGGGGCAGGTGGACAGCGTGCCGGAAAATGCATGGCAGGCGCTGACCCGTCTGGATATGGGGCAGGCCGATTTCCTGTCGCAGCGGGGCGATTATTACCTGACCAATGCCATCGCCCGCGCTTCGGCCCTGATGGGCGAGGTTGCGGCACAGGCTGCGGCGCGCAAGGCTGCGCCGCTCGCGGCGGAGTAAGGCGATGCTGCGGCGGGGGGGAATTGCGCTTGTTCTGACGGCGGGGCTGACGGCCTGTGCGCAGGATGCTGTGCAGGACCGCCCGCAGCCCAAGCCGGAACAACTGGCCACGCAACTGGTGGCCGCAGGCCAGCAGGGTGGTAAGGCGCGTCCGGTGCTGACAACGGCGCGGGTCTCGACCAAAACCGGCGAGATCATGATTCTGGAGCCGGATGGCTCGATCTCGACCATGACGCTGGATTCACAGCGCGGGCGGGCGGCCATGATGGCGACGGAATCGGTGGCGCTGAACCCGGAACTGTTGGACATGCTGGACAATCGGACGGTTTCCAGCCTGCCACGGGTCCGGATGCCGGCCGGAAAATCCCTGCAAGAACAAAAGATCGAAGCGTTCAACAAACGCAGCGGCCCGGCGCTGCCGCGCTTTCCGGCGGGCTATGTCGCGGATGCGGATAGCTTTATCGCCACGCGGGTGACGCCGGTTCCGCGCGAAGGTGCGGGTTCTGATCTGATCGAAGTGGTCGCAAACTTGCGGGCAGGGGTGGACGACCGCACCGCCTTCGCCTATGCCACCTGCGCATTGGCCGGTTGGGCCAAGGCGAATGGCAGCCCATACGCACGGCATGTCCGAACGCTAAAGGACACGCGGAACGGAAAGCTGCTGGTGGATTCGGCCTTTACCCTGTCGCGGACCCGGCCCATGGGTTTGCAGGTGATGGAAACCGAAACCACCTTGCGCGAATGTGAAAGCCGGGGCATCCCGGCAGCGTGATGAGAGGGACACGATTGTAATGGCTGAATTTCTGGCATCCCCGCTTGGCATGGCCATCATCATGCTGCTGCAAGGTCTGGCCGTCATTGCCTTTGTGATGATTTCGCTGATCTTTCTGGTCTATGGCGACCGCAAGATCTGGGCCGCCGTGCAGATCCGTCGCGGTCCGAACGTGGTTGGTCCCTGGGGCCTGTTGCAGACCTTTGCCGATGCGCTGAAATATGTGCTGAAGGAAATCGTCGTGCCTGCCGGGTCCGACAAGTTTGTGTTCTTCCTTGCGCCGTTCCTGTCAATGATGCTGGCCCTGCTGGCTTGGGTGGTGATTCCCTTTGCCCCCGGCTGGGTGATGTCGAACCTGAATGTTGGCATCCTGTTCATCTTCGCCATCTCCTCGCTTGAGGTTTACGGCGTGATTATGGGCGGCTGGGCGTCGAACTCGAAATATCCGTTTCTGGCCTCGCTGCGCTCTGCTGCGCAGATGATCTCTTATGAGGTGTCGCTGGGCCTGATTATCATTGGTGTGATTATCTCGGCCGGGTCGATGAACCTGTCGGATATTGTCGAATCACAACGCGGGGCCGGGTTCCTGTCGTGGTATTGGCTGCCGCATCTGCCGATGGTTGTGCTGTTCTTTGTCTCGGCGCTGGCGGAAACCAATCGCCCGCCCTTTGACCTTGCCGAAGCCGAATCCGAGCTGGTTGCCGGTCACATGGTCGAATATTCGTCCACGCCCTACCTGCTGTATATGGCCGGCGAATATATAGCCATCTGGCTGATGTGTGCGCTGATTTCGGTGCTGTTCTTTGGCGGCTGGCTGTCGCCCATTCCGGGCATCCCGGACGGGGCGCTGTGGATGTTCGTCAAGATGGTGTTCTGGTTCTGGATGTTCGCCATGGTGAAGGCGATTGTGCCGCGGTATCGCTATGACCAGTTGATGCGCATTGGCTGGAAAGTGTTCCTGCCGCTGTCGCTGTTCTGGGTCGTGCTGATCGCGTTCCTTGCTCGTTATCAAGTGTTCGGCGGCTTCTGGGCGCGCTGGACGGGGGTTTGACCAATGGCCAATATCGACTTTGCCCGCGCCACCAAATACTTCCTGATGTGGGATTTCATCAAGGGCTTTGGCCTTGGTGTTAAGTATTTCTTTGGCCCCAAGGCCACGCTGAACTATCCCCATGAAAAGGGCCATCTGTCGCCGCGTTTCCGGGGTGAACATGCGTTGCGCCGCTATCCTAATGGCGAGGAACGCTGCATTGCCTGCAAGCTGTGCGAGGCGATCTGCCCCGCGCAGGCCATCACCATCGACGCCGAACCGCGCGAGGACGGCAGCCGCCGCACGACGCGCTATGACATCGACATGACCAAGTGCATCTATTGCGGCTTTTGTCAGGAGGCTTGCCCGGTTGATGCCATCGTCGAAGGCCCGAACTTTGAATATGCGACCGAGACCCGCGAAGAACTGTTCTATGACAAGGCCAAGCTGCTGAAAAATGGTGAAATGTGGGAATCCGAACTGGCCCGCAACATCGCTCTGGACGCGCCCTATCGCTAAGGATTTGCTGTGAACGACGCCTTTCCCAAGCTGTTTTCCCAAATGCTCCAGTCGGGGCAGGAGATGGCGCGTGCCTTTAACCCGGCGCTGGAACAACTCGACACCACGGCGTTCGAGCGGATGATCCCGACCATGCCCGCCGATATGCTGGAGATGTGGTTTGGCAAGACCTTCAACCGTGAAGGGCTGGACGCCAAAACCCGGCTTCTGCTGACCATCGGCGCGATTACCGCGCAGGGGGCGCTGGCCGCGCCGCAGTTGCGCATCACCATCCGTCACGCGCTGGCAGCCGGGGCGACGAAACGCGAAATCGCGGAAACGATCTATCAGATGAGCATGTTCGGCGGTCTGCCCGCCATGCAAAAGGCGCTGGACATCGCCGCAGATGTCTATGCCGAAGAGGAGACCGAGGAATGATGATTTTCGCCTTCTACCTGTTTGCGATCAGCGTGATCGTGTCGGGGCTGATGGTGGTGCTGTCGCGCAACCCGGTCCATTCGGTGCTGTGGCTGATTTTGGCCTTTTTCTCGGCATCGGGTCTGTTCGTCCTGCAAGGGGCCGAGTTCGTGGCGATGCTGCTGGTGATCGTCTATGTCGGCGCGGTCGCGGTGCTGTTCCTGTTCGTGGTGATGATGCTGGACGTGGATTTTGCGCAGCTTCGCGGCGAATTGGCGGGTTATCTGCCGCTGGGCCTGCTGATCGGGCTGGTGCTGCTGGCGCAGCTTGGTATCGCCTTTGGGGCCTGGCAGGTTTCGGATCAGGCGGCGGCGCTGCGGCAGGTGCCGGTTCCGGCGGAACTGCACAACACGCAGGCGATTTCGGCGGTGCTGTATGACCACTATCTGCTGGCCTTCCAGCTTGCTGGTCTGGTGCTGCTGGTGGCAATGATCGGGGCGATTTTGCTGACCCTGCGCCATCGCAAGGACATCAAACGTCAGGATGTGCTGCAACAGATGTGGCGCGACCCGGCCGAGGCGGTCAAGCTGCGGGACATCAAACCGGGGCAGGGGCTGTAAGGCCAAAGGGATTTTCCGGTCCGGCGGGGCAACGCCGGACTGGCAGGAACGATACCGGGACCGACCCGGAGAGGGGACAAAGGCGATGATCGGATTGACACATTACCTGATCGTGGGCGCGGTGCTGTTCGTCACCGGCGTTTTCGGCATTTTCGTGAACCGCAAGAACGTCATCGTCATCCTGATGTCGATTGAACTGATGCTGCTGGCGGTGAATATCAACTTTGTCGCCTTTTCGACCCATTTGGGCGACTTGGGCGGGCAGGTGTTCACGCTGTTCGTGCTGACCGTCGCTGCCGCCGAAGCCGCGATCGGTCTGGCCATTCTGGTCGTGTTCTTCCGCAACCGCGGCACGATCGAAGTCGAAGATGTCAACGTGATGAAGGGCTGAGGGGCAATGGAAAAGATCATCCTTCTTGCGCCCCTGTTCAGCGCCATCGTCGCCGGTTTTGGCTGGCGGGTGCTGACCGAAAAAGGCGCTCAATACCTGACCACGGGCGTGCTGTTCCTGATCTGCGCCTTGTCATGGATCGTGTTTCTGGGTTTTGACGGCGAAACCCGCCATATCCAGATCCTTGACTGGGTTGTGGCCGGTGATTTTACCGCAAGCTGGGGCATCCGCCTTGACCGGCTGACCGCGATCATGCTGATCGTTGTGACCAGCGTTTCGGCCTTGGTGCATATGTATTCCATCGGTTACATGGCCCATGACGAAAGTTTCGGCCATGATGCGCATTACAAGGCGCGGTTCTTTGCCTATCTGTCCTTCTTTACCTTTGCGATGCTGTCGCTGGTGACGGCGGACAACCTGCTGCAAATGTTCTTTGGCTGGGAAGGCGTGGGGGTCGCCTCTTATCTGCTGATCGGTTTTTACTATAAGAAACAATCGGCTGGTGCTGCGGCGATGAAGGCGTTCATCGTGAACCGTGTGGGCGATTTCGGCTTTCTTCTGGGGATTTTCGGGCTGTGGTGGCTGACCGGCACGATCCAGTTCGATGAAATCTTCGCGCAAATCCCGGCGCTGGCGCAGCAGAATATTCACTTCCTGTCGTGGGAGTTCAGCGCGGCCAACCTGCTGGCGCTGCTGCTGTTCATCGGTGCGATGGGGAAATCGGCGCAGTTGTTCCTGCACACCTGGTTGCCCGACGCGATGGAAGGCCCGACCCCGGTTTCGGCGCTGATCCACGCCGCCACCATGGTGACGGCTGGCGTATTCCTTGTCTGCCGGATGTCGCCACTGTATGAATTCGCGCCCGAAGCCAAGATGTTCATTGTCATCATCGGCGCAACCACGGCGCTGTTCGCCGCGACCGTCGGTCTGGTTCAGAACGACATCAAGCGCGTGATCGCTTATTCAACCTGTTCGCAGCTTGGCTATATGTTCGTTGCTGCGGGCGTGGGGGTTTACTCGGTCGCCATGTTCCACCTGCTGACCCATGCGTTTTTCAAGGCGATGCTGTTTCTGGGTGCCGGTTCGGTGATCCATGCGATGCACCATGAGCAGGACATGCGGAACTATGGCGGGCTGCGCAAAAAGATCCCGTTCACGTTCTGGATCATGATTCTTGGTACGCTGGCGATTACCGGCGTGGGGATTCCGCTGACCACTATCGGTTTTGCCGGCTTCCTGTCGAAAGATGCGGTCATCGAAAGCGCCTATGCTTCGGGGATCGGCTATGCCTTCTGGCTGCTGGTGATTGCGGCGGCGCTGACCAGTTTTTATAGCTGGCGGCTGATCTTCCTGACCTTCTTTGGCAAGCCGCGCGGCGACCATCATGCGCATGACCACGCCCATGAAAGCCCGCCGGTTATGACGATTCCGCTGGGCCTGCTGGCGATTGGTGCGATCTTCTCGGGGATGGTCTGGTATAACAGCTTCTTTGGCGACAAGGTGGAGAGCTTCTTCCACATGCCGGTGGCTGAGGCACATGCCCCCGCGACTGACGTAGCCGCGCCAGACGCCGCCGCGACGGACCATGCCCCGGTCACTGAGGATCACGCCGCAACCGAGGGCCATGCCCCGGCGACGGAAATCGCTGCGCCGGTTGGGGGCGCGATCTATATGCACCCCGACAACCATGTGCTGCATGAGGCGCATTATGTTCCGAAATGGGTGAAACTGTCGCCCTTTGTCGCTATGGTGCTGGGTCTGGTGCTGTCCTGGCTGATGTATGTCGCCTATCCAAAAGCGCCGGCGAAACTGGCTGCGGCTCAGCGTCCGCTGTATCAGTTCCTGCTGAACAAGTGGTATTTCGATGAGCTTTACGACTGGATCTTCGTGCGCCCGTCGCTGTGGCTGGGCCGGATGCTGTGGAAGGTCGGTGACATGAAAATCATCGACGGTGCCATCAACGGGCTGGCGCTTGGTCTGATCCCGCGTCTGACGCGCTTTGCCGGGCGGGTTCAGTCGGGCTATGTTTTCCACTATGCCTTTGCGATGGTGATCGGCATCGTCGGGTTGTTGCTTTGGATGATGGTGCGGGGGAGCCACTGAACCATGTCGAACCTTCTTTCCATCATCACCTTTCTGCCCATCGTTGCGGCGCTGATCCTTGGGGTTTTCCTGCGCGGCGATGATGAGGCGGCGGGCCGCAACGCCAAATGGCTGGCGCTGGTCGCCACTTCGGCTACTTTCCTGATCTCGCTGTTCGTGCTGTTCGGCTTTGATCCGGCCAACACCGGCTTCCAGTTTGTCGAGGAACGGCCGTGGATCATGGGCCTGAACTACAAACTGGGCGTGGACGGGATTTCGGTCCTGTTCGTGATGCTGACCACCTTCCTGATGCCGCTGGTGATCCTGTCGGCATGGCATGTCACCACCCGCGTCAAGGAATATATGATCGCCTTTCTGGTCCTCGAAGGGCTGATGATCGGCGTGTTCGTGGCGCTGGATCTGGTGCTGTTCTATCTGTTCTTCGAGGCTGGGCTGATCCCGATGTTCCTGATTATCGGGATCTGGGGCGGCGCGAACCGGATTTATGCGGCGTTCAAGTTCTTCCTCTACACCTTCCTCGGCTCGGTGCTGATGCTGGTGGCGATGATTGCGATGTTCCGCATTTCGGGGACGACCGACATTCCGGCGCTCTTGGGGTATGAGTTCGCCTCGGATCCGCTGATGGTGGTGGGCTGGACCATTCCGGGCGGGTTGCAAATGCTGCTGTTCATCGCCTTCTTTGCCAGTTTCGCGGTCAAGATGCCGATGTGGCCGGTGCATACCTGGTTGCCGGATGCGCACGTTCAGGCGCCGACCGCTGGTTCGGTCGTGCTGGCCGCCGTGTTGCTGAAGATGGGCGGCTATGGTTTCCTGCGTTTCAGCCTGCCGATGTTCCCGGTAGCCAGCGATATGCTGACGCCTTTCGTGCTGTGGCTGTCGGCCATTGCGGTGGTCTATACCTCGCTGGTGGCGCTGGTCCAGTCGGATATGAAAAAGCTGATCGCTTACTCCTCGGTCGCGCATATGGGTTACGTCACCGCCGGGATTTTCGCGGCCAATCAGGTCGGCGTGGATGGCGCGATTTTCCAGATGCTCAGCCACGGGTTCATCTCGGGCGCGCTGTTTCTCTGCGTCGGCGTGATTTATGACCGGATGCACACGCGTGAGATCGACGCCTATGGCGGGTTGGTCAACCGGATGCCGAAATACGCGCTGATCTTCATGTTCTTCACCATGGCCAACGTCGGTTTGCCCGGCACCTCGGGTTTCGTGGGTGAGTTTCTGACCCTGCTTGGCGTGTTCCGTGTCGATACCTGGGTGGCGCTGGTGATGACCTCGGGGGTGATCCTGTCGGCGTCCTATGCGCTGTGGCTTTACCGTCGCGTCACCTTTGGCGAGCTGCTGAAGGAAAGCCTGAAAACCATCACCGACATGACCGTGCGTGAGCGTTGGATTTTCGTGCCGCTGGTGGTGATGACGCTGCTGCTTGGGGTTTACCCGCGGCTTGTCACCGACATCACCGGCCCCAGCGTTCAGGCGCTGCTGACCAATTACCACCAAAGCCTGCCTGTCGCGGTTGATGCCGCCCCGGCCGAAGCCAGCCACTGAGGGGACACGAGATGAGTTCGCTTGATTTTCAAACGATCCTGCCCGAGTTCCTGCTGGCGCTTTACGCGCTTCTGGCGCTCTTGGCTGGTGCCTATCTGGGCAAGGACAAGCTGGCACGGGGCCTGTTGTGGCTGACGGTTGCGGTGCTTTTGGCGCTGGCGGCGATGGTCGGGATGCGCGGCACCGGGGCGACGACGGCCTTCTTTGGCCAGTTCACCGATGATGCCTTCGCCCGCTTTGCCAAGGCCGTGACCCTGACCGCCGCCGCCGCCGTTCTGGCGATGAGCGCGGATTATCTGGACCGCCGCGGGATGCTGCGGTTCGAGTTTCCGATCCTTGTCGCGCTGGCCGTGCTGGGCATGATGATGATGATTTCGGCGGGCGATCTGCTGATCCTCTATATGGGGCTGGAGCTGCAATCGCTGTCGCTTTACGTCATTGCCGCCATGCGCCGCGAAAGCGTGAAATCGTCCGAGGCGGGGCTGAAATATTTCGTTCTTGGCGCACTGTCCTCGGGGCTGCTGCTGTATGGGGCGTCGCTGGTTTACGGCTTTGCCGGGACCACCTCTTTCGCCGGGATTTTGCAGACCATCGACGGCGGTCAGATGTCGATTGGCCTGCTGTTCGGTTTGGTGTTCCTGCTGGTCGGCCTGGCGTTCAAGGTTAGCGCGGTGCCGTTCCATATGTGGACGCCGGATGTTTACGAAGGCTCGCCCACGCCGGTGACGGCCTTTTTTGCCACCGCGCCCAAGGTTGCAGCCATGGCGCTGATCGCTCGGCTGATGTTCGATGCGTTTGGTCATGTCACCGCTGATTGGGGCCAGATCATTGCGCTGCTGGCGGTGCTGTCGATGTTCCTTGGCTCGATTGCCGGGATCGGACAGACGGACATCAAGCGGCTGATGGCCTATTCCTCGATCGCGCATATGGGCTTTGCGCTGGTGGGGCTTGCGGCTGGCACGGTCTATGGTGTGCAGGCAATGCTGATCTATATGGCGATTTATGTGGTGATGAATGTCGGCGCCTTTGCCGTGATCCTGTCGCTGTCGCGTGACGGTCAGCCGGTCACAAAGCTGACGGATCTGAACCAGTTTGCCAAAGCGGACCCCGTCAAGGCTGCTGCCTTGCTGGTGCTGATGTTCAGCCTTGCCGGTGTGCCGCCGCTTCTGGGCTTTTTCGCCAAGTTTGCGGTGCTGAATGCGGCGGTGCAATCGGGTATGGCGTGGCTGGCGGTGCTGGGGGTGATCGCCTCGGTGATCGGCGCGTTCTATTACCTGCGCATCGTTTATTACATGTATTTCGGTGACGAATCCGAAGGCGTCGAGGCGCGGATGAGCCTGCCGCAATATGTGCTGATGCTGGCTTCGGCGGCCTTTATCCTGCTGGGCGTGTTTGGCATGTTCGGGCTGGAGGATGCGGCGGGCCGTGCGGCGGAATCGCTGGTTGGCCCGGCGGTTGCGGCTGTTGCTCAAGGTGGCTGAGTGGCCTGACGGCGTTGGCCGGCACATTCTGCCGCGTTGCGACAGCACCAATGCCGAAGCCCTGCGGCTGGCCCCGAACCTCAGCAATCCGGCATGGATTATGACCCGCGAGCAAGTCGCGGGTCGTGGTCGTCGTGGCCGGGCATGGGTTTCAGGCCTGCGCAATTTCGCGGCTTCGCTGGCGTTACGCCCCGTTGGGCCGCCGGCGCAGGTGGCGCAGCTTTCCTTTGTTGCGGCGCTGGCTTTGCATGAGGCGCTGGCGCAGGTGGCTGGCCCCTCGGCGCGGCTGGCACTGAAATGGCCCAATGATGTGCTTCTGAACGGCGGCAAGGTCGCTGGTATCCTGCTGGAAAGTGCCGGGCGCGGTCCGCAGGTCGATGCGCTGGCCTTGGGTATTGGTGTCAACCTTGCCAGCGCCCCCGATGCTGCGGCGCTGGAGCCGGGGGCGCTGCGTCCGGTCAGTCTGGCTGCGGAAACCGGGGCGAATGTCAGCCCGGATGATTTCCTTGACCTGCTGGCCCCGGCCTTTGCGGGGTGGCAGGCCGTCCATGCCGCACAGGGTTTTGCCCCGATCCGGCAGGCATGGCTGGCCCGCGCTGCACGCTTGGGCGAGCAGATCACCGCTCGCACCGGCGCAACCGAACAGACCGGCATTTTCGAGGGCATCGACCCCGATGGTGCGCTGATCCTGACCACTGCCGCCGGGCGCAGCGTGATTGCGGCGGCCGATGTTCATTTCCCGAAGGGCTGATCTATGCTGTTGTGTATCGACTGCGGGAACACCAACACGATGTTTTCCATCTGGGACGGGCGCAAGTTCATCTCGCACTGGCGGATCTCGACCAACCACACCCGGACGGCGGATGAATATTACACCTGGCTGCAAACGCTGATCTCTGTTCAGCATTTCGACCTGGACATCAGCGATTGCATCATCAGCGCCACCGCGCCGCGTGTGGTCTTTAACCTGCGGGTGCTGTGCAACCGTTATTTCAACACCCGCCCACTGGTGGTTGGCAAGCCAGAGGTGGCGCTGCCGGTGCCGCCTCGGGTCGAGCCGGGCACGACGGTTGGTCCCGACCGGCTGGTGAATACGGTTGGCGCGTTTGACCGTCACGGCGGCGATCTGATTGTTGTCGATTACGGCACCGCGACGACGCTGGATGTGGTGGACCATGACGGTGCTTATATTGGTGGGGTGATTGCGCCGGGGGTAAATACTTCGCTTGAGGCGCTGCATATGGCCGCCGCCGCGCTGCCGCATGTTGACGTTACCATGCCCGAAAAGGTGATCGGGCAGAATACGGTTTCCTGTATCCAGTCAGGGATTTACTGGGGTTATATCGGCCTGATCGAAGGGCTGACAAAAAGAATACGGGCCGAGCGTGACCGCCCGATGAAGGTCATCGCAACCGGGGGCCTTGCGCCGCTGTTCGATCAGGGTTTCGACCTGTTCGACGCGATCGAGGATGACTTGACCGTTCATGGTCTCCGGCTGATCTGGAACTATAACAAGGAGAACGGGCATGTCTGAACGCCTGATCTATCTGCCCCTTGGCGGGGCGGGCGAAATCGGAATGAACGCCTATGTTTACGGCTATGGCAAACCGGGGCAGGAGCGCCTGATTCTGGTCGATATGGGCGTGACCTTTGGCGATATGGACGGCTCGCCCGGCATTGATCTGATTATGCCGGATTTGGACTGGCTGGCCGCGAACCGCGACCGGCTGGAGGCGGTTTTCATCACCCATGGTCACGAAGATCACGTCGGCGCGGTCGGGCATCTGTATCACAAGCTGCAAGTGCCGATCTATGCGCGGCCCTTTACCGCGACGCTGGCCCGGATGAAGCTGGAGGAGGCCGGCCAGCCCACCGACAACCTGCGCGTCACCGGCCCCCGGCCCGAGGTCACGCGGCTTGGCCCCTTTACGGTGCAATTCGTGCCGATCAGCCATTCCATCCCCGAAAGCTCGGCGCTGTTGATCGACACACCTGCCGGGCGGATCGTGCATACCGGCGATTTCAAGCTGGACGGCAGCCCGGTGGTGGGCGAGGCTTTTGACCCGATCCTGTGGCATGAAATCGCCCATGAAGGCCGGGGCGTTAAAGTGATGACCTGCGATTCGACCAATGTGTTCAGCCCCAATCCGGGCCGTTCCGAGGCGTTGCTGGCCAATCCGCTGCTGGATTTCGTGATGGCGCAGCCGAATATGGTGGTGGCGACGACATTCGCCAGCAACATCGCCCGGCTGAAATCGCTGGCCGAGGCCGGGCAGGCGGCGGGCCGTCAGGTCTGTTTGCTGGGTCGGGCCATGCGCAAGATGGTGACGGCAGCGATCGAGACCGGCATCCTGACCAAGTTCCCGCCGGTCATTGGTCCTGAACAGGCCAGCGAATTGCCGCGCGATAAGGTGATGCTGATTGTCACCGGCTCGCAGGGGGAACGCCGCGCGGCTTCGGCGCAGCTCTCGCGCGGGCGCTATCTTGGGTTGCAGTTGAAAGAGGGCGACAGCTTTCTGTTCAGCTCGAAAACCATCCCCGGAAATGAGCGTGGTGTGATCCGCATTATGAACGCCTTCTCCGAAATGGGCGTCGATGTCTTTGATGCTGATGATGGCGTTTACCACGTTTCCGGTCATGCCAACCGCCCCGACATCGAGGCGATGCACGACCTGCTGAAACCGGAGATTCTGATTCCTATGCATGGCGAGCATATGCATCTGCGTGAGCATATGAAGATCGCGGAAAGCAAGGGGATCGCCTCGGCGGTGGTGGTGAACGGCACCATGCTGGACCTGACGGGCGAGCGCCCGCGCGTGGTTGATGAGATCGAGACCGGGCGGGTCTATCTGGACGGCTCGGTGCTGATCGGGGCCATGGATGGGGTGGTGCGCGACCGTATCCGCATGGCGCTGAACGGTCACGCGCTGGTCTCGGTGATCGTGGATGAGGGCGACAACCTGCTGCCCGATGCCTGGGTCGAGCTGATGGGCCTGCCCGCGCGGGGCCGGGCCGGTGTGCCGCTGGATCGCCATATCGAGGCCGAACTGGCCGAGTTTCTGGAACGCGCCGACGCGAAAACCGTGGCCAATGACGACAAGCTGGATGAGGCCATCCGCAAGATCACCCGGCAGGTCACGATGGAGGAAATCGGCAAAAAGCCCGAAGTCACCGTCACCATCAGCCGCCTGACCGCCGATTAACCATGTCTGACAGCGATTTCCCGATCCCGCCGCAGCGGAATTTTTACGGCCGCCGACATGGGAAAACCCTGCGCGGCAGCCAAAAGGGCTATCTGGCCGAAGACCTTGGAGAGTTGCGCCCGGCGCGCATCCACCCCGAGGAAAACCCGGACCGCAGCCCGGTCAACCCCGCCGACTGGTTCGGGGATGATCGGCCCGTCTGGCTGGAAATCGGCTTTGGCGGCGGTGAGCATATGGTGCATATGGCTGCGTGTTACCCTGACATCGGGATTGTGGGGTGTGAGCCGTTCATCAATGGCGTGGCCATGCTGCTGGGCAAGATCCGTGCGGCAGGGGTGTCGAATGTCTCGGTCCATCCGGGCGACGCGCGGGATCTGATGGATGTGCTGCCTGATGGTGCGATTGCGCGGGCGTTTCTGAACTATCCCGACCCGTGGCCGAAGGCCCGCCACCACCGCCGCCGCTTTGTGACGCCGGAACATCTTTTACCGCTGCGCCGGGTGATGGCGCCGGGGGCCGAGTTCCGGGTGGCGACCGACATCCCCGACTATATGCGCCAGACGCTTGAGGAAGTGCCAAAGGCCGGGTTCACGCTGGTGCATGAAGGCCCGGATGCATGGGATGACTGGATCAGCACCCGTTACGAACAAAAAGCCCTGCGCGAAGGCCGGGTGCCGCATTACGCGACCTTCCGGCGCTGACGCGCCGGTGCCTCCGGCGGGGATATTTATGGACAAAAGATGCTGGCAGGCGGGGCGCGGTTTGCGCTATCACGCGGGCAACAAAGAGGTGTGCCATGTCCCATTCCGCTGATCCCCGCCCGATGACCGCCCGCCGCTCTGGCCCGCTTGCTGGCGTGGCGCAGGTGCCGGGGGATAAATCCGTCAGCCACCGGGCGCTGATCCTTGGCGCGCTGGCGGTGGGACGGACCCATATCACCGGGTTGCTGGAGGGCGAGGACGTGCTGGATACGGCCAAGGCGATGGCCGCCTTTGGCGCAACGGTGGAACGTGTCGGGCCGGGGGAATGGCTGGTCGATGGCGTGGGTGTCGGTGGTTTTGCAGAACCCGAAGGCGTGATCGACTGCGGCAATTCCGGCACCGGCGTGCGGCTGATCATGGGGGCGATGGCGACCACGCCGATTACCGCCACCTTTACCGGCGATGCCAGCCTGTCGCGCCGTCCGATGCGCCGTGTGACCGACCCGCTGGCGCTGTTCGGGGCGCAGATCACGGCGCGGGAGGGCGGCCTGTTGCCGGTGACGATCCGGGGCGCGGCGGATGCGGTGCCGCTGCGTTATGCGACGCCGGTGCCTTCGGCGCAGGTGAAATCGGCGGCGCTGCTGGCCGGGCTGAATGCGCGCGGGCAAACCGTGGTGATCGAGCGCGAACCGACCCGCGACCATACCGAACGGATGCTGCGTGGTTTTGGTGCGACCGTGACCACCGAACACACCGATGAAGGCCATGTCATTACCCTGACCGGCCAGCCGGAACTGCGCCCTTGCGCGGTCGCCGTTCCGCGCGATCCGTCCAGCGCGGCCTTTCCTGTGGCTGCGGCGCTGATCGTGCCGGGGTCGGAAATCCGTGTGCCGGGCGTCAGCCGCAACCCGACGCGCGATGGTCTTTATATCACGCTAGAGGAGATGGGCGCCAATCTGACATGGGAAAACACGCGCGAAGAAGGCGGCGAGCCGGTTGCCGATCTGATCGTGCGCCACGGCCCGCTGAAGGGCGTGACCGTCCCCGCCGAACGCGCCGCCAGCATGATTGACGAGTTTCCGATCCTGTCGGTGATTGCTGCCTTTGCCGATGGTCCCACGGTGATGAATGGCGTGGCAGAACTGCGGGTCAAGGAATCCGACCGGATCGACGCGATGGCCCGCGGGCTGGAGCTGAACGGTGCGAAGGTCGAGGAAACCCGCGACAGCCTGACCGTTCATGGTCAGGGCGGTTTGCCCGGCGGCGGCACCGCCGTCACCCATCTGGATCACCGCATCGCCATGTCGTTTCTGATTGCCGGGCTGGCCTCGGATCAGCCGATCAGCGTCGATGACGGCAGCCCGATTGCCACCAGCTTCCCGGATTTTGTGCCGCTGATGCAGGGGCTTGGCGCGGATTTGGGCTGACCCGCCTATCTTTTGTCCCTAAATATCCCCGCCGGAGGCAAGGGGGCGCAGCCCCCTTTACGGTTGTTCCGCCATCCGTTGTTCCAGAATGTCGAACGGAACGCCGGGTTCATCCTTGGCGCCCCGGATCACCAGCGAGGTCTTGACGCTGGCCACATTCGCTGCGCCGGTCAGGTCTTGCATCAAGAACCGCTGGAACGTGGACAGGTCGGGCGAGACGCATTTCAGGATAAAGTCAATTTCGCCGTTCAGCATGTGACATTCGCGGACCAGAGGCCAGCCGCGGGCTTGTTCTTCAAAGGCGGACAGGTCGCGCTCGGACTGGCTGTTCAGGCGGACCATGGCGAAAACCTGCACCTCGAACCCCAATTCGCGCGGGTCCACATCGGCGTGATAGCCACGGATGAAGCCCTGTTCCTCCAGCGCGCGGACGCGGCGCAGGCAGGGTGGGGCCGAGATCCCGACGCGGCGGGCCAGTTCAACATTGGTCATCCGCCCGTCGGCCTGCAATTCCGCAAGAATCCTGCGATCTATGTCATCCAGCCGGGCCACGTTTTCCACCATGTTGAAAATCTTGCCGGAAACTACCTTAGATGGCTTGTCTGCGCAATATTATTTCTGCTGTTCGCAACCATTGCGGCGGGGCCTGTCAGCCCTTAGCTATGCGGCAAAGACATGAGGATGCCATGACCGAGACCAAGCACACCCGCCTTCTGATCGTCGGCTCTGGCCCTGCGGGCTATACCGCCGGGGTCTATGCCGCCCGTGCGATGCTGAACCCGCTGCTGATTCAGGGGATGCAGCCCGGTGGCCAGTTGACCATCACCACCGAGGTCGAGAACTGGCCCGGCGATACCTCGGTGCAAGGCCCCGAACTGATGGTGCGGATGGAAGCCCACGCCCGCGAGATGGGGACCGAGATCGTCACCGATCTGGTGATGAAACTGGACCTTGGCCAACGGCCGTTTGTTGCGGAATGTGATTCCGGCCTGCGGGTGACGGCGGATGCGGTGATTCTGGCGACCGGGGCGCAGGCGCGCTGGCTGGGCCTGCCGTCGGAAGAAAAGTTCAAAGGCTTTGGCGTCAGCGCTTGTGCGACCTGCGACGGGTTCTTTTACCGCAACAAGCCGGTGATCGTCGTCGGTGGCGGCAATACGGCGGTCGAGGAGGCCCTGTTCCTGACCAATTTCGCCAGCAAGGTCACTCTGGTTCACCGCCGCGACAGCCTGCGGGCCGAAAAGATCATGCAGGACCGGCTGTTCAAGAACCCCAAGGTCGAGGTCATCTGGGATCACGAATTGGAACTGGTCAAGGGCGATGAGACGCCTTTGGGGGTCACGGGTGCCGTTCTGCGCTCGGTCAAGGATGGTGCGGCGCAAGAGGTCGCAGCGGATGGGATTTTCATTGCCATCGGCCATGCTCCGGCCAGCGAATTGGTCCGCGATCAACTGGAATTGCACAATGGCGGCTATGTAAAGGTTCAGCCCGGCACCACGCGGACCAGTATTCCCGGCGTGTTTGCGGCGGGTGATCTGACCGATGACGTTTACCGTCAGGCCGTCACCAGCGCAGGCATGGGCTGCATGGCGGCGCTGGATGCAGAACGCTGGCTGGCGGAACAGGAATAAACGTCAAAGGCCCGCCGGAACAGGCGGGCCTTTGGCTTTGGGCTTTATCGCGCCCCGCCGGATCGTTTGCGCGAGGCCAGCTCGCCCGAATGATCCAGCGCCCCGGAAGGGGCCTGCCGCAGATGGGTCTCGGCCATGGCCTTCTTGCCCTTGTCAGCATCCGGGTCGTGCGGATGCAGCGGGCCGCCGGTTTCCATCATCGGATTGACCTTCTGATCCTCTGCATCTTCGGCATCGGCTTCGACGCCCCGGCTGTCCCGCTCGCTGCGGGCGCGGTCCAGCGCCTCGTTCAGATAGGCGTGCTTGCTGCGGGTGCCGGCATTGCCCTGATCGGCCCGGCTTTGACGGTCGCCAATGTCTCGGGCGCGATTGCGGCGGTCGCGCAGCCGGGAAATCAGATCGGACAGGTCGCGGTCTGACAAAGCCCCCAAAGCAGGTTGGCGGGCCTGATCGGCCAGTTCCAACTCGTCACGGGTCAGGGCGCGTTTTTCCTCGGCGCTGGCGGGTGCGTCTGCTTTGGTCATGTTTTCATTCCCTTTTCACCTATTACCCTAAGATAACAGGTCAGGCGCGGATGGGTTCCCGAATTGGGGTCGAAGCTGCCCGGCGGAATGTCGCCGGACTCTCAAACGGTCGTGAAAAAGCGCAAAATCGTAAAAGAATACGGTTGATTTGTGAGGGGTTGCGGTCTAATGGCCGCTGCAAGCCCGTGCAGGTCCGCTGCAACGGGCATCGTGCTCATTCCCGGCCGGACCCCTCGGCCGCAACCGCGAGAAGCTGCCATGACCGCCGAACCGAACCTTGTTCCCATTCCCGAATTGTATGTCTCGCCCGAGTCGGCCAAGAAGCTGAAGGACGAGGCTGGCAATATGCCGTCCTGGGACCTGACCCCGCGCCAGATCTGCGATCTGGAGCTGCTGATGAACGGCGGTTTCTATCCGCTGAAGGGCTTTCTGACCGAGGCCGATTACAACGGTGTCGTCGAAGACATGCGGCTGGAAGATGGTTCGCTCTGGCCCATGCCGATCACCCTGGACGTGAACGAAGGTTTTGCTGAAACGGTTCAGCCGGGGCAGGACATCGCCCTGCGTGACGCCGAGGGTGTCATTCTGGCGATCATGTCCGTCACCGACAAATGGGAGCCGAACAAAGCGCGTGAGGCTGAGAAGGTGTTCGGTGCGGATGATCTGGCGCATCCGGCGGTGAATTACCTGCACAACACCGCAGGCAAGATCTATCTGGGCGGCCCGGTCAAGGGTCTGCAATCCCCGATGCACTATGATTTCCGCGCGCGCCGCGACACCCCGAACGAGCTGCGCGCGCAGTTCCGCAAGCTGGGCTGGCGCAAGGTCGTGGCCTTCCAGACCCGCAACCCGCTGCACCGCGCCCATCAGGAACTGACCTTCCGCGCCGCGCGCGAGGCGCAGGCCAACCTGCTGATCCATCCGGTCGTCGGCATGACCAAGCCGGGCGATGTGGACCATTTCACCCGCGTGCGCTGCTATGAGGCGGTTCTGGACAAATACCCGTCCTCGACCACCGCGCTGTCGCTGCTGAACCTGGCCATGCGTATGGCTGGCCCGCGTGAAGCCGTCTGGCACGGGCTGATCCGCCGCAACCATGGCGTGACCCATTTCATCGTTGGCCGCGACCACGCTGGCCCCGGCAAGAACTCGGCTGGTGAGGATTTCTACGGTCCTTATGACGCGCAGGAGCTGTTCCGCAAGCACGAGGACGAGATCGGCGTGAAAATGGTCGATTTCAAACACATGGTCTATGTGCAGGAACGCGCTCAGTATGAGCCGGCGGATGAGATCGAAGAAGGTGTCACCGTGCTGAACATCTCGGGGACGGAATTGCGCCGCCGCCTGCGTGAAGGGCTGGAAATCCCGGAATGGTTCAGCTTCCCCGAGGTTGTGCGCGAGTTGCGCCGGAACTCTCCGCCGCGTGCGCAGCAGGGCTTCACCGTGTTTTTCACCGGCCTGTCCGGCTCCGGCAAATCGACCATTGCGAACGCGCTGATGGTCAAGCTGATGGAAATGGGCGGCCGTCCGGTCACGCTGCTGGATGGTGATGTGGTGCGCAAGCATCTGTCGTCCGAGCTGGGCTTCAGCAAGGAACACCGTGACATCAACATCAAGCGCATCGGCTATGTCGCGTCGGAGATCACCAAGAACGGTGGTATCGCCATCTGCGCCCCGATCGCGCCCTATACCGCGACCCGCCGTGCTGTGCGCGAGATGATCGAGGCCTTTGGTGCCTTTGTCGAGGTCCATGTCTCGACCCCGGTCGAAGAATGTGAGCGCCGCGACCGCAAGGGCCTGTATAAGCTGGCCCGCGAAGGCAAGATCAAAGAGTTCACCGGGATTTCGGACCCCTACGAAGACCCGCAGAACCCGGAACTGCGCGTCGATACCAGCGACATCGACGTGGACAATGCCGCGCATCAGGTGCTGCTGAAGCTGGAAGCAATGGGCCTGATCGGTCTGAACTGATCCCGGCTTTCAGTGCGAAAATACAAAGCCCCGGTCTTTCGCCGGGGCTTTTGCATATGGGATCGTTAAAGCCGCAAGTGTTAAGTGTTTGATTTTATGGCCTGTTCTGGTCGGGCTGCGGATCATGGAAAATGTGATCCCTGTTGAGATTGATGATTCTGCCTTTGAATGGGTCAGCGAATGTGCTGGCCTTGGCTATGATGCTCAGGCCATGCGGGCACGGATTGGTGATATTCTGGCCGATGCCCGACTTCGGGACACGCTGCTGCCCGATGTGCGCAGCCGTAATGCGATTCCGGTCGCGCAGAAACCGGGGGCGCTGCTGGTCTGGCCGTCTGAAATCGGCGCGGGTCAATTGATCCTGCTGCTGCACTTCGATGATGGGCAGCCCTGTCTGACCGGGCTGTGGCCCTCGCTGTCCGGTGGGGCCAAGGTGATCGCTGAAATCGCCGGCATGATCCGGTCCAGCGACGCGCATCAGGCTTATGTCGGGCTGAGGATTCCGGGGTTTGAGGATATGCTGCTTTGGGCCAAGCTGCCGGAATATGCGTCCGCTGCCGGGTTATGGGAGACGGGGGTAAGCATGATTTCCGCATTATTGGCCTGCCTCTGGATGTGGGGCTGGCGGATACGCAGCCGGTGATCCTGACGCCAGAGGCGGGGCATTTTCAGGTTCTGGTCGATCATGGCGCGCCAGTCGAGGCTGACGGCAACATTCATTTCCAGACCAAAGGTCTGGCCAGCCTGATTCCGCATGAGGAGGGCGGCCCGACGGCCTGCTATTTCCGCGGCACCATCCGGGCCTTGCGCCCCGGCGGCAGGTTTTTGGAAAAGGAATACATGATTGCGGATGTGGTGGCCCTGCGCAGCCCCGATCCAGATGCAGAATATGCGCTGGGTATCGTGCTGGTGCCGGGGCTTTGGCCTGATCTGCCCGACCCGCAGGTGGGCGATGATATTCATGGCATTGCGCTGTTTCCGGCAATGGCGATTGGCTCGGTCCGTTGATGCGGACCGAGCCAGGGTTCAATGCACGCTGACCGGGGCCATGTCGTTCTGGCGGGCCAGGATGAAGGCCGTGCTGCGGTCGCGCACCAGTGCCAGCCGCTCGCCATTCACGCCATAGACGGCATAAAGGCTGTCCAGACCGGGGGCCTGTTCGCGGACTTCTTCGGGCAGGGCGTCCATTTGGATGCGGCGGATATAGACGGTTTGGGTGCCGTCATCGTTAAGGTTAAACGTCGTGTTCATCACTGATCCCCTTTCACTTGCGGCTGATCGGTATGGTTTGGACAACCTGCTGCGGTTCTTCGCGGCGCAGGTCGATATTCAAAAGGCCGTTTTCCATGCCTGCGCCCATGATCTCGACCCCATCGGCCAGCACAAAGCGGCGCTGAAAGGCACGCGCGGCAATGCCCCGGTGCAGAAACACCCGTTCGTCGGATGTTTCGGGTTGGCGACCACGGATCACCAGCTGGCGATCCTCCAGGGTGATGGTCAGATCATCTTCGGCAAAGCCGGCAACGGCCAGCGTAATTCGGAACCCATCGGGGGCGATGTGTTCGATGTTATAGGGCGGATACCCCTCGGACCCCTTGGCTGCGCGTTCGGCCAGTCGTTCCAGCTGGTCGAAGCCCAGCAGATAGGGGTGGGTTCCCAGTGAAACCTTGCTCATGCCGTTCCTTTCCCAAAAGCGATGGCATCTGACAGGCCCCGATTGCGGCAGCCTGTGGCTTTAATATGTGTGCGGCATGGCTTTCCTGCAAGGGCAGACAAGTTTTGCATTAACAGATGCATCGGGCCGGGCTATAATCTTGAAAAACCGCTCAGAGCCGCCGCCATGAACGCCATGCATGAAATGTCTCACGAAGAAATCGCCCGCACCCGGCTGGAGATGCTGCGCCGCGAACATCGTGATCTGGATGCCGCGATTTCTGCGCTGGCCGGGACCGGCACCAGTTGCAACCTGACGCTGCAACGGCTGAAAAAGCAAAAACTGGCGTTAAAGGACCGCATCAGCCGTCTGGAAGACGATCTGACCCCCGACATCATCGCCTGATTGCAGCGGATCGCCCGCGCGTATATGCCGGTTTCACAAGGCATAAGGGGGCAAGCGATGCAATTTCCAGATAAGGCGCCGCCGGTCGGCATCATCATGGGCAGCCAATCCGACTGGCCCACCATGCGCGAGGCGGCCGTGATTCTGGACGATCTTGGCGTGGCTTATGAGACCTTTATCGTCAGCGCCCATCGCACCCCGGACCGGCTGTGGGATTACGGCAAACAGGCCGCCGCGCGTGGCTTGCGGGTGATTGTTGCCGGGGCAGGGGGCGCGGCGCATCTGCCGGGAATGATGGCCTCGAAAACGCGTATTCCGGTGGTGGGCGTGCCGATTCAGACGCGGGCCTTGTCGGGCGTGGACAGCCTCTATTCCATCGTGCAGATGCCCAAGGGTTTCCCGGTGGCGACCATGGCCATTGGCGCGGCGGGGGCCGCCAATGCCGGGCTGATGGCGGCGGGTATTCTGGCGATCAGCGACCCTGCGCTGGCGCAGCGATTGGACGACTGGCGCGCGGCGCTGTCCGCATCCATCCCCGAGGTGCCGCGCGATGAATAAGCCTTTGCAGCCCGGCGCGGTGATCGGGATTCTGGGTGGCGGTCAGCTTGGCCGAATGCTGTCGGTTGCGGCCAGCCGCCTTGGTTATCGCTGCCATATCTATGAACCTGCTGCGGATTGTCCGGCGGCGCAGGTCGCGGAAAGATGCGTGACGGCGGGTTATGATGATGCGGCGGCGCTGCGGGCCTTTGCCGAAGGCGTCGATGTTATCACCTATGAGTTCGAGAATATCCCGACCGAGGCGCTGGATCTGCTTGAGACCCTGCGCCCGATCCGTCCGAACCGCCGGGCGCTGGCGGTGTCGCAGGACCGGCTGGCGGAAAAGGACTTTCTGACCGGGCTTGGCCTGCGCTGCGCCCCCTATCGCGCGGTGGACGATGCGGCGACGCTGGCGCTTGCGCAGGCAGAGCTGGGGCGGGGTATCCTGAAAACCCGGCGGCTGGGCTATGACGGCAAGGGCCAGTTGCGGCTGTCCCCCGGCGATGATGCGGCGGCTGCCTGGGCGCAGATCGCTGCGCCTGCGGTGCTGGAAGGGTTCATCAGTTTCAGCGCCGAGATCAGCGTGATTGTGGCGCGGGCGGCGGATGGTCAGGTTGCGGCTTTTGATCCGGGTCTGAACGTCCACCGCGACGGGATTCTGGCGACCACCACCGTGCCTTGCGGCCTGCCCGCGCGGCTGCTGACCGATGCGGTTCTGATGGCCGGTCAGATCGTCAATGCGCTGGATTATGTCGGCGTCATGGGAGTTGAGCTGTTCGTGACGCCTGAGAGCCTGCTGGTGAATGAAATTGCGCCCCGAGTGCATAATTCCGGCCATTGGACGCAGGCGGGCTGCACCGTCGATCAGTTCGAGCAGCACATCCGCGCCGTGGCTGGCCTGCCGCTGGGTGACGGTCGCCGCTATGCTGATGTGGTGATGGAAAACCTGATCGGTGCCGATATGGACCGCCTGCCTGACCTGCTGACCCAGCCGGACACGCAGATCCACCTTTATGGCAAACCCGAGGTCCGCGCAGGCCGCAAAATGGGCCATGTGAACCGGATTATGCGCTGAGGCTGACGTAGCGCATGCTCCCCGGCTCTGTGCTGATGCGCAAAGGGTTGAACCGTCGCGGGGAAATATCATTCGGGAAAACTGGTCGGAGCGAGAGGATTCGAACCTCCGACCCCCTGCTCCCGAAGCAGGTGCGCTACCAGGCTGCGCTACGCTCCGACCGTGACGGGGCAGGTAGCGCGGGCGGGGGGGGATTGCAAGAGGGAAGTTGCGGCCAGGCCATGATTTTTGCATTGCCGGTGCGGATTGTCCTTGCTTGCAGCGGCTTGTATCAACGACTGATGACGGCGATTTTTACATTTCTGGGTGGTATCGGCCTGTTCCTGTTCGGGATGGAGACGATGACGGCGGCGTTGCGGCAATTGGCCGGGGGCGGATTGCGGCACTGGCTGGCGCGGTTCACCACGACGCCACTGCGCGGCACGCTGACCGGGTTGGCGGCGACGGCGGTGGTGCAATCGTCAACGGCGGTAACGGTGATGGCGATTGGCTTTGTCGGCGCAGGTGTGATTGGCTTTACGCAGGCGCTCGGGGTGCTGTTCGGGGCCAATATCGGCACCACGATCACCGGCTGGATCGTGGTTCTGGTTGGTTTCAAGATGCAGCTTGGCCTGATCGCCTTGCCAGTGATGCTGGTCGCCAGCCTGATGGCGCTGCTGGCTGGTGGCCGGGTTGCGCGGCTGGGGCAGATGCTGGCGGGGCTGGCGCTGCTGTTCATCGGGCTGGACATGATGCAGGGCGCGATGTCGGGCGATGCCGCGCTGATCCCGGCGGAATTTCTGGCGCGTTACCTGCCGGGGGATGGGCTGATCGGGCGGCTTGTGCTGGTGCTGGTGGGGCTGGTGCTGGTGACGCTGACGCAAAGCAGCACCGCCGGGGTGGCGTTGACGCTGGTGCTGATCGGCTCGGGTGCAGTCAATCTGATGCAGGGCGCGGCCATGGTGATTGGCATGAACATCGGGACCACCTTCACCGGGCTGCTGGCGGCGGTTGGTGGCTCGCGCCCGGTGCGGATGACGGCGCTGGCCAATCTGATGTTCAACCTTGGCACGGCGGCGCTGGCCTTTCCGCTGCTGTCGTTGATGGGACCGCTGGCGCAACGGTTGGGGGACGATCAGACGGCGCTGGTGATGTTCCACACGGGCTTTAATCTGGTCGGAACGCTGGTGTTTCTGCCCTTTACCGCTGGCTTTGCCCGGCTGATCGAACGCATGGTGCCAGAGCGCCGGACAGGTGCCGAAGCCGCGCTGGACGCGCATTTGCTGGATGATGAAGCCGCTGCGATGGATGCGGCGCAAAGCGTCTGCGACATGGTGGCCGCGCAGCAGCGGGCAGCCTTGCGGGCGGCGCTGATGCCGCCGGGCGACCTTCGCCCGCTGGCTGCGGCCGAGGCGCAATGCGGCCCGGCGCTGGCGGCGGTCAAGGGCTATCTGGCGCAGATCCGGCTGCCACGGGGGAACAAGCCGCTGATGGCGCGTTATGCGGCGATGTTGCATCAGGTGGACCATCTGGTGCGGCTACAGGCGCGGCTGGACGATCACGGTGCGATTGGTCCGGTTGGCATGATGCCGGGGCTGCTGCGTCCGGCGCGGTTGATGCTGGCGGTGCCTGCAGATGATGCGATGCGTCTGGACCGGCTGTCCCGGCTGATAAAACAGCGGGCCAAGGCGGCCCGCCGGGTTGCGTTTGGCTCGGGGCGGGCTGGTGTGCCGGACCTGCTGACCCGCAGCGATGCGGCGCGGTGGCTGGCGCGGGTTGCTGACCATATTGCCAGCATCTCGCGGCACCGCGCCACCGCGCAAAGCGGGATCAGGCCGTCAGCGCCGCGATAATCGCATCACCCATCTGGCTGGTCGAAACCGGGGTCCCGCCCTCTGGTCCCATCAGGTCGCCGGTGCGCACGCCATCGGCCAGCACTTTTTCGACCGCGGCTTCCAGCTCATCCGCCGCCGCGCCCTCGTCAAAGGAATAGCGCAGCGCCATGGCAAAGGACAGGATGCAGGCGATCGGGTTGGCCTTGCCCTGACCGGCAATGTCGGGGGCGCTGCCGTGGACGGGTTCATACATCGCCTTGGGCCGGCCATTCGCCATCGGTGCGCCGAGGCTGGCCGAAGGCAACATCCCGAGGCTGCCGGTCAGCATCGCCGCCGCGTCCGACAGGATGTCACCGAACAGGTTGTCGGTCACGATCACGTCGAACTGACGCGGGTTGCGGACAAGCTGCATCGCGCCGTTGTCGGCATACATGTGCGACAGCTCGACATCCGGGTATTCGTTGTCATGGACCCACTGCACTTCCTCGCGCCAGAGGATGCCGGATTCCATCACATTGGCCTTTTCCATCGAGCAGACGCGGTTGCCGCGTTTGCGCGCCAGTTCAAAGGCGGAACGGGCCACACGGCGGATTTCGGCGGTGGTATAACGCTGGGTATTGATACCCACGCGGTCGTCGCCCTGACCCGAGATGCCACGCGGTTCACCAAAATAAACGCCGCTGGTCAGTTCGCGCACGATCAGGATATCCAGACCGGCCACCACGTCACGCTTGAGGCTGGAGAAATCGGCAAGCGCGTCAAAGCACTGTGCCGGGCGCAGGTTGGCGAACAGGTCCATTTCCTTGCGCAGACGCAGCAAGCCGCGCTCGGGCTTCACGCTGAAATCCAGGTTGTCATAGGCCGGCCCACCCACCGCGCCAAGCAGCACGGCGTCCACGTCTTGCGCCTTGGCCATGGTCGCATCGGCCAGCGGCACGCCATGCACATCATAGGCGGCACCGCCCACGAGGTCTTCCGAGATGTCAAAGCGCATCCCGCGATTGCTCTGGAACCAGTCGATGACCTTGCGGACTTCGGCCATGACTTCGCGGCCAATGCCATCGCCGGGAAGGATCAGCAGGGAATAGCTGTCAGACATGATTTCGCCTTTATATGTTGGGGTTTCGTTGGTTGGGTTTCGGGTAACGCTGCCGGTTGCCGGGGTCAAGCTCACGTTGATTTTGCTTGCAGTCCGGGCGGGGTTGCGGTGGTTTGGGGCGAAATCACAGAAGGCCGATGCCCATGCAGATTTTTCCCCGCGCGATGATTCTGGCGCTGATCCTGACCGGCCCTGCTTTGGCAGATGGCGGGGTGCGGGTGCAATTGCCCGACGTGTCCGGCCTGTCCCGACCCGAGGCGCAAAGCCTGATCGCAGAGCTGGCGCAGGTGAATGTCATTACATCGAACTGTCCGGGTTATGAGATCACGGACGGCGAATGGACGCTGATTACCGGCACCGGCGACAAGCTGGCGGCGCAGCTTGGGCTGGACCCGACCAGCTATGACCAGAAATACTATGGTCCGGCCTTTCGCCTGCTGGACGATCCCACGGCCTGCGACCGGATCGGCCCGCAGGCTGGACCGTTGTTGAAACGGCTGATCGACATGGGCGGGGGGACAAAGCCGCTGGGGCCTTGAGGCGGCGCTGTCGCCCGTGGTTTTGTGCGACGGCGGCAACATCAGCGCATCTCGACATCCACCCACACCAGCCGGTGCGGTGAGGCTGTGACGACCGTATCGGCCAGCACGCCTTCGGCGGGCCAGAGCACGCCTGAATCATGGATGCTCAGCCCCGCAGCGGGCAGGATATAGCTGACCCGCAGGGCCAGATCCCGCCCCGGCCAGTGGCCGGTATCCAGCGCCGGGTCGCCCTTGCCGGGCAGGCCGGTCAGCGGGCCGCCGGTGCTGCGCGGGCGTGGGTCTTGCAGGCGCGGATCGTTCAGCAGGGCGCGGATCGCCTGATGCCGCCCGTCGCCGTCCTCTGGGTCCAGATTGGCCTTGCCGATGATAACAAATGGCGCATCGGGGGGCGAAAAGGGCAGGGCGCTGTCCAGATAGGCGGTCCAGAAGGCGGTTTCATCATGATTGCGCCGGGCGTTGCGGTCGGTCTTGCCGCCGAACACCGGCGGAGAGCCGGACCAGGCCAGCAGATGCAGCGGCCCCGAGGTCGTCTGCACCGCGACATCCCAATGGCCGGTGCTGGACAGGCGTTGAATGGCGGCGACCTCGGGCGGGGCGTCCAGCAGGTTGCCGGGCAGGTCGCGCCACAGGGTCGCGCTGAAATCCTGCGCCGGCCCAAGCGGCAGGCGCGACAGGATCGCCATGCCATTCTGGCCGCTGAACCGGCCATAACCCTGCGCATCGTCGGGGGTGCCAAACCGCCCGTCGCCGTTCAGGTCCAGCCCGGTCGCCATGCCGCTGTTGGGGCGCGGTGCGAAATGGTGGGGATAATCCAGCCCTGCGGCTGCCAGCCGTGCGATCAGCGCATCCGGCGCCTGCCCGTCATGGTCCCAGTCGAGGCCGGTCAACAGGATCACATCGGCGCGGGCTTCGGTCAGCACGGCAAGTGCTGCGTCGATCTGCGCGTCCTTGCGGGCCATGTCGCGCAGCAAAAGCCCCGGCCCGTCGCGTGTCAGCGCAGGATCCCATGTCGCAAGCCGGATGGTTTCTGCCGCCGCCGCATGGCAAAGGGCGGCCGCCAGCGCCGCCGCCCCAAGTTTCAGGATCAGACCCAAGGCCGGGACTGCGCCATCTGCGCCTCGAACGTGTCGATGGCGGCGGATTTTTCCAGCGTCAGCCCGATGTCGTCCAGTCCGTTCAACAGGCAATGTTTGCGGTGGGGGTCCATCTCGAACGGATAGGCGGTGCCGTCCGCGCCGGTCACGGTCTGCGCCTCAAGATCCACGGTCAGGCGGGCGTTCTCGCCCTTTTCGGCGTCCTTCATCAGCGCATCGACCGCATCTTGCGGCAGCACGATCGGCAGGATGCCGTTCTTAAAGCAGTTATTATAGAAAATATCCGCAAAACTGGTCGAGATCACGCAGCGGATGCCAAAGTCCAGCAGCGCCCAAGGCGCATGTTCCCGCGACGAGCCGCAACCGAAATTGTCGCCCGCAACAATGATCTGCGATTGCCGGTAGGCAGGCTTGTTCAGCACAAAATCGGGGATTTCATTGCCCTGCTGGTCAAAGCGCATCTCATCAAACAGGTTCTTGCCAAGCCCGGAACGGTGGATGGTTTTCAGAAACTGCTTCGGGATAATCATATCGGTGTCGATATTGACCAAGGGCATCGGCGCAGCAACGCCGGTCAGGGTGGTGAATTTTTCCATGTTCTGTCTCGCTTCTTGACTTTTAGCCCGCCTGTTCGCATATTGCGTAGCAAATGGGCTGGAGTTTTTCGGTCGGCGGCGGGCTACTGGGGTCTCTCGGTGGCCCGTCTGCTTTTCATGGGAAGCACTTTGGGCCTCCATTACTGATCTTGCGTCGCGCGATCTCTGCCGCGCGATTGGGTTGGCTGGGGCGTAGGTAGTGCAGGCCAAGCGGGCGGGCCACCAAGTCAGCCAGTTGCAGCCCGGTCGAGTTGCTGCGCTTATCTGCAAAACGTGGTTTCCATTTGATTGCCTTGACCTGTGCTGATGCTTTCCCAAGCCGCGGCGCTCCACTGGCGATACGACGAAACTCCAGTTCCAGCAGCCTGTCTTCCTTCGCCCCGCGTGCTTCAAAAATGACGCTGACCTCGTGACCGGTCGTCCTCTTGCGGGCAAGGCTTTGCGCAGCCCGCTCAAGGCAGAAGGTCAGCGCCAAGGCATAGGGATCCCACGGCGTATTATAGCGTTCCTGTAGCTTGGATTTGTCGATGATGGCGCAGCAAAGTTCAATGTCGGCGTCGCCGATAATCGTGTTCAGCCGTTCCAGAAACGCATTGCGACGGGGTTCGCTGACCTGCAGAAACGCGAAATCCTTGGACTGACGCCGGATGTCACGTTCATGCAGGATCAGTTGATCGTGCCCGACTGAATCGAACTTCAGCATCTGCACTTTTGGCACAAGCTGTTCAGCATAGTGCCGCTTGCTCACCAGCATGAACACCAGAACAAAGACGGGAAAATCGTCAATGTCGGCGCCTAAGACTGGCGAGCCGCTTTCATCCGCATAGATGATGAAGTCCGAATAGTCAGTCACATCACATCCCGCACATCGACCAGATGACCGGCAACGCCTGCCGCTGCCGCCATCACCGGCGACATCAGATGGGTGCGGCCCTTATAGCCCATGCGGCCCTCGAAGTTGCGGTTCGAGGTGGCGGCGCAGCGTTCGCCCGGTGCAAGCTGGTCGGGGTTCATGCCAAGGCACATGCTGCACCCGGCCAGACGCCATTCGAAACCGGCGTCGGTGAAGATCTTGTCCAGACCTTCTTCCTCGGCCTGCATCCGCACCAGACCCGAGCCGGGGACGACCATGCCGCGCACGCCATCGGCAAGATGCTTGCCCTTGAGGATGCCGGCGGCGGCGCGCAGATCCTCGATCCGGCCATTGGTGCAAGAGCCGATGAACACCGCGTCGATGCGAATGTCGGTCAGCTTTTGCCCCGGCGTCAGGCCCATGTAGTCGATGCTGCGGCGGGCGGCCTCGACCTTGCCGCCGTCAAAGGATTCAGGCGCGGGAACGGCGTCGGTGATCGGCAGAACGTCCTCGGGCGAGGTTCCCCAGGTGACGACCGGGGCGATGTCTTCGGCGGCGATGGTCACAACCTTGTCCCAATGCGCACCCTCGTCGGATTGCAGGGTCTTCCACCAGTTCAGCGCGGCCTCCCATGCGGCACCTTTGGGAGCGTGGGGGCGGCCCATGACATATTCAAAGGTCTTTTCATCCGGCGCGATCAGACCGGCGCGGGCACCGCCCTCAATGGCCATGTTGCAGACGGTCATGCGGCCTTCCATCGACAGGTCGCGGATGGCTTCACCGCAATATTCGATGACATAGCCGGTGCCGCCCGCGGTGCCGGTCTTGCCGATGACGGCCAGCGTGATGTCCTTGGCGGTGACGCCGGGACGCAGCTTGCCGGTGATTTCCACCTTCATGTTCTTGGATTTCTTCTGGATCAGCGTTTGCGTGGCCAGAACATGCT
>NZ_JAUNTN010000002.1 GCF_030538695.1 Paracoccus sp. (in: a-proteobacteria)
TGGCCGAGCTGATCGCCCATGCGCGTGAGCATGAGCGGCTGATCTCTTCGGGGATTAAACCTGAACAACTCTCCAATACGCTGGATGTGCTGGACACCATAATCGCAAATCTGCGTAGCAGTCGTTAGCCATGTCTAAAGGTTGGTGGCGGTAATGCCGGTCTGATCGTGTGGAGGTGTGGCTGATTTTGTCTTAGGCATTCGGCTAGGTATGATGCACCGGCTCAGATAGGCGTAGCTACCATTGGGAAGCATCCATTGTCCGATCGTATGTCCCGAGCGTAGCGAAAAGAGAAAAGTGCAGGCATCCGCGATTTCATGCGCCTCGCGCTAGGTGCTGGCAAAGGCGGCTGGCGACTAGCCTGTTCGATGGTGATGTGACAGGTGCAGTATCTCGGACTGTTCGGATGCAGCCAAAATGATCTTCAGCCCCCTGCGCCCGGTGAGGCAAGCGCATCTCTGGCCTGCTGGCGGTGGCGCAGGATTGCGGTGTGCAGGCGCTCGGCCAGTGGCGACAGGGGTTGGCGACGCATATGCAGCAGGTAATAGGGCGGAACCGGGGGGATACCGTGGATATTCAGCGTTGACAGACCTGCGTTGATCGGAGGTCCGGTCAGCAGGTCCGTGACCTCGGTCGGGACTGGCGCGATGGCGTCGGATTGTGCCAGATAGGCGATGGTGAACAGCAAAGATGCGGAATGGATGACGTTGCGCGGCTCGGGCAGGCCAAGGGCAGCAAAGGATTGCAGGGTCGCCTCGCGGATGGGAGCGCCGCGCGGCTGCATGATCCATTCGCCGTCCAGAATTTCGGTCAGGGTGACGCGTTCGGCGCGGGTCAACGGATGCCCGGCGCGGATCAGCAAGCCGACGCGCTCGCCTTGCATTGGGGTAATGGCGAAATCGCGTGTGTCGTATTCGGGCAAAATACGCCCAATGGCCAGGTCGATCTGTCCGGCCCGCAACTGCTCCAGCAGGTCGCGGGTTGGCAGAACCTGAGCATCAATATCGGCAGCCGGGGATTCCGCCTTGATTTCGCGCAGGGCGCTGACCAGAAAGCTGATCGCCGGGCCGGTGACGGCACCGATCCGCACCATACCTGCAAAACCGCCATGCAGCGCCGCAACATAGCTGCGCAGGCGGTCCAGCTCATACAGGATGACCGCGCTGCGACGCAGGACAAGGCGGCCGGCCTCGGTCGGCTCCAGCCCTTTGGGCTGGCGCAGAAACAGCGGCATCCCCATCGCTTTTTCGATTTCGGCCAGCATTCGCGATGCGGCGGGCTGGGTTATGGCGCAGTTTTCAGCGGCCAGTTGCAGTTTTCTGGCGCTGACCTGACCTTGATGCGCGGCGAGGAAACGCAAATCGCCGGTTTTCTGGCGGCGCGGCCCGATTTTGACGGTGTGTTATGCCTGCCCGGCACGCACACGAAATGGGTGCGCATTTCTGCCGGGGAAATCTGTCATTTCCAGACCGTGATGACAGGCGAAGTTTTTGCTCTGTTGTCCACGCAATCGGTGCTGCGGCATTCTCTGGCGGCGGGGTCGGTGCAGATAGGGGCTGGTTTTGATGCGGCGGTGGCAGAAGCGCTCAGCCAGCCGCATCGGGTCTGGGCGCGGCTGTTTCGCTTGCGTACGGCAGGGCTGGTTGGACAGAGTGATCCGGGAGGGGCGCTGGCATGGCTGTCGGGTACGCTGATCGGGCTGGATTTGGGCGCGGCGCGGCCATATTGGCTGGGGCTGCCGATTGCGTTGATCGGCAGCCCATACTTGACCGCGCTTTATGCTGCTGCGCTGGCGGGGCAAGGCGCAGTCTCCGAAAGCATCGATTCCGCTGAGTTGACCCGCGCCGGCCTTTTGGCTGCATGGCGCAAGTATGAGGAAACCGCATGACCCGTCCCATTATCGCCATCCTGCGCGGCATTACCCCGCCCGAGGCCGTCGCTACTGCCCGCGCCCTGATCGGCGCAGGCATCACGCTGATTGAGGTGCCGCTGAACTCTCCCGATGCGCTGGACAGTATCGCGCAGATGATTGTGGCCTGTGGGGATCGGGCGCAGATCGGAGCGGGAACGGTGCTGCGCGTGGATCAGGTGGCGCAAGTTGCTGATCTAGGCGGGCGGCTGATCGTGTCGCCGAACTGCGCCCCCGATGTGATCCGGGCGACGCGGACGGCGGGGCTGTCCAGCTATCCCGGCATCATGACCCCGACCGAGGCTTTCGCCGCACTGGACGCCCGGGCTACGGCACTGAAATTGTTCCCCGGCGAGTTGATCGGGCCAACCGGGCTGCGCGCCATGCGGGCGGTTCTGCCGCCGGGCACGGGTTGTTATGCGGTAGGCGGGGTGGATGCACAGACCCTGCCCGAATGGCGCGCAGCGGGGGCGGCGGGCATCGGCGTTGGTTCAGCCCTGTATCGGCCTAGTGATGATGCGGCCACGGTCGCAACCCGTGCGGCCGAGATAGTGGCACTGTGGGATCGAGGCGCGGCGGGGTGAACCGGTGATCACCCCCTAAACAGCCCCGCCAGTGCGGCGCGGGCCTGGTCCAGCGTGTCGCGGAACTGGCCCAGCGGGCTGTCGTGCGGCTGTGTTCCGCCCATCAGATACAGCGCCAGCAGCAGTGCCAGCAGGGCCAGTGCGGTGGTGAAACCGGCGGCATAGCGGCTGGCGGCTGGCGTTGTCGTCTGGGCTTGTGGGGCGGCTTGGGGGGAAGCGGCGGCGGTTGGGCCGGCAAGGATTGCGGCGGCCGGGGGAACCAGCGTTGCGGCAAGCTGATCGGCGTCGGGCAGGGTGTTGGGTCGCACCCGATGAATCGGGCGGTGGATGGGGGTCGGTTCCGGCGTGGTGTCGGTCGCAGCGGGCTGCGATGTGATGCTGGTCTGTGTGACGCTTGGTTGCGAGGGGGCCGGGCGCGGGGTTTCGGCCGGGGCTGACTGTGGCGTGGTGGCCTCGGTCGCGGCTTCGGTCGCGGAGGAGCCGGGGGCGGAGACGTCGGGGGCAGTGATAATGGTGGTTGCGGGCCAGTCGTCGCTGTCGTCGGGGTTGGCGTCCTCGGCATCCTCATCGACATAGACTTGCGGCAGGGCGATGGCTGCGGTTTCCTGCGCCTGTTCCTGTTCCTGTTCCTGCGTGGCTTCCGGTTCGGTTGTCCGAGCGGCGAGATCAGCCTGTGCCTCGGCGGCGCGGGCAGCCTGTTCGCGCTCGGCCTCCTCGCGCAGGATGTTCAGGACGGCGGCGCTGAGAGGGCGGCTCAGCGGGGTTGCGCTTGCCTCTGGCAGCGGTTTGGGCAGTGCCTTGACCGGCGCAATCAGCGGCTGGCCCGGTTGGTGCCAGACGTGGTTGCAACTGGAACATTCGACATCGCGCCCGGCAGCGGGCAGCAGCGCCGCGTCGATTTCATATTGCGCACCGCAGCGTGGGCAGATCAGCCGCATCCTGTGCCTGTCCTTTCCGTGTTCCCGCCGTTTCCTGCGGGTTCCGCTTTTTGCTTTCTGGTCTTCGCCTTTGGCTTGTTCTATCAACGGCCCGGCCCGCTTCCAAGTGCGGCAGAAAAAGGAGTTGTGCGTGATCGAGATGCAGGGGGCCGCTTTCGGTTATCGTGGCGGCGGAGAATTGCTGTCGGATATGACGCTGGAACTGGCGCGCGGCTCGTTCCACTTTCTGACCGGGCCGTCTGGTGCGGGGAAAACCACCTTTCTGCGCATGTGCTATGTTGACCTGCTGCCGACGATTGGCAGCGTCAGCCTGTTCGGGCAGGATGTCACCACCCTGTCGCGCGACGGCATTGCCGACCTGCGTCGCCGGGTGGGGGTGTTGCATCAGGATACGCAGTTTCTGGACCACCTGCCGGTGGCGGAAAACATCGCTTTGCCGCTGACGGTGACGGGGCAGCCGCTGGACCTCGAATCACTGCGCGACCTGCTGGCGTGGGTCGGGCTGACCGCCCATGCCCGTGCCATGCCGCCATCCCTGTCGGGTGGCGAGCGCCAGCGGGCGGCACTGGCCCGCGCGGTGATCCTGTCGCCGGATGTGATCCTGTGCGACGAACCGACGGGGAATCTGGATTGGGAAATGTCCATGCGTCTGGTGCAATTGCTGGTCGAGCTGAACCGCAGTGGCAAGACGGTGCTGGTTGCCACCCATGACCTGAACCTGATCCGTGCGACCAAGCAACAGGTGCAGGCGCGGGTGCTGCGGATCGCGGACAAGCGCGTGCGGCTGGCGGGGGCGGATCTATGATCGGGCGGTTCAGGGATATGCGCGGGCTGGATGTGGCGGGGCTGTGGCGCAGCCTGTTCCGGCGTGATGCCGCGATGGCGGACCGGATCGTGCCGCCCACGGGTCACACCGCCAGCCTGACCATGCTGACCGCCGGGGCGATGGCCTTTCTGGCGGTGTTTGCGCTGGCGCTGTCGCTGGCGTCGGGGCGGCTGGCGGCGCGCTGGTCGGATGCGCTGGCCAATACGGTGACGGTGCGGATTTCGGCCCCCGCCGATCAGTTGGACAGCCAGACCACCACCGCGATGGAGGTCTTGCGCACCACGCCCGGCATTGCCGCCGTCAAGCTGCTGTCCGATGCCGAGATGCAGGACTTGCTGAAACCGTGGTTCGGCCCGGATGTGCCGATTGACGCGCTGCCGATCCCGCGCCTGATCGAAGTCACCGAAACCGGGCAGGGCTTCGACGCCGACGGGTTGCGGCTGCGGCTTTCGACCGAAGCACCGGGCGCGGTGCTGGATGATCATACCCGCTGGCGCAAACCGCTGATCTCGGCGGCGTCGCGGCTGCGGATCATGGGCTGGCTGTCGCTGCTGCTGATTACCGGCGCGGCAGCGGGCATGATTACGCTGGCGGCGCAATCCTCGCTGGCGGCGAACGGGCAGGTGATCCGGGTGCTGCGCCTGATCGGAGCGCGGGATTCGACCATCGCCACGGCTTTTGTGCGCCGCTTTACCCGCCGCGCTGCGCTTGGCGCGGCGGCGGGGACCGTGCTGGGGGTGCTGGCGATTGCAGCGCTGCCACGCATGGATCAGGCGGGCGGGTTCCTGACCGGGCTGGGCTTTCAGGGCTGGGGCTGGCTGGTGCCGGTGCTTATCCCGCTGATTGCGGCGCTGGTCGGTTTTTTCGCCACCCGCTATGCTGCCCTGCGGTTGCTGCAAGAGGTGCGCTGATATGGCTGAACGTGATCCTTATGTTCCGGGGCCGGCCGGCCCGCTGATCTGGGTCTGGATCAAGGCGATCAGCTATTACGTTCATGTCGCGCTGGCGACGCTGGTGCATGGCAGCATCGGTTTGCCGCGGGCGCTGATCTGGGGCCGTGCAGGGGCGCAGGCTGTGGCGACGGGCTGGATCGCCTATATGCTGCGGGCCGCGCGGTGGCATTTCGGTGTGCGCTATGAAATCCGTGGTACGCCGCCTTCGGGCGACGTGATCGTTGCAGCCAAGCATCAGAGTTTCCTTGACATTCTGGCCATCGCCCAGGCCTGCCCACAGCGGGCCTTCGTGATGAAAAAGCAGATCATGCGTGTGCCGATCATGGGCTGGTTCGCCAGGAAAGTCGGCTCGGTGCCGATCGACCGCACACGCGGGGCTTCGGCCCGCTCCGCGATTGTCGAGGCGGTTCGGCAGGCTATGCCGCAGGGGCTGGGCCAGCTTATCATCTATCCCGAAGGCACCCGCACCCGCCCCGGTGAAAAGCGCCCCTATAAGGGTGGCGCGGGGATGCTTTACAGCGAAACCGGGCTGCCCTGTCAGCCGGTTGCGACCAATGCCGGGATGTTCTGGCCGAAAGAGGGCATCCGTATCCGCCCCGGCATCGCGGTGATCGAGTTTCTGGACCCCATCCCCGCCGGCCTGCCCGAAACTGAGCTGATGGAGCGCCTGCCGCACGTGATCGAAGGCGCATCCGACGCGCTGATGGCGCGGGCGGGGCTGTGATGCGCTGGTTGACGAACTGGACGGGTGAAGATTGATCGCCAGCCCGGACCGGCGGCATGTTCCTGCGCCAGTTTTGCCTAAAATGGTGATGTGCCGCGCATGATTTTTATGGCGTAACCTTGGGCGGTTTCCAACGCGCCTATGTGTCGTGTCGATCCGTTCCCCCTGTGCTGAGGAACGGGGGAAGTCACCCCTGACCGCTGTGCAGATGTTTGCCGCAGGGCATGGGCGTGGGGACAGTGTGGAACGGTGATCGGGTAAGTCCCCGCGCGGCTGAAACCTTGTGGCGGTTACGCCCCGTCAAAACCATAGGCGCGGGTGACGCGGGCGATGCGGATGCGATAGCTGGCATACCATTTCTGACGGCCAAGCTGCTGTGCTGCCAGATGGTCCACGTCACGTTTCCATGCCTGGATGCTGGCCTCGTCCGCCCAAAAGGAATTGGTGATCCCGAAGCCTTCGGCGTCCCGTGCCGATTCTGCTCCAAGATAGCCCGGCTGCTGTGCCGCCAGTTCCGCCATGCGGTCGGCCATTTCAGCATAGCCCTGATCGCCTTCACGCCGTTGTGACGCAAAGGTCACGACGAAATAGGGTGCTTCTGGCAGGGTGGCGAAACGGTCTGAGGCCATCGGCAGGCACCTTTGTGCAGGGTTATCGGGCGCTGGTGCAGCCGTTCAGATCGTGTCGTGTGGCGCAGGGGCGTTCCGGAACAATGGCCCGGCAGCTTTTACGCCGCCAGCCCTTTGCTGCCCATGTCCAGAAACTTTTGCCGCCGGTCCTTGATAAGTGCGGCGGGCTTCATGCCCTTCATCTCGTCCAGCATGGCGGCGATTTCCTGACCCACGGCGGCGATGGCCTGATCCGGGCCGCGTTGTGCGCCGCCCTTGGGTTCGGTGATGATGCGGTCGATAACGCCCAGTTTCTTCAGGTCTTGCGCGGTCAGGCGCAGTGCGGTTGCGGCCTCGCGCATTTTCTCGGCGTCTTTCCACAAGATGCTGGCGCAGCCCTCGGGTGAGATCACCGAATAGACCGAATGTTCCAGCATCGCCACACGGTTGGCGGTCGCAAAGGCCACCGCCCCGCCCGAGCCGCCCTCACCGATAATCACCGAGACCAGCGGCACGCCGATTTCAAGGCATTTCTGCGTCGAGCGGGCGATGGCCTCGGACTGGCCGCGTTCCTCGGCACCTTTGCCGGGATAGGCGCCCGGCGTGTCGATCAGCGTCACCACCGGCAGGCCGAACCGATGCGCCATATCCATCAGGCGGATGGCCTTGCGATAACCCTCGGGGCGGGCCATGCCGAAATTGTGGTGGATGCGGGATTTGGTGTCATGGCCCTTTTCATGGCCGATCACCACCACCGGCGCGTCGTTGAACCGCGCCAGCCCACCCATGACCGCGTGATCGTCGCCAAAGGCGCGATCCCCGGCAAGGGGGGTGTATTCGGTGAACAGCGCATTGATATAGGCCCCGCAATGCGGGCGATCCGGGTGGCGGGCGACCTGAGTTTTCCGCCATGGGGTCAGGCTGGAATACAGTTCGGTCAGCATTTCGGCCGCCTTTTTGTCCAGCGCGGCGGCCTCTTTTTCCAGATCAACGCCTTCGCCCTGACGGGCCATGGCGCGAAGCTCCTCGGCCTTGCCTTCCAGATCGGCCAGCGGCTTTTCAAAGTCGAGATAGGTCATCGGAACCCCTTTACCGGATGTTGCCGCCTATATGCGCGTGCCGGGGCCGAAATGCAACGCCGCGTCAGGTCAACCGTTCAGGGTGTGCGTAAAGATCGAACCCATCGGCCCGCAGCCGCCCGATCAGCGTGATTCCGGCGGCTTTTGCCCATTCCAGCCCCATGCGCGTGGGCGCACCCGCCCCCGCCAGCACCGGCACGCCAATGCGGGCGCATTTCTGCACCAGATCGACCGACAGACGGCTGCTGATAACCACCACCGCGCGGGTCGGGTCCGTGCCGTCACGCAGAGCGGCACCCGCCAGCTTATCCAGTGCGTTGTGCCGGCCCACGTCTTCGCGCAGCAGGGCGGGGCCGTCGGGACGCCACAGGCAGGCCCCATGAATCGCCGGGGTTTTCAGCCGCAGCACTTGGCCCTGTTCCAGCGCGGCAAAGCCCGCCAGAAGTTCGGCGGGCGTCAGGGTCAGGTCGCTGGCGACAGGCACCACATCGGGCAGGGCTTGCTCCAGACTGTCCACGCCGCACAGCCCACAGCCGACCGGGGCCGCCGCTGCCCGCCGCCCCGCCGCCCGCACGGCAAGGCCGGGGCGCAGCCACAGCCGCGCTTCCCACGCGGGGCGGCCCTGAACCGAGACCTGCGCCGCCTCGAACCCGGTGATGTCGGCGGGGTCGTCGATCAGCCGCTCGGTCACGGCAAAGCCGGTGGCGAAATCCTGTAAATCCTGCGGCGTGGCCATCAGAACGGCCTGCGCCACCCCGTCCAGAACGATAGCCACGGGGGATTCATCAGGCGGGGGCGGGGGCATATCCGCAACCCAACCACCGTTGCGCCATCTGCGGGCTGTCATATCCATTTGCCGGGCCTTGTCGTCATTCTGCTGGCGGGCAGCATAGCGCCGGTCGGGACTGCTGATAAGAGGGGGTCACTTGTGCCGCGCTGCCGCTGTCCCTATCTGGGGCAGGTAACAAAAAGCTGAAAGCCCCGTATGAGTATTCGCGCCGTCATTGTTTTCCTGATCGTGATGGTGGTCATGGCCATTGTCGCCGGGCCAAAGTTCCGCCGTGTCATGGCGCGTCTGCTGGGGCTTGATCGCTTTGGTCGTTGATCTTGCGCTGATCGCCGCCGGGCTGGTGCTGCTGGTCGCTGGGGGCGAGTTTCTGGTCCGTGGCGCGGTGGCGCTGGCGCTGCGGCTGGGGATCACGCCGCTGGTCGTCGGGCTGACGGTAGTGGCTTTTGGCACCTCTGCGCCGGAAATGATCGTCTCGGTCTCGGCCGCGCTGAAGGGGGCCACCGATCTGGCAATGGGCAACGTCGTGGGATCCAACATTGCCAATGTGCTGGTGATTTTGGGCGTTTCCGCGCTGATTGCGCCGATTGTGACCCGTGGACATGACCTGCGGGAAAGCTGGTGGATGATGGTCGGGGCCTCGGTCCTGCTGATTGCGCTGGCGCTGATCGGGCCGCTGGGTCTGGTGGCGGGACTGGTGCTGCTGGCCGGGCTGGGCATGACCTTGTGGCGGCAGCTTTCGACGGCGGGCGCAGATGACACCGATTTGCCCGAAGGCACCGGGCTGGCACCGTGGCGCAATGTGGCGATCTGGTTGGCCATCGGGCTGATTTCGCTGCCCATCGGAGCGCATCTGCTGGTGCAGGGGGCGACCGACATCGCCCGTGCCTTTGGCGTCAGCGAGGCGGTGATCGGGCTGACGTTGGTGGCCGTAGGAACCTCGCTGCCAGAGCTTGCGGCCTCGGTCATGGCGGCGCTGCGGGGGCGGTCGGATCTGGCGCTGGGCAATGTGGTTGGGTCGAATATCTTTAACATTCTGTGCATTCTGGGCATTACCGCGCTGATCAAGCCGATGCCTGTGCCGGAACAGATGCTGCGGCTGGATTTCTGGGTGATGCTGGCGGCGGCGCTGATCCTGTGGCCGTTCCTGTTCCGGGGGCAGACCATTGGCCGTGCTGCGGGGGTGGCGATGGTGGCCGCTTATGCTGCCTATGTCGTGGTGCTGCTGAAATGACGGTCGCGCTGGTCACGGGCGCGGCGCGGCGGCTGGGCCGGGCGATGGCGCTGTATCTGGCGGGCCGCGGCTATGATCTGGCGGTGCATTACGACCGTTCCGCTGATGAGGCCGAGGCCACCGCCGCTGACGCCCGCGCCATGGGAGTCCGGGCGCAGGCGTTTCAGGCCGACCTGTTGGACGATGATGCCACGCAGGCGTTGTTTATCCGGGCGCAGGCCATGGGTCGGGTGACGGTGCTGGTCAATAACGCCTCGATCTTTGAATATGACAGCATCACCAGCGCCAGCGCGGAAAGCTGGCACCGGCATATGCAGTCAAACCTGCGCGCGCCGTTCCTGCTGACGCAGGCGATGGCCGCGCAGGGTTTACAGCCCGCAAGCGACGGTGAGCCTCTGGCCGCCGGGCTGATCGTGAATATGGTCGATCAGCGGGTGCTGAAACCCACGCCCGAGTTTATGACCTACTCGCTGGCTAAGCAGGCGCTTTGGGCGTTGACCCGGACCAGCGCACAGGCACTGGCCCCGGCGATCCGCGTCAACGCCATTGGTCCCGGCCCGACGCTGCAAGGGGCGCGGCAGACGCAGGATCATTTCGACCGCCAGCGGGCGGCGACGATTTTGCAACGTGGCGCGAACCCTGATGACGTGACTGCCGCGCTTGGGTTTTTGCTGGATGCCAAAGCCGTCACCGGGCAGTTGATCTGCGTGGACGGAGGTCAGCATCTTGGCTGGCGCACCCCGGACATATTGGGCGAATCCTGACCTCGCCGCAGCCTTGCCCGCGTCAAGTTGTCCACTTCCCGCTGTAGGGTAACAAAAGCGTCACGATTCTTGCACGAAAATCAGTGGGTTGCGACAGGGAAGTTAAAAAAATATTCAAAAACAATGACTTGAAAAGCTGCCTAAAAAACAGGCAGATCACGAAGGAGCCCATGAATCGCCAGCCGAGCCATGTGCTGCCACAGCCCATCCACAAACTTATCCACAGATTCTGTGGGCATATAAACCCTTGAACCAACCCGCCCGGCATGGCAGCGGGGCGGGGGAATCACTATCTTGCGGACATGACCCAGAAACCCAAAACCGGACAGGCGCTGATTGCCGATTATCTGAAGGTGCTGGACGGCTCGCCCGGCGTCTATCGTATGCTTGGGGCCATGGGTGAGGTGCTGTATGTCGGCAAGGCCCGCAATCTGCGGGCGCGGGTGTCGAACTATGCCCGCGGGCATGGCCATACGGCGCGGATCGCGCGGATGATCCGCGAAACCCATTCGATGATGTTCCTGACCACGCGCACCGAGACCGAGGCGCTGCTGCTGGAACAGAACCTTATCAAGCAGTTGAAGCCGCGCTATAACGTGCTGCTGCGTGACGACAAAAGTTTCCCGAATATTCTGGTTGCCAAGGGCCATCCCTTTGCGCAGATCAAGAAACACCGGGGCGCCAAGACCGAAAAGGGCGACTATTACGGCCCCTTTGCCAGCGCGGGGGCGGTGAACCGCACGCTGAACCAGCTTCAGCGGGTGTTTCTGCTGCGGAACTGCACCGATTCGATGTTCGAAAGCCGCAGTCGGCCGTGCCTTTTGTATCAGATCAAGCGGTGCAGCGGGCCTTGCGTGGGCAAGATCTCGGAACCCGATTATCGTGCGCTGGTCGCGGATGCCGAGCTGTTCCTGCAAGGCAAGACCACAACGATTCAGGCCGATCTTGCCGCGCAGATGGCCGAGGCCGCCGAGGCGATGGAATATGAACGCGCTGCCGCCTTGCGCGACCGGATCAAGGCGCTGACGGCGGTGCAGTCGGTGCAGGCGATCAACCCCAAGGCCGTGCCTGAGGCCGATATTGTGGCGCTGCATATG
The DNA here is from genome assembly GCF_030538695.1 of Paracoccus sp. (in: a-proteobacteria). Lineage (GTDB taxonomy): Bacteria > Pseudomonadota > Alphaproteobacteria > Rhodobacterales > Rhodobacteraceae > Paracoccus. Next base: position 11,504 of record NZ_JAUNTN010000002.1, read on the forward strand.
GAAAACGGGCTGGCCTGCGTGCAGGTGTTCTTTATCCGCGCGAACCAGTCATGGGGCAACCGCGACTTTTATCCCAAACTGAACGGTGCCGAATCCGCCGATGAGGTGATGGAGGCGTTTCTGGCGCAGTTCTATGACGGCAAGATTCCGCCCCGGCTGATCCTGTTGTCGCATGAGATCGAGGATATGGACCTGATGGTGGAGCTGTTGTCCGAACGTGCCGGGCGGCGGGTGGATATCACTGTCCCGCAGCGTGGGGAAAAGGCCGATCTGGTCGAGAACGCCCTGCGCAATGCCCGCGAAAGCCTGGCCCGCCGCATGTCCGAAAGCGCCGCACAGGCCCGGCTGCTGGAGGGGCTGGCCGAAGCCTTCGATCTGGATGGCCCGCCGCGCCGGATCGAGGTTTACGACAACAGCCATATTCAGGGGACCAATGCCGTTGGCGGCATGATCGTGGCGGGGCCGGAGGGGTTCCTGAAAAGCCAGTATCGCAAGTTCAACATCAAAGGCACCGAGATCACCCCCGGCGATGATTTCGGCATGATGCGCGAGGTGCTGACCCGCCGTTTTTCCCGCTTGCTCAAGGAAGACCCCGATCGCCAGACCGAGGCATGGCCCGACCTGCTGCTGATCGACGGCGGCGCGGGGCAGGTCTCGGCCGTGGCGGAAATCATGGAGGATATGGGGGTTGAGGACATCCCCATGCTTGGCGTCGCCAAAGGTGAGGACCGTGACCACGGAAAAGAGGAGTTCCACCGTCCCGCCAGTCAAGGCAGGGGGCGTCCCTTTGCGCTGCGGATGAATGACCCGGTGCTGTATTTCATCCAGCGTTTGCGGGACGAGGCCCACCGCTTTGCCATCGGCACCCACCGCGCCAAGCGGACCAAGGCCGCGCTGACCAACCCGCTGGATGAGATCGCCGGCATCGGCCCGACCCGTAAACGCGCCCTGCTGCTGCATTTTGGCAGCGCCAAGGCCGTCAGCCGTGCGGGCCTTGCCGATCTGCAAGCCGTGGACGGCATCAGCGACGCTATGGCGCAGGTTATTTACGATCATTTCAACGCCCGGGGTTAGGCGGCGCAGGTTTTCCTGCGGTCCATAATTCCCATTTGTCGCAATTGTTTGCGTGGGTTTCTTGCGATCATCGGCCATTCCCCGCCGGTTCTGTCCGGTGCCGTTCGCGGGGCGTTGCGCTTCATGCCCGGCGGGGCTTTGATGCTGCGATGTTCCGGGTGGTTGCCCGCAGGTAAAGAGGTTCGCGGTGCGGGTGATTTTGGGGATAGATGCGGCATGGTCAGCCCACCATGACAGCGGCGTGGCCTTGGCGACCGAGACCGCTTCGGGCTGGCGGCTGATTGCGGTGGCCCCATCCTATGCCGCATTTCTGGACCAGCCGCCCGGCGCAGGCCCGGCGCTTGCCGGGCAGCTTCTGGACCGGGCAGCGGAGCTGGCCGGGGCACCGGTGTCGCTGGTGACGGTGGATATGCCGCTGTCGCGTCAACCGATCACCGCGCGGCGGGTGGCCGATAACAGCCTGTCGCAGATTTACGGCGGGCGCGGTGCAGGCACGCATAGCCCGACGCCTCAGCAGCCGGGGCAGGTTTCGACCGATCTGCGCGGCGGTTTCGCGGCGCGGGGCTATCACCTGAAAACCGCCGGGCAGGATGGCAGGCTGGCCGAGGTTTATCCCCACCCGGCGCTGATCGAATATCTGGGGGTTGATTACCGGCTGCCCTATAAGCAGGGGAACCTGCAAAAATATTGGCCAGCCTTGTCGGCGGCAGAGCGTCATGCCCAATTGCGCAATGTCTGGGCGCAGATCGTCACGGCCTTGCAGTCGCATTTGCACGGTGCCGCTGACCTGCTGCCCGTCCCTGATCCGGCGGCGCGCGGCAAGGCGCTGAAGGCTTATGAGGACATGCTGGACGCTGCAATCTGTGCCGTCGTCGGAGTCTCGATCTTGCGGGGCGAGGCGGCACCTTATGGTGATGCGGATGCGGCGATCTGGGTGCCTCTTGTCGGGGCGGGGACGGTTATGTCAGACATAGATTCCATGATCCGATCTATTGACCATATCGTTCTGACTGTGCGCGACATTGACGCGGCCTGCGCCTTTTATGCGCGGGTGCTGGACCTGCCGGTGGTGTCTTTTGGCAACCGCCGTGCCTTGCAGGTGGGCGACCAGAAAATCAACCTGCAAACACTGGGGCAGGAGACCCGCAACCATGCCGCCATCGGCTGCGGTGATGTCTGCCTGATAACCGACTGGACGCCTGCGCAGGTGCTGGACCGGCTGACCGCGCGGGGCGTCGCAGTGGTCGAAGGTCCGGTCGCCAAGACCGGGGCGCAGGGGCCGATCACCTCGATCTATTTCAATGACCCCGACGGCAACCTGATCGAGATTGCCAGTTATCATTAAGCGGGCTTTCCCTTTGCCCGGCAGGTGGTTAATCTGTCGCGCATGAGATGGACAATCCCCAATATCCTGACCGTATTCAGGCTGGTTGCCGCGCCCTTGGTGCCGGTGATGTTCCTGTATTTCTCGCGCCCTTGGGCGGATTTCGCGGCGCTGACGATCTTTATTCTGGCGGCGGTGACGGATTGGTTCGACGGCCAGCTTGCGCGGGCATGGAATCAGGTCAGCCGTTTCGGTGCGGCGATGGACCCGATTGCGGATAAGGCGATGGTGGTCATCGCCGTTGTGGTCATTACCGGCTATTCGGGGATGAACCCGTGGCTGATCCTGCCCGTAACCGTGATCCTGTTCCGTGAAGTGTTCGTCTCGGGCTTGCGCGAATATCTGGGGGCGGACGCGGGCAAACTTCAGGTCACGAAACTGGCCAAGTGGAAAACCACCGCGCAGATGGTCGCCATCGCGGTGTTGTTTCTTGGCACCGGGCTGGCCTATGTCGAGCAGGGCCGCCCGCCGCTTTTGGGCGAGGGGCGGCTGCCTTGGGGCACCGGCTGGTCCGATATTGCGACGGGGTTTGGTCTGTTGCTGATCTGGATTGCGGCGCTGCTGACCGCAATCACCGGCTGGGATTATTTCCAGAAATCCATGCCTTACCTGCGGGATCACCATGAAGATTGATGTGCTGTATTTCGCATGGCTGCGTGAACGCATCGGGCAGGCCTCTGAAACGGTCCAGACACAGGCTGCAACGGTTGCCGATCTGGTCGCGGAACTGGCCGGTCGGGACGATCGCTATGCTGCGGCTTTTGCCGATATGGGCGCGATCCGGGTGGCGGTGGATCAGGAGCTTGTCGCGCTGGATGCGCCTCTGACCGATGCCCGTGAGGTCGCCTTTTTCCCGCCAATGACGGGCGGCTAGGCGATGTCGGCGCGGGTCCAGAGCGAACCTTTTGATCTGGCCGCAGAGCTGCGCGGCTTTGGTGCAGGCGCGGGGGCGGTCGTGACCTTTACCGGCGTGGTCCGCGACGATACCGGCCAGATGCAGGCGCTGGAGCTGGAACATTACCCCGGCATGACCGAAACCCAGCTTGCCCGCTTTGGTGCGGCGGCGGCGGAACGCTTTGCCCTGTTGGATTGGCGGATCGTGCATCGGGTTGGCCGTTTGGCGGTGGGTGAACCCATTATGATGGTTGCCACGGCTGCCCGCCATCGCAAGGCGGCCTTTGACGGTGCGGAATATCTGATGGACTGGCTGAAATCCCGCGCCCCTTTCTGGAAGCGCGAGATCGGCCCGGATGGTGCCGGCGCGTGGGTCGAGGCCAAAGACAGCGACGAAACCGAACTGACCCGTTGGTCGCGGTAAACCGGCCTATCTTTTGTCCCCAAATATCCCCGCCGGAGGCATCCGCCCTTTCGGTCAGTCCTGCCGTCCGAAAATGGCCACCTGACGGCCCAACAGCATAAAGGCGCGGGCGCTGCGGGTGCCGGTCAGCGCGGCCAGCGCCGGATCGTCCAGTTCCGGTGCGATACGGGTCAGCATCCGGTCGAAATGGCGCAGGAAGTGATGCGCCGTGTCGCGGAAAATCTCGTCATTGCGCAGCATTGCGGCAATTTCATCCTGCGCCAGATCGTCGTCGATCGCGGCCAGCGACAGGATGTCGCCGCCGCGTTCCCCCGCTGCGAAGCGCCGCCAGAGTGCGGGTTCGCTGGTGTCCGTGGGAAGGTCATCCATAAAGATGCCCCGCCCGGCCAGCAGCGTGACCACATCCTGCGCGGCGCGCAGCAGCCGGGCGTGGTCGGGGTCGCGCAGGGCCAGACGCAGGGCGGCAATGGCGGCGCGATCCTCGGGGCCGTCGGGAAAGTTCAGCGCCAGCACCAGTTGCCGGGGGCTGACCGAGGTTTCCGGCTGCGGCGGTTGTAGGCTCATGCTGGCCTGCCGGGAATCTGCGGGTGGTGCCGGGCGCGGGGCGGGCGCAGCGGCAGCGGTAGATGCAGGGGCAGAGCGGGGCGCGGGTTGCTGAACGGGCACCGGCTGCATCGCAGGCCGGGCTGGAACAACCGCTGCGCCTGCCGGGGTAGCACCCCCAGGCCCGCGGGTTGCCAGTTGCAGCCGCAGTTCGGCGGCCTCATCGCGCAGCGTGGCGATGGCGCGGGCCAGCCCGACGGCCAGCCAGATCAGCACCAGCGGCAGCGCCACACCAATCAGCGTGGCCAGCCGCGCCAGACCGCTTTGTGGCGCGCCTTCGGGGCCAAGCAGCCAGAACGCCAGCACCATCAGCAGCCACACGCCGCTGACGGCTGCCCCGATCAGCGTCGCGGCATCGCGCTGGTCGTCCGGCCAGCGCATCGGTCAGATATAGCGGATGGCAAGGATCTCGTAAGCCTTGCCGCCGCCGGGGGTGACGACCTCTACGCTGTCGCCCTCATCCTTGCCGATCAGCGCCCGTGCCAGCGGGCTGCGCAGGTTCAGCAAGCCGCGCTCCAGATCGGCTTCGGCCTCACCGACGATCTGAAAGGTCTTTTTTTCGTCCGTGTCCTCATCGACCAGATCGACGGTGGCACCGAACTTCACGCTGCCCGACAGCTTGGTCGGGTCGATCACCTCGGCACGGGAAATCAGCGCCTCCAGCTCTTTGATGCGGCCTTCGATATGGCTCTGTTTTTCGCGGGCAGCGTGATATTCGGCGTTTTCCGACAGGTCGCCATGCTCGCGCGCCTCTGCGATCTCGCGGATCACGGCGGGGCGGTCCTCCGCCTTCAGGCGACGCAATTCGGCGTCCAGACGGTCGAAACCCGCCCGCGTCATCGGTATCTTTTCCATTCGGTGCCTCTCTTTGGGCGCGTCTGATGCGTGGCCGAACGCCCCCGTCATTTCCTGACGAGGGCGCCCGCGTAAACCGGCAGCATCGTGACCCGAAGGCCGGGTGGATTGCAAGACCTTGTGCGACCGGAGCGGCTGTTTCCCGCCAGTTGCGCCCGTGGCGTCACAATTGTGCCAGCGGGATTTTCAGGCTAACGCTTACGCAAACGGGTCGCAGCGAGGGAGGCCACAGCCATGACCGACGAAAGCCAGATCGAACGCGAGGCGATGGAATATGATGTCGTGATCGTCGGGGGCGGTCCTGCCGGGCTGTCGGCGGCGATCCGGTTAAAGCAGATCAACCCGGAATTGTCGGTGGTGGTGCTGGAAAAGGGGTCCGAGGTCGGGGCGCATATCCTGTCCGGCGCGGTTCTGGACCCGGTGGGGCTGGACAAGCTGATCCCCGACTGGCGCGAAAAGGGTGCGCCGGTGGAGACCGAGGTTCACCGCGACAATTTCTATGTGTTGGGTGAGGGCGGGCAGGTTCGCGTCCCCAACTGGCCGATGCCGCCCCTGATGTCGAATCATGGCAAATATGTGGTCAGCATGGGCAACGTCTGTCGCTGGCTGGCCGAACAGGCCGAGGCGCTGGAGGTCGAGATTTTCCCCGGCATGGCCGCAAGTCAGCTTGTGTGGGACGGCAACCGTGTGGCCGGTGTCGTCGCGGGCGAGTTCGGGCGCGAGGCTGACGGCAGCATCGGCGAGGCTTACGAACCCGGCATGGAGCTGCGCGGCAAATATGTGATGCTGGCCGAAGGTGTGCGTGGCAGCCTGTCCAAGCAGGTGATGGCGCATTTCGACCTGTCGGCGGGGCATGAGCCGCAAAAGTTCGGCCTTGGCATGAAGGAAATCTGGGAGGTGGACCCGGCAAAGGTCAATCCCGGCACCGTGACGCATACGATGGGCTGGCCGCTTGGCAAGAACGCGGGCGGCGGCGGGTTCATCTATCACTTGGACGAACGCACGGTTCTGGTCGGTTTCGTGGTTCACCTGAATTATCAGAACCCGCATCTGTTCCCCTATATGGAGTTCCAGCGCTGGAAGCATCATCCGCTGGTCGCGGAGCTGCTGGAAGGGGGCAAGCGCATCGCCTATGGCGCCCGCGCGATCAGCGAAGGCGGCTGGCAGTCGATCCCGAAAGTGGCCTTCCCCGGCGGGGTGTTGCTGGGGTGCAGCGCCGGACTGGTGAACGTGCCGCGCATCAAGGGCAACCATAACGCCATGCTGTCCGGCATCGCCGCCGCCGAGGCCGCTGCCGCCGCTATTGCCGAGGGCCGCGAAGGGGACGAGCTGACCGCCTATGAGGATGACCTGCGCTCTGGCCCGATTGCGCGTGACCTGAAACCCGTGCGCAACGTCAAGCCGCTGTGGTCGCGTTTTGGTCTGGTCGGCGGGCTGGCGCTGGGCGGGTTCGATATGTGGGTCGCCAACCTGCTGAAGTTCAACCTGTTCGGCACGCTGAAACACGGCAAAACTGACGCGCAGGCAACCGGCAAGGCCAAGGATTTCGCGCCGATCGCCTATCCCAAACCGGATGGCAAGCTGTCCTTTGACCGGCTGACCAATGTGTCGTTCAGCTTTACCAACCACGAGGAAAGCCAGCCCTGCCACTTGAAACTGGCCGATCCCGACCTGCCGATCCGCGTCAACCTGCCCGAATATGATGAACCGGCGCAGCGTTATTGTCCGGCGGGTGTCTATGAGGTGGTGCGCGACGGCGACCAGCCGCGCTTTGTCATCAACTTCCAGAACTGCGTGCATTGCAAGACCTGCGACATCAAAGACCCGTTGCAGAACATCAACTGGACCACGCCGCAGGGGGGCGATGGGCCGAATTACCCGAATATGTGATCGCGCAGATGTGAAACGGCGGGCGCGGGTGGCGTTGCCCCCGCGCCCGCCTGCCATTAGGGTTAGGCGAATTGGCCGCTTTGGTCCAAAGGTTACAGGCAGGAAGGCGCAAACGTGAACCGCACTCTGACCGCATTTGTGGTGCTGGCCCTGATGGCTGGTCCCGCGCTGTCGCAACAAGGCCAGCCGGTTGACGATACGCCCCCGGTGCCGCGCCCGGACCACCTGACGCCCTCGCGCAGCGCGGCGGAACCCAGGGCGGAACCTGTGGCGGAGCCGCTGCCTGCCTTTGTGCCGATGACGAAACTCGCCGGTCCCTATCTGGCCGCGCGTCAGGCCGCATCCGACGCCAATTTCACCGAGGCCGCGCGCTGGTTTCAGGCTGCGATGCAAGCCGATCCGTCAGATGTTTTCCTGCGCGACAGTGCGCTTGTGGCGCTGGTGTCGCTTGGGAATATGGATCAGGCAGTGGCTCTGGCCGGGCAAATGGCCAATGACGATCAGGCATCCGAGCTGTCGAAGCTGATTCAGCGGGCCGGGCTGGCCAAGGCAGGCGACTGGCAGGCGCTGATCGACGCGCTTGGTCCGCTGCCGCGGCGGCCACAGCCTCAGGAGCTGATGGATGGCATGATCCGCGCCTGGGCCGAGTTCGGGGCCGGTCGCGCCAGCGATGCGAATGAGCAATTCCGCAGTCTGGGCCGTATCTCGGGCGCGCGGGGGATGGCGGATTACCAGCTTGCCCTGATTGCCGCACTGGTGGGTGATTATGAGGGTGCCGAGGCGCTGCTGTCAGAGTCTTCGGTCGGTGCGAACCTGCTGTCCATCACGGCGCGTGCGCAGATTCTGTCGCAGCTTGATCGGGATGCTGATGCGGTCAATCTGCTGGACAACCTGCCCGGCGCGGATGCCGAACCTCAGTTGGAGACGATGAAAACCCGGTTGCAAGCGGGTGAAACCATCCCCTTCACCGTGGTGCGGACCGCGCAGGACGGGATCGCACAGGTGTTTCTGACCTTTGCCTCGGTTCTGGCCGACAGCGAGGCCCCGGACCCTCTGGCGCTGATCCATGCGCGGCTGGCGGTCTGGCTGTCGCCCGAGCTTGGCGATGCCCGTATCGTGACCGCGCAGCTTTTGCAGGCGGCGGGTCAATTCGATCTGGCCGAGGCGGAATATGCGGTGCTGCGTCAGCAGGGCGAGGTGCGCCCGATTGCTGAAATGGCCCGGATCGACGCGCTGACCAATGCGGGCCGGATGGATGACGCCGAAGGTGCCGCGCGTGCGCTGGCCGAAACGCATCCCGAAATGGCTGCCGCATGGATCAACTTTGGCGACATCCTGCGGGCGCAAAAGAAATATGATGAGGCGATCACCGCCTATGATAAGTCGCTGGAGCTGCTGCCCGCTGATCGTCAGGACCGCTGGTTCCCGCTTTACGCCCGCGGCATTGCCGAAGAACGCGCGGGCCGTTTCCCGGCGGCGGAACGCGATATGCGGGCGGCGTTGGAATTGCAGCCCGATCACCCGCAGATCCTGAACTATCTGGGTTACAGTTGGATCGACCGGAACGAAAATCTGGATGAGGCGCTGGATTTCATCAAGCGTGCGGTCGATGCGCGGCCTGATGATGGCTATATTCTCGATTCGCTGGCATGGGCCTATTACCGGCTGGGCCGCTATGACGAGGCCGTTGCGCCGATGGAACGCGCGGTGACGCTGATGGCTGCCGACCCGCTGGTGAATGATCATATGGGCGATATTTACTGGATGGTTGGCCGTAAGCGCGAGGCCGTGGTGCAATGGCGCCGTGCCTTGTCGCTGAACCCCGAGACCGAAGCCGAAGCTGTGCGTATCCGCGACAAGCTGGATCGCGGACTTGATGCGGTGCTGGCCGATGAGGCCGCGAATGGCGGCGGGCCGGACCGGGTTCATAATGCCGTTGATCTGTTCCATAGTCAGCCAGAGTCTGCGCCGAATGGTGGTAACTGAAACTGCCCGCGCCAAGATCAACCTGACACTGCATGTCACCGGACAGCGGGCGGATGGTTATCACCTGCTGGATTCGCTGGTGGTCTTTGCGGAATATGGCGATGTGCTGACGCTGAGACCGGGGGCGGGGCTGACGATCACCGGCCCCTTTGCCGCCGGGCTGGACGCCGGGCCGGGCAATTTGTGCCTGCGGGCGCTGGCGCTGACGGGGGCGGAACGTGCGATCACGCTGGACAAGCGGCTGCCGGTGGCCTCGGGGATCGGCGGTGGCTCGGCTGATGCGGCGGCGGTGCTGCGGGGCTTGGGCTATACGGGACCGGATGCGCTGACGCTGGGTGCGGATGTGCCGGTCTGTGTGGCCTCGATCCCCGCCCGGATGCGCGGCGTGGGCGAGGTGCTGGAGGCGCTGCCTAACATGCCCGCACTGCCGATGCTGTTGGTTAATCCCGGCGTGGGGGTGTCCACCCCGGCTGTTTTCAAGGCGCTGAAAAGCCGTGATAATCCACCGATGCCCGCGCTGCCTGCCGCTTGGGACGGGCCGGTGCTGATTGCCTATGCTCGCGCCTGCCGTAATGATCTGGAACCGCCCGCGTTGACGCTGGTGCCAGAGGTTGGCGCGGTGCTGGCGGCCTTGCGTGGGCAGGGGGCGGATCTGGCGCGGATGTCGGGGTCGGGGGCGACCTGTTTCGGGCTGTTTCTGGACGATGCCGCCTGTGCGGCAGCGGGGCGTGCCATTGCGCAGGCGCATCCCGGCTGGTGGGTGCAGGCGACACGCATCGCAACTGGCGCAAACCCCGCTGAGGGGCTAGTCTGACCGCGTAACGGAAAGGGCGTAAGATGCTGCGACTCGGGGTGAATATCGACCATGTGGCGACGATCCGTAACGCGCGGGGGGCGCCTTGGCCTGATCCTTTGCGTGCCGCGCAATTGGCCGAAGAGGCGGGTGCCGATGGTATTACCGCCCATCTGCGCGAGGATCGACGGCATATCTCGGACGCGGATATAGACGCGCTGATGGCGAACCTGCGCCTGCCGCTGAACCTTGAAATGGCGGCGACCGATGAGATGCAGGCCATCGCCCTGCGTCACCGCCCCCATGCCGTCTGCATCGTCCCCGAGCGGCGCGAGGAGCGCACGACCGAAGGCGGGCTGAACGTCGCCGGTGACGAAGCGCGGCTGGCCGATTTCATCGCGCCGCTGCGCGAGGCCGGTTGCCGGGTGTCGCTGTTCATCGGCCATGAACCCGCGCAGATTCAGGCTGCCGCTCGCATCGGTGCGGCCGTGGTAGAGCTGCACACCGGCCATTATTGCGACCTTGGCATTGCGGGCGACACGGAGGGCGTCGCGGCGGAACTGGCCGCGCTGCAAGCCGGTGCCGCGCTGGCCGACAGTCTGGGGCTGGAGGTCCACGCAGGCCACGGTCTGACCTATGATAACGTCGGCCCTGTCGCGGCCATCCCGCAACTGGCAGAACTGAATATCGGTCATTTCCTGATCGGAGAGGCGATCTTTACCGGCCTGCCCGAAGCGATCCGCGAAATGCGGCGCTGCATGGAGACAGCGCGGTGAAATGGCTGGCAATTCTGGCTGCGCTGACTGGCCCGGCGGCGGCGCAATCGGTGGGGCCTTGCGGAGAATGGGCGGCGGCGGAAAATATCGCTGAACCGTGGGAGGACAACACCGACACCTTTGCCAATGGTGCGGTGCGGGTGGCGCTGCTGGATGTGGGCGAACCGGCGCTGGCGGCGGAACATCTGCTGATCCTGTCGCCGCCCTTTGATCTGCGGCAAATGCGGCGGTGTCGGGTAGTCTCGGCGGTAGTCGCGCCCGAAGGCGGCTGGCCCTCGGGGTTCTTCCGCATGGATTTCGCCGGGCGCAAGGCCAGCTATGATCCGGCAACCGGGCTAAAACTGGTGATTCCCGTGGCCTTGCCCGAGGATTCCACCGATGGCGTGGTGGCAGACGGCTTTTCCCGAACCCTGACCGTGACCATCCCGATGAACAGTGACATCAGCGCAAGGCTGGTCCCGTGATCCTCGGTATCGGCTCGGACCTGTGCAATATTGACCGTATTGCGGATGTGCTGGACCGCCACGGCGACCGCTTTCGCAACCGCGTCTTTACCGATAACGAGTTGGCCCGCGCCCGGTCCCGTGCGCATGAGGCCGCGACGCTGGCGAAACGCTGGGCTGCGAAAGAAGCGTGCAGCAAGGCGCTCGGCACCGGGCTGCGCATGGGTATTGCGTGGCGTGATATGGCGGTCAGCAATCTGGAAACGGGTCAGCCGGTCATGGCGCTGACCGGATGGGCCGCGCAGCGCTTGGCGCAAATGACCCCGCCCGGACATCGCGCGGTGGTGCATGTGACGCTGACCGACGATCACCCCTGGGCGCAGGCTTTCGTCGTGATCGACGCGCAGCTTGACACCGACCCCCACGCGGGACCATGAAGCCCGCAATCGCAGCAAAGGAACCGCTATGGCCAGCAAGACCAAAAAGAAAGAAGGCATCTGGGAAACGATCAAGACTGTTTTCTGGGCGCTGGTCATTGCCGGGCTGTTCCGTACGCTGTTCTTTCAGCCGTTCTGGATTCCCTCGGGCAGCATGAAAGACACGCTGCTGGTCGGGGATTTTCTGTTCGTGAACAAGATGGCCTATGGTTATGGTGCGGTCTCCTGCCCGTTCAGCGTCTGCCCGATCCCGGACCGCATCCTTGGCTCGGAACCTGAACGGGGCGATGTGGTGGTGTTCCGCCATCCGGTGCAGGGTGTCGATTTCATCAAGCGTGTGGTCGGCCTGCCCGGCGACCGGATCCAGATGCGCGATGGCGTGCTGTGGATCAACGGGGCTGAGGCTCCGCAGACCCCGGACGGCATCTTTACCGAACCGTTCGAGCAGCAAGGCCCCGGCGGCGAATGGCCGCGCTGTGCCAATAACCCGCAGCCGGGCGGTGTGTGCGAGGTGCCGCGCTTTACCGAAACCCTGCCCAACGGCCGCAGCCATGACGTGCTGAACATCACCGACGATTGGGTATCCGACAACACGCCCGAGTTCACCGTCCCCGAGGGCCAGTATTTCTTCGTTGGCGATAACCGCGATAATTCGATGGATTCGCGCTTTGCGCCGCAGGCAGGGGGCGTGGGCTTTGTCCCGGCGAAATACCTGATCGGGCGGGCCGACCGGATCATCTTTTCTTCGGCCGGCGCGTCCCTGCTGTATTTCTGGACATGGCGCGGCGACCGCTTTTTCAAGGCGGTGCATTGAAGATCGGGGCGGACATCGCGGCGTTTCAGCGCCGCCTTGGGCATGATTTCGCCCGGCCTGAGCTGCTGCTGCGGGCGCTGACCCATGGTTCCATCGCCACGCCGACCCGGCCCGATAATCAGCGGCTGGAGTTTTTAGGCGACCGTGTGCTTGGTCTGGTGATGGCCGAAGCATTGTTCGCCGCTGACCGGCAGGCCAGCGAAGGCCAGCTTGCGCCGCGCTATAACGCGCTGGTCCGGGGCGAGACCTGCGCTGCCGTCGCGCGGGAAATCGGCCTTGGCGATGTGCTGAAACTGGGCCGTTCAGAAATGCTGTCGGGCGGGCGTCGTAAGGACGCCCTGCTGGCCGACGCAATGGAGGCGGTTCTGGCCGCGATCTATCTGGATGCGGGCTTTGCGGTGGCGCGGGCGGTGGTGCTGAACCTGTGGGGCGACCGGCTGGACAGTGTGGAACAAGACGCCCGCGACGCCAAGACCGCTCTGCAAGAATGGGCGCAGGCGCAGGGCATGGCCCCGCCGCGTTATGAGGTGACAGGCCGCAGCGGACCGGACCACGCGCCGGTCTTTGAAATCACCGTGCGGCTGGCGGATGGGCAAAGCGCCTCGGCCAGCGGCTCGGGAACCAAGCGGGGCGTGGAACAGGCCGCTGCCCGCGCCATGCTGGACAAGGTGACAGAATGAAGGTGACAGAATGACTGAGACCCGCGCCGGATTTGTCGCCCTGATCGGGGAACCTAATGCCGGGAAATCCACCCTGCTGAACCATATGGTCGGGGCCAAGGTCAGCATCGTGACCCATAAGGTCCAGACCACCCGCGCCCGTATCCGCGGCATTGCGATGGCGGGCGACAGTCAGCTTGTTTTTGTCGATACGCCCGGCATTTTCCGCCCGCGCCGCCGTCTGGACCGCTCGATGGTCGCCGCCGCATGGGGCGGTGCCGCCGATGCCGATGTCGTCGTGCTGCTGATCGAGGCGCATCGCGGGCTGACCGATGGTGTCGCCGCGATCATCAACGCCCTGCGCGAACGTGCGGGCGAACGCCCCGTGGCGCTGGCGATCAACAAGATCGACCGGGTTCAGGCCCCGGATCTGCTGGCCCTGTCCAAACAGATGAACGCCGCCTATCCCTTTGTGCAAACCTTTATGATCTCGGCCGAAAAGGGCTATGGCTGCGACGATTTGCGCGACTGGCTGGCGCAGGCGGTGCCGCCCGGCCCGTGGCTTTATCCCGAAGATCAGATCGCGGATCTGCCTATGCGCCAGATCGCGGCGGAAATCACCCGTGAAAAGGCCCTGCTGCGTTTGCACGAGGAAATCCCCTATCAACTGACCGTCGAAACCGAAAACTGGGAAGACCGCCCCGACGGTTCCGCCCGGATCGAACAGGTGATTTTTGTCAGCCGCCCCGGTCACAAGGGCATCGTCCTTGGTCATAAGGGCGAGACGGTGAAAGCCATCGGTCAGGCCGCCCGCGTCGAACTGGCCGAGTTTCTGGGCCGCCCCGTCCACCTGTTCCTGACCGTCAGTGTCCGTGAGAACTGGCAGAACGAGGCCGAACGGTTCGAGAATATCGGTCTCGATTTCCGCGACGGCGATTGACCATGGCCACGCGGCTGGCCACCGGCATCTGGGTTTCGGCCCTGCTGCATCGGCTGGATGCGGATGCGGTCGGGGCCTATGTGGTCCGGCGCGGTGACGATACGGCGGGGTCGGTACTGCTGATCCACGACCGCCGCGATGGCTCGGCGGCGCTTTGGGTGCGGGAATATGACATGGATACCGATGCGCAGGTCTGGCGCATAACGCAGGAAGGCCCTCGCGCCGAGATCGAGGCCGCCGCCGCCCGTCAGCGCAGCTTTGACCCTGACCTGTGGCTGATCGAGGTCGAGGCAGACCCTTCGGCCTATCTGATCTGATGGACTGGCGCGGGCAGGGAACGGTGCTTGGCCGCGCCCGGCATGGCGAACATGCGGTAATCCTGCGCGTGCTGACCCGCGATCAGGGGCTTCTGGCGGGGATTGTGCCGGGTGGTGCATCGGGCAAACGCGCGGCGATGATGCAGCCGGGCCATGTGCTGTCCCTGCACTGGCGGGCGCGGGTTGAGGGCCAGCTTGGCACCTTTGCCGCCGAACCCCTGCGCCCCCGTGCCGCAATTCTGGCCGATGGCGATGCGCTGGCGGCGCTGAATGCGGTCTGCGCCCTGCTGCTTTACGCTCTGCCCGAAGCCGACCCGCATCCTGCCCTGACCGACCGGACCGAGGCCCTGCTTGATGCCGCAGATGCGGGCGAAGACTGGCGCGACGCTTATCTGCGCTGGGAGCTTGCGCTGCTGGAGGATCTTGGCCTTGGTCTCGATCTGAGCGCCTGCGCCGTGACCGGGGCGCGGCAAGGGCTGGCCTATGTCAGCCCCCGCACGGGCCGCGCCGTCAGTGCCGCAGCGGCGGGCGACTGGGCGCCGCGCCTGCTGCCGCTGCCGCCGATGCTGGGCGGACAGGGCAACGGCGGGTTGGCGCAGGGCTTGGCGCTGACCGGGCATTTTCTGGAAACCCGGCTGGCGGCGATGGTCGGGAAACCGTTGCCCGCCGCCCGCGCCCGGCTGGTTATGCGGCTTGGGCCTGATGGCTAAGGCCCAAACCATCTTTTGTCCCTAAATATCCCCGCCGGAGGCATCCTGCCCGTGCAGCCAGTCCTGCGCGATGGTCAGATCCTGCCCGTTCAGCTCATGCCCTGCGGCAATGGTGCGGGCATCAAGCGCGGCCCCGCCAGCCCGCAGCGCGTTTTCCAGCGGTGCGGCCATTCGGGCAAAGGGATCGTTCTGGCCGTTCAGCATCAGCACCTGCGCCCCTGTCAGATCAACCGCAGGCGCGGCCTCAAGCGCCTCGACCGCCCGCAGCAAAATCGCGCGGTGGATCAGGCCGGGGTGCAGCCGCATCGCCGCCGCCAGCAGGTTTGCGCCGTTGGAATAACCCAGAAAGCTGATGCGCCCCGCGTCCAGCCCATAGGCGCTGACCGCCCCTTTGACAAAAGCCGCGAACGCCTCGGATTCCGCGCGGATGTCGGCCTGATCATAGGTCACGGCGTCAAAGCGGCGGAACCAGCGGTTGATCCCCTCCTCGGTCGAGCGCCCGCGCAACCCCAGCAGAACCGCCCGCGGGTTGATCCGCGCGGCCAGCGGCATCAGGTCGGTTTCGTCCCCGCCGGTGCCATGCAGCAAGACAATCGTGCTGCCGTCAGGATCGGCAGGCGTGTGGAAACGGTGGATAAAGGGCAGGTCTCGCATCGGCATCCTTTCCTCGCCCGGTCGGGCAAATTGTGGCAGTTGCACGCGCAGATCATCGGCGCGGGCGGCGTCATGGGGCGGGATCATCAGGGTTTCGCCCAAATGGCCCGGTGCCTCGTCCACACCCATGCCGGGCGCGTCGGTGGCATATTCGATCAGCACCCCGCCCGGCTCGCGCACATAAAGCGAGGTGAAATATTTGCGGTCATGCACATGGGTCACGCCGTCATGGTCCTTCAGCGCCAGCCGCATCGCCCGCAGCGCATCCAAATCGGGCGCGCGAAAGGCGACATGATCGACGATTCCGGTGCCGGGAACGCCGGGGACATAGCCCGCCGCCGCCCGGATCAGCACCGCATCCGTATCGCTTTCCAGCCGCATCACCGGCCCATCCTGCCCGGCCCGGCGATAGCCAAACCGTGTCACGAAAGCCGCCGTTTCATCCGGGCGGTCGGTCAGCAGCGTGGCCGAGTGAATCCGCATTGGCCCGTCAGCGCCGACCAGCCGGACAGTGATTCCGTCAGGGTCTTTCAACCGCAGCACGGTTTCGCCCGCTTCCCGCGCCGGACCCTGAACCGGCACCCCGGCACTCAGGGCGCGGGACAGCCAGTCGCCGATCGTCTCTTGCGGCACGGTCAGGCTGATCTCGGACACCTGCCCAAGCCCTACGCGGCCCGAAGCCCCGTCCTGCCAGACCAGAAAACTGACCAGCGTGCCGGGGCGGCCCTCTGCGTCGCCATAGAACAGATGCAATTGCGCGCCATCCTCGAACCCGGCGGTTTGCTTGACCAGATGCAGCCCCAGGAACCCCATCCAGAAATCGACGTTTTTCTGCACGTTCCGGGTGATGGCGGTGATATGATGGATGCCGGTTGTCATGGTGGCCCCCTTTCCTTTGTGGATCAGATGGGGGCTTTTCATGGGCCTGTCCAGCAGGCGCTTTCGGATGTAGCGTTCTGAAAAAGCGAACGCCTTGGCACTTGTTCGGGTCGCTGGTTGCGCCTAGCTGAACGGCAAAGGAGAAACGACATGAGCTGGAACCCCGCACTGACCCCCGGCGATCCCGACCAGATCGGAGAGGACGCCATCGAGACGGTTATCATCCCCCGCGCGCGCGATCTTGGCGGATTCGAGGTCAAACGCGCCCTTCCCGCGCCGCAGCGCCAGATGGTCGGGCCGTTCATCTTTTTCGATCAGGCTGGCCCGGCCGAGTTCCTGACCGGCAAGGGCATCGACATCCGTCCGCATCCGCATATCGGGCTTGGCACCGTGACCTATCTGTATCGCGGCGATTTTCACCACCGCGACAGTATCGGCACCGATCAGGTGATTCTGCCCGGTGCGGTGAACTGGATGGTCGCGGGCAAGGGCGTCACCCATTCCGAACGCACCAGCGCAGAAGGGCGCAGCGGGCCAAGCAGCCTTTACGGCATCCAGACCTGGATCGCTCTGCCTGAAACGCATGAGGATATGGCCCCGATTTTCGAGCATCACGGCAAGGAAACCCTGCCCGAATTACAGGCCGAAGGCATCACCGCGCGGCTGATCCTTGGCAATGCCTATGGCGAAAAGGCCCCGGCGACGCTGTATTCCGAAACCTTCTATCTGGATGTGGTGTTGCAGGCCGGGGCGCGTTTCCCCTTGCCCGATGACCACGAGGATCGCGGCATTTATGTCACCGAAGGCAGCGTGACGATTACTGGCCAGACCTTTGAGGCCGGGCGCATGATGGTGTTTCGTCCGGGCGACAAGATCACCGTCGCCGCAGGCCCGCAAGGTGCGCGGCTGATGGCGCTTGGCGGGGCGACGCTGAACGGGCCGCGCTATGTCTGGTGGAACTTCGTTGCCTCATCCCGCGAAAGGATCGAGGCCGCGCGTGAGGAATGGCGGGCCGCGAAATGGGGGCAGGGCCAATTCGACCTGCCCCCGAATGACCGGGACGAGTTTATCCCGCTGCCTTGATTAGCCGGGTAACGCGCCGCAGAAGCCTCCGGTTGCGACCTGCCCGGACCCCAGCGCAAAGGCGGCGGGGGCAAGGTAGGGGTTGGCGGGGTGGCGCAGGCTGTCCAGCCCGATCACCGTCAGGATCAGCGCAAGCGCCAGAATGGCGATAGGTTTGCGTGTCATGTTCAGCCCTCCAACCCGCTGATACGGCGCAGGCGGATGCCCACGAATGACCCGGCAAAGGCGGCGGCGAACCAGACCCAGCCATGCAGGCTGCCGGTGGAAATACCGGAAAAGAACGCCCCCACATTGCAGCCAAAGGCAAGGCGCGAGGAATAGCCAAGCGCCAGCCCGGCAATCACCACCGCCAGCCATGCTCGTGCAGGCAGGCGCGGCAGGGGTTGGTTCAGTCCGCGCCATGTGGCGACGATGAAGGCCCCCGCCAGCAGGCCGAAATTGGTCAGCGAGGTGTAATCGGTCAGCACATTGGCGTTGATGATCGCCTGCGTCCCCGGTGCGGCCCAAAAGGCGGAACCGGACAGGTCCGCGCCCATGGCCGTTGCCGCCTTGGCGACCCACAGGCCAAGGCCATAGACCACGCCCCAAGGCTGGCCTGCAACGATCAGGTTCAGGATCGCAAAGCCCGCCATCAGCCCGGCGGCCAGCAGCAGGCGGCCCGGAATACGCCGACTGCCCGGCGCGGCCAGCGCCAGCAGCAGCACCGCAACCGCCGCCAGTCCTGCCAGCGTGATCGCCAGCCCGCCGCTGCCCGACAGGACCAGCGGCGGCAGCGCGCCAAGCTCGGTCCACCAGATCAGGCTGTATGCGCCAAGGAATGAACCGATGGCAAAGAACGGCAGTGCCAGCAGCCCGACCGGGTTGCCCGATCCCGCGTTTACCAGCGTTCCCGAGCCGCAGCCAAGCACCACCTGCATTGCTGCGCCAAAGACAAAAGCGCCCCCGATCATTGCGTAACCGATGCGGCCTTGCGCGCCCATGATCTCATCCGGGTGCGACTGGATCAGCGGCAGCGCGACACAAGCCACCACGCCAATAGCCAGCAATTGCGCCAGCAGCCCGGCAGGTTCGCGCCGCAGGATCATCGCCCGCCACGGCCCGGCAAAACCAAAGCGCAGCCCCTCCAGCGTGATGCCAAGGCCAAGGCCGATCGCCAGCATCAGCCCGTATCTGACCCCGACCAGCAGGGCGACGGCCAGAACGGCGACCAGCGCGCCGCCGATCAGCGTGGGGCGGGTCAGCATGGCGGGTGCGGGGCGGGCGGCGGCGCTCATTTCCCGCCTCCCAATTGGCGCAGGGCGTTCTGGAACAGCCCCGGTGTGTGATCCATGGGCTGCCCGGTCTGCGAATATTCGACCATCGAACCGGGATAGAGCTTCACATCCGGCAGCCCGGCCAGTTCGGACATCACGAACCAGTTTGTCGCCGCCCAATGGCCGGTGTTGCAAAAGGATACGATTTCTTCGGTTTGACCGGGTTGCAACCCAAGCGCCTGCCGGATCGCGCCTGCATCGGCCTGCGGGTTCACGGTTGCGCGGCCCTGCGCGAAGAAATCGGTATAAGGCAGACTGACCGCGCCGGGCAGAGTGCCGGGACGGGCCGCAGCAGTGTGCTGTTGCTGACCGTTAAAGAATCCTTCCGGGCGGGCATCAACCAACAGCGCCTGTCCCCGTTCCTGAGACAGCCGCTCGACCTCGGCGGTATCGGCCAGCCAGCGGTCAGAAAAGCTGATGCTGACGTCAGAGGGTGCGGGCGTCACCACCGTGTTATCAGTCGGAAAGCCCGCCGCTTCCCATGCAATCTGGCCACCATTCAGCACCGACAGCGTGGTAAAGCCCGAGGATTTCAGCGTCCAGTAAACCCGTGCGGCGGCACCGAAATCGGTGTCGTCATTGCCTTCAGAGACCACCACGATGGGGGTGCTCAGTTCCAGCCCAAGGCTGCGGTAGGTGGCCTGCAACTGATCCGCCGCAGGCACCGCGCCGGGGTTGTTCGCCGGGCCGCGGAACAACCCGTAAGGCGCAGAAATCGCGCCGGGGATATGGGATTTGTCGTAACCTTCGCCGCGGATGTCCAGCAGGGTCGGCTTGATTTCATCCTGACGCATGGCCAGTTCGGCCGGGGTGACAAGGGGGCCAAAGCTCTGCGCTTCGGCGCGTAGCCCGAGGGCTGCGGCGAGAACCAGCAGCAGGGTAAAGAGGGGGCGGAACATAGGGAACTCCGGGTTCGTGACGGGGGCAAGCTAGGCAGGCCGGGCCTGCGCGGCAAGTGGCGAGCGGGGAAAATCCTTGGCAACTATCATGGCTTGGCAGGGAAATCTCTCTGCGTGACGGGCAGCAATCCGTCAACCCTTTGATTTATCAGAACCCTGCTCGGCCTGATCCCGCCGGACGGGGGCAGGCGTGTCCGTCAGATTGACCGCTGGTGTGTGATATGCAGGAATACGCCAAATTATCCTTGGGGGCCGATATGTCCATCATCCTTCGCCGCTTTCTTGCCTTTCTGGGGCTGGCTGTCCTTGCTGCCTGTGCGGCGCCGTCCGGCAACAGTCAGCTTGGCACCCAATGGGGCGAGGGGGTCGAATCGCAGGTGCGTGGGGCGGATGTCCGGCGGGCCTCGGCTATGCCGTTGACGGTCAGCACGCTGCATTATTCAGCGGATGCCGGGCGGGGGGCTTCGGTGCGTGAGCTGCAACTGGCCGATGGTCGTGCGGGGCTGCGGGTGCTGCGTGAAAATGGCCAGCCGTGGCCGATCTGGCAGGCCGGACCGGCGCATCTGCAAGGCCGGATGGGGCAGCGTTATATCCTTGAATACCGGAATTATTCCTCGGTCCAAAGCTATGAGATCGTCGCAACGGTCGATGGGCTGGATGTGCTGAACGGTCGTGCGGGCAGCCTGCGCAATCGCGGCTATGTTCTGCGTCCGGGCGAGGTGCTGCGGATCGAGGGCTTCCGCAAGGACCGCAGCGAGGTCGCGGCCTTTCGCTTTTCGGCCCCGGCGGATGCCTATGCCGCCAACAGCCGCGCCGGGTCGCGGTCGAATATCGGGGTGATCGGAACGGCGGTGTTTGAACTGGTAACGCCCGCGCCGCGCCCGAATGGGCCGCGTGCCTTTCCCGGCGACCGGGGGCAGACAGGGTTCGCGCCACCGCCGACATATCAGCAATAAGCCTGCCGGTTAGATAGAGTGCGGATGTGTCCGAGCATCAGCACGGGCAGGTCAGATTTTAATATGTGACCGCTGGCAGTTTACGGTCCTGACCCGACAAAAAAGCGGGGCCAGTGGCCCCGCTTTGGTTTGTCAGCCGACGATGGTGGCCTGTGTGGCGGCGCGCAGGTCAGCTTCGGTCACGCCATCGGCCAGCTCGACGATTTTCAGCCCGCCAGGGACCACATCCATCACCCCAAAGTTTGAGATGATCCGGTCCACCACCGCCTTGCCGGTCAGCGGCAGGGTGCATTCCTTCAGCACCTTGGATTCACCGTGCTTGTTGGTGTGATCCATGACCACAACCACGCGCCCGACACCGGCGACCAGATCCATCGCGCCGCCCATGCCCTTGACCAGCTTGCCGGGGATCATCCAGTTGGCCAGATCGCCGTTTTCGGCAACTTCCATCGCGCCAAGAATGGCCATGGCGATCTTGCCGCCGCGGATCATCGCAAAGCTGGTCGCGCTGTCGAAATAGGCCGAGTTCGGCAGCGCCGTCACGGTCTGCTTCCCGGCGTTAATCAGGTCGGCGTCCACCTCGTCCTCGGTCGGGAAGGGGCCGATGCCAAGCATCCCGTTTTCCGATTGCAGGGTGACGGTGATGCCTTCAGGGATGTAATTCGCCACCAGCGTGGGAATCCCGATGCCAAGGTTCACATACCAGCCGTCCTGCAATTCCTGCGCGGCGCGGGCGGCCATCTGGTTGCGGTCCCAACCTTTGGTTTCTGCGCTCATGGGTTAACCTTTCCGAACGGTGCGCTGCTCGATGCGCTTTTCATGCGGGCCTTGCACGATGCGGTGGACATAGATGCCGGGCAGGTGGATGTGATCCGGGTCCAGACTGCCGGTCGGCACGATTTCCTCGACCTCGACCACGCAGACCTTGCCGCAGGTGGCGGCAGGCACGTTGAAATTGCGGGCGGTCTTGCGGAAGATCAGGTTGCCGGTTTCGTCAGCCTTCCACGCCTTGACGATGGCCAGATCGGTAACGATACCGCGTTCCAGAACGTAATCCTCACCGTCGAAGGTTTTGATTTCCTTGCCTTCAGCGACCACCGTGCCAACGCCGGTCTTGGTGTAGAAGCCGGGGATGCCGGCACCGCCTGCGCGCATCCGTTCGGCCAGAGTGCCTTGCGGGTTGAACTCCAGCTCCAACTCGCCGGACAAGTATTGGCGCATGAACTCGGCGTTTTCACCGACATAGGACGATTGCATTTTCTTGATCTGCTTGGCGTCCAGCAGGACGCCAAGGCCGAACCCGTCCACGCCGCAGTTGTTGCTGGCGATGGTCAGATCCTTGGTGCCGGCCTTGTGGATTGCGTCGATCAGCAATTCCGGGATGCCGCAGAGGCCGAAGCCGCCGGCGGCGATGGTCATGCCGTCGAACAACAGCCCATCCAGCGCCTCGGCGGCGGTGGCGTAAACCTTTTTCATAAGACTCCCCCTTATGGTCTGGTGGGGATTTCAACCTGCCGTCGCGGCAAGTGTCAATAAGCCGCAGGCGGGAACTGATGGTGTAAAGCGATGTTATCGACAGACAGGGGGTGAAAAGATGCAGATTTCAGTCAAGCGGGCCTATGATCCGCCCGCGGCAGAGGATGGGGTGCGAGTTTTGGTGGACCGGCTGTGGCCGCGCGGGGTCAGCAAGGACCATGCCGCGCTGGCCGAGTGGTTGCGCGATATCGCACCCAGCGATGCGTTGCGGCATTGGTTCGACCACGACCCGGCGAAATGGGCCGGGTTTCAGCAACGCTACCGGGCCGAGCTGGACGCCAATCCCGAAGCCGTGCGGGCGCTGCGGGCACTGGCGGCGAAAGGGCCGGTGACGCTGATCTATGCGGCCCATGATGAGGAGCATAACAACGCCGTGGTGCTGCGGGATTATCTGTTGGACGGGTAGGGGGCTGACGCCCCCTTGCCTCCGGCGGGGATATTTAAGTGAAGAAGAAATGCATCTTTTGTCTGGAAATATCCCACGGGGGTGTGGGGGTGTGAAACCCCCACGAAAAGGTGCGGGTGTGGGGGTGTGAAACCCCCACGAAAAGGTGCGGGCAGCCGGTGATCGTCGCCCGCTCTGGCGGTTATGTGTCCGATGCGGCTTTCCCGGTGGCCTTTTTCGCCGCCGGCTTTTTCGTTGTCGCTTTTTTTGCCGCTGGCTTCGTGGCAGCGGCTTTCTTGGCCGCCGGTTTTTTCGCCGGGGCCTTCTTTTTCGGGGCTTTAGCGGCTTTGGCGGCGATCAGCTCCAGCGCCTGTTCCAGCGTCAGATCGGCAGGTTCCACATCGCGGGGCAGGGTGGCGTTGATCTTTTCCCATTTCACATAAGGACCATAGCGCCCGCTGAGGACGGCAATCTTCCCGCCCTCGGGATGCTCGCCCAGGTCTTTCAGCGGCGCGGCGGCGGTTGCGCGGCCGCGGGTCGGTTTGCTGGCCAGCACCTCGACCGCGCGATTCATGCCGATGGTGAAAACCTCCTCGACATCGGGCAGGTTGGCGTATTTCGACCCATGTTTGACATAGGGACCATAGCGGCCAATGGCAGCTTCGATCATCTCGCCGTCTTCGGGGTGGGGACCGATCTGGCGCGGCAGGTTCAGCAGCATCAGGGCGCGGTCGAGGTCGATTTCCTGCGGATTCCAGCCTTTTGGGATGCTGGCGCGGGGGGGCTTGGGCTGATCCGCTGTCGCCTCGCCGCGCTGAACATAGGGGCCGAAGCGGCCGTTTTTCAGGCTGATCTCATCGCCCTGATCGGTGCCGAGGATGCGGTCGCCTTGCGGTTCGTCATCGCCCGGCGCCGACAGCGGGCGGGTATAGCGACATTCGGGATAGTTGTTGCAGCCGATAAACGCCCCGCCGGAACGCGCGGTTTTCAGGTTCAGCCGCCCCTTGTGGCACAGTGGACATTCGCGGGGGTCGCCGCCATCGGCGCGTGGCGGGTAAAGATGCGGGGCCAGCGCGTCGTCGATTGCCTCCAGCACTTCGGTGATGCGCAGTTCCGAGGTGTCGGCCAGCGCGGCGCTGAAATCGCGCCAGAACCGGGTCAGAACCTCGCGCCAGATGCGGTCGCCCGCGCTGATCTCGTCCAGCTCGGTTTCCAGATCGGCGGTAAAGTCATAGCTGACATAGCGCGGGAAGTATTTGACCAGAAAAGTCGTGACCAGACGACCTTTATCTTCTGGAATCAGACGGTTCTTGTCCTTGCGGACATATTCACGGTCCTGAATCGTGGTCACGATGCTGGCATAGGTCGAGGGCCGCCCGATGCCCAGTTCCTCCATCCGCTTGACGAGGGTTGCCTCGGTAAAGCGGGGGGGCGGCTGGGTGAAATGCTGTTCAGGGGTAATGCCGTGCTTGGTCGCGGTTTCGCCCTGCGTGATGGCGGGCAGGCGGTTGCCGTCCTCGCCCTCGTCATCGTCATGGCCCTGATCGTAAACCTTCAGGAAACCGTCGAACAGCATCACCTGACCGTTCGCCCGCAGCGCGACCTGCTGATCGGCGCTGGCGATTTCGACCACGGTGCGTTCCATCCGGGCGGCTTCCATCTGGCTGGCGATGGTGCGTTTCCAGATCAGATCATACAGCTTGCGCTGGTCATCCGCCGTCACCCGCAGCTTGTCGGGCGACAGCGACATATCCGTGGGGCGGATACATTCGTGGGCTTCCTGCGCATTTTTGGCCTTGTTCTTATACATGCGCGGCGATTTCGGGACATAGTTTTCCCCAAACCGCGCCTTGATCGCGTCGCGGGCGGCCATGACGGCTTCGGGGGCCATGTCGATGCCGTCGGTCCGCATATAGGTTATCAGCCCGGCCTCATACAGACGTTGTGCCGCCGACATGCAGGCGCGGGCGCCAAGGCCCAGCTTGCGCGAGGCTTCCTGCTGCAAGGTGCTGGTCATAAAGGGTGGCCAGGGGTTGCGACTGGCCGGTTTGCTGGCGACCGAGCGCACGGTCAGGTCGCGGCTGCTGATCGCGGCCACGGCCATGCCTGCCTGTTCCTCATTCGCAAGGCTGAAGCGGTCCAGCTTGTCGCCGGCCAGTTCGATCAGGCTGGCCGTGTAGATGTCGCCCGAAGGGGTCGCCAACTCGGCCTTGACGGACCAGTATTCGCGGGGCTTGAATGCCTCGATCTCCATTTCGCGGTCAACGATCAGGCGCAGGCAGACGGATTGCACCCGGCCCGCCGATTTCGCGCCGGGCAGCTTGCGCCACAGCACCGGCGACAGGTTGAAGCCGACCAGATAATCCAGCGCACGCCGGGCCAAATAGGCATCGACAAGCGGCTGGTCGATCTGGCGCGGATTGGCCATGGCCTCGGTCACGGCGGCCTTGGTGATGGCGTTAAAGGTCACGCGGCTGACGGATTTGCCTTTTTTCAGCACCGGCTCCAGCGCCTGTTGCAGATGCCAGCTAATCGCCTCGCCCTCGCGGTCGGGGTCGGTGGCAAGGATCAGCGTGTCGTCATCGGCCAGCGCGTCCTTGATCGCCTTGATGTGTTTCTTGCTGTCGGCGGCGACTTCCCATTTCATTGTGAAATCGTGGTCGGGATCAACTGAACCGTCCTTGGGCGGCAGGTCGCGGACATGGCCAAAGCTGGCCAGAACGGTGTAATCATCGCCCAGATATTTGTTGATCGTCTTGGCCTTGGCCGGAGATTCGACGACGACGACAGCCATGTTCCACCCTTTCGCAGATTTGGGCCGGGAACATGGGGGCGAAGCGGCGGGCTGTCAACGCCGCATCTGCAAGGCTTACCCGGTCAACGCCAGTTTTCCGCCGGACATGCGGGTGATCCGGCCTTCAAGTTCAAGCGCGGTCAGCATGGCGGTGGCAGCAGCAGGAGGCGCGGCAAGGTGGCGGATCAGCCAGTCTTCATCGGTGGGCGAGGGGGACAGTTGCGACAGGATGTGATCGCGCAGATCGGCGGGTGGGGCCTGAGGTGCGGGGGACAGCACAGGTTCCGGTGTGGGGTCCGGCAAGGTGCCTGCGGCGGCGGCAGGTTCGATGCCAAGTTCCGCCAGCGCGGCCAGCACATCGCCAGAGTGGCGCACCAGCGCCGCACCGTCGCGGATAAGCGCATTGCATCCCGAGGCGCGGGCGTCCATCGGGTGCCCCGGCACGGCCATGACTTCGCGCCCCTGATCCAGCGCCAGTCGGGCGGTAATCAGGCTGCCCGATCTTTGCGCGGCCTCGACCACCACGGTTGCCGCACAAAGGCCCGAGACGATGCGGTTACGGGCCGGGAAATGCCGGGCGGCGGGCTTGGTGCCAAAGGGTTGTTCGGTCAGCAGGCAGCCCGTTTCGGCGATGCGGGCGGCAAGGGTGGTGTTCTCGGCCGGATAGATGCTGTCCAGCCCGGTGGCCAAGACCGCCACCGTCCCGCCCTCCAGCGCGGCTTTATGGGCTGCCGTATCAATTCCGCGTGCCAGCCCTGCCGTGACCACCAATCCTGCCTGCGACAAGCCATGCGCCATCCCTTGCGCCATGCGCAGTCCCAGAGACGAGGCGTTCCGCGCCCCGATCACCGCCACCGCAGGCCGTGTCAGCATGGCCGGGTCGCCAAGGCACCACAGCACCGGCGGCGCATCGGGGATGGTGCGCAGCAGCGGCGGATAGTCGGGCGCATCATAGCGCAGCAGCCGCGCCCCCATGCGCTGACCCGCGCGCAATTCGGCCTGCGCCACGCCGGGCGGGCAGGGGGCGTAGTCACGCACCCCTGCCGCCGCCGCGATCTGCGGCAAGGCCGCCAGCGCCGCCGCAACGCTGCCATGTTCGGCGGTCAGCCGGTGGAACGTCGCCGGACCAACCCGGCGCGAGCGGATCAGGCGCAGCACGTCAACATCATCTGCCGTCGTTCTGACGCCGGGGGTGCCGAAAGAAAACAGCCGCATGTGGTTTTGCCTTTGCCCTATCCAAAGGCAGACATATCCCATGACAGGTTAAGAAATGGTTTACGGCGGTCAGAAAAATCAGCGGGCCGAGCCGCCGACCGTCAGCCCGCCGATCATCAGCGTGGGCAGGCCGACGCCCACCGGCACCCATTGGCCTTGTTTGCCGCAATTGCCGATGCCGGGGTCCAGCGCGGGATCGTTGCCGATGGCGCGGATCTGGCGCAGGGCGGTGGCGCCGTCTCCGATCAGGGTGGCGCCGCGAATCGGGTCTCCGACGACGCCATTCCTGACCCGATAGGCTTCGGTGCAGGAAAATACGAACTTGCCGTTGGTGATGTCCACCTGACCCCCGCCAAAGCCCACCGCATAGATTCCGTCGCGCAGATCGGCCAGAATCGCATCGGGCGCAGCATTGCCGCCTTGCATGAAGGTGTTGGTCATGCGCGGCATGGGTGTATGGGCAAAGCTCTCGCGCCGCCCGTTGCCGGTCGGGGCGACGCCCATCAGCCGGGCGTTCTGGCGGTCTTGCAGATAGCCGACGAGAATCCCGTCCTCGATCAGCACGTTCCGGGCAGGCGGCGTGCCTTCGTCGTCAACGCTGATGCTGCCGCGCCGGTCGGGGATGGTGCCGTCGTCGATCACCGTCACGCCGGGGGCGGCGACGCGTTGCCCCATCAGCCCGGCAAACGCAGAGGCTTTCTTGCGGTTGAAGTCGCCTTCCAGCCCATGCCCGACGGCCTCATGCAGCAGGATGCCGGGCCAGCCGGGGCCAAGCACCACATCCATTTCGCCAGCCGGAGCCGGGACGGATCGCAGGTTGACGCGGGCGATGCGGATGGCCTCATCGACCTGCGCCTGCCAATGGTCCGGGGTCAGCAGCCCATCCAGCGCGATGCGCCCGCCACCGCCGGCGCTGCCGGTTTCGCGGCGGCTGTTGTCTTCGAGAATCACCGAGACATTCACCCGCGCCATCGGGCGGATGTCGGTAAACAGCCCGCCTTCGGGGCGCAGGATCTGGATCTGTTGCAAGCTGCTGGCGATGCTGGCCGTGACCTGTACCACGCGCGGATCACGGTCGCGGGCATAGGCGTCGATGGCGCGCAAGACCTCGACCCGCGCGGCAAAAGGCACCAGCGCGGCGGGGTCGCGGTCCATGTAAAGTGATTCGCCCGGCCCCGAGGGGGGCGCAGCCAGTGTGCCGCCGTTCTGATCCACCGCCAGCCGTGCGGTGGCGGCGGCGCGTTTCAGTGCGGCCTCGGAAATCTCGGTTGAATGGGCATAGCCCGTGACCTCACCCCGCACCGCCCGCAGGCCGAACCCCTGCGCCGCATTATAGCCCGCGCTGCGCAGCCGCCCGTCGTCATAGACCAGCGTTTCGCCATGGGCGCGTTCCAGAAACAGCTCTCCATCATCGGCACCAGCGGTGGCATCGCGCAGGATGGCCAGCGCGCGGTCGCGGTCCAGAAGGCTGTCAAACGGGCGAAAATCGGGGGTCATGGCTGTCATGGGGACGACATATGACGCATTTCCCGGTGCCATCTCAAGCCAAGACTTGCCGCATGGAAAAAGATGTGGTTCCTTGGCTCAAGGGAGTGACAACTGGTCGCATGGCAAATTACCGCGCCGGTCGAGGGATGGAAGGCAGCATGATGGCAGGGATGACCAATCTTCGTGGTCTGGTGGTGGCGCTTGGTGGGCTGGTGCTGGCCGGGACGGCATGGGCGCAGGAAGCGGATGCGGTTCTGGGTGATTTGCCGGTGATTGGGCAGCCGATCAATAGCGGGATCAATTTCCAGCCAGCCGCGACCTCGCTGGCGCATGAGCAGCATTGGCTGGATAATTTCGTGCTGATCATCATTACCGCGGTAACGCTGCTGGTGGTCGGGCTGCTGCTGTGGGTCATGCTGCGCTATAACCGCCGCAGCAATCCGGTGCCTGCGCGGTTCACGCATAATTCGCCGCTGGAGGTCGCTTGGACGCTGGTTCCGGTGCTGATCCTGATTATGATTGGCGTGTTCTCGCTGCCGATCCTGTTCCGCCAGCAGGAAATGCCCGCCGACCCGGATGTGGTCATCAAGATTACCGGGCATCAGTGGTATTGGTCCTATGAATATCCGCAGCATGAGCTGGAGTTCGACTCGACCCTGCTGGACCGCGAGGGCGTGGTCGCCGCCGGGCTGGATGAAAGCCTGTATCTGCTGGCGACCGATACGGCGATGGTGGTGCCGGTTGGCAAAAAGGTGCTGCTGCAAATTACCGCCAGCGATGTGATTCATTCCTGGATGGTGCCGTCTTTCGCGGTGAAACAGGACGCCGTTCCGGGTCGGATCGCGCAGGCGTGGTTCGAGGTGGACCCCGACAAAGAGGGTATCTTCTTTGGCCAGTGCAACCAGATCTGCGGCATTAACCATGCTTTCATGCCGATCATGGTCAAGGCCGTGTCGCAGGAAAAATACGACGCCTGGCTGGCGGCTCAGGGGGTGACGCTGGCGGCGGCTGCCGCGCCTGCGGCCCCGCGTCTGGCGATGGCTGACTGATGGTTGACGTTCGCGCATATGAGGGCGCACCCGAAGCGCAGTTCAGCGATTACGTCGCGCTGCTGAAACCGCGCGTCATGTCGCTGGTGGTGTTCACGGCTTTCGTCGGGCTGTGGATTGCGCCGGGTGATATGCACCCGTTCGTCGCCTTTTGCGCGGTGCTGTTCATCGCGCTGGGTGGCGGGGCCTCTGGCGCGCTGAATATGTGGTATGATGCCGATATTGACGCAGTGATGAGCCGCACGCGCCGTCGCCCGATCCCCTCGGGCCGGGTCGCGCCGGGTGAGGCGCTGGCGGTCGGGCTGGCCTTGTCGCTGATCGCCTGCATGATGCTGGGGCTGGCGGCGAACTGGTTTGCGGCCGGGTTTCTGGCCTTTACGATCTTTTTCTATGCCGTGGTCTATACGGTCTGGCTGAAACGCAGCACGCCGCAGAATATCGTGATCGGTGGCGCGGCCGGGGCGTTCCCGCCGATGATCGGCTGGGCCTGCGCAACGGGCGGTATCAGCATCGAATCGCTGCTGATGTTCGCGCTGATCTTTTTCTGGACGCCGCCGCATTTCTGGGCGCTGGCGTTGTTCATGCGCGAGGATTACCACAAGGCGGGCGTGCCGATGCTGACCGTGACCCATGGCCGTGCGGCGACCCGGCGCCACATCTTTGCCTATACGCTGGTGCTGGCGCCTTTCGCGGTCTGGCTGGGGCTGACCTCGGTTGGCGGGCCGCTGTATCTGGTGGTTGCGCTGGTGCTGAACGGGCTGTTCATCGCGGGTGGCTGGCGGGTCATGCGCCGGGATGAGAGCGCGGCGCAGGCTGACGGTTATGTGGTTGAAAAGCGGTTCTTCCGGCTGTCGCTGATCTATACCTTTGCCCATTTCGCGGCGCTGCTGGTTCAGCACCGATTGGGGGGCTGGTGATGCTGCGGGCAGAACATGAAATCCACAGCCGCCGCCGGTCGCGCAATGTCGGGCTTGGGCTTGTGCTTGGGGTGGCCATCCTGCTGATTTTTGGGCTGACCATCGTCAAGCTCAGCCGGGGCGACGTGATTCAGGGCTTTGACCACCGCCTGCCCAAGCCGGTGCTGACACAAGGGGCGCAACCATGAGCCGCAACAGCCGCACCGTCTGGCAACTTATGGCCGTGGTCGTGACCATGGGCGCGCTGGCTTGGGCCGCAGTGCCGCTTTACGACCTGTTCTGCCGTGTGACCGGCTATGGCGGCACCACCAATGTGGCCGAGCGCGCGCCCGATCAAGTGCTGGATGAGACCGTGCGGGTCCGTTTTGACGCCAATGTAGCCCGCGATCTTGGCTGGACCTTCCGTCCGATGCAGCGCGAGATGACCATTCGTCTGGGTGAAACCGGGCTGGCCTTTTACGAGGCCATCAACAACACCGACCGCCCGATCACCGGCACCGCCGCCTATAACGTGGCGCCCGATGTGGTGGGGTATCATTTCAACAAAATCGCCTGTTTCTGCTTTACCGAGCAAACCCTGCAACCGGGTGAGCGGGTGGAAATGCCGGTGACGTTTTTCGTCGATCCCGAGATGCTGAACGACGGCGACGCGGCTTGGGTGCGCGATATTACCCTGTCTTATACCTTCTTTGAAAAACCGGGCAGCGCGCCCTTTCCGGATAATGACCAGCGGGCGGCGGTGCGGCAATGACACAAAACCAACGGGGGACCGATCATGGCACATGCTAAGGACCACGATTACCATATTCTGCCATCCTCGATTGCGCCTTTGATGGGGGCAATCTCGGTTTTCGTGATGCTGTTTTCCGCGCCGTTCTGGATGAAAGGCGACCAGATGGGCATGGTCGGCACGCTGCTTGGGCTGGCCGGTGTGCTTTATACCATGCTGATCTGGTGGGTTGCCGTGGTGCAGGAGGGCGAGGAGGGCGACCACACCCCCGTCGTCCGCATCGGCCTGCAATATGGCATGATCCTGTTCATCATGTCCGAAGTGATGTTCTTTCTGGCGTGGTTTTGGGCGTTCTTCAAATTCGCGCTCTATCCGATGGGGCCGGACAGCCCCCTGAAAGATGGCGTCTGGCCGCCGGAAGGGATCGTGACCTTTGACCCGTGGCACCTGCCCTTTATCAACACGCTGGTGCTGCTGCTGTCGGGCGTCGCGGTGACATGGGCGCATCACGCCTTCGCGCATGAGGGCGACCGCAAGACCGCCATTCGCGGCCTGACCATCGCCGTGGTGCTGGGCGTGTTCTTCAGCCTGCTGCAAGCCTATGAATACAGCCACGCGGCCTTTGGTCTGTCGGATACGGTCTATGGCGGCGTGTTCTATATGGCGACCGGGTTCCACGGGTTCCACGTCATCATCGGCACCATCTTTCTGCTGGTCTGTCTGATCCGGCTGATCCGGGGGCAGATGTCCAAGGAACAGCATGTCGGGCTGGAAACTGCCGCGTGGTATTGGCATTTTGTCGATGTGGTCTGGCTGTTCCTGTTCTTTGCCATCTATGTCTGGGGCCGCTGAGGTCTGAAACATTCCGGCGGGGCGCGGGTCTGGCCCGCGCCTTTGTCGTTGAAAGGTTACGATGCGCTATCTTTTCCCCGTCCTGCTTGGCGTGATCGGCTGTGCGATTTTGGTCAGCCTTGGGGTCTGGCAGCTTCACCGGCTGGAATGGAAACAGGCCATGCTGGCGCAGGTTCAGGCCCGCATCGACGCCGCACCGCAGCCTTTGCCTGCCACCGTGACCGAGGCGATGAAATACGATCCCGTCACCGTCAGCGGCGTGACGACGGGGGAAGAAATCAACCTGCTGTCCTCGACCCGCGAACAGGGTGGTGGCTATCAGATCGTCTCGGGCTTCGTGACGGATGACGGGCGGCGGATCATGGTTGACCGCGGCTATGTTCCTCAACAGGACCGCCACAAGCCGCGCCCGCCGGTGCCGTTGCAGGTGGTCGGCAACATTCATTTCCCGAATGAAATCAACAGCTCGACCCCTGCGCCGAATATGGCGGAAAACATCTGGTTCGCCCGCGACGTGCCAGCCATGGCCGCGCATCTGGGAACCGAGCCGGTGCTGGTTGTTGCCGCGCAGGTTTCTGGCGATGGGCAGGGGGTGCAGCCCTTGCCGGTGGGGATCAGCGGCATCCCGAACAACCATCTGGAATATGCCGCGACATGGTTCATGCTTGCTTTTGTTTGGTTGGGCATGACAATCGCGCTGATCTGGCGTATCAGGCAGCGTCAATATTAAGGTCGGGCGATGCAGTATATTTCGACTCGGGGTCAGGCCCCGGTGCTGAGTTTTGAACAGGCGATGATGACCGGGCTGGCCCGTGACGGCGGGTTATACCTGCCGCAGACCATCCCGACCCTGACCCATGACCAGATCGCCGCGCTGGAGGGGTTGCCCTATGAGGACGCCGCGCTGCGCATCATCCGGCCCTTTACCGGCGACAGTTTCAGCGATGCGGAACTGACGGCGGCCATTGCCCACGCCTATCAGGGCTTTGGTCATGCCGCCCGTGCGCCGCTGGTCCAGCTTGCCCCCGGCCATCACCTGCTGGAGCTGTTCCACGGCCCGACGCTGGCCTTCAAGGACTTTGCCATGCAACTGATCGGGCAGTTGTTCCAGATCGCGCTGGCGCGGTCGGGGCAGCGGATCACGATTGTGGGGGCGACCTCGGGCGATACCGGCTCGGCGGCGATCGAGGCGTTCCGGGGCCTGCCGAATGTCGATGTGTTCATCCTGTTTCCGCATGGCCGCGTGTCCGAAGTCCAGCGTCGCCAGATGACCACACCCGCCGATAGCAATGTCCACGCCATCGCGCTGGACGGGCATTTCGATGACTGTCAGGCGCGGGTCAAGGATCTGTTCAACGATCACGCCTTCCGCGATACGGTCGGGCTGGCCGGGGTGAACAGCATCAACTGGGCACGGGTGCTGGCGCAGGTGGTCTATTATTTCACCAGCGCCGTGTCGCTGGGGGCGCCGTATCGCAAGGTCAGCTTTACGGTGCCGACCGGGAACTTTGGCGACATCTTTGCCGGCTCGGTTGCCCGCGCGATGGGCTTGCCGGTGGATCGGCTGGTGATTGCGACGAACCAGAATGACATTCTGGACCGCGCACTGAAAACCGGGGAATACCGGCCAGCGGGGGTCGAACCCTCGATCAGCCCGTCGATGGATATTCAGGTGTCCAGCAATTTTGAACGGGCGCTGTTCATGGCCTATGACGGCGATGCAGGCGCGGTGCGGCAGTTGATG
The DNA here is from genome assembly GCF_030538695.1 of Paracoccus sp. (in: a-proteobacteria). Lineage (GTDB taxonomy): Bacteria > Pseudomonadota > Alphaproteobacteria > Rhodobacterales > Rhodobacteraceae > Paracoccus. The sequence goes on from NZ_JAUNTN010000002.1 coordinate 44,997, forward strand.
GATGAGCTGGCGCAGGGCGGTTTCCGCATTTCCCAGGGCGCATTACAGGCGTTGCGCAGCCTTTATGACAGCGGCCGTGTGTCTGAATCGGAAACGCTGGACATGATCCGCACCATCCGGGCCGAGACCGGGCAGGTGATCTGTCCGCATACCGCCGTGGCCGTGGCCGTCGCCCGCCAGCATGTGAAACCGGGCGTGCCGATGATTTCACTGTCCACCGCGCATCCGGCCAAGTTCCCCGATGCGGTGCAGGAGGCTGTCGGGCTGCGCCCCGACCTGCCGCCGCATATGGAGGGGCTGTTCGACAAGCCCGAACGGGTGGTGCGGCTTGAAAATAGCCTCGATGCGCTTAAATCGCTGATCCTTGAACGGAGAACAGCGTGAGCGATTTCAACCTGACCACCCTGCCCAACGGGATGCGCATTGCCACCCGCAACATGGCCGGCCTTCATTCCGCCAGCATCGGCATTTGGGTCGATGCCGGGGGCCGTGACGAGCGTGCAGACCAGAACGGCATTGCACATTTTCTGGAACATATGGCCTTCAAAGGCACGACCAGCCGCAGCGCCTTGCAGATCGCCGAGGCGATCGAAGATGTCGGCGGCTATCTGAACGCCTATACCTCGCGCGATGTGACCGCCTATTATGCGCGGGTACTGGCGGGTGATGTGCCGCTGGCGCTGGATGTGATCTCGGACATTCTGCTGAACCCGACCTTTGATGCGCGTGAAATCGAGGTCGAGCGCGGTGTGATCTTGCAGGAAATCGGGCAGGCATTGGACACGCCCGACGACATCATCTTTGACTGGCTGCAAGAGGCAGCCTATCCCGACCAGCCTATCGGCCGCCCGATCCTTGGCCCGGCCGAGGCCGTGCGCCGGTTTTCCCGCGCCGATCTGTCGGGCTTTGTGGCGGAACATTACGGCCCGCAGCACATGATTCTTGCGGCCGCCGGGGCGGTGGATCACGACCAGATCGCTCGTCAGGCCGAGGCTGCCTTTGGCCACCTGCCGCCGCGCCCGATGGCGGCCCGTGATGCCGCCCGCTGGCAGGGGGCCGAGGCCCGTCATCTCAAGGATCTGGAGCAAGCCCATTTCGCGCTGGCGCTGGAAGGGCCGGGCTATCTGGCGCAGGATTTCTATGCCGCGCAGATTTTCGCGGCGGCGCTTGGGGGCGGTATGTCCTCGCGCCTGTTCCAGAAGCTGCGCGAGGAAAAAGGGCTGTGCTATACGATCTTTGCGCAGCCGGGATTCCACCATGACACCGGGATGCTGACCATCTATGCCGGGACCGGCGGCGATGAGGTCGCCGGGCTGGCGGAACTGACCGTCGATGAAATCCGCCGCGCGGCTGACGGGCTGACGGATGCCGAAATTGCGCGGGCCAAGGCGCAGATGAAATCTTCGCTGCTGATGGGGCTGGAAAGCCCTTCGTCGCAGGCTGAGCGGATCGCCCGCGCGCTGGCTATCTGGGGCCGGGTGCCGGACCCTGCCGAGGCTGCCGCGAAAATCGACGCGGTAACGGCGCGGGATCTGCGTGACCATGCGCAGGCGATGCTGGCCAAGGCGCGGCCTGCGCTGGCGCTCTATGGCCCGGTTGCAGCGGCCCCCGCGCGTGAGGCGCTGGCCGAAAGGCTTGCGGCGTGATGTTCCGGCGGCGGGGCCTGCGGCTGGAAACAGACCGCATGACCCTGCGCCTGCCTGCGCATCACGACTTTGCCCCTTGGGCGGCGCTGCGGGTGGAAAGCCGGGACTTTCTGACCCGCTGGGAACCCGTCTGGTCACCCGACCACCTGACCCGCAAAAGTTTCACCAACCGCGTCTATTGGGCGGCCCGCGCCAGCCGTCAGGGGACGGCTTTGCCGCTGTTTCTGATCCGGCATGATGGCACGTTGCTGGGGGCTATCACCATGGACAATATCCGTCGCGGCCCGGCGCAGGCGGCCACTGTCGGCTATTGGATCGGGGCGCAGTTCGCGCGGCAGGGCTATATGCGCGAAGCCTTGGAAGCCGTTGTTTATCATGGCTTCCAGGTCATGGACTTGTCGCGGATCGAGGCCGCCTGCCTGCCTGAAAATGCGGCCTCGCGCGGGGTTCTGGAAAAACTTGGGTTCAAATACGAAGGCGTCGCGCAAAGCTATCTGCAAATCAACGGGCGCTGGCGGAACCATGTGCTTTATGCGAATCTGCGTGGGGACAGGCGCGGGCGGACGGATGTGCGGTGAGGGCAGAACTGGGGCGCTGCCCCGGACCCCGGGATATTTATGGACAAAAGATGCTCAGAGATGCGGATGAGGATTTTGCCCGGAACTTGCCCGAAGGGGTGGTTCGTCCGCTGACCGAGGCTTACCTGACCGAGCCGCGCGGGCGCTGGCGGGGGCAGGGCGGTGTGGTGGCAGCGCCGCGTTCCGTGGATGAGGTCGCCGCGGTGCTGCGGGCGGCGCAGGCGGCGCGGGTGCCGGTGGTCACGCGTGGCGGCGGCACCGGGCTGGTCAGCGGGCAGGTGATGCCGGATGCTGCGCCGCTGATCCTGTCGCTGGTGCGGATGGCGCGGGTGCGGGCGGTTTACCCGGCGGAAAACGTGCTGGTGGCCGAGGCGGGTGTGACCTTGCAGGCGGTGCGGGATGCGGCCGAGGACGTAGGGCGGCTGTTTCCGCTGGCGCTTGCCTCTCAGGGGTCTGCGACGGTTGGCGGGGTGCTGGCGACCAATGCGGGCGGGGTGAATGTGTTACGCTATGGCAATGCCCGCGCCTTATGTCTGGGGGTCGAGGCTGTTCTGTCAGATGGACGTGTTATCAACGGGTTGCAGCGGCTTCGCAAAGATAACACGGGCTATGATCTGCGTGATCTGCTGATTGGGTCCGAGGGGACGCTGGGGGTCATTACCGCCGCCAGTCTGGCCTTGTCACCGCGTCCTGCGGCGCAGGCGGTGATGATGCTGGTGGTGCCAGACCCGGCAGCGGCGCTGGATCTGCTGGCTTTGGCCGGGGCGAGGCTGGCGGGCTGCGTGTCGGCGTTCGAGCTGATCTCGGGGCAGGGGTTGCGCTTTCTGGACGAGGTTCTGCCTCTGCGGCAGCCTTTTGACCCGCGCCCGGATTGGCTGGTTTTGTTAGAGCTTGGCCTGCCCGAGGGGCTGGACCCGGAGGTGACGAGCGAAGGGCTGGTTACGGCAGCGATGGCCGGGGGGCTGGTTCTTGATGGGGTGATCGCGCAATCGGGGCAGCAGGCGGCTGAGTTCTGGCATGTGCGCGAAAGCCTGCCGGAAGCAAACCGGCGGATCGGCTCGATTTCCAGCCATGACATTAGCTTGCCCCTGTCGGAAATACCGGATTTTCTGCGGGATGCCGGGGCGATGCTGGCCGGGATGGGGGTGCGGATCAACGCCTTTGGCCATCTGGGAGACGGCAATCTGCATTACAATGTGTTTCCGGCACCGGGGCGCAGTCGTGCGGATTATGACGCGCCGCGGGTGCAGGAGCTTGTGCATGATATGGTGGTGTCACGCGGCGGGTCGTTTTCCGCGGAACACGGTATTGGACGCCTGAAAACCAAGGATTTGGCGCGTTGGGGTGATCCCGCCCGCGTGCAGATGATGGCCGGGATCAAGGCGTTGTTTGATCCGGCGGGTATCCTGAATCCGGGGGTTATTTTGCCGGCGGTGACGGAATCTTAACCCTTTGCGGCCATGATCGCCCTTGAAAGGAGGGCGAATCATGCTCTGGTTGCTTTTGGGGCTATTCGCCCTCGAACTCGCAAAGTGCGTGGACTGGCATGTTCAGCGATTCCAGCAACTTGCGCCCGCCCAAATCCGGCAGGTCAATGACAAAGGCGCAGCCGATGACTTCGGCGCCAAGGCGCTGGCACAGTTTGATGCTGGCGGCTGCGGTCCCCCCGGTGGCCAGCAGGTCGTCCACGATCAGCACTTTGTCGCCGGGGCGCAGGGCATCGTCATGGATTTCCACGACCGCTTCGCCATATTCCAGCGTATAGGCTTCGGAAATGACCGTTCCGGGCAGCTTGCCCTTTTTGCGGATCGGCACAAAGCCGGTGGTCAGTTGGTGCGCGACGGCCCCGCCAAGGATAAAGCCGCGCGCCTCAAGACCCACAACCTTGTCGATACGCTCACCCGCATAGGGGTGCAAAAGCTGGTCGATAGCCATGCGAAAGCCGCGTGCATCCGCAAACAGCGTGGTCACGTCACGAAAGATGATGCCTTCATGCGGGAAGTCATAGATGCTGCGGATATAGTCTTTGACGGTTTTCATGGGCGGTCCATCTGGAAGCGGTCTGTGACGCGGGCATAATCCCTATAGCCCATCCGCGCCAGCCAGCCATCGTCGGACAGGTCAAAAATCCCGTTCTTGAGGAAATCGTCGCGGATATGGATTCCGGTCACGATACCAAGCACCATGAAATTGACGTTTCCGGCCAGTTGCAGGATGCGGGTTGCGCGACATTCCAGACTTGCGGCAGCCTGTTCCACGCGGGGGCAGTCGATGGTTGCACATTCTGCGCGGGTCAGCCCGGCGATGTCGAACTCGGACTGGTCGGCGGACAGGGCGGCGGAGCTGGCGTTCATGGCGTCGCGCAGGCTGTAGGGGGCGATGTTAACGCAAAAGACCTGCGATTGCGCGATCAGCGACAGGCTGTCCTTGGTGCCGTTCCGGTCGGGCTTGGTCCCGGTCGAGGCAAACATGACCTGCGGCGGCTCATAGCTGAGCGCGTTGAAAAAGGAATAGGGGGCAAGGTTGTCCTGTCCACCCGCGCGGGTCGAGATCCAGCCGATCGGTCGGGGTGCAACGATAGCGTTCCAAGGGTTGTGCGGCAGGCCGTGGCCGTTTTCGGGGCGATAGAACATGGCGGAACTCGCATCAGGACTGGGGCTGAAAGTGCCATGCCACGGGGGCAAGCACCAGCGTATTTTCCCGGTGACAAGCCGGGCGTGGGATGATTATTTGCGGCGCATGGAATACAGTCTTTGTCCCGAAACGCCCAAGGATACGCCCGAAGTCGAGGCGCTTTATGATCTGTGCTTTGCGCCGGGGCGAACGGCGCTGTCGTCTTATCGGCTGCGGGACGGGGTGCCGCCGGTCGGGCCGTTGTGTCTGCTGTTGCGCGATGCAGGGGGCGTTTTGCTGGCTGCGATCCGCTATTGGCCCGTGCGCGTGGCGGGATTACCCGTGCTGCTGCTCGGCCCGATCGCGGTGCATCCGACAGCGCAGGGCGAAGGGCTTGGGGCATGGCTGATGCGTGAAAGTCTGGACCGGGCGCGGGGGCTGGCAGCGGATCGTGTGCTGCTGGTTGGCGATGCGCCCTATTACCGGCGATTCGGCTTTACCAAGCTGGATCACGTCCAGATGCCGCCGCCCACCAATCCGGACCGGGTGCTGGGTCTGGAACTTACGCCCGGCGCGTGGGTTGATGTCTCGGGGCCGGTCGAGCGTGATGACGGCGCCGCCGGGTCTGATTTGCCCGATTGCCGCGAGGTGCATATCGCGCGCGGCTGAGGGCGCAGCGAAAGGGATGCGATGCCGCGTTCGACGATGCCAGCAAAGGGGCAGGCTGTCCTGCCGCCGATCACCGATCCGACCGTTCATGCCGCAATCGACCGGCTGGCGCGGCGCTATCTGCGTGCAGGCGGCATAGGCATGGAGATTATGAACATGGTGGGGGGCAGCGCAGAATCGGCGCTGAAACGGCTGCCGTCTTTTGTCACCCGCCGTTTGGACAAGATTGTGACGCTTGGGTTGGAGCGAGCCTATGATGCCGCGGATCGTTCGCGCCGGGTGGTGCGCGATCGTGGCGACTGGTTCAATCGCCTGGCGACGACGGCCAGCGGGGTCGCGGGCGGTGTGGCGGGGCTGCCGGGCGCGGTGGTCGAATTGCCGGTGACGATCACCCTGTTGCTGCGGGCGATGCTGGAAATCGCGGCAGAGCATGGATTTGATCCCGACAGTGACGAGGTGCGGCGCGAATGTCTGCTGATTTTCGCAGCGGGCGGGCCGGGGACCGAGGACGACGGCACCGATGTTGGCCTGCTGGCGGCGCGGCTGACGATCACTGGTCAGACGTTGCAAGGGCTGATTGCCAAGGTCGCGCCGCGCCTGTCAGCCACGCTGGCGCAAAAGCTGGCAGCGCAGGCGGCGCCGGTGCTTGGCGCGGTGGCGGGTGCCTCGATCAACTATACCTTTGCGGCCTATTATCAACAGCTTGCGCGGGTGCATTTCGGGATGATGCGGTTGGCCGATGAAGCAGATCTGCCGCGCGAGGCGGTGGCAGAGGCTGTGCGGTTGCGGATTGCGCAATTGCGGGATTGAAGCGACTGAACGCCGTTTTGCGTCAGATGCCGGATTGGATATTTAGGGACAAAAGATTCAGTCGTCCTCGCGCGCCAGTTCCAGCGTGGGGGCGGGGGCTTCCAGATCGTCCAGCGTCAGTGGTCCGGCCGGGCGGGCCAGCCGGGCGCGGGTGATCCAGAACAGCCGCTCTTGTGCGCGGGTGATGGCCACATAGGCGAGGCGTTTCCACAGCGGAATCCCGGCCTCGACCCGGCCGGACCATGCGGCGGCGGAAATATCGGGGCCAAAAACCTGCACATCGGGCCATTGCGAGCCTTGCGCCTTGTGGATCGTGACCGCCGCGCCATGCAGGAAAATCGCACCCATGCGGGCGGCGGCAGGGATGAAGGGTTCTTCTTCGTCTGGCTTTTCGATCTTGATGATACTGGCGGCGGACAGGCGCGGGTCTTCAGCGCCGATGACATGCAGCCGGGCAAAGCCGGGTTTGCGGCCCGGTCCCATATAGACCACCTGCGCGCCTTTGATGAGGCCGCGAGCCTCTAGGTCGATGCGCTTTTTGCGGTGCTTCAGCGGCAGTTCGATCCCGTCGCAGATCAGCGGTTCGCCGGGCAGCAGGCTGTCTTCGGGGGCCTGATGGGCGGCGCGAAAGGCCGAGATCAGGCGGATGCGCGTCGCATTGCGCCAGACCAGAACCGGGCTGCGAGCCATCAGGTCGGATTCGACGCGCTCGGCCCAGATAACGCGGGGGTCGCGGGCAGCGGCATCGCGGATCATGCGCTCGAACCCTGCGAAATCAAGGCTTTCATCAGCAAGCGCATGGGCCAAATCAAGGATCGGGCTGTCGCTTTCCTGCCGGTGGATGCGGTGCAGATGCAGGCGCTGTGCCGGGGCCAGCCGGTCGAACACCATCTGACCGGACAGGCCGACCGGGGCCAACTGTGCCGGGTCACCGAACAGGATCAGGGTCGAGAAAATCTCGCGCAGGTCGTCGAACTGGCGTTCGTCCAGCATCGAGCTTTCGTCGATCAGCCCGACATCCAGCCCTTCCTCGCGCCGCTTCCAGCCCCGGATGAAATCCGAACCGCGCAAGCCCGCTGCTGCCAGCGCACCGGGAACCGAGGCGTGCAGGTCGTAGAACGCCTTGGCGCGGTCCAGCGCCTCGGGGGTCAGGCGCTCATCCGTCAGCTTTTCCGGGGCGGGCCGGGGGCCTTCGCCGGCCAGCCATTCGACGATGCGCTCATATTCCGGGTCATAGACGGGGGTGTAAAGGATGCGATGAATGGTCGTCGCAGGCACGCCGCGCATCCGCAGCACAAAGGCTGCCTTGTTGGTCGGGGCCAGCACGGCCACGCTGCGGCGGTCATGTTTCGCGTTGCTTTCCCAGTCGCCCGTGACCAGTTGCAGCCCGGCGGCCCGCAAGGCGCGGGTCAGTTCGGCCAGCAGCAGGGTCTTGCCTGAACCCGCTTTGCCCGTCACCGCCATGACCCGCCCCTTGCCGGGCATGGGTGGCATGACTTCCTCGGCCACAAGGTCGATGCCGGCGGCGGCGAAGGTTTCGGCCAGCGCGTCCCAGGCTTCGGCCTGATCGGAGGAAAGGGTTAAGGCGGTCATATGCTGTCCTTACCCGAGGCCCGAGGCAAAGCAAAGCCGCACGGATTGCCGTTCCCCTGCGCGTGGTGATACCCTGCCCAAAAATGCAGCAAGCGAAAGCCGGACCTATGGCGCGTGGAAATCAGGTGGATATGGGCTGGATGCTTGGCCTGTTCGGCACGGCGGTCGGGGCGGGAATCCTGTTTTTGCCGATCAATGCCGGGATCGGAGGCTTTTGGCCGCTGGTTATCATGGCCATTCTGATCGGGCCGATGACATGGCTGTCGCATCGGGGGCTGTCGCGTTTCGTGCTGTCCGGGGACCGCGAAGGGGCGGATGTCACCGAGGTGGTGCAGCAGCATTTCGGTCCTCAGGCCGGAAGGGCGATCACGCTGTTGTATTTTCTGTCAATCTATCCCGTTGTTTTGATTTATGGAGTCGGCATCACGAATACGGTGGACAGTCTGATTGCCAACCAATTTGGCCTGACCCCGCCTCCGCGCTGGCTGTTGGCGGGGCTGCTGGTCGCCGCGATGATGGCGGTCATGCTGGCGGGACAGCGGGTGATGTTGACGGTCACGCGCTGGCTGGTCTATCCGCTGATCGTGATTTTGCTGTTCGTCTCGGTCTGGCTGATCCCGCAATGGAACCTGTCGGCCCTGCGTGATGTCTCTCCCCCTGATACGGCGGCGCTGACGATCTGGCTGACGATTCCGGTGCTGGTGTTTGCCTTTAACCATTCCCCCGCGATCTCACAGTTTTCCTGCGCGATGGCCCGCGAATATGGACCAGAGGCCGAGGCTCGCGCTGGCCGTATTTTGCGCAATACTGCCATAATGCTGGTCGGTTTTGTGATGTTTTTCGTGTTTTCCTGCGTGCTGGCGCTGACGCCCGCGCAACTGGCCGAGGCCAAGGCGCAGAACCTGCCGATCCTGTCTTATCTGGCGAATGTGCAGGACAGCCCCTTTATTGCATGGCTGGGTCCGGTGGTGGCGATCGTCGCCATCGCCTCGTCGTTTTTCGGCCATTACCTTGGTGCCGCCGAGGGGCTGCGTGGTATCCTGCGCGGGGTTGTGCGGACCATGCCCGATCGTCACCTGAACGCAGGGATTGCTGCGTTCATTTTCGTGACGACATGGGCGGTTACGGTGGCGAACCCCTCGGTCCTTGGGCTGATCGAGTCGCTGTCCGGCCCGGTAATTGCGGCAATTCTGTATCTGATGCCGGTTTACGCTTTTCAGCGCATCCCTGCGCTGGCGCGTTATCGCGGCGGCCGGTCCAATGCTTTTGTCGCGGTGATGGGGTGCATTGCGATCAGCGCGATTCTTTATCGGCTGTTTTAAGGGGCGCCGGACTGACGCCCCTTTGGGTTTCTTAGCCCTCCAGCGCGTCCTCAAATGTGCGCAATCCGGTGCGCGGGGACTGGACCAGAACCGCCATATTCCCCGGCTTGTGTTCGTTGCGATACATTTTCAGATGCGCCTGCGGGATCTCCGCCCAGGGGAACACTTCGGACATGCAGGGGTCGATGCGGCGTTCCAGCATCAGCTTGTTTGCGGCGGACGCCTGTTTGAGATGGGCAAAGTGGCTGCCCTGCAAGCGTTTCTGGTGCATCCACATATAACGCACGTCAAAGGTGCAGTTGAACCCGCTGGTCCCGGCGCAGATGACCACCATGCCGCCTTTTTTGCAGACGAGTGTCGAGACAGGAAAGGTCGCCTCGCCCGGATGTTCGAACACGATATCGACGTTGTTGCCCTTGCCGGTGATGTCCCAGATGGCTTTGCCGAACTTGCGCGCCTCGGTGAACCATTCCTTGTATTCGGGGCTGTTCACCTTGGGCAGCGCCCCCCAGCATTTGAAATCCTTGCGGTTGATGACGCCTTTCGCGCCAAGGCCCATGACGAAGGCGCGTTTGTCCTCCTCGGAAATCACGCCGATGGCATTGCCGCCCGCCGCGTTGATAAGCTGGATGGCGAATGAACCGAGGCCGCCCGAGGCACCCCAGACCAGCACGTTCATGCCGGGTTTCAACTCATGTGGTTCGTGTCCGAACAGCATCCGGTAGGCGGTGGCCAGCGTCAGCGTATAGCAGGCGGATTCCTCCCAGGTCAGATGTTGCGGGCGACGCATCAATTGTTGCGCCTGCACGCGGGTGAATTGGGCGAAGCTGCCGTCCGGAGTCTCATAACCCCAGATGCGCTGCGTGGGGCTGAACATCGGGTCGCCGCCGTTACATTCCTCGTCGTCGCCGTCGTCCTGGTTGCAGTGGATGACGACCTCATCCCCGACTTTCCAGCTTTTCACCTTATCGCCCACGGCCCAGACGATACCCGCCGCGTCAGAGCCGGCGATGTGATAATCCGCGCCATGCCCGTCAAAGGGGCTGATCGGCACCCCAAGCCCGGCCCAGATGCCGTTATAGTTGACGCCCGCAGCCATAACCATGACCAGAACTTCGTGGCTGTCGATGGTGGGGGTGTCCACGACCTCGACCTGAAAGGATTTGTCGGGTTCGCCGTGACGCTCACGCCGGATCGCCCAAGCATACATTTGCGCAGGGACGTGACCCAAGGGTGGCATTTCACCGATTTCGTAAAGGTCTTTCTTGGGCGCATCATAGGGCGCGATCGGGGTCGGGGCGTCGAGGGCCATGTCTCACCTTCAAAGCTGTTCATGCCGCGCCGCAGAATCGGCGGGCTTGCCCTGAACGCTAGATGTGGCTGCGCAACATTGCAACCAATATCATTGCCGTGTTGTAATTTTATGACCTGACGTTTTGGGGTGGTCTGCTGCATCGCGGCGAATTGACGGGGCATTATTGTTGCGGTATTTGTTCTGCGACTGAAATATTGTTGCGGGTGCGCGTTATGGTCCAGAAAGATAAGCCTTGGCTGTTCCGAACCTATGCCGGTCATTCGACGGCGGCGAAATCCAATGCGCTGTATCGTACGAATCTGGCCAAGGGGCAGACGGGGCTTTCGGTGGCCTTCGATCTGCCGACGCAGACCGGCTATGACAGCGATCACATTCTGGCGCGGGGCGAGGTGGGCAAGGTCGGCGTTCCGATTTGCCACCTTGGCGATATGCGGGCGCTGTTCGATCAGATTCCGCTGGAACAGATGAACACGTCCATGACGATCAATGCGACCGCGCCGTGGCTGTTGTCGCTGTATATTGCGGTGGCTGAGGAGCAGGGGGCCGATATTGCCGCGCTGCAAGGCACGGTGCAGAACGATCTGGTCAAGGAATACCTGTCGCGCGGCACCTATATCTGTCCGCCGAAGCCGTCGCTGGCGATGATTACCGATGTGGCAGCCTATACCGCGCGGCATCTGCCGAAATGGAACCCGATGAACGTCTGTTCCTATCACTTGCAAGAAGCGGGGGCGACGCCGGAACAAGAGCTTGCCTATGCGCTGGCGACCGGCATCGCGGTGCTGGACGACCTGCGCGGCAAGGTCCCGGCCGAGGATTTTCCGGCGATGGTTGGGCGGATCAGCTTTTTCGTGAACGCGGGCATTCGGTTCGTCACCGAAATGTGCAAGATGCGGGCTTTTACCGAGCTGTGGGATGAAATCACCCGCGACCGTTACGGGATCGAGGAGGAGAAGTTCCGTCGTTTCCGCTATGGTGTGCAGGTCAACAGCCTTGGCCTGACCGAGCAGCAGCCGGAAAACAATGTCTATCGTATCCTGATCGAGATGCTGGCGGTCACGCTGTCGAAAAATGCGCGGGCGCGGGCCGTGCAGCTTCCGGCGTGGAACGAGGCGCTGGGCTTGCCGCGGCCGTGGGATCAGCAATGGTCGCTGCGGATGCAGCAGATCATGGCCTATGAAACCGACCTGCTGGAATATGGCGACCTGTTCGACGGGAACCCGGCGGTTGCCGCCAGGGTCGAGGCGCTCAAGGCTGGCGCACGCGACGAATTGGCGACGCTGGACGCGATGGGCGGGGCGATTGCGGCGATTGACTATATGAAGGCGCGGCTGGTCGAATCCAACGCGGCGCGGCTGAACCGGGTCGAGGACGGCGCAACCATCGTCGTGGGGGTGAACCGCTGGCAGCAGGGCGAGCCTTCGCCGCTGGTTGCGGGTGATGGTGGCATCATGGTCGTTGATCCGGCGGTTGAGGCCGAACAAATTGCCCGGTTGAACGATTGGCGCGCAAGCCGTGATGAGGGTGCGGTGCAGCTTGCGCTTGGCGCGCTGCGTGATGCGGCGCGGGCGGGGGAAAATATCATGCCCGCCAGTATCGCCGCTGCGAAAGCGGGCGCGACTACCGGCGAATGGGCTGGGATCATGCGGGCAGTGCATGGTGAATATCGCGGTCCGACCGGGGTTTCCCCGAACCCCAGCAACCGGACCGAAGGGCTGGAGGACATCCGCGAAGCGGTCGATGCGGTCAGCACCCGCCTGGGGCGGCGACTGAAGTTTGTCGTTGGTAAGCCCGGTTTGGACGGTCATTCCAACGGTGCCGAGCAAATCGCCTTTCGCGCCCGTGATTGCGGCATGGACATCACCTATGACGGCATCCGCCTGACCCCTGAACAGATTGTCGCCAAGGTGATCGAGGATCAGGCCCATGTGGTCGGTCTGTCGATCCTGTCGGGCAGTCATCTGCCGCTGGTGCAGGATGTGATGGACCGGATGCGGGCGGCCGGACTGGCGCATATCCCGGTGCTGGTCGGGGGGATCATTCCGGACGAGGATGCGGCCCGGCTGCGTCAGATGGGGGTCACGCGGGTTTATACGCCCAAGGATTTCCAACTGAACCAGATTATGATGGATATTGTGGCGATGGTCGAGCCAGCAGGGGCGGCGGCCTGAGGCTGCCCGCCAAAGCTGACAGGTCAGGGCCATCAGCCCGAGGATGAAGCCGCGCACGCTCATGCCAGCGACCGCGCCATCAGCGCCCCAAGCGCGTCGATGGCTTGCGCGGCATCCGGCGGCAGCGGTGCGTCGGGCGACAACAACCAGAGCATCGCCTGCCAATCGGGCAAGGGCGGGTGCAGTTCTGCCAATGTCGGCATATAGGCCAGCGATGAAAACGGCAGGAAACCGGCGCATTTCCCGCTGCGGATGGCGAAACGCTGGGCCGATTCGTCACAACTGCGCAGCACGACATGCGCTTCGGTCAGATGCACCCGCGCCCATCTGTCAAAAGGCGCGTAATCGGCGGGCTGATCGTGGCTGACCAGCCGATGCCCGGTGCCGGATCCTGAAATCGGCCCATGACGCGCCAGATAATCCTGCGAGCCGTAAATCCCGAAGGGCAGCGGTCCGATGCGGTGGGCCGTCATTCCCGGCACATCGGGGCCTTTCCCGGCCCGCAGAGCAATATGCACACCATCCGCCAGCACCCCAAGCGGCGCCTGTTCAAAGCTGGAGCGATAGCGGAATTGCAGCGCCGGAAACCGATCCGCAATCAGCATCAGCGCGGGAATGGCGAAGTCTACGATCAACGGCACCGTGTTCAGAACGATGGTTGGGTTGCTATCTGCGGTCATGTCATTGTCTGGTCTTTCTCTCGGTTGGCCTGTCATAACAGCCATGGCTGAAGATTCCGTTAACGCCCGCCCGGCTTGACTCGAGGCGTTTTTTCGGGCTAATGGGCCGGAAATCCCCGGAAGGCAGCCCTTCCGGTCCCTTGTTTTCTTGGGGATCGCCCTCCGTCAGCGCGTTGCGCCCACGGGGGCAGTCCTGTTTGGCAGCGATGAGGCTTGCGATGTTCGAATCTCTTTCCGACCGGCTTGGCGGCGTATTCGACCGGCTGACCAAGCAAGGCTCGCTGTCCGAGGATGACGTTCGCGCCGCCATGCGCGAGGTGCGCGTGGCGCTGCTTGAGGCCGATGTGTCCCTGCCCGTCGCTCGCGATTTCGTCAAAAAAGTCACCGCCAAGGCCACCGGCGCGGCGGTAACGAAATCGGTGACGCCCGGCCAGCAGGTCGTGAAAATCGTCCATGATGAGCTGATCCGCACCCTGCAAGGCGATGAGGCCCCCGAGGCGCTGCGCATCGACAACCCGCCCGCGCCGATCCTGATGGTGGGCTTGCAGGGGTCGGGGAAGACGACGACGACCGCGAAACTGGCCCGCCGCCTGAAAGAGCGCGAGAAAAAGCGTGTCCTGCTGGCCAGTCTCGATACCAACCGTCCCGCCGCGATGGAGCAGTTGGCGATTCTGGGTCAGCAGATCGGCGTCGATACCCTGCCCATCGTACCGGGCGAATCGGCGGTTCAGATCGCCCGCCGCGCCAAGCAACAGGCCAGCCTTGGCGGCTATGATGTCTATATGCTGGATACGGCGGGGCGCCTGCACATAGATCAGGTGTTGATGGACGAGGTTCAGGCCGTCCGCGATGTCGCCAACCCGCGCGAAACCCTGCTGGTGGTCGATGGGCTGACCGGGCAGGATGCCGTGAATGTGGCGACCGAGTTTGATGCCAGGGTTGGCGTGACCGGCGTGGTGCTGACCCGGATGGATGGCGACGGGCGCGGCGGTGCGGCGCTGTCGATGCGTCAGGTCACGGGCAAGCCGATCCGCTTTGTCGGCCTTGGCGAAAAGATGGACGCGCTGGAGGTGTTCGACGCCAGCCGTGTCGCGGGCCGCATCCTTGGCATGGGCGACATCGTGGCCCTTGTCGAGAAGGCGCAGGAAGTGCTGGAGGCCGAGCAGGCCGAACGCATGATGAAGCGGTTCCAGAAGGGTCTGTTCAACATGAACGACCTGAAAGGCCAGCTTGAGCAGATGCAGAAAATGGGCGGGATGCAGTCCATCATGGGCATGATGCCGGGTATGGCGAAAATGGCCAAGGCCGCCGAGGAAGCGGGCATGGACGACAAGATGATCCGCCGTCAGATCGCGCTGATCAACTCGATGACCAAAAAGGAGCGGGCGAACCCGGACCTTTTGCAAGCCAGCCGCAAGAAGCGCATTGCCGCAGGCGCAGGGCTGGATGTGCAGGATCTGAACAGGCTGCTGAAAATGCAGCGGCAGATGGCCGATACAATGAAAAAGCTGGGCAAGATGAAGGGCGGGATGCTGCGTCAGGCCATGCGCGCCATGACCGGGCGCGGCGGCGGGCTGCCGGATATGGGCAGCGTGGATCCGTCGAAAATGGCCGAGGCGACCAAGATGCTGCAAGATCCCAAAGGCATCGGCGGCCAGCTCGGTGGCATGAACCTGCCTTCGGGCTTGTCGGGGCTGTTTGGCAAGAAATGATGACCGCTGCCCCTACGCTGACCACTGACCGCCTGACCCTTCGCGCCACCCGGCCCGAGGATTTCGAGGCTTACAATGCCTTTTATGGCAGTGAGCGTTCGCGCTTTGTCGGTGGCCCGCGTGAGCGGCTGGAAAACTGGTTCATCTTCCTCGCGCTGCCGGGCCATTGGGCGCTGCGCGGCTATGGCTATTGGATGGTCGAGGAAACTGCGACGGGTCGCCTGCTGGGTGCGGTCGGGATCGTTATGCATGACGGCTGGCCCGCGCCCGAACTGGGCTGGCAATTGTTCGAGGGCGAAGGCCAGGGCTATGCGCAAGAGGCCACGCTTGCCGCCCGCGACTGGGCTGCGGCGCAGGGCATGGATGAGCTGATCTCGCTGATCGCGCCGGATAATATTCGCTCGAACGCTTTGGCCGAACGTATCGGGGCAACCCGCATGGCCGAGGGGGACAGCCCCTTTGGTCCCATCGCCATCTGGCTGCACCCGAAAGGCGCGGCATGATCCAGCTTGGCTCCACTCCGGTTCTGACCACCGAACGGCTGGTGCTGCGTGCGCCGGTCGCGGCGGACTGGCCGCATTGGTGTGCCTTTCACGGCTCGGACCGGGCGCGGTTTGTTGGCGGTGGCAGCGATACTCAGCCTCGGCAAAGCTGGCGCGCCTTTGGTCATGTGATCGGCCATTGGGTGCTGCGTGACTATGGGATGTTCGTCTTTACCCTGCGCGGTGATGATACGCCGCTGGGGATGGTTGGCCCGTGGTTTCCAGAAGGCTGGCCCGAACATGAAGTCGGCTGGACCGTCTGGACAGCACAAGCCGAAGGTCAGGGCTTCGCGCATGAAGCCGCCGTTGCCGCCCGTCAGTTTGCGCGTGACAGCCTCGGCTGGACTGAAATTGTCAGCTATATCGACCCTGACAATGCGCGCTCGATCGCGCTGGCAGAACGGCTTGGTGCCATCCGTGACGATATGGCCGCAACCCCGGATTTTGACGGGCGCCCCTGCCTTGCCTATCGCCACCCGCAGGGGGCTGCCCTGCCCATAAGGACGACCGCATGACCGACGCCACCGCCCGCGCCGCCAGCCTGCTGGCTGAACACCGCGCCAGCATCGACCGGCTGGATGCGATCCTTGTCTATACGCTGGCCGAAAGGTTCAAGCACACCCAATCCGTCGGCCGCCTCAAGGCCGAACACGATCTTCCGCCGTCCGATCCCGCCCGTGAGGCGAACCAGATCGAGCGGCTGGAACGCCTCGCGCGCGAGGCCGACCTCGACCCGGAATTCGCGCGCAAATTCCTTAACTTCGTGATCTCGGAAGTGATCCGGCATCACGAGCAATTCCAGAAATAACCCCTCAGGAGACTATTCAAATGTCCATGAAAATCCGTCTGGCCCGTGGTGGCAGCAAAAAACGCCCGCATTACGCTATTGTCGCCGCCGACTCGCGTATGCCGCGCGATGGCCGCTTTATCGAAAAGCTGGGCACCTATAACCCGCTGCTGCCGAAAGACAGCGAAGAACGCGTCAAGCTGAACATGGAGCGCGTGCAATACTGGCTGGGTCAGGGCGCACAGGCGACCGACCGTGTGGCCCGCTTCCTGGAAGCCGCCGGCGTCAAGGAAAAAACCGAACGCAAGAACCTGAAGAAAGCCGAGCCGGGCAAGAAAGCTCAGGAACGTGCGCAGGAAAAGGCTGATAAGGCCGCCGCCGCTGCCGAAGCTGCTGCCGCGCCCGCCGAGGCCCCGGCAGAAGAAACCGCGTCGGAATAATCGACCGGACGCGCGGATCAGCGGGGCCTTTGCGCCCCGCTTTTCCATATCCGGGGGCGGCTGGATTGCGTGCGCCTGGCTGCCTATAATCCGGCTGTGCGTCACAAAGGGGGCAATATGGCTGATCGCATTTGCGTAGGGGCAATCGCCGGCGCTTTTGGCGTCCGGGGCGAGGTGCGGCTGAAAAGTTTTTGCACTGAACCCGCTGATATTGCGCAATATGGGGCGCTGACCAGCGAAGATGGCGCCCGTTCTTTCACCGTAAAGCTGACCCGGCCCGTGACGGGCGGGCTTGGTGCGCGGCTGTCCGGTGTAGAGACGCGCGAACAGGCCGAGGCGCTGAAAGGCATGACCCTGTGGGCGCCCCGCGCGGCGCTGCCCTCGCTGCCCGATGATGAGTTTTACCACGCTGACCTGATCGGGCTGGAGGTTCTGGACCCCGGCGGCGTCAGCCTTGGCCGGGTGCGTGCGATCTTTGATCATGGCGCGGGCGATATTCTGGAGGTCGCGGGCAAGGGGGGCGTGATCCTTTTGCCCTTTACCCGTGCGGTGGTGCCGACCGTCGATCTGACGGCAGGCCGCATCATTGCCGACCCGCCGCAAGACGATGAGTGATGTTCCGATGGGCGATACCCCCGCCCCCCGTTCGCATGGGCGTATGTCGATCCGCGCCAGCACCCGTCCGCGCGATCTGATGGCCGAGCCGCAGGTGCAAGGCGTCTGGACCGCCCGCATCGTGACCCTGTTCCCCGAGGCCTTTCCCGGTGTTCTTGGGCTGTCGCTGACAGGCAAGGCGCTGCGGGATGGGCTGTGGAATCTGGAAACCGTGCCGCTGCGGGCGCATGGGATCGGCAAGCATCGCAATGTTGATGATACCCCGGCGGGGGGCGGTGCGGGCATGGTGATCCGCCCCGATGTGATGGCCGCCGCGCTGCGGGAAGCCGGGGCAGGCGGGCTGCCGGTGATCTATCTGTCGCCACGCGGCAAGCCCTTTACGCAGGCCCGCGCGCGGGCTTTGGCGCAGGGGCCGGGGGCGGTGTTCATCTGTGGCCGCTTCGAGGGCGTGGATCAGCGCGTTCTGGACGCTTTCGCGGTCGAGGAGGTCAGCATCGGGGATTATGTCCTGACCGGCGGTGAACTGGCGGCTCAGGTCTTGATTGATGCGACGGTTCGGCTTATACCGCGCGTGCTGGGGAATCAGGATTCGCTGGCCGAGGAATCCTTTTCCAACGGTCTGCTTGAGCACCCGCAATATACTCGCCCTGCCGAGTGGGAAGGCCGCACGATCCCGGATGTTGTCATGTCCGGCAATCACGCGGCTATTTCCAGTTGGCGGCACGAGATGGCCGAAAGGCTGACCAAGGAACGCCGCCCCGATCTGTGGCGGGCATATCAGGACCGCAAGGCCCCGGATATGGACCCGGCAAAGGACCGACAGCTCTCGGGCGCATCAGACCAAGTGGGGAACCACCCCGCGCAGGAAAAGGATTAACGCGATGAACCTGATCGCCCAACTGGAAGCCGAGCAGATCGCTGAACTCGGCAAGAAAATCCCGGATTTCAAGGCCGGTGACACCGTTCGCGTCGGTTACAAAGTGACCGAAGGCACCCGCACCCGTGTGCAGATGTATGAAGGCGTCTGCATCTCGCGCAAGGGCGGCGGCATCTCGGCCAGCTTCACCGTGCGTAAGATCTCGTTCGGTGAGGGCGTGGAACGTGTGTTCCCGCTGTATTCGACCAATATCGACTCGATCGAAGTCGTGCGCCGTGGCCGCGTCCGTCGCGCCAAGCTGTATTACCTGCGCGAGCGTCGCGGTAAATCGGCCCGTATCGCCGAACAGTCGAACTATAAAGCCAAGCCTGGCAAGAACGACGTCTCGATCTGAGGATAAGCGCCATGAGAAAAGACATTCATCCCGACTACCACATGATCGAGGTCAAAATGACCGACGGCACCACCTATCAGGTGCGTTCGACCTGGGGCAAAGAAGGCGACACCATGTCGCTGGACATCGACCCGACCTCGCACCCGGCATGGACCGGCGGTTCGGCCAAACTGATGGACACCGGCGGTCGCGTGTCCAAGTTCAAGAACAAATACGCCGGTCTGGGTTTCTGATCCCGAACCGATGTATGGAAACAGCGCCGCCCCATCGGGGCGGCGTTTTGATTTAAAGGGGACGACAATGCCGCTGAACCTGCAAGACCGGCTGTCCGTCGCCCGGTTGTTCCGCGTTTTCTGGTGGCAGATCATGGTGACATGGCTGCTGGTGCTGGTGGAAACCGGGCTGTTCGCCCTGATGCCGCTGCTGATCGGCTGGTCGATTGACGGGCTGATCAAGGATGACTGGACGGCGTTTCGCCATTTGGTGCTGATGCTGCTGGGGCTGATGGTGGTGGCCACCCTGCGCCGGGTTTACGATACACGGGTTTACGGCACGATCCGGGTCGAGTTGGGCAAGGTGCAGGCGGCGCGTTCCGCGACCGCCCCGGTCAGCGTGCGCAACGCTCGCGTTCTGATGGGGCGCGAACTGGTTGATTTTCTAGAAAATACCGCACCCGAGGCGATGACTGCGCTGGTTCAGGTCTTTGTCGCGGTCGTCGTCCTGCTGAGCTTTCACGGGCTGCTGGCGATTAGCTCGGTCAGTGCGCTGGCGCTGATGCTGCTGATCTATGCCGTGGCCGCGCCGCGATTTTTCCGGCTGAACGGGGCGCTGAACGAGGCGTCCGAAGGTCAGGTCAGCGCCCTCGAAAGCCACAGTCCGCGCCGAATCGCTGCGCATTTCCTGCGCCTGCGAAAACAAGAGGTGCGGCTGTCAGACACTGAAAGCATCGTCTATGGGCTGATCTTTTCGGTGCTGCTGGGGATGCTGGCATATAACATCTGGTTTGCGGCAACAAAGCTGGGCGGAAGCCCCGGCACGATTTTCTCGGTCGTCAGCTATTCGCAAGAGTTTCTGCAATCCGCCGTGCAACTGCCGATCGCCTTGCAGGCCCTGACCCGGCTGCGCGAAATCAGCGAACGGATCAGCGGCACGGTCTGATGGCTCTGGCTGTATCTTCTTCATTTAAATATCCCCGCCGGAGGCATCTGCCAGCGCCGCCGCCTCCGGCGGGGATATTTAGGGACAAAAGATGGGGCGAGATCAGGTCCTAGCTGCGCCCGGTCAGGCGTGACCACCAGCCGCGCGGCGTCACCCCGACCGGCCAGCCGGTCATGGTGCGGCCACCCGCGTCAATGCTGACCCGCCCATCGAGCCAGCGCCGCAGCACCGGGCCTTGTGCGGATTGCTTGCCAGTCACAAGCGTGGCGTAGCCAAGGTCTTGTGCCGGGGTTGCATCCAGAAGGAACGCCTCGGGATAGACCATCCCGCCCATCAGAATCGCGTTCATTGGATCACCTCCGCAGCAGGGTTGCGCAGAATGACGGCGCGCCAACGGCGCGGGTCACGGTTGCGCATCATCTCGGTCATGATCCGGTCAGGGTTGGTGCTGCGGACGATGCGATGGCATTTGCCGGTCATCTCGTCGATCAGCCCCAAGGAATAGACGCCGGCCGAAGGGCGGGCGATTTCCGGCAGGCGCGCACGCAGCGCGCTGGCGAAAGCGGTCATTTGCGTATGAAGCGTCATGCGTTTGTCTCCTTTTCGGGTCAGTCCGTTCTGACATGAATATATCTACCAAGATTATCGTGTATTGCAAGGAAAAAATCACGCTTTCATTCGTCGTGAATTATTCCTTAGGGTTTATCGTGTTATGAAAGAGTTGAGGGCCAAGGGTATGATTCGGGTCTGGTGCTTGCGGTTTGGGGCGCTATGGTCGGCGCCTGATTTTGGAAGGGGATTCGCGCATGGCGCATATCATCGTCGTGGGCAATGAAAAGGGCGGCTCGGGCAAATCGACGACCTCGATGCATGTGGCGACGGCGCTGGCGCGGATGGGGCATCGCGTGGGGGCGCTGGATCTGGATGTGCGGCAGCGCAGCTTTGGTCGCTATCTGGAAAACCGTGCGGCCCTCCTGGCGCGTGAAGGTGTCAGCCTGCCAATGCCCCTGTTGGGGGTGCTGGAAATCAGCGATCCGAACACGGATACGGACCCGCTTTCCCGTGCGTTAGAGGCATTGGAAAAGGATTGCGATTTCATTCTGCTGGACTGTCCGGGCAGCCATACCAAACTCAGCCAGATGGCGCATATGCTGGCGGATACGTTGATCACGCCGTTGAATGACAGCTTTATCGACTTTGATCTGTTGGCGCGGATGGACCCGGATCAGAATATTATCGGGCCGTCGATCTATTCGGAAATGGTCTGGAACGCGCGGCAGATGCGTGGGGCGGCCGGGGCGGGGCCGATTGACTGGATCGTGCTGCGCAACCGTCTGGGAACGCAGGCGATGCACAATAAGCGCAAGGTCGGCTCGGCCCTGACCAAGCTGGCCAAGCGGATCGGTTTCCGCGTCGCGCCGGGCTTTGCCGAACGGGTGATTTTCCGCGAACTGTTCCCGCGTGGGCTGACGCTGCTGGATCTGAAAGACCTTGGGACGGAACAGCTTTCCATGTCGAATATTGCCGCCCGGCAGGAATTGCGCGATCTGGTGAATGAGTTGCGCTTGCCCGGTGTTACCGTGCAATTCTAAGGGCGCGGGCGATCCGGCTGCGCATCATGCGCAGATCGGCTCGCAGATCGGCGGGTGTGGCCGCAGGTGCGGGCAGAGCGTGGTTCAGCAACCCGATTACCAGCGCACATAGCGCCGCGGAAAACAGCGTATCAGACAGGAAATGCGCACCAATCGCCATGCGCAGGCCCGCTCCGGTCAGGGCCAGCGCCAGCAAAACGGTTCCGCCCCAAAACCGGGTGCGGGGGCCGGCATGGGCAAAAACCATGCACCAGATCAGCAGCGCCACGGTAAAGGCCAGCGCCCCCTCGCCCGAGGGGAAGCCACAGTTGCGCGGGCAAGCTCCGGCCATGAGCAGCGGCGGCGTAAAGTGGCTGCCGCCGCCGAACTCGATCAGCTCACGCGGGCGGGCGCGGCCCCAATGCGCCTTGAGGATGACATTCACCAGCAGCCCCGGTCCCAGCAGCAGCGCCAGCGCGCCACGGCCCCAGAAGACTGGCGGCAGTCGCAGCCAGCGCGACAGTCGCAGCGACATAGCCCACAGGGTCAGCAACACCACCAAAAGCAACAGCCCAAGGTTCCAGATGCTATGACGGATGGTTTCCAGGAATGGAATCCCGGCAAGCGGAAAGCCGTCCGGCCCGCCGCTCAGTCGTGCAACCATCAGGTCCAGACCGGGCCAGATGGCGAAAATCAGCATCAGCGCCAGCAGCGCGATAAGGGGAAGTGTGATGTCGCGCATATGGCTCATGGCCGGCCTATATCATGGCCATGTGACAGCCAGCCAGCAGCGGCAGCGTCTTTCACAAATATGTGCAGCCCTATGAAAAAAGGCGCCCGAAGGCGCCTTTGGGGGTCAGGCCAGCATCCCGACCGGGTTTTCCAGATGTTGCACGATATGGGCCAGAAGCCGCGCCCCGAGTGCGCCGTCAATGACCCGGTGATCGACCGAAAGCGTCATCGACATGACGTTGCGGATCACCACCTGACCATCCTCGACCACCGGGGTCTGGATACCCGCGCCGACGGCCAGAATGGCCCCATGCGGCGGGTTAATCACGGCGTCAAAGTTCTCGATCCCATACATCCCAAGGTTCGAGATGGCAAAACTGCCGCCCTGATATTCATGCGGTGCCAGCTTTTTCGACTTGGCGCGGGTGGCAAGGTCTTTCATCTCGGTGGACAGTTTGGACAGGGTTTTGCTGTCCGCATCCTTCAGCACCGGGGTGAACAGCCCGCCGTCCACGGCAACGGCGACCGCCACATCCGAGGGCTTCAGCCGGATGATCCGGTCGCCCGCCCAAATCGCATTGGCATCCGGCACCTCCTGCAGCGCCAGTGCGCAAGCTTTGATGATGAAGTCATTGACCGACAGCTTCACCCCGCGGGTTTCCAACTGCTTGTTCAGCGTGGCGCGGAACGCCATCAGCGCGTCCAGCTTGGCCGAGCGGCGCAGGTAGAAATGCGGGATGGTCTGTTTTGCCTCACCCAGACGCTTGGCGATGGTGCGGCGCATCCCGTCCAGTTCGACGACCTCGGTTTCGCGGTCGGCATACATCTTGGCGATGGTGTCGGCCGAGGGGCCTTGCGGGGCCGCAACTGCCGTAGCCGTAGGAGCAGGGGCAGCCGCAGCGGGTTTCGCCGCGCCGGGCTGTGCGCTTTCGACATCGGCCTTGACGATCCGCCCGCGCGGGCCAGAGCCCGTCAGGCTGGCAAGGTCGATCCCTTTGTCCGCTGCGATCCGCCGGGCCAGAGGCGAGGCGAAGATCCGGTCGCCATCGCCGGATTTCGGCGCCGCGGGGGTTTTGGCGGGTTCCGCATTAGCTGCTGCTGCGGCCTCGGCCTTGGTTTCAGCGGGTTTTTCAGCAGCGGCAGGCTTGGCAGCGGAAATGTCATCCGCCGTTTCGCCATCCTCCAGCAACACGGCGATGGGGCTGTTCACCGCCACGCCAGCGGTGCCTTCGGCCACCAGAATCTTGCCGATGGTGCCTTCGTCCACCGCCTCGAACTCCATCGTGGCCTTGTCGGTTTCGATCTCGGCCAGAATATCGCCGGATTTGACCATATCGCCCTCTTTGACCAGCCATTTGGCCAGAGTCCCCTCCTCCATGGTCGGGGACAGCGCGGGCATCAGGATTTCAGTCGGCATGATTGCCCCCTTATTTATAGGTGACTTTGCGCACCGCCTCGACCACCTCATCGGCAGTCACCAGCGCGAATTTTTCCAGATTGGCGGCATAGGGCATGGGAACGTCCTTGCCGGTGCAGTTGATGACCGGCGCATCGAGGTAATCGAATGCGTTTTCCATGACATAGGCCGAGATATGGTTGCCGATGGACCCCACGGGAAAGCCTTCCTCGACCGTCACCAGCCGGTTGGTTTTCTGCACCGATTTGATGATCGTTGCATAATCCAGCGGTCGCAGGGTGCGCAGGTCGATCACCTCGGCGTCGATCCCGTCGGCAGCCAGCTTTTCGGCGGCTTCCAGCGCGTGCGACATGCCGATACCAAAGCTGACGATGGTCGCGTCGTTGCCCTTGCGGGCGATTTTGGCCTTGCCAAAGGGAATGGTGAAATCTTCCAGCGCCGGCACCTCGAATGAGCGGCCATAGAGGATTTCGTTTTCAAGGAAAATCACCGGGTTATTGTCGCGGATGGCCTGTTTCAGCAGACCTTTCGCGTCGGCGGCGGTATAGGGCATCACGACTTTCAGGCCGGGAATGGCGGAATACCAGGCGGCGTAATCCTGGCTGTGCTGCGCCCCCACGCGGGCGGCGGCACCGTTCGGGCCGCGGAACACCATCGGCGCACCCATCTGGCCGCCCGACATATACAGGGTTTTCGCGGCCGAATTGATGATGTGGTCGATTGCCTGCATGGCAAAGTTGAAGGTCATAAACTCAACGATCGGGCGCAGGCCGCCAAAGGCCGCGCCAACGCCAATGCCGGTGAAACCGTATTCGGAAATCGGCGTATCGACGATGCGCTTGGGGCCGAATTCGTCCAGAAGGCCCTGCGAAATCTTGTAGGCACCCTGATATTCCCCGACTTCTTCCCCCATCAGGAACACGGTTTCGTCGCGGCGCATTTCCTCGGCCATGGCCTCACGCAGAGCCTCGCGCACGGTCATGGTCTTCATTTCCGTGCCTTCGGGCCAGTCAGGGCTTTCGTCCGGCTCGGGGGTTTTAACCTCGGCCACGGCGGAAGGGGCAGCGGAAGCGGATTGCTCAGGGTCTTTCACCGCCTCGGCCGAGGCACCTTTGGCGGCGGTGTTCGATTCGGCTTTCGGGGCAGCGATGTCATCTGCCGATTCGCCCTCCTCGATCATCACGGCGATGGGGGTGTTCACGGCCACGCCCTGCGTCCCCTCGGGGACGAGGATCTTGCCAAGGATACCCTCATCGACGGCCTCGAACTCCATCGTGGCCTTGTCGGTTTCGATCTCGGCCAGAATATCGCCGGCGGCCACGGTGTCGCCCTCTTTTTTCAGCCACTTGGCCAGAGTGCCTTCCTCCATCGTCGGGGAAAGGGCGGGCATCAGGATTTCGGTTGCCATATCACTATCCCCTTATTCAGCGTAAATATCGGTCCAGAGTTCGTCATGCGCCGGTTCCGGGCTTTCCTTGGCGAACTCGGCAGAGTCGTTGACGATCTGCTTGATTTCCTTGTCGATGGCTTTCAGGTCGTCCTCGGTGGCGTGGCCGCCTTGCAGCAGCAGATCGCGCACATGGTCGATGGCGTCGCGTTCGTCGCGCATCTTCTGGACCTCCTCGCGGGTGCGGTATTTCGCCGGGTCGGACATGGAGTGGCCGCGATAGCGATAGGTCATCACCTCAAGGATATACGGCCCCTTGCCCGCGCGGCAGTGGGCGACGGCCTTTTCACCGGCGGCCTTGACCGCCAGAACGTCCATGCCGTCCACCTGCTCGCCGGGGATGCCGAACGCCTCGCCCCGGCCATAGAAGGTCTTGGATTTGGTCGAACGCTGAACGCTCATGCCCATGGCGTATTGGTTGTTTTCAATGACAAAAACTACGGGCAGATCCCAAAGCTCGGCCATGTTATAGGTCTCATAGACCTGACCCTGGTTTGCCGCGCCATCCCCGAAATAGGTGAAAGTCACGCGACCATTGCCCAGGTATTTGTCAGCAAAGGCCAGCCCGGCACCCAGCGGCACCTGCGCACCCACGATGCCGTGGCCACCATAGAAATGCTTTTCCTTGGAGAACATATGCATCGAGCCGCCCTTCCCCTTGGAATAGCCGCCCTCACGCCCGGTCAACTCAGCCATGACGCCTTTCGGGTCCATGCCGCAGGCCAGCATATGCCCATGGTCACGATAGGATGTGATGCGCTTGTCGCCATCTTCGGCCGCAGCCTCAAGGCCCACGACAACGGCTTCCTGCCCGATATACAGGTGGCAAAAGCCACCGATCAGGCCCATGCCGTAAAGCTGGCCGGCCTTTTCCTCGAAGCGGCGGATCAGCAGCATGTCGCGGTAATATTTCAGCAACTCATCACGCGACACATTCGGCGTCGCGGTGGCGCTGGCGGCGGGTTTCTTGACCATTTAAGGCTCCTCCACTGGCTGACAGGTGGATAGTTCAGCGTTAAACTATCCCTAACACCAGCGCGGGCGGGCCGCAACGGGTCAGCGCATCAGCGCATCATCACCTCATCGGCGCGGCCAAGGCCAAGAACCGCACGCGCGCGTTCATCCAGAAGGTCAAGGTCAAGGTAATCATCCGACAGCCGCCGGGTCAGGTTGCGCATCTGCTCGACCTCGGCGCGCAGGGCATCGCGCTCGGCCTGCAATTCGCGGGTCTCGGCCTTCAGTTCGATCCGCTGCATGATGCCGGACGGCCCCTGAATGGCGGAAAATACCAGATAAACGCCAAAAGCCAGCATCAGAAGAAAGGCGACGGTGGTGCCGATAGAATTGCGTCTGGCCATGGGGCATCCTTTTTGCGGGAAACTTACGCGCAAGGGGGCGGGCTGTCCACCGCAGGGCTGGTTCTTGGCGCAACCCCGCGCTAACCTTTGCAAATTGCTGTTCTTCAAAGGCCCTGCCTATGGCGCTGTTGCGTTTTATCGCTGCCCTGATTGCCGTCGAGGCGCTGTTCTATGTGCTGATCGGGCTTTACATCCGGTCCTTGCGGCGGGAATCGCTGGAAAAGGAATGGAACCGGCGTCACCCTGATCTTATGGGCGAAGGCCCGGAACGCCGCGCCTTTGTCGAGCGTTCGATGCAGGGTTTCAACCGCAGCATCCGGGCGCGGATGGTGGGGCTGGTCTTTGTGCTGCCAACGGTGGCGATTGTTGTTATAGCGTGGTTTGTGAACCATCGCTGAAAGGTGCGGGTATGAAATATATCGTCTGGGGTTTGCGGCTGGTCTTTGCGCTGCTGGTGTTTGCGGTGCTGGATTATACCCTGCCCGCCAAGCACACCGTCCGCGTGGTCGAGGCGCAGACCCGGTTGACGCCGATAAGCTGGAACGGGTTTTTCTGGTCGGGCGAGGACACCGGCACCACCCGCAACGCCAGCGACAACCGCGATGTGCGCTTTATCGACACGATGCGCCCCAATGGTAAGCCGTTGGTGTTCCGCAATGAGGATACCGGCTTTATCTGGCCCCCCTATTTCAAATACGACAGTTCCAATCTGCAAGCGATTGCGTCGGATATGAAATCCGCCTCGGCCGATCCGCGTTGGGTCAGCGTGACCTCTTACGGCTGGCGGGTTGCATGGGCCTCGATCTATCCGAACGCGGTCAAGATGGTGCCGGTGGCGGGGCCGGATGATCGCCCGACCAACTGGGGGCGGCAGATTGTGCTGCTGCTGATCGGGGCGCTGTTGTTCCTGATCTGGCGGATGTGGGCGCAGTTCCGCGAACGCACCATCGACCCGGCCTTGCAGAATATCGACGACGCATGGGACCGCGTGGACGCCCGTGCAGATGCCGCCCGCGACCGGGCTTCGGGCTGGCTGTCGCGCCTGCTGGGGCGGCGCTGATGGGGGCGCTGTCTGGCCTGACCGTCCTGTGCATCGCGCAGAACCTGCCCGGCCCCGCCACCGCACGCGAGTTGATGCGCGACGGCGCGCAGGTGTTGAAAATCGAGCCGCCTGCCGGGGATTTCCTGCTGAGCGCCGCGCCGGACTGGTATCGGGTGCTGAACGATGGCTTTCAGGTGCAGCGTATTGACCTGCGTGATCCTGCCGGTTGGGCGGATTTCGTGGCGCTGATGCAAGGGGCGGACCTGCTGATTTCCTCGCATCGGCGTGGGGCGCTGGCGCGGCTTGGCCTGACACCGGGGACGCTGGCGGAACTGGCCCCGAACCTCTGCTGGGTCGAGATTGTGGGGGATGAGACGGCCCCCGACGTCCCCGGCCATGACCTGACCTATCAGGCCGAGGCCGGGCTGCTGTCGCCTCCGGCCATGCCGCGCAGCCTGCTGGCCGATATGGGCGGCGTTGCGCGGGCCACGCAGGCGGCGCTGACCCTGCTGATGGGGCGCGAGCGGGGCGATACCGCGCGTCATCGCGCCGTTGGTCTGCGCCAGTCGGCGGAATGGCTGGCCGAGCCGCTGCACCTTGGCCTGACCGCGCCGGGCGGGTTTTTGTCGGGTGTTCTGCCGGAATATCGCATCTATCCGCTGGCCGATGGCTGGGTTGCCGCTGCGGCGATGGAGGCGCATTTCGCCGCCCGTTTCCATGCGGCGCTTGGTGCGGATCCGGCGGCGGCGCTGGCCGGCATGACCCGCGATCAGGTCACAGAGCTGGCGGAAGATCAGGATATTCCGCTGGTTGCTTTCCAGAATTAACGACTCTGCAAGTTTTTTGTGCAATGACAACCTGAGCGTGATTCGCAAGATGCGGTTCAGGGGGACGCATGGGGCATAGCGTTGACGATATTCTTGGCCGCGCAGGCGCCGGGCCGTATCAGCGCAAGCTGTTTGGCGTGTTCGGTATGGTGTGGGCGGCGGATGCGATGCAGGTGCTGGCGGTCGGTTTTACCGCAGTGCCGCTGGCCGCGACATTCGGCCTGACCGTTCCGCAGGCGCTGCAAACCGGGACATTGTTTTTCCTTGGCATGTTCTTTGGCGCGGCCCTGTTCGGGCGGCTGGCGGACCGGATCGGGCGGCGCCGGGTGCTGTTGCTGACGGTGACATGCGATGCGGTTTTCGGGCTGGCCTCGGTCTTTGCCAATGATTTTACGCTGCTTTTGGCGCTACGCTTTCTGACCGGGGTGGCGGTGGGGGGAACCTTGCCCGTCGATTACGCCATGATGGCCGAGTTTTTGCCACCCAAATCCCGTGGCCGCTGGCTGGTCTGGCTGGAGGGGTTTTGGGCCGTCGGCACCATCATCATCGCGGCGACCGCCTGGATTTGTGCGTCGCTTGGGGTGCAGGATGCCTGGCGCTGGATCTATGCCGTGGCGGCTTTCCCGGCGCTGATCGGGATCTGGCTGCGGCTGTGGATACCTGAATCGCCCATGTTTCTGCTGCGTCAGGGGGATGAGCCTGCCGCCCGCGCGGTGGTGGACCGGGTGCTGATCGGCAACGGCGTCGCGCCAATGGCGGTGGGAGAAAGGCTGATCGCTCCACCCATGCCCGAGGGGCGGCAGGGTCTGTTCCGCCCGGATATGCTGCGCACCACGCTGGCGGTTCTGGCGCTGTGGTTTCTGGTGTCGCTGTCTTATTACGGCGTCTTTGTCTGGCTGCCGGCCAAATTGGCGGGTGAGGGCTTTGGCTGGGTGCGCGGCTATGGGTTCCTGCTGGTCCTCGCCCTGGCGCAGGTGCCGGGCTATGCGCTGGCGGCCTATGGCGTTGAACGCTGGGGGCGCAAGCCGACGCTGCAATTGTTTCTGACGCTCTCGGCACTTGGCTGTGCGGGATTTGCGCTGGCCTCAACCCCGGTGGTGATCGCTGCAACGCTGATGCTGATGAGCTTTGCCTTGCTTGGCACATGGGGCGCACTTTACGCCTTTACGCCGGAACTTTACCCGACGCGATTGCGCGGCACCGGCATGGGGCTGGCCAGTGCCACGGCGCGGTTGGGCGGGCTGGCCGCGCCCTCGCTGCTTGGGGCGGTCATTGCGCGGGATTTCACGCTTGCCATCGGGCTGTTCGCGGCGCTGCTGCTGGCAGCGGCGCTTGTGACGCTGGCGATCCGGCAGGAAACCCGTGATGAGGCGATTGGATAATTACATCAGCGCCTTGCGCAGCATGTTCAGGGCGACAATGACCAGAAAGCCTGCAAAAATCCGCTTGAGCCGAACTGGATCAGTGCGATGCGCCAGCGCCGCGCCAAGCGGTGCGGTTAGCATGGTCAGCGCAATCACGATGAAAAATGCTGCCAGATTGACCGAACCCACGGTCAGCGGCGGCGCGTTGCGGGCGGGCAGGAACAAAAAGGCGATCACGGAAGGCACCGCAATCAGCACTCCGAATCCGGCAGCGGTGGCGACCGCGCGGTGAATCGGGCGGCCATGCAGGGTCATCAGCGGCACGCCAAGGCTGCCGCCGCCGATCCCAAGCAGCACCGACAGGAACCCCGAGGCGGCGGACAGCGCCCATTTCACCGGCCCCTGCGGCATGTCATTGGCCAGCTTCCAGCTTGGGCGCGACACGATCATGTAAATCGCAATCAGCATGACCAGTACGCCGAAAATCGCTTGCAGCGTTGGTGTGCGCAGGGATGAGACCGTGGCCACGCCAATGATCGCACCAATGGCGATGCCGGGCGCCCATTGCCGCAGAATGTCCCAATCCACCGCGCCCTTGCCATGATGCGCCATGACCGACCGGGCCGAGGTTACGACGATGGTCGCCAGCGATGTCGCAAGGCAGATCTGCATCAGATCCGGTCCGCCATAGCCGGCCTTGTCGAACACCCATGCAAAGACCGGCACCAGAACGATGCCACCGCCAATGCCCAAAAGCCCGGCCAGCACCCCGGCAAGGGCGCTGAAGGCGGCAAGGGTCAGGATCAGGGGAAGGGCTTCGGTCAGGGTCATGGCTGGTTCCGTTCACGATGTTCTGGCGTGGCAAGGTAGCTTTCGGCCCCGGCTAAGTCCATATAATCACGATAGCTGATGCCATTTGCCTGATCTGCCCTCTGTTCATAAGGCGTCAGGGGGGCAGGACAGGGGTGTTCGGCCGGTTTCAAAGCGGGAAGGGAAATCCGCCAGCAGCTTGGACGGGGGCCATGTCTGGCCTTTCTGCCTGTAACTTCGGCTCGAATACGCCGTAATCTGTAGGCGAAATGAAGTGCTGAGATGTTTTCAGCCCATCACTTCGGCAAGGGCCGCGTCATAATCGGCCAGCGTGCCGCGCGACGAGGCTTCGGACAGGATCCGCCGCCAGCCGCGTGCGCCGGGCAGGCCGTGGAACAGGCCCAGCATGTGCCGGGTGATCTGGTGCATCCGGCCGCCTTCGCGCAAGTGCCGGGCCAGAACCTCGCGCATCGCCTGCGCTGCCTCTTGCGGGCTGGCCATCGGCGGGGCGTCCCCCCACAGCGTATCGGCCTGCCCCAGAATCGCCCATGGCTGGTGATAGGCGGCGCGGCCGATCATCACCCCATCCATCACCGCCAGATGCGCGCGGGCCGCGTCCAGATCGTCAATGCCGCCGTTGATCGACAGGTGCAGCGTGGGAAAATCGGCCTTCATCCGATGCACCAGCGGGTAATCCAGCGGCGGGATTTCGCGGTTATCCTTGGGCGACAGCCCTTGCAGCCATGCTTTGCGGGCGTGGATGGTCAGGCGGCGGATGCCCGCAGCCTGCATCCGGTTCAGGAAATCGGGCAGGACGGTCGCGGGGTCTTGCTCGTCAACGCCGATGCGGCATTTCACGGTAATTTCGACCGGGCTGGCGGCCTGCATCGCCACCACACATTCGGCCACCAGATCGGGGGATTTCATCAGAACCGCACCAAAACAGCCCGATTGCACCCGGTCGGATGGGCAGCCGACATTCAGGTTGATCTCATCATAGCCCCAGTCGGCGGCAATGCGGGTGGCCTCGGCCAGCTCGCGCGGGTCTGAACCGCCAAGTTGCAGCGCCACCGGATGTTCGGCCGCGTCATAATCCAGCAGCCGCCCCCTGTCGCCATGGATCACCGCCGGAGCCGTGACCATTTCCGTATAAAGCAGCGCCCGCCGCGACAGCAGCCGGTGAAAGCCGCGGCAATGGCGGTCGGTCCAGTCCATCATCGGGGCGGTGGACAAGCGGGGGGCTTGCGGGTCCATGGGCGTTATCATGCCGGCCCTATACGTCAGTCGCCCCGGCAGGCCAAGCCGTTCAGCAGGACATGGCTGCCCCGTTAACCGATAATCACCCGGCGCAGCCCATAGGCGATAAGGCCCAGGGTCGCGACTCCGGCCAGATACAGGCTGATGAACCACAGCCAGCGGCGCATCAGTGATAACCTTCGCCCGGCTGCACCTTGCCGCGAAACACCCAGTAAGAATAGGCGGTATAGGCCAGAATCAGTGGGATCAGCACCAACGCTCCGGTCAGCAGGAAACCAAGCGAGACGTCCGGCCCGGCAGCCTCGGCAATGGTCAGCGAAGGCGGCACCATATGCGGATAGAAGCTGATCCCAAGCCCGGCAAAAGACAGCACAAACACCGCCAGAACCGCAAGGAAGGGGCGGGCGTCGCGGTGATCGCGCAGCCCGGTCCAGAACAGCCATGCACAAGCGACAATCGCCAGCGGCACGATTATGGAAAAGCCCATCATCGGCCATGCGAACCAGCGGTCCATATATTCGGGGCGGGCATAGGCGGTGCCAAGGCTGACCGCACCGATCAGCAGGATAAAGGCCGGGCCGAAGATGCGGGCGATTTCGCGGGCGCGGGCCTGTGCGCGGCCCGACGTTTTCAGGTTCAGCCACGCGGCACCAAGGGTGACATAGCCCACCACCAGCGCCACGGCGCTCAGCGCGGCAAACGGCGTCAGCCAGTCCCATGGCCCGCCGGCATAGGCGCGGTTCTCGACGGCGATGCCCTCGACCAGAGCGCCGAGCGCGAAACCCTGCGCCAGTGCGGCGACCAGCGACCCGACGAAAAAGCCCCATTCCCAGAAGGCTTGCCAGCGTTTCGTGCGGTGGACGAACTCGAACGCGACGCCGCGGAAGATCAGGCCCAGCAGCATGGCGATAATCAGCGGGTAAAGCGCGGGCATGACGATGGCATAGGCCAGCGGAAACACCGCCAGCAGCCCGCCGCCGCCCATGACCAGCCAAGTTTCGTTGCCGTCCCAGACCGGGGCGATGGTGTTCATCGCCAGATGCCGGTCCTCGCGGTTGTGCAGCGCCGGGAACAGGATGCCGATGCCAAGGTCGAATCCGTCAAGGATCACATAGGCCAGCACCGCAAAAGCGATGATTGCCGCCCAGATTGTCGCCAGATCAAAGCCCATCATTTCGTCAACCCCTGTTCTTCTGCGGATGCGACCGGAGTCGTTCCTGCGCTGCGGGTGGGGCCGATCTCGTCGGCCTCGACGGCGTTTTCGGTGGCGCGGTTCATCAGTCGCAGGACATAGAAGGTGCCTGAGCCGAAGACGAAAAAGTAAACGATGATAAAGGCGGTCAGCGAGGTGCCAACCGTTGCTGCCGACAGGGGCGAATGGCTGTCAGCGGTGCGCAGCAGGCCGTAAACGGTCCATGGCTGGCGACCGACCTCGGTCGTGATCCAGCCGCAAAGCACGGCCAGAAACCCCGCTGGCCCCATCAGGATTGCCGCGCGGTGCAGCCAGTCGCTGTCATACAGCCGCCCGCGCCAGCGCGCCCACGCCCCCCACAGCCCAAGCGCCAGCATCCCAAGGCCGACCGCGACCATAATGCGGAAGGTCCAGAAGATCAGCGTCGCGGGCGGGCGGTCCTCGGGCGGGAAATCCAGAAGACCGGGGATCGGGCTGGTCAGGTCATGGCGCAGGATCAGGTTGCCGAGCAGGGGAACCTCGATCTTCCAGCGGGTCGTTTCCGCCGCGTCATCGGGCCAGCCGACAAGGATCAGGGGGGCGTGACCATCGGGAAAGCCCTCATAATGGCCCTCCATCGCGGCGATCTTGGCGGGCTGATGCTCCAGCGTGTTCAGCCCGTGCTGGTCGCCCGCGAAAATCTGGATCGGCGTGACCAGAATGGCCATCCACATCGCCATGGAAAAGGCCACCTGCGCGGCCCGGTCGCGGCTGTCACGCAGCAGGTGCAGCGCGCCGAAAGCCCCGACGACAAAGGCCGTCGTCAGATAGGCCGCCAGCACCATATGCACGAAGCGATAGGGAAAGGACGGGTTGAACACGACCGCCCACCAGTCCACCGGCACGAACTGGCCGTTTTCGGCAATGGTATGGCCCTGCGGCGTCTGCATCCAGCTATTCGCGGAGAGAATCCAGAAGGCTGAAATGGCGGTGCCGATGGCGACCAGCGCGGTCGCCGCCATATGCAGCCCGTCGCCCACCTTGTCGCGGCCAAACAGCATGATGCCCAGAAAACCGGCTTCAAGGAAAAAGGCCGTCAGCACCTCATAGCCCATCAGCGGCCCGATCACTGATCCGGCCTTGTCGGAAAAGACGGCCCAGTTTGCGCCGATCTGATAGGCCATGACGATGCCTGACACTACGCCCATGCCGAACACCACCGCAAAGATGGTTTTCCACTGCTCAAACAGCGAGCGATAAACCGGATCGCGGGTCATCAGCCAGCGGGCGTTCAGCACCGCCAGCCAGCTTGCCAGCCCGATGGTGAAGGCGGGAAAGATGATGTGGGCCGAGATGGTAAACGCGAACTGGAACCGCGCCAAATCCAGCGCCGAGAAGCCATAGTCCATAGCAAAGCCTTTCGCTTTGGCCTGTCCGCCTGAGGGGCAGAGTGGGTCAGTCGGGCGCTAACATGAACCGATTCGGCCTGTTTTTCCAGAGGATACGCGGAAACTTAACGAATGTTGGTTCAGATCACGCCGTTTTCGCGCAAGGTCGCCTGTTCGTCACCCGTGATCCAGCCAAAGACTCTGGCGATCCCGTCGAGGTATTGCACCAGATAGTGAACATCGAAAGCAATCACGGTTTCAGGCAGGTCGTCGCGGGCATAACGTGCCTGCCAGCCAATATGGGCGATGCAATGTGTCGGGTCGATGGGAGAGATGCGGATGGCGCTGATCTGCATATCCCGAGTGCCGATGTCGCGGTAATAATCATAGCCTTGGGCCATGGCCTGCATGAAATCGGCGTCCTGTTTGCCGGTCGTCACTCCGGCGGCAGAGGCGGCGATGAACTCGGGCGTGTAAAGCCTCGCAATGGCTGCCGGATCAGGCTGACCGGCAAGCGCCTGCATGAAGAACCGCTGATATTGGCGGAACAGCTCTTGCACCGCCTGTTCCATCACGGGGTCCATCAGGATGTGACCCGCATCCGGCGCATGGCGATGATCTGGCGGGCCAGTCGCAGCGGGCCGTGGGTGCGCATCATATCCGCGATCATTGCCATATCCGCCCGCAGCCCGCGCCACAGGCCCAGTTTGGCCGATTTCAGCGGGCTTTTCACCTCTGGCCAGCCAACGACCGCCAGCCGCAGCGGGGCCTGAACCAGCAGTTGATTCATGAAGACCTCCAGCCCGAAACGGGGCAGGGCGTTCAGGCGATCCAGATGCGGGGCCAGCAGGTTACGGGACAGGACACGTTCGCCCGAAATATAGTCCAGCCCGATCCAGCGCCATGGGGCAGGGGTGTTCCCCCGCAGGCTGATCGACATATCTGCGCGGCCTGCTGTTACCGGGGCGATAAGGGCGGTCAGGTCGTCGGTGGTCAGCCCGATCAGGTCGGCGTCCAGCAACAGGATCAGATCGCCGCGTGCCTCATGGATACCGCGGGCCACCGCCGCCGTTTTGCCCATGTTGCGTGGCTGGCGGATCAGCCGCAGGCCGCGGACCTCGGCCGCCTGCGCTGCAGTATCATCGCGCGATCCGTCATCGACCACGATCACTTCGGCAATCTGCGGATGGGCGACGGCCAGCGCCGCCACCGCCCGGATGCGCGGGCCTTCGTTATAGGCGGGGATGATGCAGGAGATCATTCCTTTGCGACCTCGCCCGCTGCCGCCGCGATCCGGCGCTTGATCCACCAGCCTGCGGCCAGCGCGATCATCAGCACCAGCAGAACCAGCGTCACCCGCCCGATCCAATGGTTGATCGAGGCATAGGCCCCGCCCATGAAATAGCCAAGCAGCACGAAAAACAGGGTTTTCGGCAGCGTGGCCAGCGTGTTCCACCAGAAAAACGGCCAGAACCGCATCCGTGTCGCCCCTGCCGCCAGCAGCACGGCAAAGCCCGCCGAATGGGTCAGCTTGCCGATCATCACCGTGCGCGGGCCTTGTTCGCGGAAATGTTTGCGCAGGGCGGTCATGCGGCTGGGCGTCAGGCCGAACCGCTTGCGCCAGCGGGGGGATACGCCCCTGCGGCCCAGCCAATACATCGCCACATCACCAACCAGATCCCCGATTACGCAGATCACATAGACGGCAAAGATGTTCAGCAGCCCTTCACGCGCCAGCCACGACGCAATGACGGTGACGATAGGGCCTTCGAGGATCGAGACCGGGGCAAGGACCAGCAAGCCGTGGTCCTGAATGATCTGCCGTATCGTGTCGAGTTCCATTCCCAGTCCCTAGGGCACCCGTTTTTTGGCCTGCCCTTCGGATGTTGGTCCCTCGGTCACGGCATTGCCGCGCCAGCTTAGCGCAGCTTGCCGCCAGCCTGCCAGCCATAAAGCGGGCAGCATGGCATCGCGGGTGATCCATGCGGCAAGGTCGTCCAGCCCATGCGGCCACTTGGCGCGACGGGCCAGCAGATATTCGGCCCCATACCACAGGATCAGAAACAGCGGCAGCCAGAGCGGCGCGGCAATCAGCAGGGCCAGCGCGGGCAGGGCGGGGGCGGTCAGCGGCTCCAGCGCGTAAAGCGCGGGGAAGCCGTGGCGGCGCAGCATCGCCCAACGCGCCTGACGACCCCAGACCTGCGCCCGGTTGCGCGGGCCAACCGGATGCGCGAATGGCTGCGGCGTCACCGCGACACGCAGCCCGGCGGCGCGGACCAGCTTGGTCGAGGCCACATCCTCGGCCAGATCCCCCGCCAGCGCGGCCAGCCCGCCCTGCGCCGTCAGCCAGTCGCGGGGAAAGGCCAGCGTTTTGCCTTGCGCGAAACCGTTGCCGGTCTGATCTCCGGCCAGTTGCCAGCGGGCCTGCCATGTGTTCAGGAAACCCGCCTCGACCCGCGCCCAAAAGTCCTGCGGCCCGGCCCCAAAGGATGGGCTGCTGACCATCCCCACCCCCGGCGCGCGACAAGCCATCACCTGCCGCAGATAATCCGGTGGCAGCAACAGGTTGCTGTCCGCCATCACCACCCAGTCGCCGGATGCGGCGGGCCAGCCTTTGGCCAGATTGTTCAGCTTGGGGTTGCCGCTGATCTGGTCGCGCCCGATCAGCAGTTGCGCCGACACCTGCGGATGCCGGGCCATCAAGGCCCGCACCAGCGGCACCGCCGGGTCGGTCTCATCGTCGGCGCAATGGATCACCTCATAGCCCGGCGCGTCCTGCGTAAAGCCGGATTCCAGCGTCTGCTCCAGCGCATATTCCAGTCCGCAGACCGGACGCAGCAGGGTCACGCGCGGCATATCAGCGGGGGCGGTCACGGGCGCGGGTTTGGCAAAACGCGGCCAGATCAGCGCCACGCTGACCAGATGCACGGCCAGCAAAGCCAGTGCCAGCAGCACCAGAAAGATCATGTCAGTGCCGCGCGGGCGTCGCTTTCCCCGGCATGTTCCCCGACATGGGACAAGCCGTCAGGGACAGGCTGACAGCGGATCAGGGTCAGCGGCCCACCCTCTGGCTCGATCAGGGCCGAGCAATTCTCGATCCAGTCGCCGCAATTGGCATAGATCAGCCCGTTTTCCCGATACAGGTTCGGCTTGTGAAAATGGCCGCAGATGATGCCGTCAAAGCCACGCTCACGCGCAAGGTTCAGCAGCCGGGCCTCGAAACGGTCGCTGCGGCGGATGAAACCATTGACCCGCGCCAGCAGCCGCTCCAATCCGTCCCAGCCGCCGCGACCCAGCCATTCGCGCGACTTGTTGATGCCGTTGCCAAGGCGGCGGATGCCGGTTTCCAGCCAGCTTCCGGCCTTGGACAGCATCGCCAGACGGTCCGAAAACACGTCGCAGCAATCCCCGTGAATGACCAGCAGCCGTTCCCCTGATTGGGTGACGTATTCGGCGTCAGACATGATCTCGAACCCGAACAGGCTGGACCCAAGGTGATTGCGGAAAAAATCGTCATGGTTGCCGGGAAGGAAAATCACCCGGACGCCCTCGTTCACCCGGTCCGACAGATGTTTCAGCACCTGATGGTGCGAATCGCGGTAATTGCCACCCAGCGGCCGCCAAGTGTCCAGAATGTCCCCGACCAGATAAATCACGGGCGCTTCGTTCCGGTTCAGAAAGTCCAGCACCCGGTCAGCCTTGCAGCCAATGGTGCCCAGATGAATGTCCGACAGAAAAATCGCCCGAAGCTGCCGACGCGCCAGGCCGGCCTTTGCCACCCGTGGAAGATCTGCCCGTTGTTCTGTCATCCTGACCCCTTGCCGGTTCAGTCGCCTTGCAGCTTTGCCTATAGGCACAAAATATGACAGAAACTTGTCTGCCAACTAACAGAATATTGAATTACGTTTCTTGTCAGCCATGTGCAAGCGCAGCATTTCCGGCACTTACCCCTGACGCTGCGACAATACGCCACCCATTACGCCCGCTCGGCGGCCTTTGCGGCGTCCCAGAGCGCATCCATCTCGGCCAGATCGCTGTCCTGCGGGCGGCGGCCTTGTGCGGCCAGCGCCGCCTCGACCGCGCCAAAGCGGCGGGTGAACTTGGCATTGGCCTCGCGCAGGGCTTCCTCGGGGTCGATCTGCAAATGCCGGGCCAGATTGGCCATGACGAACAGCAGGTCGCCATATTCCTCACGCAGATGTGCAGGGTCCGCGCCTGCCTGCGCTTCGGCTAGCTCGGCAGCCTCCTCGCGGATCTTGTCCAGCACTTCGGCAGGGCCGGGCCAGTCAAACCCCACGCGGGCGGCACGGTTTTGCAGTTTGACCGCTCGGGTCAGCGCCGGCAGGCCAAGGGCCACCCCATCCAGCACGCCACGTTCGGCCTTGGCGGCGCGTTCCTGCGCCTTGATGTCCTCCCAATCCTTGACCTGTTGCGCGGCGGATTTATCGCGCGACGCGTCCCCGAAGATATGCGGATGGCGGAACACCAGCTTGTCGCCAATCGCCCGCGCAACATCGGCAAAGTCAAACATTCCAGCCTCTTGCGCCATATAGGCGTGAAAGACGACCTGAAACAGCAGATCCCCCAATTCGCCGGGTAACTCATCCCATGCCTGCCGGGTGATGGCGTCCTCGACCTCATAGGCTTCCTCGATCGTGTGCGGCGCAATGGATGCGAAATCCTGCTCGATGTCCCAGGGGCAACCCGTCTGCGGATCACGCAAAGCCGCCATAATCCCGATCAGCCGTTCGATCTCGTCTTGCGCCGCGCTCATCTCGCCCTCATCTTTTGTCCAGAAATATCCTCGGGGGAGTCGCCCATCGGGCGACGGGGGCAGACAGCCCCCTTCTTCCGCGCCATTCTTGCCAATAGGCCCGCCCGCGTCTAGGGTGCGGGCCGACTAAAATCCGGGCCGAACGCGCGCCCGCAGCCGAAGGAAAACCGATGTTCGTATCCCCCGCTTATGCTCAGGCCGCCGGTGGCGCCGGTGGTGCTGGCGCTCTGGCGCAATTCATCCCGCTGATCCTGATCTTTGTCATCATGTATTTCCTGATGATCCGCCCGCAGCAGAAAAAACTGCGTGAGCATCGCGCCATGGTCGAGGCCGTCACCCGTGGCGACCAGATCGTGACCTCGGGCGGTATGCTGGGCAAGGTTACGAATGTGACCGACGATCAGCTTGAGGTCGAGATCGCGCAAGGCGTCAAGGTTCGCGTGGTGCGCAGCTCGATCAGCCAGGTGCTGAACAAGACCGCGCCGGCCAAAGCCTGACCTTCCAAAGCCTGACGAAAGGCGCTGCCAATGCTTCAGATTCCGTTGTGGAAACGCATCCTGATTATCGGGACTTGCGTTTTCGGCCTGTTCTACGCCATGCCGAACCTGTTTTACCAACGGGTCGAGCAGCATAACGACGCCCGCGCTGCGATCGAGCAGGCCGGGGGGGCGGCAACGCCTGAACAGCAGGCCGCAGCGGATGGCTGGCCGAATTGGCTGCCTTCGGGGCTGGTCAATCTGGGGCTGGACCTGCGCGGCGGTGCGCAGCTTCTGGCCGAGGTGCAGACGCAGGACGTGTATCAGGCCCGGATGAACAGTCTCTGGCCGGAATTGCGCACGGTTCTTGCGGCCGAGCGCAATACCATCGGCGCAATCCGCCGTATCACGGCCCCGGATGGTCAGTTGCAGGTGGAAATCGGCAATGCCGACCAGATGGCTCGCGCGGTGCAGCTTGCGCGGGGGCTGGCGACGCCGATCACCACGCTGACCGGCGCGGGGCAAAGCGATCTGGCGGTTTCGGCGCAGGGAAATGTGCTGACCATTCAGCTTTCTGAGGCCGAGAAAGCTCTGACCAATGACCGCACCATTCAGCAATCGCTGGAAATCGTGCGCCGCCGGGTTGATGCGGTCGGCACGCGCGAACCGACCATCGTGCGCGAAGGTGGCGACCGGATTCTGATTCAGGTGCCGGGGATCGGTTCCGCCGAGGAACTGAAACAGCTTATCGGGACCACCGCAAAACTGACCTTCAACCCGGTGATTGCGACCGGCAGCGATCCTGACGCGCGGCCCGGCCTTGGCAATCTGGTGCTGCCTTCGCAGGATCAGCCGGGGCTTTACTATACCATCGAGGAAGCCCCCGTCGTCACCGGCGAGGATCTGACCGACGCCCGCCCGGCCTTTGATGAGAACGGCCAGCCTGCGGTTGAGTTCCGCTTTGGCCCCACCGGCGCGCGCCGCTTTGGTGCCTATACGGCGGCCAATATCGGTCAGCCCTTCGCCATCGTTCTGGATAATGAGGTGATTTCTGCCCCGGTGATCCGCTCGGCCATTCCGGGCGGGACGGGGCAGATTTCGGGCGCGATGGATGTGGCCGAATCGAACCGGCTGGCGGTGCTGCTGCGGGCCGGGGCGCTGCCTGCCGAAATGACGTTCCTTGAAGAACGCACCATCGGCCCGGAACTGGGTCAGGACAGCATCGACGCGGGCCGTCTGGCCGCTGGCGTCGGCTTTGTCGCTGTGGTGGTGCTGATGATTGCCAGCTATGGCCTGCTGGGGGTGTTCGCCTCGCTGGCGCTGTCGATCAACATGGGGCTGATCTTTGGCCTTTTGTCGATGATAGGGGCGACGCTGACCCTGCCGGGCATTGCGGGGATCGTGCTGACCATCGGTATGGCCGTTGACGCCAATGTGCTGGTGTTCGAGCGTATCCGCGAGGAACTGCGCCTTGGCAAAGGTCCGGCAAAGGCCATCGACCAGGGCTATCGTCATGCCATGTCGGCCATTGTGGATGCCAATATCACCACGATGATCGTTGCGGCGATTCTGTTCACGCTTGGCTCTGGCCCGGTGAAGGGCTTTGCGGTGACGCTGGCCATCGGGATTGTGACCTCGGTCTTTACGGCGCTTTGGGTGACGCGCCTGATGACGGTGACCTGGTTCGAGCGCGCCCGCCCGAAAACGCTGGAGGTGTGATATGGCTTGGCGTCTGAAACTTGTCCCGGAAAAGACCAATTTCGACTTTCTGCGCTGGCAGGTGCTGACCTTTGGCCTCAGCGCCTTTCTGGCGGTGGCTTCGGTCGTCGTGCTGCTGATGAACGGGCTGAATTACGGCATCGATTTTTCGGGCGGCACCACCATCCGCACCGAGGCCCGCACGGCGGTCGATGTCGGCGCCTATCGTCAGGCGCTGGCAGGGATGGACCTTGGCGATGTGGCGATCACGCAGGTGTTTGACCCGACCTTCCGGCCCGATCAGCATGTGGCGCAGGTGCGGATTCAGGCACAAGAGGGTTCCGAGGCCCTTAGCCCCGAGACCATCGCCGCGGTGGAAACCGCGCTGAAAACAGTCGATCCGACAATCATGTTCGCCTCGGTCGAATCGGTCGGGCCGAAGGTCTCGGGCGAGCTGATTATGACCGCCATTTATGCCGTTCTGGCCTCGCTTGCGGGGATTTCGATTTATATTTGGCTGCGGTTCGAATGGCAGTTCGCGGTCGGGGCCTTTGTGTCGCTGTTGCATGACGTGCTGATTACGGTCGGCGTTTTCGCGCTGTTCCAGATCAAGTTTGACCTGACCACCATCGCGGCGCTGCTGACCATTCTGGGCTATTCGATCAACGATACCGTGGTGGTGTTCGACCGGCTGCGCGAAAACCTGATCAAGTATAAGTCGGTTTCGCTTTATGACCTGATCAACCTGTCGGTGAACGAAACCCTGTCGCGCACGATTATGACCTCTGGCACCACGCTGGTGGCGCTGATTGCGCTGCTGGTGCTGGGTGGGGACGTGATCCGGGGCTTTGTCTTTGCGATCACCTTTGGCATCGTGATCGGGACGTATTCCTCGATCTATGTCGCCAAGAACCTCGTCTATTGGCTGGGCGTCAAGCGTGACTGGGACAAGCCCGAGCCGACCGACGTTTCGCCCAATGGCGATACCCCGTTCGAGCGGATGCCATGATCGGGCTGGAACCCTCCGATTTCGCCGGGGCCATGCCGATTGATGGCTATGGCCCCGGCTTTTTCCGCATTGGCGGGCAAGTGCGGCATGGTGCGCAGATTGTCCGGCCCGAAGGGGCGCAGGACTGGGTCGGGCTGACCGATCAGGCGGCGCTGTTTGCGCTGGCCGGTCAGGTCGATGTGCTGCTGTTGGGTATGGGGGCGGAAATTGCGCACCCGCCTGCGGGGCTGATCGACGCGCTGGCCGAGCAGGGCGTCATGGCGGAAATCATGGCCAGCCCCGCCGCGGCCCGCACCTATAACGTGCTGCTGTCCGAGGGCCGCCGCGTCGCTGCGGCGCTGCTGCCGGTATGACGGCGCTGCTGGCCGTCCACGATCTGACTGTCGCCCGAGGCGGGCTGCGCACGGTCGAAGGCGTCAGCTTTACGCTTGCTCTGGGCCGGGCGCTGGTGCTGCGCGGCCCGAACGGCATTGGTAAGACCACGCTGTTGCGTTGTATCGCGGGCCTGCAACCGCCCATCGCGGGCGAGGTCATCGCGGAGCCTGACAGCATCGCCTATGCCGCCCATGCCGACGGGCTGAAAGCCGCGCTGACTGTGGCGGAAAATCTGCAATTCTGGGCGCAGGTCTTTGGCGGTCCGGCGATTGATACCGCCTTGCAGGGGATGAACCTGACGCAGCTTGCCGACCGTCCGGCGGGGTCGCTGTCGGCGGGGCAAAAGCGCCGCCTCGGGCTGGCGCGGCTGCTGGTCACGGGACGCCCGGTCTGGGTTCTGGATGAACCCACGGTTTCGCTGGACGCTGATTCGGTGGCGCTGTTCGCTGGGGTGATCCGCGCCCATCTGGCGGCTGGCGGTGCGGCGCTGATGGCAACCCACATCGACCTTGGCATCCCCGAGGCCGATGTGCTGGACCTGACGCCCTTCCGCGCCCGTCCCGATGCGCCCGTCACCCGCGCGTCGGGTTTCAACGAGGCTTTCGCATGACACGCGCAGGAGGCTCACGATGCTGGCGCTGCTGATCCGCGACCTGCGGCTGGCCACGCGGGCCGGGGGCGGCTTTGGCCTTG
Organism: Paracoccus sp. (in: a-proteobacteria); assembly: GCF_030538695.1. GTDB lineage: Bacteria > Pseudomonadota > Alphaproteobacteria > Rhodobacterales > Rhodobacteraceae > Paracoccus. Next base: position 88,328 of record NZ_JAUNTN010000002.1, read on the forward strand.
GGCTGGCGTTCTTTCTGATCGTCTGCACGCTTGTGCCGTTCGGCGTCGGGCCAGAGGGCGGGATTCTGGCGCGCATCGCCCCCGGTATCCTCTGGGTCGGGGCGCTGCTGGCCTGTCTGCTGTCGCTGGACCGTATCTTCGCGCTGGATCACGAGGATGGCTCGCTTGACCTGCTGGCGACTGCGCCCTTGCCGCTGGAAGGCGCGGTCGCGGTCAAGGCGCTGGCGCATTGGATCACCACCGGCCTGCCGCTGGTGCTGGCCGCGCCGGTGTTCGGGGTGCTGCTGCATCTGCCGGCGCAGGCGATGGCGGGGCTGGTGCTGTCGCTGGCTGTTGGCACGCCCGCGCTGTCGATGCTGGGTGCTTTTGGCGCGGCGGTGACGGTCGGGCTGCGGCGCGGCGGTTTGCTGCTGTCGCTGCTGGTGCTGCCGCTTTATGTGCCGACGCTGATCTTCGGGGCCGAGCTGGTGCGCCGCAGCGCCGAGGGCGCCGGTGTCGCTACGCCGCTGGCCTTTCTGGCCGGGATCACCGCCGCGACGGTGGCCCTGATACCCTTTGCCGCAGCGGCTGCGCTGCGGGTGAATCTGAGGTAAGCGGGGCTTGAGAAGCCCCCGCATGACAAGGTAGGAAGCCCCATGTCGATCTGGGAATACGCCAACCCCGTCAAGTTCATGCGCCTGTCTGGCGCAGTGCTGCCCTTTGTGGTCGCCGCTGCCGTGCTGGCCACGGTCGGCGGGCTGATCTGGGGCTTTCTGACGCCCGAGGATTTCCGGCAGGGATCAACCGTCAAGATCATTTTCCTGCATGTGCCATCGGCGCTGATGGCGATTAACATTTGGGTGATGATGCTGGCGACCTCGCTGATCTGGCTGATCCGCCGTCACCATGTCAGCGCCCTTGCCGCCAAGGCCGCAGCCCCCATCGGGGCGGTGATGACGCTGATTGCGCTGGTGACAGGCGCGGTCTGGGGCCAGCCGATGTGGGGGACGTGGTGGGAATGGGACCCGCGCCTGACCAGCTTCCTGATCCTGTTCCTGTTCTATCTGGGCTATATGGCGCTGTGGGCCGCGATTGACGATGCCGACAGCGCCGCCGATCTGACCTCGGTTCTTTGCATCGTCGGTTCGGTCTTTGCGTTCCTGTCACGCTATGCGGTTCTGTTCTGGAACCAGGGGCTGCATCAGGGGGCCAGCCTCTCAGTCGCGCCGGGTGAGCGGATGAGCGCGGTTTACCGTTATCCGCTGTATCTGACGATGACCGGCTTTGTGCTGCTGTTCGTGGCGCTGCTGCTGATCCGCACCCGCACCGAAATCCGCATCCGCCGCACCGCCGCCCTGCAAGCAAGGGAAACCCGCGCATGATCGAACTTGGCAAATATACGACGACGGTTTTGTCGGCTTATGGTATTTCGGGGCTGCTGATTGTCGGCCTGATTGTGCAATCTGTCCTGCGTAACGCCCGCGCCCGCCGTGCGCTGGAAGCTCAGGAAACCCGCATGAAAGAGGCCAGCCATGGCTAAGATTCCACCGCTTGCCATTATTCCGCCGCTGGCCTTTGCCGTGCTGGCAGGGATCTTTGTCTGGGGCATGGCACGGCAAGACCCGAACAGCCTGCCCTCGGCGCTGATCGGCAAGGAAGCCCCCGCGGTCGAGACCACGACCTTTGCCGGCCAGCCCGGCTTCAGCGACGCAACCCTGCGTGATGGTCAGGTCAAGCTGGTGAACTTTTGGGCCAGTTGGTGCGCGCCCTGCCGGGTCGAGCATCCCATTCTTGAGGCGCTGGACAAGCAGGGCGTCACCATTCTGGGCGTGAATTACAAAGATGATGCCCGCAAGGCTGACGGTTTCCTGCGTGAGCTTGGCAACCCCTTTGCCGCTGTTGGCAGCGACCCGCAGGGCCGGATGGCGCTGGATTGGGGCGTGTATGGGGTGCCGGAAACCTTTGTTGTCGATGGTGATGGCAAGGTGCTGTATCGCTTTGCCGGGCCGCTGACCCCGCAACTGGTTGAGCGCGACATCCGTCCGCTGCTGAACTGACAGATGAAGGGGGCGCGAACGCCCCCTTCCTTGCCTGTATCACTGCCTGTTTTGGTTAACTGCTGATCACCAGATGAAATCGTCGGCGTCCAGATCGCGCAGGCGGGTATCCTCGATCCGCAGCGTGTGGGTGCCGTTGGTGAACACCACGTCGTTGCCGGATTGGGTCAGCTTGCTGCTGATATCCGACCAGCGGTTGATGTTGGTAAAGCTGCGCAGGTCGATTTCGTCATCACCGTTTTCGAAATCAGTGATACGGTCACGCCCGCCGGTGAACACGAAACGGTCGGCACCTTCGCCGCCGGTCAGGGTGTCATTGCCCGCACCACCGTTCAGCGTGTCATTGCCTTCGTGACCGACAAGACGGTCATGCCCGGCATCGCCCAGCATCAGGTCGTCGCCTTCGCCGCCGAACATACGGTCGTTGCCCGCACCGCCGAACATGCGGTCATTCCCTTCACCACCATACATGGTATCGGCACCGGCCCCGCCATACATGGTGTCGTTGCCTTCGCCGGCATTCATATAATCATTGCCGTTGCCGCCATCCATGTAATCATTGCCGCTGGAATCAATCAGTCGGTCGTCGCCGTCGCCGCCATACAGGCGATCTTCGCCCTTACCGCCCTGAATGGTGTCATTGCCGGCCCCACCATACAGGCGGTCGTCATCGTCACCACCATTGATTGAATCGTTGCCTTCCAGACCATAGATGGTGTCTTCACCATCGCCGCCAGTCAGAATATCGGCCCATTTGGTGCCGCGAATCAGATCGGCTTTGCCAGCTCCCCGGATCGTCGCCATGATTTTGTTCTCCTCAGATACAGGGCGGATCATTCCGTCCCTGTAAGGCTAACGGCGTGGCGGCAGGATTATTCCGGCATGTTGTGTGAAGTTTTTTTGACAAAAAAAAGCCCCGCCGAAGCGGGGCTTTTCATTCATGGGTGCTTACGCTTTCGCCAGATTGCGCAGAACGTAATGCAGCACACCACCGTTTTTCAGGTAGTCGATTTCGACCTCGGTATCGACGCGGGCTTTCAATTGGATGGTTTTCACCGTGCCATCAGCATATTTGATCGTGCAAGGCACCAGCGACAGCGGTTTGAAATCACCTTCCAGACCGTCGATGCTGATAACCTCATCCCCGGTCAGGTTCAGCGATTTGCGGTTGTCGCCGCCGGTGAACTCGAACGGGATGACGCCCATGCCGACCAGGTTGGAACGGTGGATACGCTCGAAGGATTCCGCGATCACGGCTTTGACGCCCAGCAGGTTAGTGCCTTTGGCCGCCCAATCGCGTGAGGAACCGGCACCGTATTCGATGCCGCCGATCACGACCAGAGGCGTCCCCTGCTCGACATAGGACATCGCCGCGTCATAAATCGCCGCCTGCTTGCCCGAGGCGTCCTTCGAGAAACCACCCTCGACCCCGTCCAGCATCTCGTTCTTGATGCGGATGTTGGCAAAGGTGCCGCGCATCATGATTTCGTGGTTGCCACGGCGCGAGCCATAGCTGTTGAAATCACGCGGCGCGACCTGACGTTCGGTCAGGTAACGACCGGCGGGCGTATCGGCCTTGAACGAACCGGCGGGCGAGATGTGGTCGGTGGTGATCATATCGCCCAGCAGCGCCAGAACGCGGGCGCCGTCGATGTTGTGGATCGAACCGGCATCCTTGCCCATGCCCTGGAAATAGGGCGGGTTCTGGATATAGGTCGAGGACGCGGGCCAGTCATAGGTCTCGCTGTCGGTGGTTTCCACCGCCTGCCAACGCTCGTCGCCCTTGAACACATCGGCGTATTTCGCCTGGAACATTTCGCGGGTGACGATGGTATCGACCAGATCGGCGACCTCTTTGCTGGTCGGCCAGATGTCTTTCAGGAACACGGCTTTCCCCTCGGGCGTATAGGCCAGCGGTTCAGTAGTCAGGTCGATGTTCATGTCGCCAGCGATGGCATAGGCCACGACCAGCGGCGGGCTGGCCAGATAGTTGGCTCGCACGTCCGGCGAAATCCGGCCTTCAAAGTTGCGGTTGCCCGACAGCACCGACACGGCGACCAGATCGTTGTCGTTGATCGACTTGGAAATCGCAGGCTCCAGCGGGCCAGAGTTGCCGATACAGGTCGTGCAGCCGAAACCGACAAGGTTAAAGCCCAGCGCGTCCAGATCTTCCTGCAAACCGGCGGCCTTCAGATATTCCTCGACCACCTGCGATCCGGGGGCCAGCGAGGTTTTCACCCACGGTTTCCGGTTCAGGCCAAGGGCGCGCGCCTTGCGGGCGACCAGACCGGCGGCCATCAGCACATAGGGGTTCGAGGTGTTGGTGCAGGACGTAATCGAGGCGATCACGACCGAGCCGTCATGCAGCTTGTAGCCTTCGCCCTCGACCGCGCCGGAATTGAACCCGTCCAGATGGCCCGGCAGGTAATCCGGGGCAGGTGCGCCGCCCTCGTCGTTCCATTCCTTGATCTCGCGCCGGGCCGGTTCGGCCAGTTTGCGGGTGCCGCTGATGTATTTGCTGAACTCATAAGCCGAATCGGTCAGGGCAACGTGATCCTGCGGACGTTTCGGGCCGGAAATCGCGGGGACAACATCGCCCTGATCCAGTTCCAGCGTGCTGGTGTAAACCGGCGCGTAATCGGCACCGCGCCAGAAGCCGTTTTCCTTGGCGTAAGCCTCGACCAGCGCGATGCGGTCCTCGTCCCGGCCAGTCTGGCGCAGGTAACGCAGGGTTTCGGCATCAACCGGGAAGAAGCCGCAGGTCGCGCCATATTCGGGGGCCATGTTGGCGATGGTCGCGCGGTCGGCCAGCGGCATGTGGTCCAGACCTTCGCCGTAGAACTCGACGAATTTGCCGACGACGCCATGGGCGCGCAGCATTTGCACGACTTTCAGCACAAGGTCGGTCGCGGTCACGCCCTCGCGCAGCGCGCCGGTGATCTTGAAGCCGACAACCTCGGGGATCAGCATGGAAACCGGCTGACCCAGCATCGCGGCTTCGGCCTCGATCCCGCCGACGCCCCAGCCGAGGACGGCCAGACCGTTCACCATGGTGGTGTGACTGTCGGTGCCGACCAGCGTGTCGGGATAGGCGACGTTTTCGCCGTTCTGGTCGGTGTCGGTCCAGACGGTCTGCGCCAGATATTCCAGGTTCACCTGATGGCAGATGCCGGTGCCGGGTGGCACCACGCGGAAGTTGTTGAACGCCTTTTGACCCCATTTCAGGAAGGTATAGCGTTCGATGTTGCGTTCATATTCCAGCTCGACGTTGCGCTGGAAGGCGCGCGGGGTGCCGAACTCGTCGATCATAACCGAATGGTCGATGACCAGATCAACCGGGTTCAGCGGGTTGATTTTCTGTGCATCGCCGCCAAGCGCCTTGATCCCGTCGCGCATCGCGGCAAGGTCCACGACCGCCGGAACGCCGGTGAAATCCTGCATCAGAACGCGGGCCGGACGGTAGGCGATCTCACGCGGGTTCTTGCCGCCTTTTTGCGCCCATTCTGCGAAAGCCTTGATGTCATCGACGCTGACGGTGTGGCCGGCGTCCTCAAACCGCAGCATGTTTTCCAGCACCACTTTCAGGCTGGCGGGCAGCTTCGAGAAATCGCCAAGACCGGCTTCGGTCGCGGCGGGAATCGAGTAATACACATAATCCTTGCCGCCCGCGCTCAGCTTGCGGCGGGTCTTGGCGGTGTCGGTTCCGGTGACGATGGGCATCAGGGCCTCCCTGTCGATTGATGGGTCTGGCGAACGCTTCCCGGATGCCTTGTTTCCGGTCTGGTTGCAAGGCAGGGCCGCGTTTGTATGCGGTTGTATACCGAAACGGCGGAGCGGTTGCAAGCCCGTTTCCGGCCCTGATTGTGGCTGCAATGCCACGGGCTGATCCATGCCGGCGATACTGACGCAGCGGTGATTTGGCCCGCGCGGGATGGGGCGCTAAGGGGAAGCCATGAAGATTGCCACGTTTCCCAAGCCTTTGACCATGTTTCGCCGCTTTCGCCTGTGTCATGTTCTGATTACCCTGACCCTGCTGGTCGGGCAGGCGGTCATGGCACAAGAGCCGGGTGGGGGTGCGCCTGACCCGGTTGCGCCATTGTCCGCCATCGGCGGCAGTGCCCCGCAGGGGCGGAGCTTGGGGCCGCTGAAACATGCGCCCATCGTGGTTGAACTGTTTACGTCGCAAGGCTGCTCGGCCTGCCCCGCCGCTGATCAGATGCTGGCGGATCTGGCTCAAAATCCTGATATTCTGCCGCTGTCGCTGCATGTCGATTACTGGGATTATCTGGGCTGGAAAGATGAACTTGCCAGCCCGGCTTTCACCCGCCGCCAGAAAAATTATGCGCAGGCGACTGGTGGCGACAGCCTTTATACACCGCAGATCATCATTGGCGGGGTGGATGCGCTGATGAATCCGCAACCTGCTGATCTGATGCGCATTATTGAGGCGCAGCGGGCCGCGCCGGTGCCGGTTTCGGTTTCGGCCCGGCACGAGGGGGACGCATTTCACATCCGCCTTGTGCCACAGAACGACCTGCGCGGGCGGCTGGCGCTGGTGATGGTGCGCTATGTCCCGAACCGTCGGGCCACGATCACGGCGGGCGAAAATCAGGACAGGACGTTGAATTACAGCAATGTCGTTCTGGATATGCAGATGTTGGCTGAATGGGACGGGCGGCAGCCGATGGCGCTGCGTGTCACCAAGGGCGAAGCTGCTTCTCTGCAACAAGAGGTGACTACCAATTTCATGCCCCCGGCCGTAGCCCCCGGCAAGGATTGGCCCGCCGATACCCGTCATGCGCTGCTGGTGCAGCAGATCATCAACCGCAAGACCGCACTGCCCGGTCCGATTCTGGCCGCGATCCGGCTGGATTGACCACACGGGCTTGCCCGCCGGGGCGGGCTGCGCCACAACGGCAGCGATCTTATCAAAGCAAGGCCCGCAATGTCTGATACTTCCCCCACGCTGTCGCCACGCCTCAAGGCGGTGCTGGAATATGGCCCGATTGCCGTTTTCTTCGCGGTTTTCATGCTGTTCCGCAATCACGAGGTCACGCTGTGGGGGCAAACCTATGGCAGTATCGTGTTGGCGACGCTGGTGTTCGTGCCGCTGACGGTGCTGGCCAGTGCAGTGACATGGGCCAGAACCGGCAAGCTGTCGGTGGCGCAGATCGTGACTCTGGTCGTGGTGGTGCTGTTCGGTGGGCTGTCCATCTGGCTGAACGACCCGCGCTTTATCAAGATGAAGCCGACGCTGATCTATCTGGCCTTTGCCGGACTGCTGGGTTTCGCATGGCTCACGCGCCGCAACTGGCTGCGCGCGGTTATGGGCGAGGCCCTGCCGATGAAAGAGACGGGCTGGCGCATCCTGACTGCGCGGCTGGCGTTGTTCTTTGCCGGGCTGGCCGTGGCAAATGAAATCGTGTGGCGGCTGATGTCCGACACGTTTTGGGTCAATTTCAAGACCTTTGGCCTGCCGGTGTTGATCTTTGTGTTTCTTATGGGCAATGCGGGCCTGTTCAAACGCTATGCGCTGACGCCTGAGGAGTGACGCCAGCCCCACGCGGGCCGCGCCAGTCGGCGCAGGCGGGACCAGCGCGGCTCCTGTTGTTCGGGTAGGGTGGCGGCCAGCAGGCCAAGCGGCATGAGCTGTGGGCTGCGCAGAAAGCTGCGGTAAAGCTCGAAAATGCCGGGATGCAGATAGGGCGACCAATGTGAGGCAAGCTGGTCGCGCCAGCCGATGCCAAAGCCAAGCCGTCGCAAAGCCGCCCGCGTCTGGCCATCGTCGATCTGCATGTCCAGCCAGCGTGGATGCGGTCGGGCCAGTCCCGCGCCGATGCTGCGCCGGTGCAGGCGGCCGCGCGTCAGCCACAGCTCGAAGCCAAAGTCGAACGGGTCGTTCTCGCGCGTGGTGATGTTCAGGATTTCCGGGCCGTCCGGGCGCAGCGCCATTCGGGCGCGGTCCTGAAACTCGGCCCCGGTCAGCAGGATCGCCCGGTTGATACTGCCCGGCGCGGCATGGCGGATTGCGGTAAGCGCCACCCGCGCTCCAAGAGAATGGCCGATCAGCGCGACCGGACGCCCCGATGCCTGCGCCAGATTCTGAACCAGTGTGGCCAGCCCGCGCCCCGCCATTCCGGCGCGGCCATAAGCCTGACGGAGTTTGCCAAGCGCAGGCCAGCCGTAGGCGATGGCCAGCCCGTCGGTCAGGGAGTCGTGCGAAAACCCCAGCCCTTCCGGCCAGGACCGCACCCTTGGGCCGGGCAGGTCCGGGGTCAGGGACAGGATGTGACGGTGCGGGCAGGCGGTCGGATGGGTCGGCGCAAAGCGAAACCCGTGGATCATCACGATCACCGGTGCCCCGGCAGGCAGGTTTGCCGCCTGTTCCAGCAGGTCCGGGGGCAGGGGGGCGTCGGTATTGACGATCCGCAGTGCCATCGGGGGACTCCGTTCCGGTTCCGATGGGTGCAATATGCCGCGCTGCGGCGACGGACATGTGACCAGAGCATGAAACTTGTGTGACGCAGGCTGCTCTGGCGGGTTCTTGCCTCGCCCCGTCTGCGGTAGTAGGGCAAAACCGCAGCGAACACAGAAAGGCCATGCCATGTCCACGCTCAAGGATGTTTCGGATTGTCATCCGCGCACCCGCGCCGTTCATCAGGCCGCCCGCCGCAGCCAATATGGCGAGGTGGCCGAGGCGCTGTATATGACGCAGGGCTTCGTCTATGACAGTGCCGAACAGGCCGAGGCGCGTTTCGTGAAGTCCGGCCCGGATGAGTTCATCTATGCCCGCTATGGCAACCCGACCAGCCGGATTTTTGAAGATCGCCTCGCCTCGCTGGAGGGGACCGAGGATTGTTTTGCCACCGCCAGCGGCATGGCGGCGGTCAATGGCGCACTTATGGCGGTGGCCGAGCCGGGCAAGCGCATCGTTGCCGCCAGCGCCTTGTTCGGGTCGTGCATCTATGTGCTGGAGATTCTGAAGACGTTTGGCGTCGATGTGGTCTTTGTCGATGGCACCAATCTGGATCAGTGGCGGGCAGCGATCAATGCGGAAACCGTGGCGGTGTTCTTTGAAACCGTTTCGAACCCCGGTCTTGAGGTTGCCGATATGCCCGCCATTGCAGAGCTGGCCCATGCCGTCGGTGCGCTGGTCATGGTGGATAACGTCTTTGCCACGCCGGTGTTTTCCCGTGCGGTTGAGCAAGGGGCGGATGTTATCATTTATTCCACGACCAAGCATATCGACGGCGGCGGCCGGGCGCTTGGCGGCGCGATCTGTGGCCGCAGTGATTTCGTGCGTGGCAAGGCCGAGCCTTATCTGAAACATACCGGCGGTGCGATCAGCCCGTTCAACGCCTGGCTGATGCTGAACGGGTTGACCAGCATGGACCTGCGCGTGCGTCAGCAGGCGGAAACCGCGCTGATCGTGGCCGAACGTCTGTCCGGCAATCCGGCGTTTTCGCAGGTGATCTATCCGGGCCTTGCCAACCACGCGCAGCATGATCTGGCCATGCGGCTGATGGGATCGGGGGGGACCATGATTGCGCTGGAACTGGCGGGCGGCAAGGACGCGGCCTTCCGCCTGTTGGACGGGCTGCGGATCGTCACGATTTCCAACAATCTGGGCGACGCGCGGTCGATCATTACCCACCCGGCGACCACCACTCACCAGCGGTTGAGCGATGAGGCCAAGGCCCAGCTTGGCATCACGCCGGGGCTGGTGCGTCTGTCGATCGGGCTGGAACATGCCGATGACCTGATCCGCGACATCGAGCAGGCGCTGGCGGATTAACCCCGCCACCGCCAAAAGAATCATTCTGATATCGAACCAAAGCCTCATGCGGGCCGTTATGGCCTGCAAGGGGTTAAAATCTGGTTTACAGCCCCCATTTATTTGCAGCGCAATTCAAGGGATCACGCGATGAACAAGGCCATGACCAACACGGGCTATCCGGTTCTGAACCGTGAATATCCTAATGATTTCAAGGTTGATCCTGTCTATAAGGACAGCCTGCCGGATATGCAGAACGGCCCGTCCAGCACCATCGTCGGGGCGCGGAAAATGATCCAGCATGTTGGGATCAGTAATTTTCGCCTGCCGATCCGCTATCGCACCCGTGCGGGCGGCGAGGTGATGCTGGAGACCTCAGTCACCGGGACGGTCAGTCTGGATGCCGAGAAAAAGGGCATCAACATGTCCCGGATCATGCGCTCTTTTTACGGCCATGCGGAAAAAGAGTTCAGCCTGTCGGTGCTGCAAGCCGCGCTGGATGACTATAAGGACCATCTGGACGCCTATGACGCGCGGATTCAGATGCGGCTCAGCTATCCGATGCAGGTTGGTTCGATGCGCTCGGGGCTGAGTGGCTGGCAGTATTATGATACCGCTTTTGAGGTGATTGACCAGGGCGGGAAGCGCCTGCGCGTGATCCATCTGGACTATGTTTACAGCTCGACCTGCCCTTGCTCGCTGGAATTGTCGGAACATGCGCGGATGACGCGCGGGCAGCTTGCGACGCCGCATTCGCAACGCTCGGTTGCGCGGATTTCGGCGGTGATGCAGGGCGCGGAGCGGTTGTGGATCGAGGACTTGCTGGACATCTGTCGCCGCGCCGTGCCGACCGAAACGCAGGTCATGGTGAAGCGCGAGGATGAACAGGCTTTCGCGGAACTGAACGCCGCACATCCGATTTTCGTCGAGGATGCCGTGCGCGCCTTTGCCGAAGGGTTGTTGGCGGATGCGCGGATCGGGGATTTCCGCATCGTCGCCAGCCATCAGGAATCGCTGCATTCCCATGATGCGGTCAGTATTCTGACCGAAGGTCCTACGTTTGAGGCGCAAAGCCTTGACCCGCTGGTGTTCGCCTCGCTGATCCATTGTGGTTAAGCTGCCGTTAAGGAACAAGTCAGGAACATCTTTCCCTGCGCTGCAAGCTGCGCTATGGTCCGGCCATGAGTGATTTTGACGACCCATTCGAGGCGGCAGAGGCCGAAACCCGCATCCCGCTGTCGCAGCGGGCGCTGGCGGCGCGGCCTGCGCCGTATCTGGAGGGGCTGAACCCGGCACAGCGGGCTGCGGTCGAGGCTCTGGATGGGCCAGTGCTGCTGCTGGCGGGGGCCGGGACGGGGAAAACGCGGGCGCTGACCACGCGAATCGCGCATATTCTGAACCAGGGCAGGGCGTGGCCTAGCCAGATTCTGGCGGTTACATTCACCAATAAGGCGGCGCGGGAAATGCGCGACCGTATCGGGCGGCTGCTGGGTGAGGCGGTCGAGGGGATGCCGTGGCTTGGCACGTTCCACTCGATCAGCGTCAAGATTCTGCGCCGCCATGCGGAATTGGTGGGTGATGGCGAAATCACGCTGAAACCGTCCTTTACCATTCTGGATACGGACGACCAGATTCGCCTGTTGAAACAGTTGATTGCCGCTGATGGGCTGGATGAGAAACGCTGGCCTGCGCGGGCCTTGGCGGGGCTGATTGACGGCTGGAAGAATCGGGCGCTGATCCCTGACCGGGTGCCGAAATCTGATCAGGCAGCGTTTGAAGGCCATGGCGTGCGGCTTTACCGTGCCTATCAGCGCCGCTTGCTGGAGCTGAACGCTGTCGATTTTGGCGATTTGCTGTTGCATTGCGTGACGCTGTTTCAGGCGCATCCAGACCTGCTGGCAAAGTGGCAGGATCGGTTCCGCTATATTCTGGTGGACGAGTATCAGGACACCAATGTCGCGCAATATATGTGGCTGCGGCTGCTGGCGGCGCGGGATCGCAACATCTGTTGTGTGGGCGATGACGACCAGTCGATCTATGGCTGGCGTGGGGCCGAGGTTGGGAACATCCTGCGGTTCGAGACTGATTTCCCCGGTGCGCAGGTGATCCGGCTGGAACAGAATTACCGCTCGACCCCGCAGATTCTGGCTGCGGCCTCGGGGCTGATCGCGGCGAATCAGGGGCGGCTTGGCAAGACCTTGTGGACCGAGGCCGAGGCGGGCGCCCCGGTTCGGCTGATCGGCCATTGGGACAGTGAGGCCGAGGCGCGCTGGATCGGTGAGGAAATCGAGGCGTTTCATGGCGGCCACCGGGCCAGCATGGGCCAGAACGACCTGAACGATATGGCGATTCTGGTTCGCGCCAGCCATCAGATGCGGGCGTTTGAAGACCGCTTCATGTCCATTGGACTGCCCTATCGTGTGATTGGCGGGCCGCGCTTCTATGAACGGGCCGAGATCCGCGATGCGATGGCCTATTTCCGGCTGGCGGTCAGTCCGGCGGATGATCTGGCCTTTGAACGTATCATCAACACGCCGCGCCGGGGGCTTGGTGACAAGGCTGTTCAGACCATCCAGAGCCTTGCCCGTCGGGCGGGAGAGCCGCTGCTGATCGGCGCGCAGCGGGCGGTGGCAGAAAAGGCGGTTTCGGGCAAGGCTCTGTCGGGGCTGACGAACTTTGTTCAGGCGATGGGGCGCTGGCACGCCGATGCGCTGGATGGGGCTGTCAATCATATCGAACTGGCCGAGCGGATTCTGGATGAATCCGGCTATACGGCGATGTGGCAGAACGACAAATCCCCTGATGCGCCGGGCCGTCTGGATAACCTGAAAGAACTGGTCAAGGCACTGGAAGATTTCGACAATCTTCAAGGGTTTCTCGAGCATGTCGCGCTGGTCATGGACCGCGATTCGGGCGATGCGGTGGATCAGGTCAGCATTATGACCCTGCACGCGGCCAAGGGTCTGGAATATCCTATCGTCTTTCTGCCGGGGTGGGAGGATGGCCTGTTTCCGAACCAGCGTGCGTTGGACGAAACCGGCACCAAAGGGCTGGAGGAGGAGCGCCGCCTGGCCTATGTCGGCATCACGCGGGCAGAAAAACTTTGCACCATCAGCTTTGCCGGAAACCGGCGGATGTATGGGCAATGGCAATCGCAACTGCCCTCGCGTTTTATCGACGAATTGCCCGGGGATGAGATCGAGGTGCTGACGCCGCCCGGCCTTTACGGCGGCGGCTTCGGCGCGGCGGCAATGGCAGGTGCGGCGACCATGCAGGACCGTGCCGCGCGGGCGGATGTCTATAACTCACCCGGCTGGCGGCGATTGCAGGACCGCCAGCAGACCAGCCCACGGCGCCCGGTGGTGATCGAGGCCAAGGCTGCCGCCAGCTTTGCGGTCGGTGATCGGGTCAGTCATGCGCGTTTCGGTGATGGCACGATCCTTGGCGTGGTCGAGGATACCCTGACTGTGCAATTCGGGGACATGGTGAAAAACGTCAAGGCGGGGTATGTCCAGCCTGCCAATGCGCCGGATGATGTGCCGTTCTAGGCCCCGGCAAAGATGCGGGTCAGGGTGTGGGCTTCGTCCTGTAATCCCCAGGGCGGGTTTAGGATGAACATGCCGGACCCGATCATGCGGTGATTGTCGCGGGCTGCGGGGAATGTGACTTCGGACAGCAGGGCTTCGGGATGGTCCGCGACCAACGCGGCCAGCATTCCGGCGTGGCGCGGCTCTCGCAGGATCGGATACCATAGTGCGATGATGCCGACATTCCATTTGCGGGTGATCTGTGCGATCTGCCGGGGCAGGGCGGCGTAGTCAGCCTTGACCTCATAACTGGGGTCGATCAGCAACAGGCCCCGCCGCGGGGTGGGGGGGCAAACCGCCTGCGCCATGGCGAAACCGTCCTGATGGTGCAGCGTGGCAAAATCCGCCACGCGCTCCAGCGCCGCATATTCCTGCGGATGCAGTTCGGCCAGATGGGCGCGGTCGCCGGGGCGCAGGAAATGCCGGGCAATCAGCGGCGAGCCGGGATAGCTTTCCGATCCATATTCCGCCCGCACCGCGACCAGTGCGGCCAGTAACGGGTGATCTTTGGGCAGCCAGCCTTCCGCGAGTGCGCGGGTGATACCGGCGCGGGCCTCGCCGGTCTGCCGGGCCTGATCGCCGGACAGGTCGTAAAGCCCGCGCCCGGCGTGTGTTTCAAGGTAGGTTAACGGCTTGGGCTTGGCGGTCAGATAGGCCAAAGCCCGCGCCAGCAGCGCGTGCTTGTGCAGATCGGCCAGATTTCCAGCGTGATAGCCGTGCTGATAAGATAACATGGCCCTGTCATAACGTGCTGCGCAGAAAATAAAAGCGGCGGCGCCCAAGGGAGGAGGAGGGGCACCGCCGCATAACGCTGGCCCTAGGGAGGAGGTGGGCCGCGTATAAGATGCACTGGTGGCCAGGGAGGAGGAGAGGCCACCAGTACTAACGATCGGCCCCAAGGGAGGAGGAGGGGCCATCGCAACTGCCCGCCATTCGGCGGAGGGTGAACTACGGCGGCTTCCGAGGGAGGAGGAAGGAAGCCGCCGCTTTCACCATGACGCCCAAGGGAGGAGAAGGGGCGTCATCGTAACTCTTGGCGGCGCCCCGAGGGAGGAGGAGAGGGGCACCGCCTGAACCCGTGCCGAAAGGGAGGAGGTATTCGGCCGGGAAACTTAATTCCGTATCGTTAACGCTATCGCGCTTCCGATGGACAGAAGATGCGCCTTTTGCTGCGCTTGCACAACAACCATTGCTGCCATGCTGCCATGCGCAAAATGCATAACAAGTGCTGACCTATTTTTCCAAGCCGAAGCGGAGGGGGTCGCAAACATGAAGGATTGATGACATCTTGTCTGATGTGCAGGGGTTTTTAACGGTGGGGATGTCTGTTTTCTGGTTCTGACGTTGCGTTTCTTGCAGTGCTGCGACGTGGTGCCGCAGGCTTGGCTTGGGGTATCGTGCAAATGCAGCGTTATCGCTAACCAGAGAAGTTAACCTAGCGTCAAGATCGCATCCTCGTGAGGGGGCGCGGTTCGGCCCAGTTCCGCCGTTGTGGGGTGGTGCCGTGCGCCATGTCTGGTGCGGGGCGTGGTCTGGTTCGATTCGTCTGCTGAGAGCGTGCTGGGACATTATGGAATCGAGTTTGGGAAATCATGGAATCGTCGTTGAGATTCCGAATCGCGCAGGCGTGATTGGTCGTGATTCTGAGCTTTTCTGACCTGTCCGGGTGGATGTTCAGCGGTCTGATGTCGGCCTTTCTATATTTTCTGGGAATATGCGGCACTTTTTTGCCTATGCGCGATCTGTCTATATCTAGTGTTTTGTTGACTGTCATTCCGCTAGGTTTGCTTCTCTGCCTTTGGTTTTCTGCGAACTATAGTGGAACATGATGTGGCTGGCCTCTGGTTGCTGTTGGTTGGTGGCGAATAATTCCATTGCGTCCCATGTTTTCCCGTGGCATTTCTTGTTCACGGAGACGGGATAGAAGGGGCGATCAAAAGACCCCGCGAAGGCGAAGCAGGCTTCATACAGGCACCCGCTTTCCGTGATGTGATCCGGGGCGCATGAGCAGCACCTCCCCCAGGTGGCGCGATAACCCGGACGATCCCCGCGAAACGGGGCCCAGAGATGGGAACGAGGGCGGCGGATCGGGCGGTGGCAGCGGCCCGGTCCGCCCTTTCCTTTTCGGGCGGGCCGAAAAGGTGGGACAGTTAAGGAGACGCCGCAGGTGGCGCGCAGGTTCAGAGGTTCAGAAGACGTCAAGATCGACGCCAAGGGACGGATGTCCGTCCCGGCGCGGTTTCGCCGCGTCTTTGAACTGTCCGATCCTGATTTTGAATCCGGCCGCCGGGCGCAGATGGTCATTGTCTATGGCGGCCCGCAGCAGGATCACCTCAAACTTTATACGATTGAGGCGATCGAAGAAATCGACGCACAGATCCATCGGATGCCGCGCGGTTCGGTCCAGCGTCTTGTGCTGGAGCGGCTGATGAACGGCCAGTCGATCGAGGCCGAGATCGACGATGACGGCCGCTTGGTGATGCCGCAAAAGCTGCGTGACAAGCTGGGTCTGACGGACCGGGCGCATATGGTGGCCTCGGGCGATTACTTGAAGCTTTGGGCTGCCGAGGATCAGCAGGACGCCGATGCCGAGCTGGACGCCTTTATTGATTCGCTTGAACCCGGCACTGATCTGCTGAGCCTGCTTCCCGGTCTGCCCGAGGAGGGTTAAGGCCATGGCCGCGCCCCATATCCCCGTTCTGCTGGACCCGCTGCTGCGGGCGGTTGCGCCGGTTTCTGGCACTTGGGTCGATGGCACCTTTGGCGCGGGCGGTTACACGCGCGGGCTGCTGGCGGCGGGGGCGGATCAGGTGATCGGTATTGACCGCGACCCGCTGGTCTTCGGCATGGCCCGCGCTTGGGCGGGTGATTATGGCGACCGCCTGTTGCTGCGTCAGGGCGAGTTTGGCGACCTTGATGTGCTGGCCGGGCAGCCGGTCGATGGGGTGGTGCTGGACCTTGGCGTCAGCTCGATGCAGCTGGATCAGGCTGAGCGCGGCTTTTCCTTTCTGCGTGACGGGCCGCTGGATATGCGCATGGCGCAGGATGGGCCGAGTGCCGCCGATCTGCTGAACAGCGCCGACGAATCGGTGATTGCCGATGTGCTGTATCATTATGGTGAGGAGCGCGCCTCGCGGCGGATCGCGCGGGCGATTGTCGCCGCGCGCCCGCTGACCCGCACGCTGGAGCTGGCCGAGGTCGTCGCCCGCTGTCTGCCGCGTCCGAAACCGGGGCAGAGCCATCCGGCGACGCGCAGTTTTCAGGCTATTCGTATTTGGGTGAATGATGAGTTCGGCCAGCTTCTTCAGGGGCTTATGGCGGCAGAACGCGCCCTGAAACCGAGTGGCAAGCTGGCGGTGGTCAGCTTTCATTCGCTGGAGGACCGGGTGGTCAAGCGGTTCTTTCAGGCGCGTTCGGGTCAGGCCGGGGGTGGTAGCCGTCATGCGCCGGTCATGGCCGTTGAAGCCCCTGCTTTTACCCTGCCGTTTCGTCGCGCCATTGGGGCCGATGATGCCGAACTGGCCGCCAACCCCCGCGCCCGCAGCGCCTATCTGCGTGTGGGCGTGCGCACCGATGCACCCGCCGGTTCCGCTGATGCGGCGGCGCTGGGTTTGCCGCGCCTGCCAGCGCAAAGGGGGCGGTGATGCGGTTGCTTGCCGTGGTGACGGGCATTGTTGTGCTGATGGGGCTGGCCTTTTGGACCTACCGGGAAAACTATCGCACGCAGGCGGTGATCGACGAAATGCGTGTGGTTCAGCGCGAAATCGCCAGCTTGCGCGATGAACTGAGCGTGCTGAATGCCGAATGGGCCTATCTGAACCGGCCCGACCGCCTGCGCCAGCTTGTGCAGATGAACTTTGATACGCTGCGGCTGGTGCCTCTGACTTCGGATCAATTCGCGGGCGCGGGCAATATCGCCTATCCGCCAGCGCCGGAAAAGCTGGTTCGTCCGCCGCGCCGCCCCGAGGGCTTTACCCCCGAAGGCGGCGAAATCACCGAAAACGACGCCCCCGCACAGGAGCAAACGCCATGATCCGCACCCCCTTGCGCCCTTTGGCCCGCATCCTTCGCGCCCGCGAACAGGGTGCCAACCCTGACGAGATCGAGGCCGAGAACCGCGCCGCGCGTCATGCCGAGATTCAAGAGACCGCCCGGCACAGCGCCGATGGGCGGCTTTGGGTTATGGGGCTGGCCTTTTTGCTGGCCTTTGGGGCGGTCGGTGTGCGTATGGGCATGGTCGCTGCCAGCCAACCCAGCGAGCCGCGCGTTCAGCAAGGCGGCAGCGACATTATCAGCCAGCGGGCGGATATTGTAGATCGTCAGGGCCGGATTCTGGCCACGAATCTGATGACCCATTCGCTTTATGTGCATCCTCAGCAATTGATTGACCCCGACAAGGCCGCGCGTGAGCTGGCCCGGATCTTCCCGGATCTGAAAGAGGACAAGCTGCTGGAGCTGTTCAAATCGCAGCGCAAGTTCGACTGGATCAAGCGCAAGATCAGCCCCGAGCAGATGCAGGCGGTGCATGACATCGGCGACCCCGGCCTGCTGTTCGGCCCGCGTGAGATGCGTCTGTATCCGAATGGTCGCCTTGCCAGCCATATCCTTGGCGGTGCCGGTTTCGGGGCCGAGGGCGTCAGCAGCGCCGAGATCCTTGGCGTGGCGGGCGTCGAAAAGCAATTCGACCGCCAGTTGCGCGATCCCGGTCAGGATGGCCCGCTGTCCCTGTCCATCGACCTGTCGGCGCAGGCAGCGATGGAGCAGACCCTTGCGTCGGGGATGCGGGTGATGAATGCCAAAGGCGCGGCGGGCGTGTTGATGGATGTGAAAACCGGCGAGATTCTGGCGATGGCCAGCCTGCCCGATTTTGACCCAAACGACCGTCCCAGCCCGTTGTTGCAAGGCGATCCGTCTGACAGCCCGCTGTTCAACCGGGTGGTGCAGGGCCAGTATGAGCTTGGCTCGACCTTCAAGATTTTCCCGGTGGCGCAGGCGATGGATCTGGGTCTGGTGAACCCGAACACGCAGATCAACACCAATACGCCGATGCAGATTGGGAAATATCGGATTCACGACTTGCACCAATACGGTTCCAGCATGTCGGTCGAGGATATCATCGTGAAATCCTCGAACGTGGGGACGGTGCGCATTGCGCAGATGGTGGGGGTCGAGCGGCAAAAGGATTTCCTGGAAAAGCTGGGCTTTTTCACGCCAACCCCGATTGAGATGGTCGAAGGCCCGACCGGCAAGCCTTTGGTGCCGACGCGCTGGCCGGCGGTAACGGCGGCGACGGTCTCCTTTGGTCACGGCCTTGCCGCCAGCCCGCTGCATCTGGCCAGCGCCTATGCCACGCTGGCGAATGGCGGGGTGCGGGTGTCTCCGACGCTGATTCACAGCGAGACCCATGCCGAAGGTCCGCGCGTGCTGTCCGAAGCGGCGGCGCGGCGTTCGCTTGATCTGCTGCGTGGGGTGGTGGTGCGCGGCACGGCGCGTTCGGCCGAGGTTCCCGGCTATCAGGTTGCGGGCAAGACCGGCACCGCCGACAAGCCGCGTCCGGGCGGCGGTTATTACAGCAACAAGGTGGTGGCGACCTTTGCCGCCGTGTTCCCCGAGGATCAGCCGAAATATGCGCTGGTGGTGACGCTGGACGAACCATCCGCACAGACCGGCGGCGGCGAAAGCCGGGTTGCGGGTCTGACCGCCGTGCCGGTCGCGGCCGAGGTGATTCGCCGCCTGTCTCCCATCCTTGGGCTGGAACCCGAGGACGGCCCGCGCCTGCCCGAGATTGCCCCGCGCCCGCAGGCTGCGGTAAAGCTGTCGATGAACTGAACAAGGGACATCCCATGACCGAGCCGCATCGCCTGTCCACATTGGGTCTGCATGGGGTCCGCGACCCGCTGATTACCGGCATTGCGGTCGATTCGCGGCAGGTGCGCGATGGTTTCCTGTTTGCGGCCCTGCCGGGGTCGGAAACCCACGGGGCCGAGTTTATCACCTATGCGCTGCGTCAGGGCGCGGCGGCGGTGCTGACCGACCGCGAAGGCGCGGCCATCGCCGGGGGGCTGCTGGCCGATTCCGATGTGGTGGCGATTGTCGTTGACGATCCCCGCGCGGCGCTGGCCGGAGCGGCGGCGCTGTGGTTCGGGCGTCAGCCGGAAACCATGGTGGCGGTGACGGGAACCAGCGGCAAGACTTCGGTTGCCAGCTTTATCCGCCAGATCTGGCAGGCGCTTGGGCATAAGGCGATCAGCCTTGGCACCATGGGCGTAATCGGTGATTATCAGGCAAAGCTGGCCCATACCACGCCCGAGCCGATCACCCTGCACCGCGTTCTGTCCGAGGCCGCCGCAGCCGGCGTGACCCATGCCGCGATGGAGGCATCCAGCCACGGCCTCGACCAGCGGCGGCTGGATGGGGTGTCGCTGGTGGCGGGCGGGTTTACCAACTTCAGCCAGGATCATCTGGACTATCACAAAGATTTCGACAGCTATTTCGCCGCCAAGGCGCTGTTGTTCAACCATATCCTTGACGAGGACGCGATTGCCGTCATCAATACCGACAGCCCGCGCGGCCGCCAGATGCGCGACATTGCGCTGGATGCCGGGCAGGGGGTGATCTCGGTCGGGCGCGGCGAGGATTGCGAGTTGCAGATTCTGGCCCAGCGTTACGACGCTACCGGGCAGGAACTCCGGGCGCGGATCATGGGTCAGACGCATCTGCTGCGGCTGAACCTGATCGGTGGTTTTCAGGCTGAAAACGTGCTGCTGGCCGCCGGGCTGGCCATCGCGGCGGGGGACGAGACTGCCCGCGTCATTGCGACCTTGCCGGAACTGGCGACGGTGCCGGGCCGGATGCAGCTTGCTGCGACCCGCGACAATGGCGCGGCGGTCTTCGTCGATTACGCGCATAAGCCCGGGGCGGTGATCGCCGCGCTGCAATCGTTGCGCCCGCATGTGATGGGCCGCATCATCGCCGTGATCGGTGCGGGCGGCGACCGCGACCGGGGCAAGCGCCCGCTGATGGGGCAGGCCGCCGCCGAACATGCTGATGTGGTGATCGTCACCGACGACAATCCGCGCACCGAAGACCCGGCGCTGATCCGGGCCGCCGTGATGGAGGGTTGCCCCGAGGCAACCGAGATCGGTGATCGCGCCGAGGCCATCCTGCGCGGCGTCGATGCGCTGGAGCCGGGCGATGCGCTGCTGATTATGGGCAAAGGGCATGAATCCGGCCAGATCGTCGGTCATGACGTCTATCCCTTTGATGATGTTGAACAAGCCTCGGTTGCCGTTGCGGCTCTGGATGGGAAAATCTGATGGCTTTGTGGACCGCATCCGATGCCGCTGCCGCCACTGGTGGGCGGGTGACAGCCGATTGGCAGGCCAATGGGATCAGCATCGACACCCGCACGATTGCGCCGGGTGATCTGTTCGTGGCGCTGAAAGCTGCCCGCGATGGGCATGATTTCGTTGCGCAGGCGCTGGCTTGTGGGGCGGCTGCCGCACTGGTCAGCCGCATCCCCGAGGGCGTGGCCCCGGATGCGCCGCTGCTGGTCGTTCCCGATGTGCTGGCCGGGCTGGAGGCCCTTGCCCGCGCCGCCCGTGTTCGGACCCGCGCCCGCATTGCGGCGGTGACGGGTTCTGTCGGCAAGACCTCGACCAAGGAAATGCTGCGCGCGGCATTGACCCCGCTGGGTCGCACCCACGCCGCCGAGGCCAGCTATAACAACCATTGGGGCGTGCCGCTGACGCTGGCCCGGATGCCCGCCGATACCGATTTCGCCATTATCGAAATTGGCATGAACCACCCCGGCGAAATCGCCCCGCTGACCCGTCTGGCCCGTCCTCATGCGGCAATGATTACCACCGTTGCCGCAGCCCATATCGAGGCTTTCGACAGTATCGACGGCATTGCCCGCGAAAAAGCGGCGGTCTTTCAGGGGTTGGAACCGGGCGGTGCGGCGGTGATTCCTGCGGGTCTGCCAACCACGCCGATTTTGCTTGATGCCGCCCATGCCTTGCGGGCGAATGTCACAACATTCGGTCCCGATGCGGACGTGGCCCTGCTGGATGTCACCCCGGACGGTGCCATGACCCGCGCGACCATCCGTGTCGAAGGGCAGGATCTGACCCTGCGGCTGGCCTCGGCCGGGACGCATTTCGCCATGAATGCTGCGGGCGTTCTGGCGATGGCCCGCCCGCTTGGGCTGGACCCTGCTGCACTGCTGCCGGGGCTGGAGGCATGGACACCCCCCGCCGGTCGCGGCCGGGTGCAGCGGATCGCATGGGGCGCGGGCCATATCGACGTGATCGACGATGCCTATAACGCCAACCCGACCTCACTTGGCGCCGGATTACAGACACTCTCGCGCCTGCCGGGGCAGCGCCGCGTGGCAATTCTGGGCGATATGCTGGAGCTTGGCGCGGACGCAGCCGAGCAGCACGCCGCCATGGCAGCGCATCCTGCGATGGCCGCCGTCGATCTGGTCCACACCGCCGGGCCGCTGATGCGCCATCTGGCACAGGCGCTGCCTGACGCCCGGCGCGGACAGGTCACGGAAAGCGCCGAAGACCTGGCCACCCAAGCCGCAATGCTGGTGCAAAGCGGCGATATTGTGCTGATTAAAGGCTCGAAATCTTCGCGTATCACGAAACTGGTTGACGCGCTGCGTCAGGCAGGCAACAGCAGCGCCACGCAAGAACAGGAATAGTCTATGCTCTACTGGCTGACCGGGCTGTCGGATGGCGGCGATATCTTTAACCTTTTCCGCTATATCACCTTCCGCGCGGGGGCGGCTTTCTTTACGGCGCTGATCTTTGGCTTTCTGTTCGGAAGGCCGCTGATCAACTGGCTGCGCGTCAAGCAGAAAAAAGGCCAGCCGATCCGCGATGACGGTCCCGAAGGCCATTTCGTCAAAGCCGGAACCCCGACCATGGGCGGGCTGCTGATTCTGTCTGCGCTGTTCTTCTCGACGCTGATGTGGGCGCGGCTGGACAATGGCTACATCTGGATCGTGCTGCTGGTGACGGCGGGCTTTGCCGCGATCGGCTTTGCCGATGACTATGCCAAGGTCACGAAACACAGCGTCGCCGGGGTCTCGGGCCGGGTGCGCATGGGCATCGGTCTGGTGATTGCGGCGCTGGCCGGAGCGGCTGCGGCATGGATGCAGCCGGCAGGGCTGACCGGGCAACTGGCGGTGCCGTTCCTCAAGGATACGCTGATTAACCTCAGCCTGCTTTACGTTCCCTTTGCCATGGTGGTGATCGTTGGCGCGGCCAATGCGGTGAACCTGACCGACGGTCTGGACGGGCTGGCCATCGGCCCGGTGATGATTGCTGCGGCAACCTTCGGCGTCATTGCCTATCTGGTCGGGCGCGTGGATTATGCCAACTATCTTGGCGTTCACCACGTCCCCGGCACGGGCGAGATTCTGGTGTTTGTCTCGGCCCTTATCGGCGGCGGGCTTGGGTTCTTGTGGTATAACGCGCCGCCTGCCGCGGTCTTTATGGGTGACACCGGCAGCCTTGCCCTTGGCGGCGCGCTTGGCGCCATTGCGGTGGTGACGAAACACGAAATCGTCCTTGCCATCGTCGGCGGGCTGTTCGTGGTTGAGGCGCTCTCGGTCATCATTCAGGTGTTCTATTTCAAACGCACCGGCCGCCGCGTGTTCCTGATGGCCCCGATTCACCATCATTTTGAGAAAAAGGGCTGGGCCGAACCGCAAATCGTCATTCGCTTCTGGATCATCTCGTTGATCCTTGCGCTGATCGGTCTGGCGACGCTGAAACTGCGCTGATATCTTTTGTCTGAAAATATCCTCGGGGGTCCGGGGGTGGAAAACCCCCGGTCCTTCGCTCAGCACCGGAGCCGCGCATGATCCCCGTCCAAGGCGTTGAAAACCGCAAGATTGCTGTCCTTGGTCTTGGCCGTTCGGGGCGGGCTACCGCTGCTGCGCTGGCGGCGGGCGGGGCGCATGTTATCGCATGGGATGACAGCGCCGAGACGCGCGAACAGGCGGGCGATCTGACCCTGCTGGATCTGAGCAAAGCTGCAAATTGGGACGGGATCGGTGCGCTGATCGTCAGCCCCGGCATCCCGCATCTGTATCCGCAGCCGAACCCGGTCGTTGCCCATGCGCTGAACCTTGGGGTGCCGGTTGATAACGACATCGGGCTGTTTTTTCGTAGCTTTGCCACGCCGGAATGGGATAATTTCGACACCATCCCGCAGGTGATTGCCGTCACCGGCAGCAATGGCAAATCCACCACGACCGCGCTGATTCACCATATTTTGCAAGAGTCGGGTCGGCCCACGCAGATGGGCGGCAATATCGGCACCGGGGTTCTGTCGCTGGACCCGGCCCATGATGGTGAGGTGATTGTTCTGGAATTGTCCAGCTATCAGACCGATCTGGCGCGGGCGCTGACCCCGGATGTGGCCGTGTTTACCAATCTGTCGCCGGATCATCTGGACCGGCACAGCGGCATGGGCGGCTATTTCGCCGCCAAGCGGCGGTTGTTTGCTGAAGGCGGACCGGAACGGGCGGTGATTGGCGTCGATGAGGTCGAGGGTCGCTATCTGGCCAATCAGATGGCGGTTGCCGCCGCAGATGACCGGGTGATCCGGGTCTCGGCGCGGATGAAACTGGACGGGCCGGGCTGGTCGGTCTTTGCCCGCAAGGGTTTTTTGTCGGAATATCGCAAGGGCCGTCAGGTGGCCTCGATTGACCTGCGCGAGATGCGCGGCCTGCCCGGTGCGCATAACCATCAGAACGCCTGTGCGGCCTATGCCGCCTGTCGTGCCGTCGGCATCGCCCCGCGTCAGATCGAGGCTGCGCTGCATAGTTTTGCGGGCCTTCCGCATCGTAGCCAGACGGTGCGGGAACTGAACGGTGTGCGCTGGGTCAATGACAGCAAGGCGACCAATACCGATGCCGCCGAACAGGCGTTGAAGGCGTTTCCACGCATCCGCTGGATCGCGGGCGGGCTTGGCAAGGATGGTGGCATTGCTGCTTTGGCCCCTCATCTGGAGCAGGTGGTGAAAGCCTATCTTATCGGCCATTCCGCGCGGGATTTTGCCCTGCAATTGCCGGGGGTTCCCTATGAAATCTCGGAAACCATGGCGCAGGCCGTGGCCCATGCGGCGGCGGATGCGCAGCCGGGGGAAACGGTCCTGCTGGCACCTGCCGCCGCAAGTTTCGACCAATATCCCAATTTCGAGAAGCGCGGCGAAGATTTCACCAATCTGGTAAACGCGCTTCAGGAGGGGTGAGGCCGCTCATGCAGCCCGGCGTCACCGCCGGGGGCGTGTAACAGCGTTACAGCCATTCCTCGCCGCTATTCATGCGGCCAGTGACGAACCCAACCCTGATTCAATTTCTGGCCTGCGATCAGATCAGCGGTGGTGACTGACTGGTCGCGCCGGGTGGTCCGCAGGGCGGCATCAGGCCCGGGCCATCCGCGCGGTTTCCATCACCCTTGCAACCCGGCGGTTAGCGAATCCCGGTTAGTATCGTGCCAAGAATCAGCCCGGCCAGCACGACCTGCCATGCCGGGCGGTTCCAGATCGTCAGCATCAGGAACAGCCCGACCGCCAGCGTAAAATCCGCAGGCGATAGCACCGCGCTGGTAAACACCGGCTGATAAAGCGCCGCGCCAAGGATGCCGACCACTGCCGCATTGGCTCCGGCCATGGCGTGTCGTGCCTGCGGGTGCGTGGAGATCTGTGTCCAAAAGGGCAGGGCGCCCATCACCAGCAACAGGCCCGGCAGGAACACGGCGGCCAGTGCCAGTAATGCGCCCGGAACCCCGCCCGCGACCTGACCCAACCACGCGGCAAAGGTAAACAGCGGCCCCGGCACCGCCTGCGCCGCGCCATAGCCGGCCAGAAAGCTGTCGGCGCTGACCAGCCCGGTGCTGACGGTTCCGGTTTCCAGCAGCGGCAGCACCACATGGCCGCCACCAAAGACCAGCGCCCCGGCCCCGTAGAAGCTGGCGAAGATTTGTCCCCAAAGCCCGGCTTGCGCCAGCAGCGGGACCGTTGCCAGCAGCAGGGCAAACAGCGCCAGACAAATCGTCCCGGTGCGGCGCGATGGCATGATGCCCGGCTCCATTTGTCCGTCCCTGACCGACGGGCCAAGCCGCAGCCCCGCCCCAATTGCCGCGCCAAGCGCAATTGCAGCGATTTGCGCCAGCCCCATGCCGGGCCAGAGCGAGACAACCGCCAGCGCCGCCAGCGCCACCCCGGCGCGTGGCCCGTCTGGCGCGAGGCTGCGGGCCATGCCAAGCAGGGCATGGGCCACGACAGCCACCGCGACCAGCTTCAGCCCATGGATCAGGCCGCCCGCCAACCCGTCCGGCGGTGCTGTCCCCCATAGTGCCGCCAGCAGCATCAGCACCAGTGCCGATGGCAGGGTGAATCCGGCAAAAGCCAGCATCGCCCCCCATATCCCGCCCCGCGCATAGCCGATGGCAAAGTTCATCTGGCTGGAGGCCGGGCCGGGTAAAAACTGGCAAAGCGCCAGAAGGTCGGCAAAGGCATGATCCGTCATCCAGCGCCGCCGGATCACGAATTCGTCCCGAAAATAGCCGATATGCGCCACCGGCCCGCCAAAGCTGGTCAGCCCGAGGCGCAGGAAGATCAGGAACAGGTGCCAAAGCCCTGCGGGTTGGGTGTCATCACGAATCATGCTCTGACAGTTACCCTCGAAATCCTAAGGTTTGGTGAAAATCTGCCATGTTTCGGC
This sequence comes from Paracoccus sp. (in: a-proteobacteria), assembly GCF_030538695.1. Lineage (GTDB taxonomy): Bacteria > Pseudomonadota > Alphaproteobacteria > Rhodobacterales > Rhodobacteraceae > Paracoccus. The sequence goes on from NZ_JAUNTN010000002.1 coordinate 114,470, forward strand.
AAGCAGGCTGGTATGAGGCCAAAAATCGCGCTATTCTTGCCGTCAACGACCCGGAAAACCGGGCGGACCCGAGGCAGTGACGGCAGTAAAACATGACCGAAATGGTATTCGGCGCAGCACCCGCGCGTGTGGGCGACCCGATTCTTCCCCGCTGGTGGCGGACGGTGGACCGCTGGGCCTTGGCCTGCGTGTTCGGGCTGTTTGCCATCGGGCTGCTGCTGGGGCTGGCGGCCTCGGTGCCACTGGCTGAGCGGCTGGGGCAGCCGCCGTTTTACTATGTGATCCGGCAGGCGATTTTCGGCACCATGGGGCTGGGTGTGGCGGTTCTGATCTCGATGCAATCGCCGCGGATGGTGCGGCGGATCGGGGTGCTAGGCTTTGCCGTGGCCTTTGTGCTGGTGCTGCTTTTGCCCATCATCGGCAGCGATCACGGCAAGGGCGCGGTGCGCTGGCTCAGCATCGCGGGCATTTCGATGCAGCCGTCCGAGTTCCTCAAGCCCGGTTTCATCGCTATGGCCGCATGGCTGCTGGCCGCCAGTTTCGAGGTCGGTGGCCCGCCGGGGCGGCGTTATTCGTTCATGCTGACAGCGCTGATCGTGGTGCTGTTGGCGATGCAGCCGGATTTCGGGCAGGCCTCGCTGATCCTGTTTGCCTGGTGCGTGATGTTCTTTGTCGCCGGGGCGCCGATCTGGCTGCTCGGGGGCGTCGCTGGGCTGGCCGTGATGGGCGGCATCTTTGCCTATGGCGCGTCAGAACATTTCGCCCGCCGGATCAATGGGTTCCTGTCGCCTACGGTCGATCCGCGCACGCAGATCGGCTATGCGACCAATGCCATTCAGGAGGGCGGTTTTTTCGGCGTCGGCGTGGGTGAAGGCACGGTCAAATGGCAGCTTCCCGATGCGCATACCGATTTTATCATTGCCGTTGCGGCCGAGGAATATGGGCTGCTGCTGGTGCTGTTCATCATCGCGCTTTACGCAACCATCGTGGTGCGCAGCCTGTGGCGCTTGCGGCGCGAGCGCGACCCGTTCACCCGTATCGCCGGGACCGGGCTGGCCTGTGCCTTTGGTGTGCAGGCGCTGATTAACATGGGGGTGGCGGTGCGGCTGCTGCCGGCCAAGGGGATGACGCTGCCTTTTGTCAGCTATGGCGGCTCGTCCGTGGTGGCTTCGGGTATCGCGGTAGGGATGCTGCTGGCGCTGACCCGGACCAGGCCGCAGGGTGAGATTGCCGATATTCTGGGACGCGGGAAATGAGTTACGCTTTGATCGCAGCGGGTGGCACCGGCGGCCATATGTTCCCGGCGCAATCCTTGGCCGAGGTGCTGCTGGTCGAGGGGTGGCGCGTCACCCTGTCCACCGATGAGCGCGGCGCGCGTTACGCCGGGGCCTTCCCGGATGCCGTGGTGCGGCAGGTTGTGACCTCGGCCACGACGGCGCGGGGCGGGGCGGTTGGTAAGCTGGTGGCCCCGTTTCGGATTGGGGCCGGGGTGGCTTCGGCGGTGCTGGCTTTGCGGCGGGACCGGCCTTCGGTTGTCGTCGGCTTTGGCGGCTATCCGACGATTCCGGCGCTGTCGGCGGCGCGTCTGCTGGGGATTCCGGCGATGATCCATGAGCAGAACGGTGTCATGGGCCGGGTGAACCGGATTTTTGCGCCGCGTGTCGCGCGTGTGGCTTGCGGTATCTGGCCGACCGATTTGCCGGGCGGGGTGCAGGGTATCCATACTGGCAACCCCGTGCGGGCTGCGGTTCTGGCGCAGGCGGGGGCGGCCTATGTTGCGCCGGGTGAGGATGCGCTGAACCTGCTGGTGATTGGCGGGTCGCAGGGCGCGCGGGTGCTGTCGGATGTGATCCCGGCCGCGATTGCGGCGCTGCCTGAGGACATCCGCGCCCGGCTGCGCGTCAGCCATCAGGCGCGGGCCGAGGATGCTTCCCGCGTCACCCAAGCCTATGAAAGCGCAGGCGTTCAGGCCGAAATCCGCCCGTTCTTTGACGATGTGCCGCAGCGGCTGGCCGGGTGCCATCTGGTGATCAGCCGGTCGGGCGCGTCCTCGGTTGCGGATATTACGGTGATTGGGCGGCCTTCGATCCTGATCCCCTATGCTGCCGCAACCGGCGATCATCAGACAGCAAATGCGCGGGCGCTGGCGGATAGCGGCGCGGCGCTGGTGGTGCCGGAATCGGTGCTTGACCCTGAAACCATGATGCGCGACATCCGCGCCATTCTGACCGACCCCGCCCGCGCGCAGCAGATGGCGCAGGCGGCATTGGCCCTTGGTCGCCCTGATGCGGCCGAACGTCTGGCCCAAATCGTAAAGGATATTGCCCAATGAACGCAGCCACGAAACTGCCCGGCGAGCTTGGCCCCATCCATTTTATCGGCATTGGCGGCATTGGCATGTCGGGCATCGCTGAGGTGCTGATGACCCTGGGCTATGACGTTCAGGGCAGCGACGCCAAAGCCAGCAAGATCACCGAGCGGCTGGAAAGTCTTGGTGCGCGGGTGTTCATCGGCCAGTCAGCGGATAACGTGGGTGAGGCGGGTGTGGTGGTGAAATCCACCGCTATCCGCGATACCAACCCCGAATTGGCCGAGGCCCGCCGCCGTGGCCTGCCCATCGTCCGCCGTGCCGAGATGCTGGCCGAGCTGATGCGCCTGAAATCCAACATCGCCGTGGCTGGGACGCATGGCAAGACCACGACCACGACCATGGTTGCGACCTTGCTGGACAAGGGCAATTTCGATCCAACCGTGATTAACGGGGGGGTGATCCATGCCTATGGCTCGAACGCGCGGGCCGGTGCGGGTGAATGGATGGTGGTCGAGGCCGACGAAAGCGACGGTTCCTTTAACCGTCTGCCCGCGACCATCGCCATCGTGACCAATATTGACCCCGAGCATATGGAGCATTGGGGTTCTTTCGATGCGCTGCGCAAGGGGTTCTACGATTTCGTCAGTAACATTCCTTTCTATGGGCTGGCGGTCTGCTGCACCGACCACCCCGAGGTTCAGGCGCTGGTCGGCAAGCTGACCGACCGTCGGGTGGTGACGTTCGGTTTTAATGCGCAGGCCGATGTTCGGGCGGTCAACCTGACCTATGAGAACGGCGTCGCGCATTTTGACATCGCGCTGCAGGGGGAGCGGGACGAGGACGGCAACGCTCCCGTGATCGAGGGCTGCACCTTGCCGATGCCGGGCGATCACAACGTCAGCAACGCGCTTTCGGCGGTGGCGGTGGCGCGTCACCTTGGCATGAAGCGGGCCGAGATCCGCGAGGCGCTGGCCGGGTTCGGCGGCGTGGGGCGGCGCTTTACCAAGGTGGGAGAGGTCGATGGCGTGACCATCATTGACGATTATGGCCACCACCCGGTCGAGATTGCGGCGGTGCTGAAAGCCGCGCGGCAGGCGACCAGGGGCCGCATCATCGCCGTGCATCAGCCGCACCGCTATTCGCGCCTGTCCAATCTGTTCGAGGATTTCTGCACCTGTTTCAATGAGGCCGATGTGGTCGCCATTGCCGAGGTCTATTCGGCGGGCGAAGACCCGATCCCCGGCGCATCCCGCGATGATCTGGTGGCGGGCCTGATCGCCCACGGCCACCGTCACGCCCGCGCCATCCTGTCCGAAGGCGACCTTGCCCGGCTGGTGCGCGAACAGGCGCGTGCCGGGGATATGGTTGTCTGCCTTGGCGCAGGGACGATCAGCACATGGGCCAATAACCTGCCGCAAATGCTGCGCGACGAGGCTGCATGAGCGCGGCCTTACCCTATCTGGTGCTGATGCTGGCGCTGGTCTGGATCGCCGGTGCCGCCAGCCTGCCGCGTTTGCGGGAACCGCAGCGGCCCAAGATGCTGGCTGTTCTGGTGGTCAGCGGTGTGTTGTTGGTCGGGCTGATGACGTGGGTGCTTGGCCCGATTCCGGCACTGGTGGCGCTGGCACCGGGCGCATGGCTTTTGTTGCGCCGGCCCTATAACCCCCATCACGTCAACACGCATCACGTCGGAGAGTAACGCGATGGACAACCCTTTTCTGATCCCGGTCCTGCAATCACTGGCGGTTTTGGTTGTCACTGCCATCATTGGCTTTTTCGCCGGCCGGCGATGGGGCATCATGGCGCTGTGGGTGGTGCTGGCGGCGGTGGCGGTGCTGGGCATCTGGGGCTGGAACGCCTATCAGCAACCCGCCTATGGCGAGGCCATGCGCTCGCGCCATATCCTGTTGTATTTCCTGATTGCGCCGGGAATCACGGCACTGATCGTCGGGCTGGCCGCCGGGATTTGGGCGCATCTGAGCCGCCGTGGCTGAGATGTTCGAGCTGCTTTACCTCTGGGGCGGTATCGTGCTGCTGGTGGCAGGAGTTTTCGCAGCTCTGGCCAGCCTGCTGCGCCGCCCGGCACCGCCCCGTCTGACGGCGCTGGTGTTGGCGCTGGCAGGCGTGGCCGTGGTCAGTCTGATTTTCGGTGATTTCCTGCCGCGTCAGGTTCAGGTGACGGCCTTTATCCTGCTGCTGGTGTTATGCGCCCTGTGCTTCTTCCGGCTGAGCTTTCTGGCATGGCCGCGTCGACGCTGGCTGGCGGTGCTGTTGGTTGTGCTGAGCGTTGGCTATATGGTCACGGGCTTTGCTGCGGTTGAACTGGTAGAGCCGTCCGAGGGGCTGTTCCCCAACCTGGGCTTTGTGCTTGGCGCATATCTGGCGGGAATACCGATGACGGTTGGCGCGTTGCTGGGGGCTGTCTGGGCCGCGATCCGGGCGCGGCGTCAGGTCAAAGCCCCGCATGTATGAGATCATTGGCATCGTTTTGGTCCTTGCCGCAGTTATCGGCGCAGTTGCCAGCCTGATCCTGCATCCGGCGCAGCGCAACACGCTGCTGATTGCGCTGGCGGTGGTGATTGCGATGCTGGTGCTGATTGTCACTTTGCCCGAGGCCGAAGGTAACGTGCTGCCCGGCCTGCTGATGGGGCTGGTCTGCCTGTGCTTTGGCCGCATCTGCTGGGTTTTGTGGCGGGTTGGACGACGAGGGCAGGCGGCGGCGGTGATTGCCCTGCCGCTGGTCTATGTGCTGGCCGGGTGGCTGGGTGTGCGGATGACGCATCCGGCGGCGTATTTTTCATCAGCGGTCTATGTCTTTTGGATCTTGCTTGTGGGGATTCCGGCGCTGACCGGGGCGATTGGCGGGCTGGTCATTGCCCTGCTGCGGCGCTGACGGCTTGAGCGCCACCCGCAACCGTGGCACAAGCGGCGCATGAGCATGACCCTCCCCCCTGTTCGCGGCGCCTTGACGCCGGACCGCCCGCTGGACGGGTTGACCTGGCTGCGCGTTGGCGGGCCTGCTGACTGGCTGTTCCAGCCTGCCGATGCGGATGATCTGGCGGCTTTCCTGCATGATTTGCCTGCTGATGTGCCGGTGTTCACGATGGGCGTCGGCTCGAACCTGATCGTGCGGGATGGTGGCATCCGGGGCGTGGTGATCCGGCTGGGCCGGGGCTTTAACGGGATCGGGGTTGACGGCGACATTGTGACCGCAGGCGCGGCGGCGCTGGATGCGCATGTCGCCCGCAAGGCGGCGCAGGCGGGGCTGGACCTGACGTTTCTGCGCACCATTCCGGGCAGTATCGGCGGCGCGGTGGCGATGAATGCGGGCTGCTATGGTTCCTATGTCGCGGATCACCTGATCGACGCGATCGCCATCACCCGCGCGGGCGATCTGGTCACGCTGACGCCTGCTGACCTGCGCTTTGCCTATCGTCATTCGGAACTGCCGCCCGGTGCGGTGCTGGTCTCGGCCCGGTTCCGCGCCGGACGCGCCGATCCGGCCGCGCTGGAGGCCCGGATGGAGGACCAGCTTGCCAAACGCGACGCGACCCAGCCGGTCAAGGACCGCAGCGCCGGTTCGACATTCCGCAACCCGGTGGGGTTTTCTTCGACCGGGCGGGCGGATGATACGCATGACCTCAAGGCGTGGAAGCTGATCGAGGATGCGGGCCTGCGCGGCTATCGGCTTGGTGGGGCGCAGATGTCGGAAAAGCACCCGAACTTTCTGCTGAACACCGGCGAAGCCACGGCGGCGGATCTGGAATCGCTCGGTGAATACGTCCGCCAGAAGGTGCAGGACACCAGCGGCCACCTGCTGACGTGGGAAGTGATCCGCATTGGCGACCCCGCAGCGGGGAAATCCGCCTGAGACTGGCGAAAGACTCTTTTCCAATCCGTCACTTTCGGGTTATTCTTGCCGCATAAGCGTCGAAACAGGCGCGTGTCCCGAAATCGGGGCCAGAAAACGAGGCGAAAGTGGCGGGCAATTCGAGCAGCACGCCCCTGACCGTAGCTGTCCTGATGGGCGGACCAAGCGCCGAGCGCGAGGTTTCGCTGTCCTCGGGGCGCGGATGCGCGGATGCGCTGCGGCTGGCGGGCTATGATGTCGTGGAAATCGACGCGGGCGATGATCTGCCCGCACGGCTGGCGTTTGTCCGGCCGGATGTGGTGTTCAACGCTCTGCATGGCCGCTGGGGTGAGGACGGCTGTGTTCAGGGCCTTCTGGAATGGCTGGGGCTGCTCTATACCCATTCGGGGGTGCTGGCCTCGGCGCTGGCAATGGACAAGACGCGGGCCAAGCAGGTTTATCGCGATGCGGGCTTGCCGGTGGTCGAAAGCGTGATCGCTGATGCGGATGACGTGCGCACCCGCCACGTCCTGCCGCCGCCCTATGTGGTCAAGCCAAATGACGAAGGCTCCAGCGTGGGGGTTTATATCGTCGGGCTGGACAATAACGGCCCGCCGCAGTTGGACGACAAGATGCCTGCCCGCGTGATGGTGGAAACCTATGCGCCGGGGCGCGAACTGACCACCGCCGTCATGGGTGATCGCGCCCTTGCCGTGACCGAGATCATCACGACCGGCTGGTATGATTATGACGCCAAATACAAGACCGGGGGTTCGCGCCATGTGATCCCGGCGGATATTCCGGCCGAGATCAGCGCCGCTTGTCTGGATTATGCCGTGCGGGCGCATCAGGCGCTTGGTTGCCGGGGCATGTCGCGCACCGATTTCCGCTGGGACGAGGCGCGTGGGCTGGACGGGCTGGTGCTGCTGGAAACCAACACCCAGCCGGGCATGACCCCGACCTCGCTGGCACCGGAACAGGCTGCCCATGCCGGGATCAGCTATCCCGAACTGTGCCGCTGGCTGGTCGAGGAGGCGCTATGCCGCAAGTGACCCGCCATGGCGTCGATGGCGCACCGCTGACGCCCTCGGGGTTCCGGGTGATCCGCAATGCCGCCACGGCAGAGCCGCCGCGCCGCCGCCGTGACCCGGCACCGTCGCGGCTGAAATATCGTTTCGACCGGCTGATGATGCGGCCCGGCTGGCGGCGGGCGTTCCGCATCGGTGGGCCGGTGCTGCTGGTCGCGCTGCTGGTCGGTGGCTGGCTGGCGGATGATGGCAACCGCTCGGCCATCGGCGGTTGGGTTCAGGACCGGGTGCAGGATGTGCAGCACCGCGAAGCGTTCATGGTCAAGCGGATGCAGATTCAGGGTGCATCGCCCGCCGTGGACGAAGGTTTGCGGGCAATGCTGCCGGTGGATTTGCCTGCCTCCAGCTTTGACCTGGACCTCAAGGCGCTGCGTCAGCAGGCGTTGTCGCTGGATGCGATTGAAACGCTGGACCTGCGGATCAAGGATGGTGGCGTGCTGGAAGCCATCGTGACGGAACGCACCCCGGCGATCCTGTGGCGCCACACGGGCGGCATCGACATGCTGGATGCGGGCGGGCATCGCGTCGCCAGCGTGACCACACGCGAATTGCGTCAGGATTTGCCACTGATTGCCGGGCTTGGCGGTGACAAGGCCACGCCGCAGGCGCTGGCCCTGTTTGAAATCGCCGGGCCGATCCTGCCGCGGCTGCGCGGGCTGGAACGCTGGGGCGAGCGCCGCTGGGATGTGGTGTTGGACAATGGTCAGCGCATCATGCTGCCTGCGGATGACGCGGAACGGGCGCTGCGCGAGTTTCTGGTGCTGAACGAGAAACAGGACGTGCTGGGCCGTGACGTGCTGGCCGTCGATCTGCGTGATGGCGACCGGCCCATGCTGCGCATCGGTATTGCCGGGCAAAACGGGCTGCGGGCGGCGCGCGGCCGACCTTTGCTGGGGCCGGACGGGCGGGAACTGCCGCCCGAGGACAAGAAAAGCTGACGGGGGCGGGGATGAAGGATCTGTATCAGAAACAGCGTGCGATGCGGGCAATCCGCAAGGCCGCCCTGCAACGCGGCGTGATCGGGCTGCTGGATATTGGCAGCAGCAAGATTACCTGCATCGTGCTGCAATTCGAGGAAGCCCCGATGCGCCGTTCGGATGATGGCGTCGGCTCGCTGGCGGGGCAGGCGGATTTCCGGGTGATTGGCGCCGCGACCACGCAATCGCGCGGTATCCGCTTTGGCGAGATCGACAGCATGTCCGAGGCGGAACGCGCTGTGCGCACCGTGGTGGCCAAGGCGCAAAAGCTGGCGGGCGTGCGGCTGGATCATGTGATTGCCTGCATTTCCGGGGCGCGGCCTGCGTCCTATGGGCTGGCGGGGGATATTCCGCTGAAAACCGGGAAAGTGACCGAGGGCGATGTGGCATCGGTGCTGGCGGCTTGCGATGTGCCGGACTTTGGGCGTGGGCGCGAGGTGCTGCACGCGCAGCCGGTGAACTTTGCCGTCGATCAGCGCAGCGGTTTGGGTGATCCCCGTGAACATGCGGGCAACCGGCTGGCCTGCGATATGCATGTTCTGACGGTCAGCAGCGACGCCATCGGCAATCTGGTGCATTGCCTGCGCCGCTGTGATCTGGACCTGGCCGGGGTGGCCAGCGCGTCCTATGCCGCAGGCCGTGCGGCGCTGGTCGAGGACGAACAGGAATTGGGCGCGGCCTGTATTGACCTTGGCGGCGGCTCGACCGGGGTTTCGATCTTTGTGCGCAAGCACATGATCTTTGCCGACAGCATCCGCATGGGCGGCGATCTTGTGACCAGCGACATTGCCCACGGGCTGCGCGTTCCCTTTGCCGTGGCCGAGCGGTTGAAAACCCTGAACGGCGGGCTGGAGGCCACTGGCCGCGATGACCGCGAGATGATCGAGCTGGACGGCGACGACATGGACGGTGAGCGCCGTCTGGTCAGCCGCGCCGACCTGATCGGCATTATGCGTCCCCGCGTCGAGGAGATTCTGGAAGAAGTCCGAAAGGTTCTGGACGCTGCCGGGTTCGACTATATGCCCGCACGTCAGATCGTCCTGACGGGTGGCGGCAGCCAGATTGCCGGGATGGACGGGCTGGCCTCGCGCATGTTGGGGCAGACGGTGCGCATCGGGCGACCGCTGCGAATCGACGGGCTGCCGCATCAGATGCAGCATCCGGGTTGCGCGGCGGCGGTCGGGCTGGCGCTGCTGGCGGCGCATCCGCAAGACGAATGGTGGGATTTCGAGGTTCCTGCCGAGGCTTACCCGATGCGTGGCCTCAGCTGGACATATCGCTGGTTCCGCAACAACTGGTGACGCTGCCGGACCGGCAGTTGCGTGGTGGCCGCCTTTGCGCCCACTATATCCTGTGGTTTGGGCGAGATACCGCCTAGCTCATGGGATTCTTATCGCATATCTTGTGGGTATATGTGCATTTCCGGGTGACGCTGCATGTCGTTCGCGCTAAGATGGTCGGTGAAACAGCGTGAATCGGTCGTGGTCAGGCGCGGTCAGAAAATAACAGGCGGAACACATGAATCTTAATCTGATGGTCGAAGACGAAGACGATCTGAAGCCGCGCATCACCGTTTTCGGTGTCGGCGGCGCGGGCGGCAATGCCGTCAACAACATGATCGAAAAGCAACTGGATGGTGTGACCTTCGTGGTTGCCAACACTGACGCGCAGGCTCTGGCGCAGTCTCAGGCCGTCAGCAAGATCCAGATGGGGCCGAAAGTCACCGAAGGTCTTGGCGCAGGTGCCAAGCCTGCCGTTGGGGCCAAGGCTGCCGAGGAAACCATCGAAGACATCGTGGATCACCTGACCGGCGCACATATGTGCTTCATCACCGCCGGGATGGGCGGCGGCACAGGCACCGGCGCGGCCCCGATCATCGCTCAGGCTGCGCGTGAAATGGGCATCCTGACCGTCGGCGTCGTGACCAAACCGTTCAGCTTTGAAGGCACCAAGCGGATGCGTCAGGCCGATCAGGGGGTCGAGGCGCTGCAAAAGGTCGTCGATACGCTGATTATCATTCCGAACCAGAACCTGTTCCGTCTGGCGAATGAAAAGACCACCTTTACCGAAGCCTTTGCCATGGCTGACGACGTTCTGTATCAGGGCGTCAAGGGCGTGACCGATCTGATGGTCAAGCCGGGCCTGATTAACCTTGACTTCGCGGATGTCCGCTCGGTCATGGATGAGATGGGCAAGGCGATGATGGGGACCGGCGAAGCGGGCGGCGACAACCGCGCCATTCAGGCCGCCGAAGCTGCCATCGCCAACCCGCTGCTGGATGAAATCAGCCTGAATGGTGCCAAGGGTGTGCTGATTAACGTCACCGGCGGCTATGACATGACCCTGTTCGAGCTGGACGAAGCCGCCAATGTCATCCGCGAAAAGGTGGATGCAGACGCGAATATCATCGTCGGCAGCACGCTGGACCCGGACATGGAAGGCACCATCCGCGTGTCCGTCGTGGCCACCGGCATCGACGCCGAGGCCAGCGTGGCCGAACCGCCCGCGCCGCGCAGCCGTGTCGAAGCCCCTGCAACCCGCCGCCCGGTGGCCGAGGTCGAGGACGACCTGCCGCCGCGCCGCATCGCCGCTGCGCCGCGTATGGATGCCCCGTCGATGGCCCCCCCGTTGATGGATCGTCCCGCCGCTGAGCCGCGCCCGGCGCAGGCGTCGCTGCTGGACGATCAGATCGGCTATGATGAGCCGCTGACCGAAGATCTGGACGACGATCTGCCCCAGCCCGCCTATCAGCCGCGCGGTGCGCGTGTGGATGAGGCCGCCGATTTCATCGCGCCGCAACCTGCCGCGACCCGCGGTCAGCCCTCGCCCGCCGCGATGGAGCGTCTGGGCCGCGTTGCGCAGGCCGCTGGCGATCCTGATGCAAGCGCCCGCCGCGAAGCCGCGATTCGTAAAGCCGAGGCGGAACAGGCGCAGCGCGAACAGCACCGCACAGGCGGGCTGAGCCGCATGTTCGAGCGTATGGCCGGTCTGGCCGAAGGTGTTGTCGCGCAAAAGCCGTCGGCCAGTACCTTGGCCGAACGCGTCAGCGAGCGCGTTGCCGCCCGCAAGGCGCAGATCGAGCCGAATCTGGACGATCTCGCCAGCCCCGAACGTGGCGAAGATGATGTGCAGATTCCGGCCTTCCTGCGCCGTCAGGCAAACTGATCTGTAACATCCACGTGACATGGATCACAAGGCGGGGCCGCATCGCGTGGCCCCGTTTTCTTTTTGGAATCATGGTTTTGGGACGCTTTCCGGTGGGGTTGTTTCAGCCGCGCGGCGTCATGTTACAGTTCGAAACAAGAGTTTAATTGAGAACCGCGCCCCCTCTGCCTAGCTGATACGCAAGCCGGACATGCGCCGGAAAACAGTAACAGACGATTCGGGCAAGACGATGCAGGCCACTATCGCAAAAACCGTTATTTTTACCGGCGTCGGGCTTCATTCCGGCAAGCCGGCGGTGCTGCGCATCATGCCGGCTCCGGCAGGGCACGGTATTCTGTTCCGCCGTTCTGATCTGGACCTGCCGCTGACGCAGCGGGTGATCCCGGCGCGCTGGGATCTGGTGCGCCTGTCGCCGCTTTGCACGCTGCTGGACAATGGGCAGGGGGCAACCGTTTCGACCGTGGAACACGTCATGGCCGCGCTGGCCGGGACTGGTATCCACAATGCCGTGCTGGAAATCGACGGGCCGGAAGTGCCGATTCTCGATGGGTCGTCCGCGCAATTCGTTCAGGGCATCCTGAACGCCGGGATCAAGCATCAGGCGGTACCGCTGCGGGCGATCCGGGTGCTGAAGCCGGTGGAGCTGCGTGACGGCGCGGGCTTTGCGCGGCTGGACCCGGCGGACCATCTGGAAATCGACTTTTCGATCGACTTTGCCGATGCCGTGATCGGCCATCAGGAAAAGCATCTGGACATGGCCAACGGCGCTTTCGTGCGTGAGCTGATGGACAGCCGCACCTTCTGCCGTCAGGCGGATGTGGATGCGATGCGGGCGAATGGGCTGGCGCTGGGCGGCACCTATCTGAACGCGGTGGTGGTCGATGGCGAAAAGGTGCTCTCGCCGGGTGGTTTGCGCCATGATGACGAACCCGTGCGCCACAAGATGCTGGATGCAATGGGCGATCTGGCGCTGGCCGGTGCGCCGCTGCTGGCGCGCTACACCGGCAATCGTGCGGGTCATGCGATGACCAACAAGCTGCTGCGGGCGCTGTTCGCTGACCCGTCGGCGTGGTGCTGGCAGACCGTCAGCCGCCGCCATGAGGCGCGGTTGCCGGGGGCGGGGGTGGACCAACACGACTTGCACCCGCTGGCGGTGGCCTGACGGCTTGCAGATCATGGGGCAGGTCGCGGATTTTTCAGGTGAATGCCCTTTTGCGCCCTGCAATTTTCTATGCTAGGACAGCCCGACCCGCGCCCCTTTTTCGGGGCGCGTGGCGGTTGACCAGATGACAGGCGGATGACGATGGCGGGCATGAAAACGGCGGGTTCTTTGGTCGCGCTTTTGGTGGCGGCCTCGGTTGCGGCGGGTTGCTCGCGTTCGGGCGATTCGGGCCGCATCGAAAATCTGGAAAACTTCACCGCCGAGGAGATCTACAAGCGCGGCGAATATGAGCTGGAAAACAGCGCCCGCCCCGATCAGGCCGTCAAATATTTCGCCGAGATCGAGCGTCTGTATCCCTATTCCGAATGGGCCAAGCGTGCGCTGATCATGGAAGCCTATGGCTATCACAAAGCTCGCAAATACGATGAGGCCCGCGCCGCCGCACAGCGTTTCATCGACACCTATCCGGGGGATGAGGACGCGGCCTATGCCAAATACCTGCTGGCGCTGTCCTATTACGACCAGATCGACGACGTGGGCCGTGATCAGGGCCTGACATTTCAGGCGTTGCGGGCGCTGCGCGATGTGATCGAACAATATCCCGACAGCGAATATGCCCGCAGCGCGATGCTCAAGTTCGACCTGGCCTTCGACCACCTTGCGGCCAAGGAAATGGAAATCGGGCGCTATTACCTCAAGGCTGGACATTACACCGCCGCGATCAACCGTTTCCGCGTGGTGGTTGAGGATTATCAGACCACCAACCAGACGCCCGAGGCGCTGCTGCGGTTGGTCGAAGCCTATCTGGCGCTTGGTCTGACCGATGAGGCGCAGACGGCGGGGGCGATTTTGGGCTATAACTTCCAGTCCTCGCCCTTCTATCAGGATGCCTATAACACGCTGCGGGGCCGTGGGCTGTCGCCTGAACCGCGCGGGACAAGCTGGCTGACCGATATTTACCGCCAGATGGTGCAGGGCCGCTGGCTGTAAAGGCAATGCTGCGCTCGCTGGATATCCGCGACATGCTGCTGATCGACCGGCTGGCGCTGGATTTCGCGCCGGGCCTGAACGCGCTGACAGGGGAAACCGGGGCAGGGAAATCCATTCTGCTGGACTGTCTGGGCTTTGTCCTCGGCTGGCGCGGGCGGGCTGAGCTGGTTCGTCACGGCGCTGAAAATGGCGAAGTTACGGCGGTGTTCGATCTGCCGGGCGGCCATCCGGCCCATGCCGTGCTGGCCGAGGCGGGGCTGCCGGGCGGGGATGAGCTGATCCTGCGCCGGGTGAATGGCGCGGATGGGCGCAAGACCGGCTATGTGAACGATCGCCGCGTGTCGGGCGAGGTGCTGCGGGCCTTGTCCGAGGTGCTGGTTGAATTGCACGGCCAGCATGATGACCGTGGCTTGCTGAACCCGCGCGGCCACCGTGCGCTGCTGGACGCGTTCGCCGGGCTGGATCTGGCCCCGGTCAGGGCTGCCTGGGCGGCGCGGCGACAGGCCCGCGCTGATCTGGCGGCGGCGCAAGCGGCGTTGAAAAAGGCCCGCGCGGATGAGGATTTCCTGCGCCATGCCGTTGCCGAACTGGATGATCTGGCCCCGGTGGCGGGCGAGGAAGCCGAACTCGATACCCGCCGCCGCGCCATGCAGACGGCTGAGCGGATTCGCGGCGATGTCGCCCGCGCCTTGGCCATTCTGGGGCATGAAGGGGCTGAAGGCGCGCTGAATGATGCCGCCCGCTGGCTGGAGGGGGCCGCCGATCAGGCCGAAGGGCGGCTGGAGGCGCCGCTGTCGGCGCTGTCGCGGGCGCAGATCGAATTGGGCGAGGCTGCGCAAGGGGTCGAGGACGCCCTGGCCGCGATGGATTTCGACCCGCAGGAATTGGAACGCACAGAGGAACGGCTGTTCGCCCTGCGTGCGCTGGCCCGCAAGCATGATGTGCTGGCCGATGATCTGGCTGGGCTGGCCGATGACCTGCGCCAGCGCCTTGGCCAGATCGACGCCGGGGCCGAGGGGATTGCCGCGCTGGAGGCTGCCGTGGCGCAGGCTGATGCTACCTATGCGCAGGCGGCTGCGGCCGTCTCGAAGGCGCGCGCAGATGCGGCGGGGCGGCTGGATCAGGCGATGGCGGCGGAACTGGCACCGCTGAAGATGGAGCGTGCCGTTTTCCACACCGATGTTTCCGCCGCTGAACCGGGGCCGGACGGTCAGGATGCGGTTGCCTTTACGGTCGCCACCAACCCCGGTGCGCCGGCGGGGGCGCTGGACAAGATCGCTTCGGGTGGGGAACTTTCGCGGTTTCTGCTGGCGCTGAAGGTCTGTCTGGCGCGGGGCAATGATGCGTTGGTGCTGATCTTTGACGAGATTGACCGGGGTGTTGGCGGTGCAACCGCCGATGCGGTGGGCCGCCGTCTGGCGCGGCTGGCCGAAGGGGCGCAGGTGTTGGTTGTTACCCACAGCCCGCAGGTTGCAGCGCGGGCCGGAGCGCATTTCCGTGTGGCAAAATCGGTCAGCGACGGCATGACCACCAGCGACGTGGCGCGCTTGTCCGAGGCGCAGCGCGTCGATGAAATCGCCCGAATGATTTCGGGCGATACGGTGACAGATGCAGCCCGGCAGGCGGCGCGGGCGCTGATCGACGGTTAACGCCGGGTACTGATTCCAAGCAGCGAATACAGCCAGCAACTTCCCATCAGTCCGGTTGCAAGCGGGATGATTCCCAACAGGTAGGCCCAGCGATAGCTGGCTGTGGGGTTAAGGAAGAACCCGGCAATCAGTGCCAAGCCGATGATGATGCGAATTGCGCGGTCGATGGTTCCCATATTCTGACGGAACATGCGTGCCTCCCGATATAAGTGCAAGAATCAATATATATGATTTCACATATGTATCAAAAGGCAAGGTCCGAATTGCCGCAGCTTAGTCGATTACCTTGTCAACCTGTCGCAGCACCGACATGATTTGCATGGTTTTCAGATCATAACGGACCAGTTTCCCATCAACCACTGCGTAGCCCATTCCTGTTGGTGGGTTGCCAAGGCCGTAACGACCGGGCCGCGTCACCTCATGGAAGCTGCCGCCGCGCAGGGAATTGCCGATCAAATGGCTGTCCGCGCCGGAGCGGCTTTCCCCCGCTGGCCCGCCCTGTCGCGGATTTGCAAAGGCGGGGGGCAGCAGCATTAGCAGGGTCGTCAGCAGAATGGTTAACAGGCGCATGGCTTTGGCGTTTCTTGGATCAGGTCAGTCTGGCTTAGCACACAGGGCTTAACAAAAGTTTGATGACGGTCATTTTGCAAGCCGTTGCGATGATTTTTCCGAGAAAATGACCGCCCGGTGCTGACAGGGTGCGCAAAAAACCTTGCGGCGGGACTGACCCGCCGCCGGAAAGCAAAGAAAAACAACCGCTGAAGCGGGGTTCGTGTCGTGTTTCATGGTGTTCCCTTGCCCGGCAGGCAAAGCATTGTTCGCGCAGTTTCACGCACCAACGCGGCTTGCCGGGCTTGGGTTCCCTTAAACTGCGCCGTTTGGCTTTTCGCCCAGCCAAGGCAGAACGGCGGAAAAATCGCGTCCACGCCCGTCCTCGGTCTCGACAAACCGGGTGTAAAGGCCGGTTGCCAGCGCGCCCATTGGGGTGGCTGCATCGGCGCTTTCGGCGGCCTGTTGCGACAGGCGCAGGTCTTTCAGCATCAGTTCTGCCGCGAAACCGGGACGATAGCCGTTGTCGGCGGGCGATTGCGGGCCGACGCCGGGGGCGGGGCAATAGGCGTTCATCGACCAGCTATAGCCCGAGCTGGTGGACACCACGTCAAACATTTTCTGCCGGTCCAGC
Organism: Paracoccus sp. (in: a-proteobacteria); assembly: GCF_030538695.1. Lineage (GTDB taxonomy): Bacteria > Pseudomonadota > Alphaproteobacteria > Rhodobacterales > Rhodobacteraceae > Paracoccus. The sequence goes on from NZ_JAUNTN010000002.1 coordinate 130,845, forward strand.
CCCAGTTTGTCGGCCAGTGCGAACGCCTCGCAGGTGGCCAGCATGGTGACGCCCAAGACCATGTTATTGCAGATTTTTGCCGCCTGTCCGGCACCGCTTTCGCCGCAATGCACGGTTTTCTGGCCCATGATTTCAAACAGTGGCGCGACTTGAGCAAAGCTGTCCGTATCGCCGCCCACCATGAAGGTCAGCGTGCCTGCCGCAGCCCCGCCGATACCGCCCGAAACCGGCGCATCCAGCGCACCAAGCCCCGCTGCGCGCGCCTGATCGGCGACAGCGCGGGCGCTGTCCACATCCACGGTCGAACAATCGCTGAGAACCGCGCCGGGAGCCATCACCGGGATCACCTGATCAGCCACGCCGCGCAGGATCTGGCCGTTGGGCAGCATGGTGAACACGACCTGCGCCCCGGCGGCAGCCTCGGCTGCGCTGGCGCAGGGGATAATGCCCTCGGGCGGGGTGGTTGCGGGGTCAAAGCCCTGCACCTCATGTCCCGCGCGGGCCAGATTCAGGGCCATCGGGCCGCCCATATTGCCAAGACCGATAAATCCGATCTTCATGTCATGCCTCCCATTTCAGTTCTGCATCGCCCAAGGGGGCGAGAATGGCGGCCACCGCCGCCGGGTCCGAGGCCGCGGCCCATTGCGGGTTGCGGTCCTTGTCGATGATCTGCGCGCGCACGCCTTCAAGGAAATCCGATTGTGCGGTGGCGCGGTGGGTAAAGCGATGTTCACGCGACAGAGCGTCCTGAATCCGGGCGTCCTTGCGGGCGGCGCGGATCATCTCCAGCGTGGCGGCCATGGACAGGGGCGAGTTGCGGCGCATCACTTTCAGCGAAGCCTCATCCGCCGCAGCCATGATTGCCGCGACATCCGGGGCGGCAAAAGCCGACAGGTCGCGGTTGGCCAGGGGGGCCTCTGGTGCGGGATGCTGCGGGATTTGCACCTGACCCGAGGCTGCCATCTGCTCCAGCGCGGCGGGCCATTCGGCTTCCGGGACATAGTGATCCGCGAAACCGGCGTGGATCGCGTCACCAGCACCCATGCGGGCGCCGGTCAGGCCAAGATATTCCCCGATCTGTCCCGGCGCATGGGCCAGCAGCCAGGTGCCGCCCACATCCGGGATCAGGCCGATGCCGCTTTCGGGCATGGCAACCTGAGTGCTGTCCCCGATGACGCGGTGGCTGGCGTGACCGCCGACGCCAACGCCGCCGCCCATGACGAAGCCCTGCATAAAGGCGACCACCGGCTTGGGGTAATCGGCAATCTTGGCATTCATCCGGTATTCATCGGCGAAAAACGCTTGCCCGACCGAGTGATCCCCGGCCACTCCGGCGCGGTAAACCGCGGCAATATCACCGCCTGCGCAAAAGGCGCGCTCACCCTCGGCATCAATCAGGATCAGCGCGGTTTCGGGGTCATCGCGCCAGCCGTCCAGAGCAGCCTCGATCGCCAGCGCCATCTCATGCGACAGGGCGTTCAGCGCGGCGGGGCGGGCAAAGGTGATGCGCCCGGCACGGCGATCCTTGCGGATGTGCAGATCGGCCATGTCAGCCCCGCTCGGCCAGCAGGGCGCGGCTGGTAATCAGGCGCATGATCTCATTCGTGCCTTCAAGGATCTGGTGAACGCGCAGGTCACGCACCAGCTTTTCCACGCCGTAATCGGCCAGATAGCCATAGCCGCCATGCAGTTGCAGGCATTGGTTGGCGACCTCGAACGCGCGGTCGGTAACGTAAAGTTTCGCCATGGCGCAGAACTTGGTCGCATCCGGGGCCTGATTGTCCAGCTTCCACGCGGCCTGACGCAGGAAGGTGCGGGCGGATTGCAGCGCGACCTCCATATCGGCCAGGCGGAATTGCAGGGCTTGAAACTGGTCCAGCGATTTCCCGAAGGCGCGGCGTTCCGACATATAGGTCAGGGTGCGGTCCAGCGCGGCCTGCGCGCCGCCAAGCGCCCCGGCGGCGATGTTCAGCCGCCCGCCGTCCAGCCCGGCCATCGCATAGGTAAAGCCTTTGCCGTCCTGCCCGATCTGGTTTTCCAACGGCACGAGGCAGTCGTCGAACTGGACCTGAGAGGTCGGCTGGGCCTTCCAGCCCATCTTATGTTCATTCGCGCCAAAGGACAGGCCGGGGGTGCCATCCTCGACGATCACAGTGCTGATGCCTTTGGGGCCGTCCTCGCCGGTGCGCACCATGGTGACGTAAACATCGGAATAGCCGCCGCCCGAGATGAACGCCTTGGCTCCGTTCAGCAGGAAACCGTCATTGCGGCGCTCGGCCCGCGTGCGCAGGCTGGCCGCGTCCGAGCCGCTGCCGGGTTCGGTCAGGCAATAGCTGAAGATCTTGTCCATGCTGCACAGGGCAGGCAGCCATTTTTCCTTGACCTCGGGGCTGCCGAACTTGTCGATCATGCCGCCGCACATATTATGGATCGACAGGAAGCTGCCGACTGCCGGATCGGCCATGGCCAGCGCCTCGAAGATCAGCGTGGCATCCAGCCGCGACAGGCCAGAGCCGCCGTATTCCTCGGCCACATAAATGCCGCCGAAGCCAAGCGCTGCCAGTTCCGACCACAGGCTTTTCGGGATTGTCCCGGCCTGTTCCCAATCGCGCGAATGGGGCGCGATATTGTCGGTGCCAAAGTCGCGCGCCATGTCGAAAATGGCCTGCTGTTCCTCGCTGAGTGCGAAATCCATGTGTTCCCTCCCGGTCGGGGGCCGCCCCCTCTGCGGCCCGGTTTATGGTCCAAGTTTTGCAGCAATGTTGCAAGACCGTCACGCGGCACCCGTGGCAGGCGCCGCATGGATATTTATGGACAAAAGATGGGGCCGGGGGTGCGCCCGGCCCGGCATCGTCAGTCCAGCGGTTTGAAGTTGAACTCGCCGCCTTCCTTGATCCCCGAGGGCCAGCGCATCGTGACCGTCTTGGTGCGGGTGTAAAAACGGAAGGCGTCCGGGCCGTATTGGTTCAGGTCGCCAAAGGCCGAGCGTTTCCAGCCGCCGAAGGTAAAGTAAGACAGCGGCACCGGGATCGGGAAGTTGATCCCGACCATGCCGACCTGCACCCGGCTGGCAAAGTCGCGGGCGGTGTCGCCGTCGCGGGTAAAGATCGCCACGCCGTTGCCGTATTCGTGGTCGGTGGCCAGCGCTAGCGCCTGCTCGTAGGTTTCGGCGCGGACGGTGGACAGAACCGGGCCGAAGATCTCGGTCTTGTAGATGTCCATGTCGGTGGTCACATTGTCGAACAGGCTGGGGCCGACGAAAAAGCCGTTCTCATAGCCTTGCAGGCTGAAATTGCGGCCATCGACGACCAGTTTCGCGCCCTGATCGACGCCGGATTGCACCAGCCGTTCGATGTTTGCCTTGGCGGCGGCGGTCACGACCGGGCCGTAATCCACGTCGTCGCCCGCCGTCCACGGCCCGATTTTCAGCTTTTCCACCCGTGGGATCAGCTTTTCAATCAGCGCATCGGCGGTTTTCTGGCCCACCGGCACCGCGACCGAGATCGCCATGCAGCGTTCGCCGGCTGCGCCAAACCCGGCCCCGACCAGCGCATCCGCCGCCTGATCCAGATCGGCGTCGGGCATGATAATCATGTGGTTCTTGGCTCCGCCAAAGCACTGCGCCCGCTTGCCCGTCGCTGCGGCACGTTCGTAGATATATTGCGCAATCGGGGTCGAGCCGACAAAGGCCACGGCCTGAATAATGTCATTATCAAGGATCGCATCGACCGATTCCTTGTCGCCATTGACGACTTGCAGCACGCCATCGGGCAGGCCGGCCTCTTGCCACAGTTTCGCCAGCATGATCGGAACCGAGGGGTCGCGCTCGGACGGTTTGATGATGACGGCATTGCCCGCAGCCAGTGCCGGCCCCATTTTCCACAGCGGGATCATGGCCGGGAAGTTGAACGGCGTGATCCCCGCCACCACGCCAAGCGGCTGGCGCATGGAGTAAAGGTCAATGCCGGTCCCGGCGCTGTCGGTATATTCGCCCTTCAGGAAATGCGGGGCGCTGATCGAGAACTCGATTACTTCCAGCCCGCGCTGAATATCGCCCTTGGCGTCGGGGAAGGTCTTGCCGTGTTCGCTGGACAGCACTTCGGCCAACTTGTCCATGTCGCGGTTCAGCAGATCGACCATTTTCATCAGCACGCGCACACGGCGCTGCGGGTTGGTTGCGGCCCATTTTTTCTGCGCCTTGGCGGCAGAGGCCACGGCGGCGTCCAGCTCCGCCTTGCTGGCCAGATCGACCTGGCCCTGAACTTCGCCGGTGGCGGGGTTGTAAATGTCGGCGGTGCGACCGGAGGTGCCTGCCACCTCTTTGCCGTCGATCCAGTGGTGAACCTTGCGCATGATGTCCTCCCTTTGCGTTCCGGTCAGGATAGGCTTGCGATTTCGCGAAATAAAGGCAGGATATAGCAAAAGCATTTTGCAGGATTGCAAAACATGGATTGGGACGATCTGCGGGTATTTCTGGCCGTGGCGCGGGATGAAAGCCTGTCGCGGGCCGGGCGGCGGCTGGCGATGAACGCTTCAACCGTTGGGCGGCGGGTCGCGCGGCTGGAGGCCGACGCTGGCGCGGTGCTGTTTGCCAAGACACCGCAGGGCTATGCGCTGACCCCGGAAGGCCGCCGCCTGATCCCTCATGCTGAGGCTGCCGAACGCGCGGCGGCAGATGCGGCCGAGGCGCTGTCGGGGCAGGGGCCGCTGACCGGGCAATTGCGGATCGGTGCGCCGGATGGCTGTGCGAATTATCTGTTGCCGCAGGTCTGCGCCGCGCTGTGCGACGCGCATCCCGGGTTGGAGGTGCAGATCATCGCGCTGCCGCGTGTGTTCAACCTGTCCCGGCGCGAGGCCGATATGGCGATTGGCGTCTCGCCCCCCGATACGGGACGGTTGGTGGTGCAGAAACTGGCGGATTACCAACTGTTTCTGGCCGCCCGCCGCGACTGGCTGGCCGCGCGTCCGCCCATTTTGCAGCGCGAGGATCTGCGGGCGCATCGCGTTGTGGGCTATATTGCGGATATGATTTTTGACCGCGAACTGGACTATCTGGCGGCGCTGGGGGTGGAACATGCGGGGCTGACCTCGAACTCGGTTTCGGTGCAGATGCAGGCGATCCGGGCCGGGGCGGGGCTGGGGATTGTGCATGATTTCGCCATGCCCGCCGCGCCGGAACTGGTCCGTGTGTTGCCCGATCAGGTCGAACTGAACCGGAGCTTCTGGCTGATCCGCCACGCCGATGACCGCCGCAGCGACCGGCTGACCCGACTGGCCGAGGCGCTTTCACGGACATTCCGGCGGGAAATCGCACGGCTGCAACGGCTGGCGATGCAGAATCCTTGACGGATGGCAGCAATCGCGCGACCCTGCGGCAAGATACATATTAAAAAGCGAGGGTTTTGCGCAATGATCGTTAAGCAGATGTTGGCGCTGAAGAATGACTCGGGCAAGCCCGAGGTGACGGCGAGGGCGATTTTTACCCTGAACCCCGATGCGACCGTGGGCGAGGCCGTGCAGGTGCTGGCCGAAAAGCGCATCGGTGCGGTGGTGGTGTCGGCTGACGGCAAGCGCCCGGATGGCATCCTGTCCGAGCGGGACATTGTGCGGGCGATGGGGCGCAACGACGATTTGCGCGGCCAGAAGGTCAGCGCGTTGATGACAACCTCGGTTCAGACCTGCCGAGAGGGCGACGATGCCCTGACCGTGCTGGAGCGCATGACCGAAGGTCGTTTCCGGCACATGCCGGTGGTCGATGCGGATGGCGAAATGCTCGGGGTCATCTCGATTGGTGATGCCGTTTCGGGGCGCCTGCGCGAGCTTCACGCCGAGAAAGAAGCACTCACCGGCATGATTATGGGGGCCTGACGCAGCGGGCGGCCTTGATTTCGGGTCGCCTTTGCTGTTGCCTGCGCCGGAATGCGGCCAAGCAGGGGGAATGCCATGCGCATCGGGCTTTATCCGGGGACGTTTGACCCGATCACGCTGGGGCATATCGACATTATCCAGCGGGCAATGGCGCTGGTGGATCGGCTGGTGATCGGCGTGGCGATCAACCGCGACAAAGGCCCGTTGTTCGATCTGGACGAACGGGTGGCAATGGTGCGGGCCGAATGTGACCATATCATCGCACAGACCGGCGGTGAGATCGTCGTTCACCCGTTCGAGAACCTGCTGATCGACTGCGCCCGCGATGTCGGGGCGCAGGCGATTGTGCGCGGGCTGCGTGCGGTTGCGGATTTTGAGTATGAGTTTCAGATGGTCGGCATGAACCGGGCGCTGGATTCATCGGTCGAGACGGTCTTCCTGATGGCTGATGCGCGGCGGCAGGCGATTGCCTCGAAGCTGGTTAAGGAAATCGCCCGGTTGGGTGGGGATGTATCCAAGTTTGTCAGCCCGGCGGTGAATGAGGCGCTGATTGCGCGGTTTCGTTAACCGCGCCTTTACCCGTTTACAGCTTTTCGTTGATTGCAGCAGGTTTCGCCCCTAGCCTTTCAAGGGAGGAGGAGCCTGCAATGACACATATTGACGCACCCGACCCGAATCGGCTGACACCTGATCCGATTCCTGACCCGGCCCATATCGGCCCGAGGGTGATTCTCGAGGTTCTGGCCGCTGGCTGGCGCGATTTCCGTCAGGCGCCGGGATGGGGGCTGTTTTTCTCGGGGTTTTATGTCCTTGGTGGGCTGGTCCTGCTGATGGTGGCGGTTGCTGCAGGTCAGGAATGGTGGCTGATGCCGTTTGTCGTCGGCTTTCCGCTGCTGGCCCCCTTTGCCGCGATTGGTCTTTATGAGGTCAGCCGCCGGTTGGAAGCCGGTTTGCCACTGGATCGCGCCTCGGTGCTTGGGGTGGTCTTTGCGCAGCGCAACCGACAGTTGCCATCCATGGCGATGGTCATTTTGCTGTTGTTCATGTTCTGGGTGTTTGTCGCTCATACGATTTTTGCGCTGTTCATGGGCCTGTCGGCGCTGACCAATATCACCACATCGCCGCAGCTTCTGTTTCAGGGGCAGGGGCTGGTGATGTTGCTGGTGAACGGGCTGATCGGTGCAGGGTTCGCCATCGCGCTGTTCTGTTTCACCGTGGTTGGTCTGCCGCTGTTGCTGGATCGGGAGGTTGATTTCATCTCGGCCATCATTGCCTCGATTGCGGCGGTGCGGGCGAACCCGGAGGTGATGATGCGCTGGGCAGCCGTGATCGCCGGTGGTTTGTTTTTGGGGATTTTGCCCGTTTTTCTGGGGCTGTTCATCGTGCTGCCGGTTCTGGGCCACGCAAGCTGGCACATGTATCGTCGGCTGATGCCCGGCTGAACCATAGCAAAAGGGCGACCCGAAGGCCGCCCTTGATTGCGATTCGCTCTGGATCAATCGTCCGAAGGGTCGAAATCAGTCGTCGGCGGGGCCAGTTTCTTGGCACCGCCAGCGGCCAGCGGGTCTTCCTGACGCTGAACCGAGCCTTCGAAATGAGCCCCCGATTCGATGGCGATGGTCTTGTGAACGATGTCGCCTTCGACACGCGCGGTCGAGGACAGGCGCACCTTGATGCCGCGCACGCGGCCGATCACGCGACCATTCACGATCACGTCTTCGCCCATGATCTCACCCCGGATGGTGGCGCTGTCGCCAACCGTCAGAGTGTGGGCGCGGATGTCGCCATCGACCTGACCTTCGACCTGAATATCGCCTTCGGTCTTGATGTCGCCGGTCACGGTCAGGTCTGCGGACAGCACGGAAACCGGGCTGCGGCTGCGGGTCGAGGTGGTGTAATCAGAGGTCGTGTCCATTGGGCGATGCTCCGGCTCATGGGTGGGTTGACTGCTCGGGCCGGGTTCGGTCACACGGGTTTTAGAAAACATTTTGCGCCGCCTTTATGAAGGTTGTCGGGTTAACAGCCCGGCCATTGACACGCACCTCATAGTGCAGATGCGGCCCGGTCGAGCGTCCGGTGTTTCCCATAGCACCGATCTGCTCGCCTTGCGACACCTTTTGACCCACCCTCACGCCAATGCGCGACAGGTGGCCATAGCGGGTTTCGGTCCCAAGGGCGTGTTCAATCTTAATCAGGTTGCCGTAACCGTTCTGCCAGCCTGCAAAAGTTACGACACCATCACCTGTCGCATAGATCGGCGTGCCCACCGGTCCGGCCAAGTCCATACCTTCATGCGCACGACCCCAGCGGCGGCCAAAGCCTGATGTATAGCGAAAGTTCGACTTTACCGGCATGGCCAGCGGCATTTTTTCGATCGCGATTCGATAGGTGTTCAACTGATCCAGTGAGATCATAATTTCCGTTGCACGACCCGCGCCGACGCCAAAATCCGCATCGCCGCTGGTTGAAACCGCGGCAGAGGTCAGTGGTCCGCCGGTGCCGGAATAGCCTTCGCGGACCTTTTCCAGCACGGTGTCGGGGTTCATCCCGATTGAGGTGAAGACGTCGTTCAGCGGTTTCAGCGACACGGTGACGGCATCTTCGATCTCCGCGAAGATTTCATCGTGACGGGCAATAATGCGGTCGCGGTCCTGACGGATGGCTTCGGCGGTCAGGGTTGCTTTGGCGGCTTCAGTCCGGGCCTCGTCGCGGGCGTTGGCGGCATCGCGCAACTCATCGGACAGAATATCCAGCGCCAGCGAAAACTCCTCGGCGCGGCCAGCTTGCCCGGTCAGATCATCGGGGGACAGGTCAGTCTTGCCCGCCTCTGCCAGCGCCAGATGCAGGGATTGCTGCATCGCCGCCAGCCCGGTCTGCAATTCATGGCGCTGTTCTTCGGAATCCAGCAGTTGCGTTTGCATCTGCGAGACCTGTTCCAGCGCCACGGCAAAGCGGTTTTGTGCCGCCACGGCCTCGGCGGCGCGGGCGTCGCGTTCTGCCGACAGGTCGTTCAGGCGCTGTTCAAAGGCGCTTTGCGCCTGCATCGCCTGATCGCGGGATGAGCCGGAACTGATCGCATCAATCACCAAAATCGCGGAGGCGATGATCGTCCAGCCGCAGAGCAGTGCCAGCCCGCCAAGTGCCGCGAATTGCGTCATGGGCCGTAGCCGGACAAAGCGGGTGGTATCGTCGGACTTGAGGAACAGGCGCTGCTCGGGCAGCCAGCGTTCAAGCGCAGAGTTCAAACGGCTTGCAATACGTCTGGGCAAAAGAAACCTCGGGGTTCGCAGGCCGGGCAGGCCCGGCATCAATTTGGGCAGGTTAAAATCAATCCGTGGCGGCGGCGCAACAGGGCGTGGGCCACATCGCTGTGAAGCAGAGGTGATTCAGCGTGTTTCGGCTGGAACCTGCCGATTGTTTCATGGGTTAAGCCTATTATCCTCAGTTATCATACCGAGATTGCAGGGACATATCCGGGCGATTTTGGTGCGGGGACAGGGAATCGGGGTCATAAAACCTCATAGGGCAGGGGGCTGCGGCGCTCTTGCGGGACGATCAAATCGCGGTCGATGGGGGGAACCGCGCGTTGGTGGCACTGGCGGCGCGGGCAGATCCGGCAGGAAATGCCGATGGGTTCGCCCCTTGTGCCAAGGTCCAGCCCGTCGGAATAAGTGATGGCATGGGCGTGGCTGATCTCGCAGCCCAAGGCGATGGCAAAGCGTCGAATCGGTGCATTGAAACGCCCGGCTGATTTCGAAACGTCCCGCGCCAGCAGCAGATAGCGCACCCCGTCAGGCGTCTCGGCCAGTTGGCGCAAGAACCGGCCCGGTGTTTCAAACGCCTGATGCACGTTCCACAGCGGGCAGGCCCCGCCAAACCGGGCGAATTGCAGCCGGGTGGCCGAATGGCGCTTGGTGATCGTGCCAGCCTGATCGACGCGGACGAAAAAGAACGGGATACCCTTTTCACCGGAGCGTTGCAGGGTCGAAAGCCGATGGGCGACTTGTTCCAGCGAGGCCCCGAACAGATGCCCCAACCGCTCCAGATCGTGTCGTTCGTCGCGTGCAGCGTGCAGAAAGCGGCGGTAGGGCATCAGAGCAGCCCCGGCGAAATAATTGGCCATGCCGATGCGGGCGATAGCGCGGGCCGTGTCCGAGCGGAAACGGGCAAGGTCCAGCGTCGCCTCGATCAGCGGCCCCTGGTCGATCAGTGCGACCTGATGCAAAAGCTGGAAACGGCGGGTTTCTGGTTCAGCCGCTGCATTCATAATCAGGTCGTTGTCCTGCCGGTGGTAAACGGTCAGGGGGTCAAGATCCGAACTGCTGACCCCCACCCCATGCCGGGCCAGCGCGGCGATGGCCCGCGTCTCGATCTCTGGCCCTTCTGTGGTGGCGAATCGTTCGGCGGCCCGGTCCACCGCGTCGATGTAATTGTCGCAATAGTGGAAAAAGTCGCGCACCTCCTCCCACGGGGTTGAGCTGCTGTTCTGACCCGCCGCGCCGATAGCCTCATCCAGCGCGGCCAGCCGTTCCTGCCCCTGACGATGGGCGCGGTAAAGGTCCAGAAACGCCCGTGCCAATGTCGGTGCGTTCGAGGCCGCAAGCCGCAGATCGGTCAGCGGTGGGGTGGCGTCGAACAGCGGATCGGCCAGCGCCTCCTGCATGTCGATGACAAGCCGTTCGGCGTCCCCCGCAGTCAGGGCGGACAGGTCGGTCCCAAACTCTTGCGCAAGGCGCAGCAGCACCCCGGCCGAAATCGGGCGGTGGTTGTTTTCCATCTGGGACAGATAAGGCAGCGACACGCCCAAGCGTTCGGCAAAGCTGCGCTGCGCCAGCCCGGCACGCGCCCGCGTTTCGCGCAAAGCCGCGCCAGCGTAGATTTTCTGCAAAGCCATGCTTGTCCCCGCGATTTGCAAATACGGCTGTAGCCTTTGCAAACAGGCTTCAGCAAGGGGGGCTTGGGCTAAAATGGCACAACGCCCTGATGCGGGCAGCATCAGGGTCAGAGCGGTGCCAATCGCCGCCAGAATCACCAGGAACATATCAAGAGTCGCGATCATCCTGTCAGCCTAGCGGATAATCACTAAGGAAAGGTTGATGCGAGCGGGCTAACCAGACCGCAAAATCTGCTTTTCGCGTGCCATGACCCAAAGAATCGCCAGCACGGACCCAAGCGCCGAGAGCGACATGATCGTCAGTAACGGCGCGGCACCTGCATCGGCATCCAGCAGCCGTGCGGACAGCGCCGCCAGCACGGCACCGCCTGCAATTGCCATCGACCCACCCAAGCCCGAGGCCGTGCCAGCCAGTTCGGGGCGCACGCTCATCATGCCGGCATTGGCGTTGGGCAGCACCAGCCCGTTACCCAGCCCCATCACCACCACCGGCCCGAAAAAGGTCAGCGGTGAACGTAATCCCCACAGGTCCAGCGCCAGCCCGACCAGCAGCGCGGCTGCGACGATAATCGAGCCAGCCAGCACCATCCGGTTAATGCCAAACCGCATCGACCATCGGCCCGAGATATAATTGCCCAGAAAATACCCGACCGAGGGCGCACCGAACCACCAGCCAAGCTGCCCCGGCGTCAGGTCATAGACCTCTTGCCCGACAAAGGGCGCGCCACCCAGATAGGCAAAAAACGCGCCCGAAGACGTTGTTGCCGCCAGCGCATAGCCCCAGAAACGCACGGAGCGCGCCAGCACCGGATAGCCCGCGATCTGCTGGCGCATCGGTACGCCGCCGCCGGTCGCGGTCTCGCGCAGGTCTGTCCAGACCAGCACCAGAACCACCAGCCCGGCAATCAGCATGACGACGAAACTTCCGTGCCAGCCGATGCTTTCCTCGATCATGCCGCCGATTGCGGGGGCGATCATCGGCACTACGGACATGCCCATGGTCACATAGCCAAGGCGGCTGGCGGCCTGTTCGGTGCCGGAGATGTCGCGGATCACTGCCCGCGACAGGACCATCCCGGCGGCGGATACGGCCTGCGCCATGCGAAACAGCAGGAAAACCCACACATCGCTGGCGATCAGCGTGCCAACGCTTGCCAGCAGAAAGATCAGCAGCGCCCCGATCATCACCGGGCGGCGACCAAAGCGGTCGCTGATCGGACCGATCATCAGTTGCAGCACCGCACTTGCCGCCAGATAGGCCGATATGGACAGCTGAATCGTGGCGTAATCAGTGCCGAAATCCTGCGCCATATGCGGCAGCGAGGGCAGAAAGATATTGGTGGCCAGCGCCCCAAGCCCGGCCATCGCCACCAGCGTCAGAAGCGAGGGCGCCTTAACCCCAGTCATGGAACACGAACCATGCGCCAAGGCAGATCAGGCCAAAGCCGACACCATGCTGCCAGCCGATCTTTTCGCCAAGATAAAACCATGAAAACAGGATGAAAACAGACAGGCTGATGACTTCCTGAATGGTTTTCAGTTGCGCCGCGCTGAAATAGCCATAACCGATCCGGTTGGCGGGAACCTGCATCATATATTCAAACAGCGCGATGCCCCAGCTGACGAAAATCACCAGCACCAGCGGCGCAGCTTTGAACCGCAAATGGCCATACCATGCCAGCGTCATAAAGACATTCGAGGCGATCAGCAGGCCAATGGTCACGACGGGGACGGGCAGGGTCAGTCCCATTCGCTTTGCCGGTGCTGTGCGAGGTTGCCGAAGCGGGTGAATTGCGCCTCGAAGGCCAGTTCGACCGTGCCGATGGGACCGTGACGCTGCTTGCCAAGGATGACCTCGGCCTTGCCGTGACAGGCTTCCATGCGCTGCTGCCATTCGGCCATGGCGGCCAGATCATGTTCGCCGGGCTTTTCCCGCTCGCGGTAATATTCCTCGCGGAACACGAACATCACGATGTCGGCGTCCTGCTCGATCGAGCCGGATTCGCGCAGGTCGGACAGTTGCGGGCGCTTATCCTCGCGGTTCTCGACCTGACGCGAAAGCTGCGACAGGGCGATGACCGGGATGTTCAGTTCCTTGGCAATCGCCTTGAGGCCCTGCGTGATTTCAGAGACTTCGTTCACGCGACTGTCCTTGGCCGTCGCCGGACGCAGAAGCTGAAGATAGTCGATGATCAGCACATCCAGCCCATGCGTCCGCTTGAGCCGCCGCGCCCGTGCCGCAAGCTGGTTAATCGGCAGGGCGGGTGTGTCGTCGATGAACAGGGGACATTCCTGAAGATCGTGGGCGGCTTGCAAAAACTTTCGGAACTCATCCTCGGTCATGTCGCCCGAGCGGATGCGGTGGCTGGAAACCTCGGCGGCTTCGGCCAGAATCCGGGCGGCAAGCTGTTCGGCGGACATCTCCAGACTGAAGAAACCGACCACGCCGCCCTGAATCGCGCCGGTGGTGCCGTCGGGGCGCTCGCCCTGACGATAGGCTTTGGCGACGTTGAAGGCCATGTTGGTCGCCAGAGAGGTTTTCCCCATCGAGGGCCGGCCAGCCAGAATAATCAGGTCGGAATTGTTCAGCCCGCCCATCTTGCGGTCCAGATCAATCAGCCCGGTGGGGATGCCGGACAGGTCGCCCTCGCGCTGAAAGGCGGCATTGGCAACATCGACGGCCTTGTTTACGGCCTTGAGGAATGACTGAAAGCCTTTGTCCTCAACGCCCTGCTCGCCCAGCTTATAGAGGCGCTGTTCGGCCTCCTTGATCTGGTCCTCGGCGTCATCATCCAGCGCCACCGTGGTTGCGCGGGCGGAAATGTCCTGACCCAGAGAGATCAGCGCCCGGCGCAGCGCGAACTCGCGGATCATCTGCGCATAGTCGCGGGCCGCATAGGCACCGATGGCCGCGCCCGCCAGACGCGCCAGATAGGCGGGGCCGCCAAGCTCTTTCAGGCCCTCATCATTTTCCATGAACGCCTTGATCGTGACCGGGCTGGCCAGCGCATTCTTGGCGATGCGTTCCTTGCAGATGGTAAAGATGCGGGCGTGAACCGGGTCGTAAAAATGGTCCGCCTCAATCAGCCGCCCGATGCGGTCCAGCACGTCGTTATTCACCAGAATCGCACCGAGAAGCTGCTGCTCCGCCTCAATCGAGAAGGGAACCGCCTGTTCCTCGGCATCCTGAGGCTGGGGGATGATGGCGCGAATCTCGGACATGGGGCATCCTTGGCTGTCAGGATGCGGTTATGTCACAAGCGCGGGCCGCCCGTCCATGGGGTCCACGGACGGGCGGGCGGTTCAGGGATGCGCGGCCTGCCATGCGCGTGGGTTTGATAGGAAAGATTCGACCTCGCGCAGAGTCTCGCGGTCAAAGGCTTCTTGCGCGCGGGCCTCGGCCAGAACGTCCCACCAAGTGCAAAGGTGGTGCAGGCGGACGCCATGCGCGGCCAGCCGCTCGGTGGTTTCGGGGAAAATGCCGTAATAGAAAATCACCGCCGTATGCGCACAGGTCGCGCCGGTGTCCCGAATTGCATCGACAAAGGACAGTTTGCTACCGCCGTCTGTTGTCAGATCTTCGACCAGCAGCACACGCTGGCCCTCGGTCATGTCGCCCTCGATTCGGGCGTTGCGACCGTAACCCTTTGGTTTCTTACGCACATAGGTCATCGGCAGGCCAAGGCGCTCGGCCATCAGCGCGGCAAAGGGGATGCCTGCGGTTTCACCGCCCGCGATATTGTCGAACGCCTCGAAGCCTGCGTCACGCAGCACCGTCGCGGCCAGAAAATCCATCAGGGTGCTGCGGATGCGCGGATAGGAAATCAGTTTGCGGCAGTCGATATAGGTCGGCCCCTTCAGCCCCGAGGCATAGGTGTAAGGCTCGGCGGCGTTGAAATGTACAGCCTTGATTTCCAAGAGGGCGCGGGCGGTCAGTCGCGCCATTTCCTGCGCGGTGGGATAGGGCAGGCTCATGCGTCCTCCAGATGCCAGAAAAGCGGGAAGCCGGGGTCAAAGACGGTCACAGTTTCGTCCCCGGCGGTGATCTGCGTCGGATAGGCGGCGGGTGTGTCGCGGCGGGTCAGGGTGATGTGATCCGCGTTCGGGGCGACGCGATAGAACGCGGCGCCATGCAGGCTGGTAAAGCCCTCCAGCCGGTCCAAAGCACTTTCTTCCTCAAAGACTTGCGCCAGAATCGACATGGTGTTCGGCGCGGTAAAGCAGCCCGCGCAGCCGCAGGGTTGCAGCTTGGCGCTGTCAGGATGCGGGGCGCTGTCGGTGCCAAGGAAAAACGTCGGGTCGCCGCTGACGGCCGCCGCACGCAGCGCCAGCCGGTGCGTCTCGCGCTTGGCCACGGGCAGGCAGTAATAATGCGGGCGAATACCGCCAGCCAGAATAGCGTTTCGGTTAATCACCAGATGATGTGTGGTGATCGTTGCCGCCAGATCAGGCTCGCCAGTGCGTGCATAATCGGCGCCTTCCTTGGTGGTGATATGTTCCATGACCACACGCAGGCCGGGCGTGGCACGGCGGATCGGGTCAAGAATACGGTCGATAAAGACGGCCTCGCGGTCGAAAATATCGACTTCGGGATCGGTGACTTCGCCATGCACACACAGCGGCAGGCCGGAGTCAGCCATCGCTTCCAGCACGCCGCGCACCTTATCGAAGTCCTTGACCCCGCTTGCAGAATTGGTGGTCGCCCCCGCCGGATACAGCTTGACAGCAGCAATCAGCCCTTCGGCCTGCGCCGCCATCACATCGGCGGGATCCGTCGTTTCGGTCAGATACAGCGTCATCAGCGGTTTCAGTGCCGCGTCTTTGGGCAATGCGGCGCGGATGCGGTCCCGATAGGCGCGGGCCTGATCGCCGGTCACAACGGGCGGCACCAGATTGGGCATCACGATTGCGTGACCGTATGCGGCGGAATGTCGCGCGACGGCGTTAAGCATCGTGCCGTCCCGCAGGTGCAGGTGCCAGTCGTCGGGGCGGAGGATCTTTAGCGATTTGTTCATGGGTTGACTTTATACAGGGGCCGCCGCGCGTTTCCAGAGGTGAAGTGCCGCAAGGTCGCTCTGGTCGTCGGGGGCGGTTGATGCGAAAGACGCCGTTTAGTCAGGAAAGTGGCTGATGACAAAACAATCTGGATATCTGGGTCAGCCCTTTGCGGACCCTTTCGGCTTGACGAATGTGCCGGTGATTTGGGCCGAAATGGCGCGTATCGGTCTGGAATCGCAAATGGTGATCGGGTTGCGCGTGGCCGGAATGATGGGTTTTCTGCCCCATTCTCCGGCGGAATCGCGGCGCATGGTGCGTGAAAAGCATGATGCTGCCGGGCAATCCCTGACAGCGGTGTATCGTGCCGCCACGGATGGCAAAAGCGTCGATCAGATCATGTCGGCGGCACTGAAACCCTATCGTCGCCGCACACGGGAAAATGCCCGTCGCCTGACCCAAAACGCAATTCGCGCACATTAACCATTCGCATTGAAAAGGCCGCCCAAAGAGGCGGCCTTTGTGATTCTGACAGCTCAGATCAGCTTGCCCATGGCCACAGCGGTGTCGCTCATCCGGTTCGAGAAGCCCCATTCATTGTCATACCAAGTCAGGATGCGGACCAGTTTGCCTTCCATGACCTTGGTTTGGTCCATGTGGAACACAGACGAATGGGGGTCGTGGTTGAAGTCGGTCGAGACCAGCTTTTCCTCGGTATAGCCAAGGATGCCCTTCATCGGACCGTCCGCCGCGGCCTTGATTGCGGCGTTGATTTCCTCAACCGAGGTGTCGCGCGCAGCCTCGAACACCAGATCGACGACCGAGACATTCGGGGTCGGCACGCGAATCGCCACGCCGTCCAGTTTGCCTTTCAGTTCGGGCAGAACCAGACCCACGGCCTTCGCCGCACCCGTCGAGGTCGGGATCATCGACAGTGCAGCGGCACGGGCGCGATACAGATCTTTGTGCATCGTATCCAGCGTCGGCTGATCGCCGGTATAGCTGTGGATGGTGGTCATAAAGCCGCGGGTGATGCCAACGGTGTCGTTCAGCACCTTGGCGACCGGCGACAGGCAGTTCGTCGTGCAAGAGGCGTTCGACACAACGAGGTCCGCAGCGGTCAGCGTATCGTCGTTCACACCGAACACGATGGTCTTGTCGGCATTGTCGCCGGGGGCCGAGATCAGCACGCGCTTGGCACCGGTGGACAGGTGGGGCTGGACCTTTTCCTTGCTGGTGAAGATGCCGGTGCATTCCATGATGACATCGACATCGCCCCAGGGCAGTTCTGCCGGGTTGCGAATCGCGGTGACTTTGATCGGGCCACGGCCAACGTCGATCGAATCGCCGGTAACGGTGACGGTCGCCGGAAAGCGGCCATGAACCGAGTCATAGCGCAGCAGATGAGCGTTGGTCTCGACCGGGCCAAGGTCGTTGATCGCCACGACTTCGATATCGGTGCGACCGGATTCAATGATCGCACGCAGGACGTTGCGGCCGATCCGGCCAAAACCATTAATTGCCACTTTCACAGTCATCGCAGAACTCCTTGGCTTGTGGTTGGCGGCTTTATCGCGCCATTTGTGCCTGATTGCAAAGGTCATGCCGGGCTTTTGACAATGTTAGCGCCACAAGGTCGCAGCAAGAAGACAGGATCAGCGCCAGAACGCGACCCAGTTAATCAGATCCGCCACCTTTTTACCCAGAAAAATCAGGTTCTGCCCGCCTGTCAGGATCATATCGGCAACGGTCAGCACGATGACCAAAAGAGCCAGCGCAAATGCAATGCTGTTGGTCATGGCAGGGCCTCTGTTGCGAAACTGCGGCTCTTTTAGGGCAAACATCTGGTTCGGGAAAGCTGGTTCAGGCGGTTTTCATGCTGATCTGCGCCTCCTCCTCGCTGGCTTCGCCAGCAATCAGGAACAACTCGCCCGCGTCCTCCATGCTGCGGATACGGTTAATAATGTCGCTCATGGCGTCTTCTGCATCCTTGCGCGACAGTTTGCCAAGCTCTGAGATTTCCTCTTGCAGCGCACCGGCCATGCGTGAGCCAAGGTTGCCAAGGATATAGTCCACCGTTGCTGTTTCTGCCCCGGTCGAGCCAGCCAGTGCTTTGACCAGTGCCTGTTGGTCACATTCCCGGATGACCCGTGGAATGTCGCGTGGGTCGATGCGCTGGGGAATGTTGATCCAGGTGAAGATCGCCTTGCGCACGTCGCGGGCGAAATCCGGGTCGTCCTCATCCAGCCCGGTCAGCACCGATTCGCGCATCCCGGCGGGCGAGAAGTTCAGGATCGCACCGACCTTTTCCACCGGCGCCCCTTCCAGTGCGGGGCGGGGCAACGCTTCGGCCGCCAGCACCAGCGCCCGCCCGATGCGGCGCAGCGCCTCGGACTGGACGCCGCCGGTCATCGACATGGCAAAACTGATGGCGCGGGCGCGTTGTTCCGGCAGGTGTTGCATGATTTCGGCTGCCTTGGGGACGGGCAGTTTAGAGAACATAACCGCGACGATCTCGGTCGCTTCGTTTTGTGCAAGCTGCACAAGCTGAGTCACAGGCATGGTACCGATGCGCAGCCAAGGGTCGCCACCACCATTCATCGCCGCCATGCGTCGCAGCCGGTCGGTGGTGTCGGGCGACAGCTTGTCACCGAGAATCGCCAGTGTGCCATCCATGTCGCCGGGAAAAGAAATGCCGATATTTTCCAGCATTTCACAGAACTCGGCCACAATGGAATCTCGGGTGGGGCGGTCCACCAGATCCATTTGCGCCATTTCGTCGGCCAGCCCGTCCTGCAACTCTGGGGGCAGGGTGTTCAGGTCGATTTCCCCGCCCTCGGCCAAAAGCAGCCGGACGATGACCGCGGCTTTCTGCCGCGGTGTCAGCATTGTGGTCAACATCTGCCTTCCCCGCATGATTCGTCGGGGTCAGAATGGCAGAAAGACGTTAACGCCCGGTTAGCGGGCGTCATTTTCTCCGAAAACACGCGCGAAAATCGTATCGACATGCTTGGTGTGATAACCAAGGTCGAATTTTTCCTCGATTTCCGCAGGCGAAAGCGCCGCCGTTACCTCGGCATCGGCCAGAAGCTCGGCTTTGAAATCTGCGCCCTGTTCCCAGACTTTCATCGCATTGCGTTGGACCAGACGGTAGGCATCCTCGCGCGAGACACCGGCCTGCGTCAGTGCCAGAAGAACCCGTTGAGACATGACAAGCCCTTTGAACTTGTTCATGTTTTTCAGCATGTTTTCGGGGTAGATCACCAGTTTGTCGATCACCCCTGCCAGACGGTTCAGGGCAAAATCCAGGGTGATAGTTGCATCGGGGGCGATGCCGCGTTCGACGCTGGAGTGGCTGATGTCACGCTCGTGCCAGAGCGCGACGTTTTCCATCGCCGG
Organism: Paracoccus sp. (in: a-proteobacteria); assembly: GCF_030538695.1. Lineage (GTDB taxonomy): Bacteria > Pseudomonadota > Alphaproteobacteria > Rhodobacterales > Rhodobacteraceae > Paracoccus. Next base: position 150,001 of record NZ_JAUNTN010000002.1, read on the forward strand.
GATCACGGCCATGCGGACCAGACGTGCAAGGCCGGTCAGGTTTTCGGTCAGCACCGGATTGCGCTTATGCGGCATGGCCGAGGAACCCTTCTGGCCGGGGCTGAAATATTCCTCGGCCTCCAGCACTTCGGTGCGCTGCATGTGCCTGATTTCAATGGCGATATTCTCGATGCTGCTGGCGATGACGCCGAGTGTGGCAAAAAACATCGCGTGGCGGTCACGCGGGATCACCTGGGTGCTGATCGGTTCAGGGCGCAGGCCCATCTGGGCGCAGACATGCGCCTCGACCGCCGGATCAATATTGGCAAAGGTGCCAACCGCGCCGGAAATCGCGCCGGTAGCAATTTCCCAGCGAGCCTGTTCCAGCCGGTTCCGGTTGCGGTCCATTTCCGCGTAAAACCGCGCAAAAGTCAGGCCCATGGTGGTGGGTTCGGCGTGAATCCCGTGGCTGCGGCCGATGCGCACCGTGTCCTTATGTTCGTAAGCACGGCGCTTCAGCGCGGCCAGAACCTTGTCCATATCGGCCAGCAGCAGGTCGGCGGCGCGGACAAGCTGGACGTTCAGCGTGGTGTCCAGCACGTCCGAACTGGTCATGCCCTGATGAACGAAACGCGCCTCCTCGCTGCCGATATGTTCAGCCAGATGGGTCAGGAAGGCGATGACGTCGTGTTTGGTGACGGCTTCGATCTCGTCGATGCGGGCCACGTCGAATTGCACATCCCTGGCTTTCCAGACGGCCTCGGCATTGGCGCGTGGGATAACCCCAAGATCGGCTTGCGCGTCGCAGGCATGGGCCTCGATCTCATACCAGATGCGGAACTTGGTTTCCGGCGACCAGATGGCGGTCATTTCGGGGCGGGCATAGCGCGGGATCATGGGGGCCTCCTGTGGTTATCAGGGGTTTAGCGCCGGATTGGTAGGGCGGCAACCAAAACAGGCGCCCGAGGGCGCCTGTTGTGATCGTGGTTACTGCCTTAGCAGGAATAATACATCTGATATTCGATCGGGTGGGGGGTATGCTCATAGGCATAGACCTCCTCCCATTTCAGTTTCAGATAGCCGTCGATCTGGTCCTTGGTGAACACATCCCCGGCCAGCAGGAAGTCGTGATCGGCGGCCAGCGCCTCCAGCGCCTCGCGCAGCGAGCCGCAGACGGTCGGGATTTCGGCCAGTTCTTCCGGCGGCAGATCGTAAAGATCCTTATCCGAGGCGGGGCCGGGGTCGATCTTGTTTTTGATCCCGTCCAGACCGGCCATCAGCAGCGCGGCAAAGGCCAGATAGGGGTTCGCAGCCGGATCGGGGAAACGCGCCTCGACACGCTTGGCCTTGGGGCTTTCGGTCCACGGAATACGCACGCAACCCGAACGGTTCCGCGCCGAGTAAGCCCGCAGAACCGGCGCTTCAAACCCCGGAATCAGGCGTTTGTAGCTGTTGGTCGAGGGGTTGGTGAAGGCGTTCAGCGTCTTGGCGTGTTTCAGGATGCCGCCGATGAACCACAGCGCCTCTTGCGAAAGGTCGGCATATTTATCGCCTGCAAACAGCGGCTTGCCGTCTTTCCAGATCGACATATTGACGTGCATCCCGCTGCCGTTGTCGCCTTTCATCGGCTTGGGCATGAAGGTTGCGGATTTGCCATAGGCGTGGGCGACGTTGTGGATGACATATTTGTATTTCTGGATGTTGTCGGCCTGCTCAACCAGACCGCCAAAGATCATGCCGAGTTCGTGCTGACAGGTGGCGACCTCATGGTGGTGTTTGTCCACCTTGATGCCCATGCGCTTCATCGTGGACAGCATTTCGCCGCGAATGTCTTGCGCCTCGTCCACCGGGTTAACCGGGAAGTAGCCGCCCTTATGGCCAGCGCGGTGGCCGGTATTGCCCATTTCATATTCGGAATCGGTGTTCCAAGCAGCCGCGTCGGCGTCGATTTCATAGGCGACCTTTTGCGGGGTCACGGAATAACGCACGTCGTCGAACAGGAAGAACTCAGCCTCGGGGCCAAAATAAGCCGTGTCACCGACACCCGAGGATTTCAGGTAAGCCTCGGCCTTGGTGGCGGTGCCGCGCGGGTCACGGGCATAGGGTTCGCCGGTGTCAGGTTCGACCACGTTGCAATGCACGCAGAGGGTTTTTTCCGCATAGAACGGGTCGATATAAGCCGAAGCCGGGTCTGCGATCAGCTTCATGTCGGACTGGTCGATGGATTTCCAGCCAGCAATCGACGAACCGTCGAACATGAAGCCTTCTTCAAAGAAATCCTCATCGACCAGATCCGCGACCAGCGTCACATGCTGAAGTTTGCCTTTGGGGTCGGTAAAGCGGACATCGACGTATTCGACGTCTTCTTCCTTCATCAACTCCAAAACATCGTTGGCATTCATGATTCGTCCTTTCTGTGATGCCTGTATGGCACCATTCCGTTAAGAATTGGTTGAGAGCCGCCCGAAATCAGACGGCGTCATCGCCGGTTTCGCCGGTGCGGATGCGAATGGCTTGCTCCACCGGGCTGACGAAGATCTTGCCGTCACCGATTTTTTCGGTGCGGGCGGCGTTGATGATGGCCTCGACGGCCGCATCGACCTGATCGTCGGGCAGGACCATCTCGATTTTTACTTTCGGCAGGAAATCAACGACATATTCCGCGCCGCGATACAGTTCCGTATGGCCTTTTTGCCGACCGAAGCCTTTGACCTCGATCACCGACAGACCCTGAACGCCGACCTCTTGCAGCGCCTCTTTCACGTCGTCCAGTTTGAACGGCTTGATGATGGCTTCGACCTTTTTCATGGCAGTTCGATCCCTTGTGGCTTGCTTGAAACCTGATTGGCGGGTTTGATCGAAAGGGACAATGCGGGCTTGGTGAGGGGCCGCGTGGATAGGCAGAAAACCGGGATTTGTGCCTGAAACTTGATCTGTGTGATGAAAAAATGTGCAAAAAGAGTCTGGCCATCACTGAAATTGTGACTGCAGATCAGATGCGGGCGCTCGAAGCCAAGGTTATCAGTCTGCACCATGATGATGGTGTCGCTCTGATGGAACGTGCAGGTGCGGCCGTCGTGCAGGCGATTCTGGATGAGTGGCCGGAATATGCGACGCATAAGCATCTGCCATGGCGCGCCATGGTGCTGTGCGGGCCGGGCAATAATGGCGGCGACGGCTTTGTGATTGCGCGGTTGCTGCATGAGCGCGGCTGGGAAGTCTCGGTGCTGTTTTATGGCGAGGTCGAGCGCCTGCCCGCAGCGGCGGCTGCCAGCCATGCGCGTTGGGCAGAGGTCGGGACCGTTCTGCCGCTGAACCCGAAGGGGGCGTTTTTTCAGACCGACCTGCTGATTGATGCGCTGTTCGGGATTGGGCTGACCCGCTCTGTGGATGCTTTCGCCGGGCTGTTTCAGGATATGAATGAAGCATATTGTAATATGGTTCATGGCGAGTTGTCGCCGCAGATTGATCGGATCATTGCGGTGGATATTCCCAGTGGCTTGTCATCTGACAGCGGCCGCCCGCTGTTTCAGGACTGGTTTCCCGGTGCCGATCTGACGGTGACGTTTCACGGCCTCAAGCCGGGGCATGTCAACGGGGAGGGGCCACAACATTGCGGTAAAGTGGTGGTGGCGGATATCAGGATTGGCAGCGGTATCGCTGGCGCTGAGCTTTTGCGTAAAAGCCCCGACCAGCACAAATATAACCACGGCCATGCGCTGATTCTGGCCGGAGGTGTGGCGCAGGGCGGTGCGGCGCGGCTGGCGGCGCGGGCGGCGCTGCGGGTGGGCGCGGGGCTGGTGACGCTGGCCCCGCCCAAGGCCGCGCTGTTTGAACATGCTGGCCCGCCTGATGCGCTGATGCGGCGCGGGGTGGATGATGCCGGGGCGCTTTCGGCGCTGTTGACGGATGGGCGGATCAATGCGCTGTGCCTTGGTCCGGGGGCGGGGGTCGCGCGGGCAGAGGCGCTGCTGCCGGTGGTGCTGGCCTCGGGTCGGGCCGTGGTTCTGGATGCGGATGCGCTGACGGCGCTGACGGCGCTGGCGGGAATGGAGCTGGCGCTGCATGACCGCTGCGTGCTGACCCCGCATATGGGAGAGTTCACCCGCCTGTTCCCCGATCTGGCGGCGGATATGGACACCGGCCTGCCCCGGACCGAGGCGCTGCGCATGGCTGCTGCACGGGTCGGTGCTACGGTGCTGCTGAAAGGGGCTGATACGCTGATTGCCGCGCCCGATGGGAAAATGCTGGCGCATATGGGCCGCGATGTGCCTTGGCTGGCGACCGCCGGATCGGGCGATGTGCTGGCCGGAATCATCACCGGGCTGCTGGCGCGGGGGCTGTCGCCGCTGAGCGCCGCAGGCTATGGGGCTGCGCTGCACGCTGCTGCTGCGCGCCGCTTTGGCCCCGGTCTGATTGCAGATGATCTGCCTGAAATGCTGCCAGCGGTGTTTCGTGACATGAATCTGTGAAAAATCCTCTCGCACCCCGCGCCTGACCCTGCTATCACGGCGCGGATTTTCTGGCGGGCGTCCGGCCCGCCCGTTGACATATGCGGGTGTGGCGAAATTGGCAGACGCACCAGATTTAGGTTCTGGCGCCGCAAGGCGTGGGGGTTCAAGTCCCTCCACCCGCACCAAAATGGATGAAGGATTGAACATGCAGGTCACCGAAACCCTGAACGAAGGCCTCAAGCGCGGCTATCAGTTCACCCTGCCCGCCGCAGAGCTGGCAGCCGAGGTGGACAAGAAGCTGAAAGAGGTGCAGCCCGAAGTCGAACTGAAGGGCTTCCGCAAGGGCAAGGTGCCGATGGCCCTGCTGAAGAAGCAATTCGGCCCGCGCGTGTTGGGCGATGCGATGCAAGAGGCGATCGACGGCGCGCTGCGCAAGCACATGGAAGAATCGGGCGACCGCCCGGCCATGCAGCCCGATGTACAGATGGAAAACGGCGAGAACTGGAAAGAAGGCGACGACGTTGTGGTCAACGTCACCTATGAAAACCTGCCCGCGATTCCTGAGCTGGACGCCTCTGCCATCAAGCTGGAGCGCCTGACCGTCAAGGCTGAGGACGCCGCCGTTGACGAGGCGCTGGAAAACCTCGCCAAGAATGCGACCAATTACACCGACCGCAAGGCCGGCACCAAAGCCAAGAAAGACGATCAGGTCGTGATCGACTTCAAAGGCTTCGTGGATGGCGAGGCGTTCGAGGGTGGCGAAGCCAGCGAATACCCGCTGGTGCTTGGTTCGGGCAGCTTCATTCCGGGCTTTGAAGACCAGTTGATCGGCGCGAAGGCCGGTGATGAGGTCAAGGTCAACGTGACCTTCCCGGAAAACTACGGTGCGCCGAACCTCGCTGGGAAAGAGGCCGTGTTCGAATGTAAGGTCCACGCGGTCAAGGCTCCGAAACCGGCCGAGATCGACGATGAACTGGCCAAGAAATTCGGTGCCGAAGACCTCGACGCGCTGAAAGGCCAGATCCGTCAGCGGCTGGAAGCCGAATATCAGGGCGGCTCGCGCGCGGTTCTGAAACGCGCTCTGCTGGATCAACTGGACGGGCTGGTCAGCTTTGAACTGCCCGAATCGCTGGTCAAGGCTGAGGCGGCGCAAATCGCGCACCAGCTCTGGCACGAGGAAAACCCGGACGTTCACGACCATAACCACGGGCACGTTGAACCGACGGACGAACACAACAAGCTGGCCGAACGCCGCGTGCGTCTGGGCCTGCTGCTGGCTGAACTGGGTCAGAAAGCCGATGTTCAGGTGACGGATCAGGAAATGACCCAGGCGGTGATGATGGCCGCCCGTCAATATCCGGGTCAGGAGCGCGCTTTCTTTGAATTCGTCCAGCAAAACCCGCAGATGCAACAACAACTGCGCGCACCGATCTTCGAAGATAAAGTGATCGACCACATCGTCGAACAGGCGAAAGTAACCGAGAAAGAAGTCTCGAAAGAAGATCTCGAAAAAGCCATCGAGGCGCTGGACGAGCTGTAATCCACGCCCATCTCAAACGGAAAAGGCCGCGAGCGGATCGCGGCCTTTTTTATTTCCGGGGCATCTTTTGTCCCTAAATATCCCCGCCGGAGGCACCTGCCGGTGCTGCGGGTGCAAGGCTCAGTCTTTGCTGTCCGGCACCGGCAACCCGGCGCGTATCCGCACCTGCCGCTCGATTTCCGAGTTCACCTCGGCCCCGACCATCACTACGATAGCGGCAATCCACAGCCACATCATCAGGCCGATCGCCGCGCCAAGCGATCCATAGGTCTGATTGTAATTGGCGAAATTGGCCGCATACCACGAAAACAGCAGCGAGGCCGCGATCAGTCCGACGGATGCGATAAGCGCCCCCGGCGTGATCCATTGCCAAGTTGCATCATGCCGACTTGGTCCCCAGCGATACAGCACCGCCAGCGCCAGTATCAACGCCCCGAACATCAGCGGCCAGCGCAACCCTGTCACCGTGCCCCCGCCAAGCGGCAGATAGGACAGCATCAGCGGCAACACGGCCACCAGCCCGATCAGCGCGATAATCAGGCCAATCGCGCCGATGGTGAACAAAAACGCCACCAGATTCAGCTGGAAAAAGCCGCGCGTCTCAGGCTGGAACCACGCGATATTCAGCGCCTCCAGCAGCGCCTTGATCCCGCCCATGGCGCTGTAAAGTGCCAGCAGAATTGCAACCGCCCCGGCGGCGCTAAGGGCATTTTTCGGGGCGGCGGCAATGCTGTTAACCTGCCCTGAAATAATCTGCATCGCGCCTTCGGGCAGCAGATGCGACAGGCCCTGAAGATGGCTGTCGATGGTCATTGGATCGGCCAGCACGGCATAGATCGACACCAGCGCGGTAATTGCCGGAAACAGCGACAGCAGGCCGAAAAACGTCACGCCCCCGGCCACGGAAGTCACCCGGTCCTTGCTGATCGCGGCAAGGCTGCGCTTGCCGACGGCCAGCCAGTCGGTGCGGTCAAGCTGCCAGCCGGATTGCGGCCCGCCTGCGGATTCGATCTGTGCCTGCTCTTGCGTCCGCAGGTCCGGGGCAGGATCGTGCAGCAGGCCAAAGCGACGGCGGGTGTCGTCATCCAGCGGGCCGAAAATAGCGTCGCTGATCGAGCGGGGGCCGGACATCAGGCCGACCCGTTCCCGTCATCTCCGGGGCGGCGGTTATCACGTTGCTGCATCATGGCGCGGATCGAATCGGCGGTCTGGTTAAAGTCGCGGATGATCCCATCGGCATCGCGGGCGACTGCGCGGAACCCGGCCACCGCTCCGGCCAGCGAGCCGATCACACTGTTCAGCCCACCGGAAAGCTGCTGCGTGGTGCTGTTGACCTCGGACAGCAGAGACGGGCGCGGGCGGCGCTTGGGACGCGGCGCCTCATCCAAGAACCGCTGCGGCGCGGCGTGGCGCCGGGCTGTCTCCTGCGATCCAAAGCTCTGCGGTCGCTGCGGTTCACCGGCCAGCGCGTCCACAACCTTGCGCGCCGCCAGAATCCCGCCAGCGGTCAGTGCGGCCGCTGCAACCCCCATGCCGCCCCATACCAGCAGCTTCGAGGTCAGAGACGGGCGCGGCCAGACCCGGTCCCCACCGGGCGAGACATCGCCGCTGGGGATCACCCGCCGCGAGTCCAGCGTCGAGGGCCGGTAGGGCGAGGCAACATGGTGGTTGGGATGCGCAGGGCGTGGGCCAAAGCGGGTCTGGCTGGTCACGGCGGCATCCGTCAGGCGCGGGCGGTTATCATAGCGGTCATTCATCGGGCTTCCCTTTGTTCAAGGTGTTCGGGGATCAACACCGCCAGCCATAGGAATGTTCCGCTGATGAATGATAGCTGTTAGGCTGGCAGGACAGATAAGGGAAAACCAATGTCCCAAACCGGAAGCTGCGAATGTAGCGCTGTCACCTATCAGATTTCTGCTGCGCGGCTGCATGTTTATGCCTGCCATTGCCTGAACTGCCAGACCCGTAGCGGCAGCGCCTTTGCCGAACATGCGATGGTGGCGGCGGCGGTTCTCGACTGTCAGGGCGCAACCGTCAGCCGCACCCGCGCCGCGCATGGCATCAGCTTTGAAGAAGTCTTTTGCGCCACATGCTTTACCCGGCTGTTTAATTGCAACAGTGCCTTGCCGGATATGATCTTTCTGCGGGCTGGCACGCTGGCGGACAGCGCGGGGCTGCAACCGATGGCGCATATCTGGCTGCGGCGCAAACAGCCGTGGGTGGTATTGCCTGAGGGTGTCCCCGGCTTTGACGAATCACCCGCGCCGGAACAGTTTTATGCTGCGGTTCAGGCTGCTGAGGCGCGTTGAGCCATGAAAAAAACCGCGCCGGGATGCGGCGCGGTTTGCTTTTCGGCAGCAGAAGTGATTACACTTCCGGCTGATCGTCCTCATCATCGGCGGCACCGCCGATGTCGTCGAACAGTTCAGCGATTTCGAAATCGGCTTCGGCATCGGCCTCGGCGGCCAGATCCTGAATCGATTTACCCTGCGCTTGCAACTCGGCTTCTTCGGTCGAGCGGGCGATGTTCAGCACGATCTCGGCTTCGACCTCGGGGTGCAGGTGAACGGCAACGCCGTGCAGACCCAGTTCTTTGATCGGGGCGCCAAGCACGATCTGCTTGCGGTCCAGCGAGAAGCCGCCTTCGGTCGCCACATCGGCCACGTCGCGGGTGGTGACGGAACCGTAAAGCGCACCGGCGTCCGAGGCCGAGCGGATGATGACGAAGGTTTCGCCATTCAGCTTTTCGGCCAGCTTTTCGGCTTCGGCTTTGGTTTCGAGGTTGCGGGCCTCAAGCTGAGCTTTCTGGGCTTCGAATGCCTTGATGTTGGCTTCCGAGGCGCGCAGCGCCTTGCCTTGCGGCAGCAGGAAGTTACGGGCGTAACCTTCCTTGACGCTGACGACTTCGCCCATCTGGCCCAGTTTGGCCACACGTTCCAGCAGGATGACTTGCATGTGTCTGTCCCCTTACTTCACGGCATAGGGCAGCAGGGCGAGGAAGCGGGCGCGCTTGATGGCGCGGGCCAGCTCACGCTGCTTCTTGGCCGAGACGGCGGTGATGCGCGACGGCACGATCTTGCCGCGTTCGCTGATATAGCGTTGCAGCAGGCGCGTGTCTTTATAGTCGATTTTCGGCGCGTTCTCGCCCGAGAACGGGCAGACTTTGCGACGGCGGAAGAACGGTTTGTTAGCCATGTCGTGTCCTCCTTAGTCGCGGCGGCGGCGTTCGCCGCGCTCTTCGCGTTTCTGCATCTGAACCGAGGGGCCTTCCTCGTGTTCGTCCACGCGGACGGTCAGCACACGCATCACGTCTTCGTGCAGACGGGCCAGACGCTCCATTTCCTGAACGGCGGCCGAAGGCGCGTCCGAACGCAGAAAGGCGTAATGGCCCTTGCGGTTCTTGTTGATTTTATAGGCCAGGGTGCGGACACCCCAGTATTCCGATTCGACCACCTTGCCGCCGTTATCGGCCAGCACGGTCGAGAAATGTTCCATCAGCCCTTCGGCCTGCGTATTGGACAGGTCCTGGCGGGCGATCAGCACATGCTCATAAAGCGGCATGTCAGACCCTTTTCGTTTCAGGCGGGCTTCACAGGCGGGAAAACCCCTTCCGCGCCCCGCCACGAGAGGCTGCGCCGGTTTCGCAATATGCGGAAGGATGCAGCCTTATAGCCGGATTCGGCAGGATTGCAACGGCAATCGCGGAACGTGGCTTCTGAAAGATGAAGGGAACCGTTTCCGTCAGGCTTGCGTTATGCGCTGACAACCAAAGGAGTCCCCCATGCGCCACATTCTGGCCCTTCCCTTCGCCCTTGCCCTTGCCGCCGCGCCGCTGTCGGCCTTTGCGCAGACCGATGTTTCCGCCGAGGCTGTCCCGGCGTCCGAGGCGACCGCCGCTGCGGTCGAGGCTGGCACCTATGGCTTTGACGCCGATCACAGCCAGATCGTTTTTCATTACAATCACATGGGCTTTTCGACCAGCTTTGGCTTCGTGAACGGCCTGTCGGGTGAGGCGGTTCTGGACCCTGCCGATCCGGCAAAATCCACGATCACCGCATCTTTCCCGCTGTCCAAGCTGCAAACCGTGTCCAAGGGTCTGGACGAGCATCTGATGGGGGATGATTTCTTCAAAGGTGCGGCACCGGATACGCAAGTAACCTTTGTTTCGACCGAAGTTGCCCCGGATGGCGACAACAAGGCCAAAGTCACCGGCGATCTGACGCTGAACGGTGTGACCAAGCCGGTCGTGCTTGATGTGACGCTGAACAAGGCCGCTCCCAGCCCGATGACCAATGTCGCCACCGTCGGCTTCGAGGCGACGACCGAGATCAAACGCTCTGACTTCAACCTGGGCGCTTTTGTTCCGGCAGTTTCCGATGAGGTGCAAATCCGCATCGACGCCGAGATGAACAAACAGTAATCGCTGCGAAATGGGAAAGGGGCGCCGCTTTGGCGCCCCTTTTTTTCGTGTCAGCCGTTGCTGGCCTCTGCCGGTGGGGCGGGCGGCACCATCGGGTTCGGGGCCGGCGTGTCCTGAGTGCGGTTCGGCAGCACCGGGATCGTGACTTCGGGCTGATCGCCGGTCAGCGCGTGCAGGAAGGCCACGATATTATCCGCATCCTCATCCGACATTTCCGTGCCGATCTGCGAATCCGACATGATCTGAACCGCCTGCCGCAGATCCCACACCTGACCCGAGTGGAAATAGGGCGCGGTCAGCGCGATATTACGCAGCGGCGCGGCGCGGAACACATATTCATCGCTGGCGGTCTGCGTCACCGCAAAGCGACCAGCGTCATCGGGCGGCAGAATATCGGCACCGGGTTTGGCGACTACGCCGAACGGGTGGTAATCCTGCCCGCCAAGGTTGATGCCATAGTGGCAGGCGGTGCAGCCCGTGTCGATAAATGCCTGCATCCCGATTTTTTGCTGATCGGTCATCGCCGCGTCATCGCCCGCCATGAACAGGTCCAGCGGCGAATTGGGGGTAATCAGCGTCGCCTCATACTGCTCGATCGCATGGGCGAAATTGTCGAATGTCACCGGGTCAGCCTCGCCGGGGAAGGCGGCTTTGAAGGCCTCGACATATTCCGGCATGGAATTGATCGTCGTCACCACCTGCTCGGGGGTATTGGACATTTCCACACCCGCCTGAACCGGGCCTTTCGCCTGTTCGGCAAGGTCAGGCGCGCGCCCATCCCAGAATTGCGCAGCGTTAAAGACCGAGTTCAGCACCGTGGGGGCGTTGCGCGGGCCTTTCTGCCAGCCGTGACCGATCGAGACCGGCAACTCATCATCGCCACCCAGCGACAGGTTGTGACAGGTCGCGCAGGAGATCAGCTGCGAGGACGACATGCGCGGGTCGAAATACAGCATCTTGCCCAATTCGACCTTTTCCGGGGTCAGCGGCAGGGCTTCATCTGCGCCCGCCTTCGCAATCGGTTGCGGCTCTGCGGGGATTTTTTCAAAAATTGCCAAGGCTTCTTCGCGCAGTGCCGCATTGTCGATGGCTGCATCCTGCGCCAGCGCGGGCGAAGCAACTGCAAGCGCGGCGCCTGTCAGAAGGAGTATCCGTTTCATCGTTACATCTCCTTACGGATGGGTTTTCGCGTTTCCCGGCGAATATCCTTGCGGACCGCTCGCCCGCGCAGAATATTGCAGTATTTTCACGACAATGTTCTGACACAGATCAAACGGTGGCCTGAATGTCTCTGAGTGACGCAACGACCCAAATCGACCACGCCTTCACCCGCGCCGACCTGCGCGGCCAGAGTTTCGAGAATGCTTTTGCCGGGGCAACCAGCTTTCTGCGGCGGCGCTATACCAAGGATCTGGCGGGGGTGGACCTGGCCATCACCGGCGTGCCCTTCGACCAGGCGGTGACGCATCGCCCCGGCACCCGGTTCGGGCCGCGTGCCATCCGCGAGGCATCCTGCCTGCAACCGTTCGACGCACCCTTCGGCTGGGGCTTCGACCCGATGCAGGAACTTGCGATGGTGGATTACGGCGATGTGGCTTTCGATTACGCGAATGTCCGCGAGACGCCGGGGCGGATCACCGACCATATCGCCGCGATTCTGGCGGCGGGCGTGGTGCCGGTGACGCTGGGGGGCGATCATTTCATCACCCTGCCGATCCTGCGGGCGATGGCGGCGAAATATGGGCCGATGGCGCTGATCCAGTTTGACGCCCATTCTGATACATGGGTCGATGACGACCCGGACCGTATCGACCACGGCACCTTTCTGTATAAGGCGATCAGGCAAGGGCTGGTGGACCCGGCGGCTGCGGTTAGCGTTGGCATCCGCACCGACAACCCGGACACGCTTGGGGTCACGATCCTTGATGCGCCGGGGGTGCATCAGGCAGGTATCGAGGCAACGCTGGACCGGATCCGTGCCGTGGTGGGCGACCGGCCCTGCTATGTGACCTTTGATATCGACGCGCTGGACCCGGCCTTTGCGCCCGGCACCGGCACGCCCGTCTGGGGCGGGCTGGCAAGCTGGCAGGCCGAGGCTTTGCTGCGCGGCCTTGCCGGAATCAATTTTGCGGGGGGCGATGTCGTCGAGGTTTCGCCGCCCTACGACCCGACCGGCATTACAGCCGTAGCCGGGGCGCATGTGGCTGTCTCGCTGATCTGTCTGGCGGCGGCGGCCCGGCGTTAAGTCGCGGGGGCGCTGCCCCCGCACCCCCGGGATATTTTTATGAAGAAGAAAGCGATCCTATCTTTTGCCCTTAAATATCCCGGGGTGAATTGGCCGCAGGCCAAGAGGGGGCAAAGCCCCCTTTACTTATCCAACAAGCGGATCCGGCATCCGGCAGATGGTGATTGTGGTATCGCCATAGCGGCGCTGGTCGATCTGGCGCAGCGGCGCGGGAATCAGGGGTGGGCGGGCGTCTTCCCACATGATCGTGGCACCGGGGGCGATCCAGTTGCCATCCAATGCGCTGGCGATGGCGGCTTCGCCAAGGCCCGTATCATAGGGCGGGTCCAGCAGGATCAGATCATAGCCCGGCCCCCGGTTTGGGCCAAGCCGGGTGGCATCGCGCCGCCAGACATCGGTTTCGCCCATGGCGCGGGCTTTTTCGATATTGCTTCGCAGCAGGGCGCGAGCCTTGGCGCCGTCATCGACAAAGGCTACCCGCGCCGCGCCGCGCGACAGGGCCTCCAGCCCCAGCGCCCCGGTGCCGGCGAACAGGTCCAGCACCCGCATCCCATCCAGACGCAGGCTATGGGCGTTTTCCAGCAGGTTGAAGATTGTTTCGCGCACCCGGTCGGTGGTCGGGCGCAAATGGGCGGCGGGGTCGCCTTCGCCCACATCCGCCAGTTTCAATCCGCGCAGGCGACCGCCGACGATCCTCATAGCAATGCCTTCAGGTCGGGGGCGTCAGCGATCAGCGCCGGATCTGCGCTGCGGCCCGCGTCGATCAGGCGCTTGCCGACCATATAGGCGCGGGGATCATTCAGCGCGTCCACGGCCAGCAGGCGATCTTTGGCGAAATACCATACGCTGCCGCCCTGATCCGACGGCCGCGTCACGGTACGGTCAAAGCCAGTGTTGAGGCCCGCAATTTGCAGCTTGGCGTCAAACTGATCCGACCAGAACCACGGTTTCGGCACATAGGGTTTGCCCGCGCCCAGCATGTTCTCGGCCACCAGTTCCGCCATGTCGATGGCATTGCCGACGCTTTCCAGCCGCAGTTGCGTCCCACGCCACGGAAAGCTGGCGCAGTCGCCCGCTGACCAGATGGCGGGGTCAGAGGTGCGGCCCTGTTCATCGGTGGCGATGCCATTGTCCGACGCCAGCCCGGCAGTTTCGGCCAGCGCGGTGTTGGGGGTGACGCCGATGCCGGCGATGACCAGATCCGCCGGAATGTTGCGATCGGTCAGGGTGACAGCGGTGGGGGTGATGCCGGTGATGGCGGTGTTTTCCAGAAGGGTGACGCCGTGACGCTGATGTAGGGCGCGGATCATATCGGCGGTTTCCGTGGCGGCGACGCGGCCAAGGATGCGAGGGGCAGCCTCGATCAGCGTGACTTCCAGCCCCAGCTTGCGGGCGACAGCGGCGGCCTCCAGCCCGATATAGCCGCCGCCGATCACCACCAGCCTTTGGCCGGGTTGCAGCCGGGGGCGCAGGGCGTCCACATCGGCCAGATTGCGAATGGTCAGCGCCCCGGCCAGCGGGCGCGGGGTGGCGCCGGTGGTCAGCGCCAGCCGGTCATAGGGCAGGGCAGCGGCGCTGGTTTCCACAGTTTTCGCGGCACGGTCGATATGCAGTGCGGTGGTGCCGGTCAGCAGGCGGATGTCGTTCTCGGCCCACCAGTCCGGGGCGCGCAGTTCCAGCCGGTCAAGGCCCATTTCGCCCAGCAGATAGGCTTTGGACAGCGGCGGGCGCTGATAGGGGGCGGCGGGTTCATCGCCCAGAATGGTGATCGGGGCGGTATCCCCAAGCGCACGCAGCTTTGCCGCCAGCGAGGCCGCAGCCTGTCCCGCGCCGATGATAAGAGTTCCGGCCATGGTTTCCCCCACTGGCAATTTTCGCCGGGCAATCTAGGATCAGGGCAGCCGTGTTGCAATGTCAGGAGGTGTGAAATGGCTGTTTCCAAAGGCGACAAATTGCCCGATGCGACCGTATTGCGGATGGGGGCTGATGGCCCCGAGCAGGTGCAGATGGCCGATCTGACCAAGGGCCGGGTGGCGGTTTTCGGGCTGCCGGGAGCTTTTACCGGGACGTGCAGCAATGCGCATATGCCAAGTTTCATCCGCACGGCGGATGCCTTCCGGGCCAAGGGCTTTGATGCGATTTATTGCGTGACGGTGAATGATCCGTTTGTTTGCGCGGCTTGGGCGGAAGCGACCGGATCGGATAAGGCGGGGATCGCCATTCTGGCTGATGCGGCGGGAGATTTTACCCGCGCCATGGGGCTGGCCTTTGATGCGCCGCCCGCCGGGCTGTTCGGCCGGTCCAAGCGTTACGCGCTGGCGGCAACCGATGGCGTGATCGAAGTCATTCAGATCGAGGACAGCCCCGGCATGTGCTCGGTTTCAGCCGGGGAATCGCTGCTGGAGGCGGTTTAACCGCCCAAAGGCCCCCCATGGCTGCTTAGCCGCCTAAGGGACCACGCCGGAACGGGGCAAAGTCGGTGAGGGCATCCAGTTCCTCACCGATGGCCTGCCGTTCGCGGGTCAGGTAATCATCCAGCGCCCGATAAAAACCGGGGTCCGCAACCCAATGCAGCGAGTGGATTGGCGCAGGCGTATAGCCGCGTGCCAGTTTGTGATCGCCCTGCGCCCCGGCCTCGACGCGGGGGATCTGATGGGCAATCGCCCAGTCAATTGCCTGATGATAACACAATTCGAAATGCAGATCGGGGTGATGCTCAAGGCAGCCCCAATAGCGGCCGTAAAGCGCATCCGGCCCGATAAAGTTCAGCGCCCCGGCAATCGGTTGGCCGTCGCGTTCGGCCAGCACCAGCAGGATGTCGTCGCGCATGGTCTGGTGGATGGCGTCGAAAAAGGCGCGGGTCAGATAGGGGCGGCCCCATTTGCGGCTGCCGGTATCTTGGTAAAACCGCCAGAAAGCATCCCAATGGGCGGGGCGCAGATCCTCGCCGGTCAGGCTGCGGATGCTGCCGCCAAAGGACTGCGCACGGGCGCGTTCTTTGCGCAGGGCCTTGCGGTGGCGCGAGGACAGCGCGGCAAGGAAATCATCATAGCTGTTATAGCCCCGGTTTTCCCAGTGGAATTGCTCGGTCACGCGGGGCAGGAAACCGGCAGGTGCGGCCAGTGCGGCCTCGGATTCGGTGCAGAAGGTGACATGGACGCCGGACAGGTCGGCATTGCGGGCCACCTGTGCCATGCCGCGCAGCAGGGCGATTTGCACATCCGGGTCGGGGGACAGCAGGCGCGGGCCGGTGGCAGGGGTAAAGGGAATAGCGCATTGCAGCTTTGGGTAATAATCACCGCCCGCGCGGGTGTAGGCATCGGCCCATGCGTGGTCAAAGATATATTCGCCCTGCGAATGGGTTTTCAGGTAAAGCGGTGCAACCCCTGCCAGATGACCGTCCAGTGTGGCCGAAAGATGCGCGGGCAGCCAGCCGGTGTCCTCCCCGACAGAGCCGGATGTTTCCAGCGCCGCCAGAAAGCGGTGGCTGGTGAACGGGTTGGTTCCGGCCAGATGGTCCCAGTCGGCGGCGGGGATGTCGGAAATGGCGCGGTGGGTCTGGACGGTAAGGGTCATGGGCGCAAGATAGGCGCTGGCGCGGCAATTACCAGATGGCGGCGCCGGTCCCGCCGGTGGATGCCTCCGGCGGGGATATTTATGGACAAAAGATCAGGCCAGATAGCCTTCGAAGGTGATGTTTTGTGCAATCTGGCGGGCGTTAGCCTCGGATTCCGGGCTGCGGATGGTCCAGCACAGGATCACTCCGCCTGCCGCCTTGATGCGGGCCACCGCCGGGTTGGTCAGGTCGGTATGCTGATGCGAGATAAAGCACGAACCGCTGCTGGTGTAATCCGCCAGATCCGCCAGCCGGGCGCGCTGATCGGCACCCAGCATCGGCCAGTCATCTGCCGGAAAGTGGCAGGAGGTCAGCCCGCAGGCGATTTCCGGCGCAGCCTTGTGAAAGGCGGCGGTGGTGTGCGGGTTGAAGGACATGACCGCAACCGGGCCGTGGTAATCGACCAAGAGCGCCGCCACCCGATCCTGAAGGTCGCCAATGTCGGGGCCAAGCCTGCCGTCCTGATCCTTGATCTCGATTAACAGGGGCGTGCGGCCGGCGACCAGCGCCAGTATTTGGGCCAGCGTGGGGATGGTTTCGTCGGTGTCCAGAAGGCGGGTTTGAGCCAGCGCCTCGGGGGATTGCTGGTTGACGAAGCCATCCGCGCCGCAAAGCCGCTTCAGGTCGTAGTCATGGAAAACCATCGCTGTGCCATCAGCGGCAGGCTGGATGTCACATTCAATCGCGTAGCCCGCATCAATCGCGGCGCGAAAAGCGGCGAGGCTGTTTTCCGGTATGCCCGGCTGATGCAGGCCGCGATGCGCAATCGGGCGGGTCAGAAAGTCCGGGTGCAGGGTCATGGGCGGACCTCGAAAATGGCTTCGATTTCCACGGCCACGCCGCGCGGCAGGGCGGGGGCGCTGACGGCGGCGCGGGCGTGGCGGCCCGCATCGCCAAAGACCTGTACCATCAGGTCGGAACAGCCGTTGATAACCTCGGGCTGGTCGGTGAAATCGGGGGTTGAGTTCACAAACCCGGTCAGTTTCACCACCCGCACCAGCCGGTCAAGCTCGCCATCCAGCGCCTTGCGCAGTTGCGCAATCAGCGCCAGCCCGCAGGCACGGGCGGCGTCCGCGCCCTCCGCCACGTTCAGATCGGCGCCCAGTTTGCCCGTGATAAGCCCGTCCGGTCCGGCGGAAATCTGGCCCGAGACGAACACCAGATTCCCCGACAGCACGAAGGGAACGTAATTCGCCGCGGGTGCGGGCGCGTCGGGCAGGGTGATACCCAGTTCGGTCAGGCGGTCGGTGATGGACATGATAGCCTCCGTTTGCAGCTTGGCGTGGTCGCTTGGGCAGGGGGCTGAATAATGGCGGAGAGGGTGGGATTCGAACCCACGGAACCCTTGCAGGCTCAACGGTTTTCGAGACCGCCCCGTTCGACCACTCCGGCACCTCTCCGCGCTTTGGTGTGGTAGGGGCGGCTGATATAGCCAGCCGGGTTGAAGTGCAAGGGGGGATGGCGCAGAAAATGTGGAAAATTGTTCTGTGGGCAAGGGGTGCTGGATGAGCGGTGAAAGGGTGGTTCTGGTCGGGCCTCTGGCGGATGCGCGGATGCTGGCGGTGCTTGGGGTGCAGGGGCGGGCCGTGGTGCTGCCCGGTGGCCTGCGCGGCGGCGCGCGGGCAGGGATCGAGGCGGGCGGCTGGCCTTGCTGGACCGAAGGGCCGGGGGTTCCGGGTGTCGAGGTCGAAATGACCCCGGCGCTGCGCCGCTATGCGGCGGTGTTCGGGCTGGCCGGGCCGGTCTGGGGCGCGCAGGATGCGGGCTCTGGTGCAGGCGACTGGCCCTGTGATTGGCCCGGTGACTGGCCGGGCGATCTGGCGGCGGAAATTGCGCGGATTATCCTGAGTGATGAGGTCGGGCGCAGCCCTGAGGACACGGCCCGCCGCTTGCCGATGATCGGGATATGGGCCGGGTCACGGTTGCGGGCGCAGGCTTTTGCGCCACCTGTGACGGATCTGCTGACCGAAGGTCGGGTCGATCTGGACAGCACGCGCCAGCCTTATGCCGAATATTTCTCGGTCCAGCATTTGCATCTGCGCCATTCGCTGCATGATGGTGGTATGTCTGAGCCGCTGGAGCGTGCGGTGTTCGGTATGGGCGATGCGGTGGTGATCCTGCCCTATGATCCGCAACGCGACCGGGTGCTGCTGATCGACCAGATGCGGGCCGCGCCGGTGGCGATGGGTGATCCGCAGCCGTGGTTGCTGGAGGGCATTGCGGGCCGCATCGACGCGGGCGAGACCCCCGACGATGCCGCCCGGCGCGAGGCTGTCGAAGAAGCCGGTCTGCGCCTTGGCCGGTTGATCCCGGCGCCGCTGCATTATCCTAGCCCGGCGGCGGTGGCGGAACGGATCTATCCGTTCATCGGGCTGGCCGATCTGCCCGATGCGGCGGCGGGGGTGCATGGGCTGGCATCCGAGGCCGAGGACATCCGCAGCCATCCGATCCCCCGCGAGGAGCTGGATGCGCTGGTTCAGGCGGGGGCGATCCGCAACGGGCCGCTGCTGATCCTTGCCTTATGGTTGCGGCTGCATCTGGATCAGCTTCGCGCGTGACAATAGCGGGCGGGGGAAGCGTGTGGGGGAACCTTGCTGTGGACAGCGGGTTGTGGGTGGGCGACAAGCGCCCTAAACCATAAGGAATTGCCGGGCTTCCGGCGCTAACGGAGTGTCCGCCATGACCATCCATCCCGATCTTGCCTCTGCCATCGGTAATACGCCGCTGATCCGGCTGCGCCGCGCATCCGAGGCGACAGGGTGCGAGATTCTGGGAAAAGCCGAGTTTATGAACCCCGGCCAGTCGATCAAGGACCGGGCGGCGCTTTATATCATCCGCGATGCGGTGGCGCGGGGCGATCTGAAGCCGGGCGGCACTATTGTCGAGGGAACGGCGGGCAATACCGGCATCGGGCTGGCGCTGGTGGGGGCCTCGATGGGGTTCCGCAGCGTGATCGTAATTCCTGATACGCAAAGCCAAGAGAAAAAGGACATGCTGCGGCTGGCGGGGGCGACGCTGGTTGAGGTTCCGGCGGTGCCTTACAAGAATCCGAACAATTATGTCCGTTATTCCGGGCGTCTGGCCGCGGCACTGGCAAAAACCGAACCCAATGGCGCCATCTGGGCCAATCAGTTCGACAATACCGCCAATCGTCAGGCGCATCTGGAAACCACCGGGCCGGAAATCTGGGAACAGACCGGCGGCAAGGTGGACGGTTTCACCTGTGCCGTGGGGTCAGGCGGAACGCTGGCCGGGGTGGCGATGGCCTTGCAGCCCAAGGGCGTGAAGATCGGGCTTGCTGATCCCGAGGGTGCGGCGCTTTACAGTTTTTATACGCAGGGCGTGTTTGAAAGCCCCGGCAGCTCGATCACCGAGGGTATCGGGCAGGGGCGCATCACCGCCAATCTGGAAGGCTTTACCCCCGATATGTCCTGGCGCATCCCCGATGCCGAGGCGCTGCCGGTGCTGTTCGATCTGGCGCAGCATGAAGGGCTGGTGCTGGGCGGTTCGTCCGGGGTCAATGTCGCGGGTGCGATCCGCATGGCGCGGGAAATGGGGCCGGGTCACACCATCGTGACGGTGCTGTGCGATCCCGGCCAGCGTTACATGGGCAAGCTGTGGAACCCGGCGTTCCTGCGCGACAAGGGGCTGCCCGTGCCGCATTGGCTGGATGCGACCGCGCCCGCCATGCCAGACGTGACCGAAGGGTAAAAGATGCTGCATCGTTTGCTTGCTACCGTTCTGACGGGGTTTTTGTTGCTGTCCTTGCCGTTGGCGGCGCAGGAACAGCAGTTGCCTGATTATGCGGCCTGGAACAGCGAAGCCTCGGCTGCGGAAGCGCAGATTGATTCTGGTGAGGCCAGCGATCAGGCATTGCAGGATCTGCGGGCCGATCTGGTCGGCTGGCGGCAAGAGTTTTCCGACGCGCAGAATATCAACGCGGGGCGGATTGATACGGTCAAGGCACAGCTTGACGCGCTTGGCCCCGCGCCTGCCGAGGGCGAATCCGAGGCCAAGGATATTGCCAGCCGCCGGGCCGAACTGAATACGCAACTGTCCGACCTGCAAGCCCCCGGCGTGACCGCGACCGAGGCTTACAGCCGCGCCGATGCGATGATCCGCAACATTGATGAGCAGACCCGCAAGCGCCAGACTACGGCTTTGCTGGAACAGTCGCCCTCGCCGCTGAACCCGGCGAACTGGCCGGTTGCGCTCAGTGACGGCACCAAGGCTGCCACCGATCTGATCGACGAACAAACGCAGCAGATCAGTGCCAGCGGCGGGTTGTCCGGTCTGGGGGACCGCGCCGTGCGGATCGTGGGCTATCTGCTGGCGGCGCTGGGGCTGATGATCTGGGGTAGGCGCTGGGTCGCGCGACTGCCGAACCGGCTGTCGGCGCGAGCCTCGGAAAGCTCACGCGCGGCGGTGGATTTTCTGGTATCGCTGGCGCAGATCGTGTTGCCGGTGATCGGCGTCGGCCTGCTGATCGCGGCGCTGGACGCTGCCGGGCTGGTCGGGGAACGCGGTCGCCCGATCCTGATGGCGCTGCCGGTGGCGGGGGTGCTGTTCTTTGCCGGCATCTGGCTGGCGCAGCGTGCCTTTCCTGACTCTGGCTCGATTGATGAGGGCCCGGTGTTCTTCCCCGCCGAAAAGCGCCCGCGCCTGCGTCATACGCTGATCCTGCTGATGGGGGCGCTGGCGTTCAATTTCATTCTGGCGGTGGCGGTGTTGCCTCTGTCGGGCGGGTTTGGTCCGACCGATTACGAAGCGCCGCTGGCCAAGGTTTTTACCCCGGCAGGGGCGGCGGTCTGGCATCTGCCGATCATCCTGATCGGGGCGCTGTTGCTGTTCCGGCTGTCGAACATGCTGCGCCGAGCGCCGCTGCATGACCCGGCCGATCCTGCGCAGATTCGCGCCCGCGTGGTTGGCGGCATCGGCACGCTGGGGCGGATCGTGGCTGTGGCGGCTGTGGCGGCGGCGGCTATCGGCTATGTGACGCTGGCGAATACGGTGCTGTGGTCTTCGGTGCTGACGGTGGCCATTGCGCTGTTGGTGATGGTGCTTCAGGACTTTATCGCGGACCTGTATTACATGCTGCGCCGCGGGCAGGAGGGTGCGCGGGATTCGCTGTTTGTGGTGCTAATCGGCTTTTTGCTGGTGGTCGCGGCGCTGCCGTTTCTTGCGCTGATCTGGGGCGCACGCCCGACCGATCTGGGCGAGTTCTGGACCCGCCTTCAGGCCGGTTTCAGCATGGGCGGCATCCGCCTGTCGCCGGGCAATATCCTGACATTTCTGATTGTCTTTGCGGTTGGTTATTCCGCCACCCGGATGATCCAGGGGATGTTTCGCAACTCGATCCTGCCCAAGACGCGACTGGATGAAGGCGCGCAGAATGCTGCCGTGTCCGGGCTGGGTTATATCGGTGTGTTCCTTGCCGCTCTGCTGGCGATCAGCAGCGCCGGGATCGACATGTCATCGCTGGCTATCGTTGCCGGTGCGCTGTCGGTCGGTATCGGTTTCGGGATGCAGAACATCGTCCAGAACTTTGTCAGTGGCATCATCCTGCTGATCGAGCGCCCGGTGACGGTGGGCGACTGGATCAACGCGGGTGGCAATTCCGGCGTGGTCAAGAATATTTCAGTGCGCTCGACCCGCATCCAGACATTTGACCGCACCGATGTGATCGTGCCGAACAGCGATCTGATCACGCAGACGGTGACGAACTGGACGCGCGGCAGCCTGAACGGGCGGGTGATCGTGGCGGTTAGCGTGGCCTATGGCTCGGACACGCGCGAGGTCGAGCGTATTCTGCGCGAAGTGGCCGAAGATCAGCCGACGATCATGGTCAACCCGCCGCCGACGGTGCTGTTCACGGATTTCGGGGCGGACGGTCTGAACTTTGAGGTCCGGGCGATCGTGGCCGACATTAACTCCGGCACGCGGATCATGTCCGATATACGGCATGAAATCTATGCGCGGCTGAATGCGGCAGGGATCGAAATGCCCTTCCCGCAGCGCGATTTGTGGCTGCGCAATCCCGAGACGCTGGCGCAGGTGTTGCATACTGATATGACCGCGCCACCCAAGCCGACCCGGATCGAGCCGATCCCGGCCCCTGGACGCGATCAGGCGCCAAATGTGCTGGCGCAGGATGACGGCGACAGCGGCCCCGGGGTGCCGGATGCGCCGGATACGGACGGCGGCAATAACGCAGGCTGAGGGCGCTTAGCCCGCTGCCCCGCCCGCCCAAGGTGCGCCGCCCGCCAGTTCCGCCGCCAGATGATCTATCAGCGCCCGCAGCTTGGCCGGCAGCGGCGTGACCGGCGGCCAGACGGCCCAAATGGGCAGCGGGCGGGTCTCCAGATCGGGCAGCACCCGGATCAGGCGCCCGTCGCGCAGGGCTTGGGCAACCAGAAACCCCGGCAGCATCGCCAGCCCAAGCCCAGCCTGCGCCATGTCGCGGATCGCCTTGCCATTGTTCAGACTGATGCGGCTGTTCATATGTGGCGTGATCTCGCGCCCGTTCTGACGGAACCGCCACAGCGTCGAATCCGCCGTATGGCTGTATGAAATCACATCCGCCCCGGTCAGATCGGCCAGTGTGGCGGGCAGCGGATAGCCCGGCGCGGCCACGATCACCTGCTGATCCTCGCACAGTTTGCGGGCCATCAGTGCGCCGTCGCGGGCGGCCCCGATACGGATGCCGATGTCAAAGCCCTCGCGCGCCAGATCGCGGCTGCGGTCGTCGTAATCGACACGGATCTCCAGCTCCGGATGCAGCGCGGCAAAGCGGGCAAGGATAGGCGACAGGAACATGGTGCCAAAGCTCATCGGCGCGGCAATCGCCAGCCGTCCGCGCAAAGGGGCGGCGCCATCCATGCCCCATGCGGCGCTTTCCGCCGCCGCCGTCAGCTCGGCCAGCGCGGGGCGCAGGCGTTCGGCCAGACGGGTGGCGGCTTCGGTTGGTGCAATGCGGCCCGCGTTGCGGCGGAACAGGGCTGCGCCGATCGTCGCTTCAAAATCCGCGATCCGCTTGGAAATCACCGATTTGGACAGGTTCAGCCGTGCGGCTGCGGCGGTGACGGTGCCTAACTCCATCACCGTCAGAAAGGTTTCGATCTCATCAAGGGAATAGCGCATGGCTCTGATTAGCACGCTTGGCCCTGTTCGCAAATCCCGAACGCGGGGTTGCTGTTCCCCGATCTGGCGGAAGCCTGTGTGGGACGCGATATAGGCTGCAACAGAACACACCAAAGGAGGCGATTATGGAACTGACCGGCATCCACCACCTGACAGCGATCACCGCTGACGCACCGGGGAACAACCGTTTCTATACCGATACGCTTGGCCTGCGCCGGGTGAAAAAGACCGTCAATCAGGACGACACCAGCGCCTATCACCTGTTCTTTGCCGATGGGGCGGGCAGCCCCGGCACGGACATCACCTTTTTCGACTGGCCGGTGGCGCGGGAACGGCGCGGCACCCACTCGATCAGCCGCACCGGGCTGCGGGTGGCTGAGGCAAGCCTTGACTATTGGGCGGCGCGACTGCGGGACGCCGGGGTGCAGGCTGATCCGATCCGCACGCTGGATGGTCGCGCGACGCTGGATTTCGACGACCCCGAGGGCCAGCGCCTGCGGCTGACCGCTGACCAGCCCGGCCCGGCGCATCCATGGGAGCGCAGCCCGGTGCCAGCGGAACACCAGATCCGCGGGCTTGGGCCTATCACGATTTCGGTGCCGGAACTGGCCCCGACCGAGGCGGTTCTGACCCATGCCATGAACATGCGCCGGGTCCGCGATTATGCCAGCCCGGACGGTCAGGGGCAGGTGCATGTGTTCGAGATGGGGCCGGGCGGCCCTTCGGCGGAACTGCACGTTGCGGTTCAGCCCGGCTTGCCGGTGGCGCGTCAGGGTGCGGGGGCGGTGCATCACGTCGCCTTCCGGGTGCCGGATAACGCGGCCATCGCGGAATGGGCGCAGCGGGTGCAGGCCCTGCGCATTCCCAACAGCGGCGAGGTCGAGCGGTATTATTTCCGCAGCCTTTATTTCCGCGAACCCGGCGGCAACCTGTTCGAGATTGCCACCGACACGCCGGGCTTTGATGTGGACGAACCGTTCGAGACCATGGGTGAGGCGCTGTCCCTGCCACCGTTCCTTGAACCACGCCGGGCGCAGATCGAGGCGCGACTGAAACCGCTGGATTGAAGCCGGAGAATACAGACAAAAACCGCCCTTCGGGGCGGTTTTTACTTGCAGTAAGGGATGTTTGCGGAAACAAGCGCGCAAAACAGGAGAATCGCATGGCTGAAGTGGGTTTGGCGCAGATGATCGGCCCGGTTGTGGTGCTGGCCGGGGCCGCCGTTGTCGCGGTGCCGCTGTTCCGGCGGATCGGGCTTGGCTCGGTGCTGGGCTATTTCGCGGCCGGGGCGCTGGTTGGACCGTCGGTGCTGGGGCTGTTCAGTGACCCGGCCTCGATCCTGCATTTCGCGGAATTGGGCGTGGTGATGTTCCTGTTCGTCATCGGGCTGGAGCTGCGCCCCTCGACCTTGTGGTCGATGCGCGGGCAGATCTTTGGCCTTGGGCTGGCGCAGGTGTTGGCCTGTATCGCGCTGCTGACGGCGGGCGGTATCCTGCTGTTCGGCTTTTCCCCGGCAGCGGCCTTTGTCGGTGGGGCGGGGTTCGTCATGTCCTCGACCGCCGTTATCATGTCGATCCTGCAAGAACGCGGCGAGATCGCCAGCGGTGAGGGGCAGAAAGCCGTCAGCATCTTGCTGTTTGAAGACCTGATGATCGTGCCTTTGCTGGCCTTTGTCGCCATGCTGTCGCCGGTCGCCAGCGGCGACAGCGGTGCGGGCGGGGTGCTGCTGGCGGCGGGGGCGCTGGTCGCGCTGATCGTGGCGGGGCGCTATCTGCTGGACCCGTTCTTTGCGCTGCTGGCCCGGTCCCGCACGCGCGAAGTGCTGACGGCGGGCGCGTTGTTGATCGTGCTGGGTTCGGCGCTGCTGATGGAAACGGTGGGTCTGTCGATGGCGATGGGGGCGTTTATCGCAGGGGTTCTGCTGTCTGGCTCCAGCTATCGCCATCAGATCGAAACCGACATCGAACCGTTTCGCGGGTTGTTGATGGGGCTGTTCTTTATGGCCGTGGGCATGTCGCTGGACCTGCGGGTTCTGGCGAATGACTGGCCTTTGGTGCTGGCCATGCTGGTTGCTGCCGTGCTGGTCAAGGCGGCGGAGATTTACGGCGTGGCGCGGCTGTTCGGATCGACCAACCGGCAGGCGTTGCACCGCACCAGCATGTTCGCGCAGGGCGGAGAGTTTGCCTTTGTGCTGTTCATCGGTGCGGTGTCGGGGCGGGTGATTACCGACCATCAGAACGCGCTGTTTTCAACCGTAGTGATCCTGTCCATGGCGCTGACGCCGCTGATCCTGATTGCCGCTGACCGCTTCCTGAAGGACGAAAGCCCTTCGATGGAGGGGGTCGAGGAGGCTCGCGACCTGCATGGTCAGGTGCTGATGATCGGCTTTGGCCGCTTTGGTCAGCTTGTCTCGCAGGTGCTGCTGCGCCAGCGCGTCGATGTCTCGGTGATCGAAACCGACCCCGAGTTGATCCGTATTGCCAGCCGTGCCTTCGGGTTCAAGATCTTCTATGGCGACGGCTCGCGGCTGGATGTGCTGCACCATTCCGGTGCCGCTGACGCCGAGGTGATCATGGTTTGTGTGAATGACCGTGACACGGCCAACCGTATCACCGAGCTGGTCCGGCATGAGTTCCCGATGGCCCGTCTGCTGGTGCGCAGCTATGACCGCCGCCATTCGGTCGATCTGATCCGTGCGGGCGTTGATTTCGAGGTGCGCGAGACGCTGGAATCCGCCTTTGTCATGGGCGCACAGGGCCTGCGTGAGCTGGGCAGTTCCGAAGATGAGGTCCGCGGTGCCGTCACCGCGATCCGCCAGCTTGATGCGGAACGGCTGTCGATGCAGGTGCAGGGGGAAAACACTTCGGGCCTCGACCGGCTGGTGCGGCCCGGCCTGCCCATGCCCGAGCCGCTGACCGCACCCTGCCGCCGCAAAACCGACGATCAGGGCGATGTGGTCGGGGATCAACCCGCCTGACGGCGCTAAACGGCGGGGATCATCCCCGCCGTTTTTGTCAGGGTTGCCTCGGTGCCGATTTGGCGATCCAGCCGCCCCCGGTCTTTTCGAACAGGGCATAGGCGTCACTCTTTGAAATATCTGTTTTGCCCGTCCGCATATTCGGCCCTTCTGCCTCGGCCGTGAATGTGCAGTTATAGGTGTTCGTGCTTTCGATTATGCAGCCGTTTTTCTGAAAAGACAGAACTTTGATCGGCCTGGGCAACAGCGGCGCGATTTTATCAAACTCAGCCTGGATCGCTTGCCGCATTTCACCTTCGGATGGCTCGGCGCTGCTGCCAGCAGCCAGAAGGACAATCAGGGGGAGGGCAAGAAAGTATTTGATATACATGAGTTCTCCTTTTGCCTTGTCGGTTGTTTTGCCCGAAAGGGGCAGGCAGTTCATACGCAATCCACCGGCAATTCTGCTTGTGAAATGACAGCGCCTTGATTGTGGCCCTTCGCCCGCTTGGGCTGGTGCAGAACATTGCCGGCGCTGATACCGGCGGCCAGCAGAAGGATCAGGGGCAGGTCGGCAAACGGGCGCATGATCTTTGCCTTTGATTTCCTGAAAAGCTAACGTCGGGGGGCGGCCCGGCTGAGATGCAGGCGGCTGCGGGAAAAGCGGATGGGGGTGCGGATGCCGGGGGTGCCTTCGGGCGCGATGACCACGCCGCGCGCCTGCACCTGCGGATCGGCCAGCGCCTCGGCCACGGAATTGATCGGGCCACCGGGGACGCCTGCGGCTTGCAGCCGGGCGGTGATCTCGGCGCGGGTCAGGGGGGCGGTCAGGACGCTGATCCGGGCCACGACCGTATCCCGCGCCGCCACCCGCTGCGCGTTGGTGGCATAGGCAGGATCGGCGGCCAGCGTCGGGTCGCCAAGCGCCTGCGCCAGCGCCGCGAATTGCCGGTCTGATCCGCAGGCGATGATGATATGACCATCGCTGGCGGGAAACACCTGATAAGGCACGATATTGGGGTGCGCATTGCCCATCCGGCGCGGCGCGGCCCCGGCCAGCGCGTTCATGGCCTGATTGGCCAGCGCCGCCACCGCACAATCCATCAGCGACAGGTCAATCTGCTGGCCCAAACCGCTGCGGCTGCGTTCGGCCAAAGCGGCCTGAACCGCGATCACACCATACAAGCCGGTGATAATGTCGATCCATGCGACGCCGACCTTTTGCGGCGGACCGTCGGGGTCTCCGGTCAGGTCCATGATGCCGCTGGCGCCCTGAATCAGCAGGTCATAGCCGGGCAGGTCAGCCTTTGGTCCATCCTGCCCAAAGCCCGTGACCGAGGCATGGATCAGCCCCGGATTGTCCACCGCAAGGCTTTGATAATCCAGCCCGTAACGCGCCAGATCACCGCGTTTGAAGTTCTCGATAACCACATCGGCGCGGGCGATTTCGGCCTTGAGTGCGGCCAGTTGTGCGGGGTTGCGGAAATCGCATGTCATGCCGCGTTTGCCACGGTTCGCGGCGTGGAAATAGGCGGCGCTGTCACCGATAAAGGGCGGTCCCCAGTTGCGGGTCTCATCGCCCTGAGGCGATTCGACCTTGACCACATCCGCGCCAAGATCGGCCAGCGTCTGTCCGATCCACGGCCCGGCGAGGATGCGGGCCAGCTCGATCACGCGCAGGCCGGTCAACGGCATCAGAAGAACGCCTGAAGGCCGGTGATGGCGCGGCCAAGGATCAGCGCGTGAACGTCATGGGTGCCTTCATAGGTGTTGACGGTTTCCAGATTGGCGGCGTGGCGCATGACCTGATAATCCTCGGAAATGCCGTTGCCGCCATGCATGTCGCGGGCCATGCGGGCGATGTCCAGCGCCTTGCCGCAGTTGTTGCGTTTGATAAGGCTGATCATTTCCGGCGCGGCCTGCGCCTGATCCATCAGCCGCCCAACCTGCAAGGCGGCTTGCAGGCCAAGGCTGATCCCGGTCAGCATATTCGCCAGTTTCAATTGATAAAGCTGCGTCTGCGCCAGCGGGCGGCGGAATTGCTGGCGGTCAAGGCCATATTGGCGGGCCGCGCTCATGCAGAACTCGGCTGCGCCAAGCACGCCCCAACTGATCCCGTAACGCGCGCGGTTCAGACAGCCGAACGGGCCTTTCAGCCCCTCGACATTGGGTAACAGCGCGGTTTCCGGCACCTCGACATTCTCCATGACGATTTCGCCGGTGATGCTGGCTCGCAGCGACAGCTTGCCGCCGATTTTGGGCGCGGACAGGCCGGGCATCCCCTTGTCCAGCACAAAGCCGCGGATCTTGCCGCCATGGGCCTCGGATTTGGCCCAGACAACGAACACATCCGCAATCGGGCTGTTCGAGATCCACATTTTCGATCCGTTCAGCACATAGCCCGCGTCGGTTTTGCGGGCCACGGTTTTCATCCCGGCGGGGTCGGAACCCGCATCTGGTTCGGTCAGGCCGAAACAGCCGATCCATTCGCCGCTGGCCAGCCTGGGCAGGTATTTCCGGCGCTGCTCCTCGGACCCATAGGCATAGATCGGATAGATCACCAGCGAGGACTGCACCGACATCATGCTGCGATAGCCGCTGTCCACGCGCTCGATTTCCCGCGCGATCAACCCATAGCTGACGTAAGATGCCCCAAGCCCGCCATATTCTTCCGGCAGGGTCGCGCCCAGCAGGCCCATTGCCCCCATTTCCGCGAAAATCGCCGGGTCCGTGACCTCATCGCGCCATGCCGCAATCACGCGCGGTTGCAGGCGGTCCTGCGCATAGGCGCGGGCGCTGTCACGGATGGCGCGTTCCTCGTCCGAAAGCTGACCGTCCAGCCGCAGCGCGTCGGTCCAGTCGAACGGGCCAAGTTCGGGGGCATCCTTGGGTTTCAGCGGCATGGGCAGTCCTTTCCTGACAATGACTTATCAAAGCACGATTGCCCCGGCCCAGCCAAGAGGTTTTACGAAATCCCGCGAGGGCTTGAGTTTGGTCAAGGCAGGTCCGCGCCGCGCGGCACACAAATAGTCCAGCGCGGCAGTTCTGCCCGGCATCGGGACATTGGAATGATGATGAAACAGCGGTATGCGGCATTGCGGGTCTTGCGGCCCTTTTTTGCCTTTCTTCTGGGGCTTTTCCTGCTGTTGTCCGGTCCGGTCCGGGCGCAGGTGTTGCCGCAGTTTCTGAACGAGGTTCCGGCAGGCGATCTGGTCGCGGGGGCCGATGCTTATGGCCCGATGCGCAGCGATTTGCCCGTCGCACCGGTTCTGGCGCAAGGCAAGACCGTCGGCTGGGCCTTTATCACCAGCGATTTCGTCGGCACCACTGGCTATTCCGGCAAGCCTATTCATACGATGGTCGCCATTGACGATGCGGCCAAGGTGGTCGGCGTCAGGCTGGTAAAACATTCCGAACCCATCGTTCTGATCGGTATTCCCAATTCCCGGATGGAGGAAATGGTCGCCGGTTATATCGGCCTTGATCTGGTGGCCGAGGCGGCTGCGGGCGGTTCGGCGCATGACCTGAACATCATTTCCGGCGCGACGGTGACGGTGATGGTCATTGACGACAACATCGTGCGGGCGGGCCTGCGGGTTGCGCGGGCGCTGGGCCTTGGCGGGCTGGGGGCCGAGGTCGCCTCTGGCCCGGAATATGTGCTGCGCGAGGACGCTGCCCCCGTCACCGACTGGGCCGAGGGCGAGGGCGACGGCACCATCCGCCGCCTTGCCCTGACCGTGGGCGAGGTGAACGAGGCTTTCGCCGCCCATGACGACACCCGCGCCGCTGACCGCCCGCTGAATGATGCGCCCGAGACCAACTTTATCGACATGCAGGCGGCGCTGGTCAGCGTGCCTTCCATCGGGCGGGTGGTGCTTGGGGACCGGGATTACGACAACCTTGCCAATTGGCTGCAAGAGGGCGACAGCGCCGTGCTGATCGCTGGCATGGGAATCTATTCCTTCAAAGGCTCGGGCTATGTCCGGGGCGGGATTTTCGACCGGATTCAGTTGATTCAGGACGATGTGTCGGTGCGCTTCCGTGACCGCCAGCACCGCCGCTCCAGTATCGCTTTGGCCGGGTCGCCGGGCTTTACCGAAGTGGACTTGTTCCGCATCCCTGCCGACAGCGGTTTCGACCCGACCAAGCCGTTCCGCATTCAACTGCTGGTGCATCGTGACGTTTCGGCGCTGGAAAAGGCGTTTCTGACCTATGACCTGGGCTACCAACTGCCCGAGCGTTATTTGCAGGCCATTCCGCAGCCCGAGGCCACCCCGGCCCCTGCCGAGGCCGTCGCCGCCGCGGAAATGCCCGAAGCCAGCGCACAAGCTGCCCTGTGGGAGCGCGTCTGGGCCAGCAAACAGCCGCAGATTGCCGCCACGCTGGTGATGCTGGGTATCCTGACGCTGGCGTTCTTCTTTCAGGAATACCTGTCGCGCAGCGAACGCGCGGTGCGGGTGTTCCGCCTGACCTTCCTGACGATCACGCTGGTTGTGCTTGGCTGGATGTGGAATGCGCAGCTTTCGGTGGTGAATATCTTTGCGCTGTTCAATGCGCTGCGGGATAACTTCTCGTGGCAGGCATTCCTGCTGGACCCGCTGACTTTTATCCTGTGGTTCAGCGTGGCTGCTGCGCTGATCTTCTGGGGGCGTGGGGCCTATTGTGGCTGGCTGTGTCCGTTCGGTGCTTTGCAAGAACTGACCAACCAGATCGCCCGCAAGCTGCGCGTGCCGCAGATCACCGTGCCATGGTTCATCCATGAACGCGCCTGGGCGGTGAAATATGTGATCTTCCTGGGCCTGTTCGGTGTGTCGCTGGTCAGCCTTGAGCGGGCCGAGCATCTGGCCGAGGTCGAGCCGTTCAAAACCGCGATCATCCTCAACTTCCAACGCTCATGGCCGTTCCTGCTCTATGTCGGCGCGCTGCTGATCGGCGGGTTGTTCATCGAGCGGTTCTATTGCCGTTACCTCTGCCCGCTGGGTGCGGCGCTGGCCATTCCGGCGCGGATGCGGATGTTCGACTGGCTCAAGCGTTACAAGGAATGTGGCAATCCCTGCCAGACCTGCGCCAATGAATGTTTCGTGCAGGCCATTCACCCCGAAGGCCAGATCAACCCGAATGAGTGCCTGAACTGTATGCATTGTCAGGTTCTGTATCATTCAAAAACGAAATGCCCCGTTGTCATCAAAAAGCTGAAACGCCGTCAGGCCGTCAGCGACAGCGGTGTTCCCGACCTCACCCCTCGCGCGGGGCTGAGCAACCATCCCAACCTTCAGGCGAAAGGAGTCTGATATGACCGAGGACAACAAGACCCGCATCAGCCGGCGCGGCCTGCTTGGCACCGCCGTTGGTGGCGCGGCCCTGCTGGGCGGCGGCATCACCACCCGCAGCGCGTTCCTTGCCGCAGCAACCGGCGGCGCAGCCGTGGCGGCTGCCGGTTCGGCCAGTGCGCAATCGGCGGGCGAGGCGAATATCCACATCGCGCCGGGCCAGTTGGATGAATATTATGGCTTCTGGTCGTCGGGCCAGACCGGCGAGGCGCGGATTCTGGGCATCCCGTCGATGCGCGAGCTGATGCGGATTCCGGTGTTCAACCGCTGCTCCGCGACCGGCTGGGGCCAGACCAACGAATCGATCCGCATCCATCAGCGGACGATGAGCGAAAAGACCAAGAACTATCTGGCCGCCAACGGCAAGAAAATCCACGACAACGGCGACCTGCACCACATCCATATGTCCTATACGGACGGTCGTTATGACGGCCAGTATCTGTTCATGCAGGACAAGGCCAATGGCCGTATCGCCCGCATCCGCTGCGATGTGATGAAATGCGATTCCATTCTGGAAATGCCCAACGCCACCGCCATGCACGGGATGCGCCCGCGCAAGGTGCCGTCGTCCAACTATATCTTCTGCAACAGCGAGGACGAAACCCCGCTGGTCAATGACGGCACCACGATGGACGATGTGTCCACCTATGTGAACCTGTTCAGCGCCGTGGACAGCGACAAGATGGAGGTCGCATGGCAGATCATCGTCTCGGGCAACCTTGACAACTGCGATGCGGATTATGACGGGAAATATGCCTTCTCGACCAGCTATAACTCGGAAATGGGGATGACCCAGGCCGAGATGACCTCGGCCGAGATGGACCATGTGGTCGTCTTTGACATCGAAGCGATCGAGGCGGCCATCGAACGTGGCGAGTATCAGGAACTGAACGGGGCCAAGATCCTTGACGGGCGCAAGGAAAACGCGGCCGCACGGCTGACGCGCTATATCCCGATCCCGAACAACCCGCATGGTTGCAACATGGCCCCGGACAAGATCCACCTGTGCATCGCGGGCAAGCTGTCGCCGACCGTTTCGGTGATCGACGTGCGCAAACTGGCCGCCGTGTTCGCGGATGAGGCGGAACCGGAATCGGTGATCGTCGCCCAGCCCGAAGTCGGCCTTGGCCCGCTTCACACCGCGTTTGACGGTCAGGGCAACGCCTTTACCTCGCTGTTCCTCGACAGCCAGGTGGTGAAATGGAACATCGAAAACGCCGTTCGCGCCTATAATGGCGAAAACGTCAATCCGATCATTTCCAAGGTTGATGTGCAGTATCAGCCGGGCCACCTGAAAACCACGCTGGGCGAGACGCTGGATGCCGACGGCAAATGGCTGGTCTGCCTGTCTAAGTTCAGCAAGGACCGCTTCCTGAACGTCGGCCCGCTCAAGCCGGAAAACGATCAGTTGATCGACATTTCGACCGACGACATGAAGGTCGTCCATGATGGCCCGAACTTTGCCGAGCCGCATGACGCCATCGCCGTTCCGGCCTCGCTGATGACGCCGATCATCAAATCGGTGTGGGATCGCAATGACCCGATGTGGGCCGAGACCCGCGCACAGGCCGAGGCGGACGGGATCGACCTTGACGACTGGCAGGACAGCGTGATCCGCGACAAGGACGACCCCACCAAGGTGCGCGTCTATATGTCCTCGCAGGCGCCGACCTTTGCGCTGGATGAGTTCGAGGTGAACGAGGGTGACGAGGTAACGGTGATCGTCACCAACCTTGATGACATCGACGATCTGACCCACGGCTTCACCCTTGGCAACCACGGCGTTGCCATGGAAATCGGGCCGCAGGCGACCTCATCCGTGACCTTCGTGGCCGCCAAGCCGGGCGTTTACTGGTATTATTGCCAGTGGTTCTGCCACGCGCTGCATATGGAAATGCGCG
>NZ_JAUNTN010000026.1 GCF_030538695.1 Paracoccus sp. (in: a-proteobacteria)
AATAAAACCCGCAGACTCTCGTTATAAACGAGGGAACAAAGGGGGGCAGGTCACTAAATTTCTGCGTTGTAAAGCTCCTCCGGTCGCTTTGATCGGGGCGCCACCGCGCCCGTAAAGGGCGACCGCGACACCCGGTCCCTGAAGCACTCCCCGACGATCTGTTCGACTACGCCGACGAGCCCACGCCAGACGGCCGGGAGCGCCGCAGGTCGCCGCTTCGCATCGTCGATGTTGAAGCACTGCCGGTCTTCGACGACTGGCCCGAAAAGGTGCCGATCACCGAGGAAGAACTGCAAATCTTCGAGCGGTATTTCGGCGATGTGCTCGACCGGCTGTTTGGCCCAATCGACGATCCTGACAATCAGGGCTTGTTGCAATTAACATCAGATGGTAACAGTAAGCCATGAGCGAGGATCGTGACCCGAGCCTCGACACGCTTCTGGACCTCGACGGACAGGTGCTCGTTGTCGATCCCGAGGGCGGCCATTGGGTGAAGTTCGTTGTCACCCGCGTTCCGGCATCGCCGGAAAAGCCGCACGGCCTCGATTACTCGCTCACGCTTCACGGGCCTTCGGGCGAACGGCTGGTCGGCTTCGATAACGCCCATCCGGTCGGCCGGGGCAGACGCGGCGAGCCGATGGACCATCGGCACCGCCTCCAGACCGTGAAGCCCTATGCCTACGAGGACGCGGCCACGCTGCTGGCCGACTTCTGGCAGGCGGTGGACGCGGTGTTGAAGGAGCGAGGCGTAACATGACCACATTGAAAGTCGGGATTGCCGACTACGAGGAAATGAAGGCCCGCACCATGCGGATTGCCAAGGGCGAGGAAAAGCCGGCGGCGGACGATCCGAAGGTGTGGTTCACGTCCACGGAATCCTTCGCGCAAATCCTGTCCAGCGGGAACCGCGAGTTGCTGCGCGTCATCGACGAGCAGTCGCCCGGCTCGCTGGAGGAACTGTCGCGGATCACCGGGCGGTCGAAGCCCAGCCTGTCCCGCACCCTCAAGACGATGGTGAACTACGGCCTTGTCCGCATGGACCCCGGCGAGGGCCAGAAGGTCGTTCCCAAAGTGCTGCATGATCGCGTGGCGCTGGAGCTGCCACTGATAGAACGCCGGGCCGCGAAAGGAAGCGCGCTATGAATATCCAAAGTCTCCACGTCACTCTGCGCGCCGCGCTCTACCTGCGCGTCTCCACGACGCGGCAGGCCGAGCATGACGTGTCGATTCCCGACCAGCGCAAGCAGGGCGAGGCTTATTGCGCCTCGCGCGGCTACCAGCTTGTCGAAACCTTCGTGGAAGCCGGCGCGTCCGCCACCAATGACCGCCGCCCCGAGTTTCAACGGCTGATCGAGGCGGGCACGTCCAAACCCGCGCCTTTCGATGTCGTCGTGGTCCATTCGTTCAGCCGATTCTTCCGCGATCACTTCGAGCTGGAGTTCAACGTCAGGAAGCTCGCCAAGAACGGCGTCAAGCTGGTTTCGATCACACAGGAAATGGGCGACGACCCCATGCACGTCATGATGCGGCAAATCATGGCGCTGTTCGATGAATATCAGTCGAAAGAGAACGGCAAGCACGTCATGCGGGCGTTGAAGGAGAACGCGCGGCAAGGCTTCTGGAACGGCTCTCTGCCGCCTATCGGCTACGGTCGGTCCTGGGGATGCCGCCAACGGACATCCTTATTCAACCCGCAGCAGGTTTGTTTCCGGCTGAAAGCCTCGGCAGGCATGACAATCTGCGGCTGTTCAATTCTGGGTCTGAGCGTTCGTCGCGCTTCATTCACGCCAAGCTCTTTGTGGCCCTTGGTGAGGAATCGGATCATGTGATCTCAGGCAGTATGAATTGCTCGATCTGAGTTTCAAGGTCTGCAGAAAGCGCGCCGAGGGCTTTCTGAATCGGAGCAAGCGACCGACTGGACTGAGCCCCTCGAACGGCCATCTGTGCTGCGAATTTCGCCGTTGCAAGGTAATCCAGAACCCGCGTGTGCTCGCTCTCATCGTCTTCGACCTGAAGGGACTGTAGCGCGCGGATCGTCCCAAAATGCTGGCGCAGCAATCGCCCAATCAGACGCGGCCACTCAGTGCTATCCTTCGTTTCCAATGGAAGCACCTGATGTTCTTTCGCTTGTCCGGCAACGGGCATCGCCCCAGCCAGGACAATTTGCAGGAGGGCCCGCAAACGAACCAGTTCAGCTGTTGTTATCGGGCTGCCCTTCAGCGCCGTTGTTCGCTTCTCAAAGGCCTTCACAGCGTCGACATATTTCTTGGCTGTTGTCGTGACGTGAGCTCGCCGAGCTGGACTGTTTGTATTGTCAGCAGAATTCAGTCCTTCGGCATCTACATCCTCAACCCTGGCCGGTTCGGTAGTTCGGCGACAAGACCTATCTGCAGGATGGGAAGGGGGCGCTGGTGCCGGTCGAGTTGATCAAGCCGCAGGTGCTGCTCGAGGACGAGACCGTTCGCAAGATTATCGGCTTTGGTCTGGCGCTCAGCGAGCAGATCGCCCGCTTCAAGGCTCATACTTTTACCGACCTTGGCGACTTTGACGCACTGCTTGCGCAGCAATATCAGGCGACCAAGGGCGGCGCCAAGGGCAACCGGACCTATCAGACCCATGATGCGTTGATGAAGGTCGAAATCCGCATTGCAGATCTGATCGACTTTGGCCCCGAGCTCCAGATCGCCAAGGCGCTGGTTGATGAATGCCTGAACGAATGGGCAGCAGATGCACGGGCCGAGATCCGTGCCGTGGTTATCGCTACGAACGTGAAGGGGCTCCTTGATGAGCCCGAGTTTGACGAGATCGCCGCTAAAAGACTGATCTCCGAGCTTCTGAACAACCTGATCAAGATTCAGGCGGAGCAGGTAGCGATGCAGCGCGCTGTTGCTGCACTTGAGCAGGAACAGCGACAGGCGGACCAGTTTCAGGCCGAGGCGATCCGTTACAGGCCGAAGAGGACTGAACAGGGTTCGTTCGTGTATGAACTGCAACCCACGCATGCAAACGGGGAGCCGATTCACTGCATATGCGCTGCCTGCTATAACAAGAAGATCAAGTCGATCCTGCAGCCGGTTCAGCACAATACCTTTGAATGCGGGACGTGCGGTGGCCGCGTGTTCATGCCCGACGGACAAGGAAGCGGCATCATGGTCGGCCGTGTGCCGCGTGACGACAGGTTTGATGGGTGGATATGAAGGCATCACGCAGCCCCTACGATGTGATGGCATGACGGCTGGATGAATAGTCCGCTGACCGGCGTGCCGTTGACTTCGGCGGCACTTGTCACGATTCTGGCTTTGGCGTTTGCGACCTTGCTGCCATGCCGGAGGATGCTGCGTGCTGCCCGCCAGGCCGCGCGGAAGCTGCCGCGATCAGAGAACCACAGCTGGGTGATGTGCTCCTCGATCACGTCAAAGGGAAACTCACCAGCAGCCGAGCGTTCGGAAATCTCCTGATCGCTCGCCGTGCAAGCCTCGATGACGCCCCATTTATGGGGCTCGTCCTGGCTGCGGTCGCGACTGATGTCGGCAAAACCGTTGCCAACAGGAATGATTGAGGGCTGCACGCTAAGGTCAACGCAAGACATCTGGATGTTCGGGAAAAGCATCAGGCTATCCTTAAAGTTACGGACGTTTCGCCGTCGGGGCGCTTGACCCCTTCGGGCCAGCTCAGCCCATCGGGCCAGATCGCGCTGAAATAGTTCAGGGCGATAAAATGGGTGCTCGGGTGAATCCCGCGGGCCGGATCGCGGCGAACCCGGATTACGGCGCTGACCGCTTTGCGGGTTATTGCCATCCGTTCGGTGCGCCAGCGGTGCATGGGTCCGCAGCAAGCGGGCGCACTCCGATGCGCCAGGACTGTCCCGGTGCGTGCAGCATAAAGCCGGTCCAGCAGCCTGATTTGTTGGGCTGCCTCAAATGCGGCGGGTGATGACCGCCCTTTAAGGGCGCTATCAGCGAGAGGCGGAAGGTCCGCCAACTCTGGGCAAATACGAAGCGCCAGACGGCGACGCAGCGCTGCAAACATCATGCTGCTTCCTTTGACTTGGGGGGACGGGGGACCGAACGTGGCCATTCGAGATCGACAGGCCAATGGGTTGAGAGCCAGCGCCATGCACGATCTGCCGATTCAAGCGTGCAGCCAAGGCCGCCCCGCAGCCGCGTAACTAACCGCGCACTCCCAACCATTTTGTTGGAGATCGTGGCATCAGCGGTGTTTGTGTGCCGGCCGTATGCGTCCACAAGGGTGAGTAACTGGTGCTTGTCGATCATAGTGTAATTTTACACTTGATTATAAATGTTAATTTACACTGACCTTGAAGCGAGTCAACAGGGGATTGTGCTGATGGTGTTTGTTGGTGTAATTTTGCACTATGAGCGTTCTTGAAACCCTTCTTGCGCAGGTCGAAGCGCGTCGCACTGATCTGGGCCTGACCCAAGCACAGTTGGGAGAAAGGGCGTTTGGTCGCCCCGATACATCTATTATTCAGAACATGCGGCGAGGATCGGAACCCACGTATTCCAAGTTATTAGCTTTGTGTGATGCGCTCGGCCTCGAGTTCTACATCGGACCCCCGCGCGATCTCGCGCCGCCCGTATCTGTGGAAATTGACGGTGAAGAATACGATGCCGTGCGGCGCTACGATGCGCAGTTCTCGGCTGGTGGCGGTGCGCTGAACGCTGAAGAGCTTGAGGCTGGTGCGGTTGCATTCCGCCGCGACTGGCTCACCCGCGAGGGCATTTCCGCCAGGGAATCAATGGTTGTCAGCGTCCAGGGTGATAGCATGGCCCCGACGCTGGATGACGGCGATCTGGTCCTGATCGACAAGCGCCGCAGAAGCCCGCGTGGCCGCCGGATCTATGCTCTGGTCGGTCCCGACGGCGATGCACGGGTCAAACGTATCGAAGTCCTGGCCGACACCATGATTCTGCACTCTGATAATGATGCTTACCCGACCGAGTTGGTCCCAACCGCCGACGCCGACCGCTACACGATCCTCGGTGAAGTGGTATGGCGCGGCCATTCACTGAGGGACGGGGGGGTGTAGAGCGTGGGGGATGGGGGGGATGGTTCAAGCAAAGACAGATCGCCCCGCTCTCTTTGGAGGTTACGGATAGGTCACGCTTGACATGTTGATTTTTTTTCCCTCAAATGAGGTCTGAAAAATCAACGCGGAGCTTCAGGTGAAAGCCTACCCTTCAGAACCTCTCACCGGCGATAAGGCTGACGCGCGCCTTGAGGCACTTGGCCTAACTCGTGCTTCTCTTCTAGCGACAGCCGATACGGCATTAGCGGCCGGTCGTGACGTAAGTCCGTTTGCTTTGAAGATGGCACCGGGAATGAACAGGTATCTTGTAGGAGGAGAGAGCCTTCGGGGTGAGCATGTTGGTGACAGATGGGAACCTTACCGGCGCGGCAACCTTGAGGGGATCATCAGCCGTGACGGCCAGACTATTGTCTATTTCCAAAACGCAATTTCATGTTGTCAGCTTCATCTGCCTCAGCCGCGCTCAAAGCGGGGACCGCAGAGCGAAAAAATGTCCTCCATCAACCTTTTCGAAGCAACAGGGATACACCTACCTCACCTAATCAAAGGGCGTGAGATGAGTTGTGCCGCCGTCTACTATCTACTGGTTGATGATGACGGTCGAGTTGAGCTCTCATCTATGGTAATTGAAGGGGGCTTTTTCACGTCTTACGGGGAGCGCATTATACTCCGTGCAGACAGTGATCTTGACCCTGCTGTCATTTTGCCAGAAGAGGCACCGGCACCGGTTCTTGAGATTGCGATTTCTCGCAAGTGATAACAAATGTTCAATGGAAGCCGACTTTCTGCTGCACGAAAAAGGCGGTCAATGACCGGTAAGGCGCTTGCTAGCCTAGCAGGGCTGGCTCCGAACACGATTTCACGCCTAGAGCGCGGTATGATCAAGGAGCCATCACAAGAAACGGTCGCCATTCTGGCAAATGCGTTAAACTACCCGATAGAGTTCTTCGATGGCTCTGACCTGTGTGACCTTAGTGCGGATAATGTCAGCTTTCGGAGCATGAGCGCAATGTCGGCTGCACAGCGCGACGCGGCAATTACTGCCGGCCAGTTCGGGGTTCTTTTGCTTGACCGATTGTCCGAGCAATTTAACCTTCCTCTTCTGAACCTGCTTGAGGCTGATCCCGGAACGCCACCAGACGTGGCAGCCCGCCTCTTGCGGCAAAGATGGGGGCTTGGAGATCAGCCAATTCCTCATATGATTCGCTTGCTTGAAGCAAAAGGCATTCGCGTTTTATCACTGAACGAACAAAACCTGCATGTCGATGCATTCTCGTTTTGGGCGAAGGGACAGGCCTATATCTTCTTGAACAATCAGAAGTCGGCTGAGCGCATGCGCTATGATGCCGCACATGAGCTGGGACACCTTGTTTTGCATAGGCAAAGCGCTCCGAAGGATACTAGGCAAGGTGAAAAGGAAGCGAACGAATTCGCTGCCTCATTCATCATGCCTGAGGCTGATGTTAGACTGTATCGTCCTCGAACGGTTTCACCGGCTGCGATTATTAAATCGAAGGCCCGGTGGCGTGTGTCGGCAATGGCGTTGACATATAGGCTTTTTTCACTCCGCTTGCTGACAGAGTGGCAGAATCGCATGCTCTATATTCAGCTGGGGCAGATGGGGTATCGATCTTCAGAACCCCAAGGTATTGAACGGGAAACATCTGCCCTTTGGCCAATGATTTTGGGAGCGCTCTGGGAGGACAAGAAAACAAGAGATCACCTTGCAACTGACATAGGGCTACCATTAGCCGAGGTGAACTCGTTGCTTGATGGCCTGCTGGAGCAGCGGAAGCCACGCCCACCTCGGAATACTCGCCTCTCTGTGGTGAAGTGAGCGCAGGCTAGAGCCGGCGTCAAGCCATGCGGAAATCACATAGCTCGACGCCGTCACACACACTATGCTGAAGGCTTTTCGCCGGTTTTTTTGACCATTTTCGCCGGTCTTTTTGTCGCGCTACAGGTGGACCGTTTTTTTGTCGCGCTACACCATTCAGAGCCCGAAACAGGCCTGGCGCACAGTCTCAGAGGTTCGGATGGGGGAGGCAAAGCCCTTTGAAAACACGACTATTTCTGCGCCGTGAAGGGCGCCTGTCCGTGTTTGCAACAGGGATTATGGCGGACGGTGAGGGATTCGAACCCTCGAGACGGTTCCCCGCCTACACACTTTCCAGGCGTGCGCCTTCGACCACTCGGCCAACCGTCCGTGTCGGGTCGTTTAGCCTGTCATGCGGGCGGGTGCAAGTCAGAGCTTTGCAATCCGGGCCTGTAAATCTGCAAGTTGGCGGCGAATGTCGGTCATATCGTCGGCGGGGGGGGAGGGGCTGCTCGTGTCCTCGGGGGCGGGGCCGGTGGCGGTGCCGGCGCCGGGCCAGTTGCCCATCATCGCCTGCAAAAACATCTGTTGCTGGCGTTGTAGTTGCTCGAATCCGGGCATGGAGGCCATGGGATTGGCGCGGGACATATTCTCGATCAGCTTGGACTGACCCTCGCGCAGCATCTCGAAGCTGGCGGCCAGAAACTGCGGCACCACGGATTGCGCCTGCGTGGTATAGCTGCGCACCAGATCGGTCAGCACATCGACGGGCAGGACGTTTTCGCCACGGCTTTCATGTTCGGCAATAATTTGCAGCAGATATTGCCGGGTCAGGTCGTCGCCGGATTTCAGATCAACGATCTTGACCTCTCGTCCCTGCCGGATAAAGGCGGCAATGTCCTCCAGCGTGACGTAATCGCTGGTTTCGGTGTTATACAAGCGGCGGCTGGCATAACGCTTTATCAGCAGCGGCGCGTCGGTTGAAGCGGCCATTCGGAACCCCCCTTGGATGGTCGTCCGGTCATTCTGCGGCTGCAATCTGGCAAATGCAAAAGAAAAAGGGCGCCCGAAAGCGCCCCTTTGATTCCATGGCCGAAAAATCAGGCCTTGGTCGCGGTGGTTGCAGCGGTGGTTGCTTTTTTCACGGCGGCCTGCGTGTCCTTGGCGGCCTTCTCGGCAACCTTCTGCGCGTCGGCAGCGATGTCCTTGCCGGCGGTCAGCATCAGGTCAACGGTGTCCATCTGCACTTTCTTGGCAACCTCGGCAAAGGCGGCCATATGCTCGGCGGCCATTTCGGTGGCTGCGGTGGCGAAATCGCTGACGGCCTTGGCGTATTCCGAAGGGTCTTCCTTGGTCGCGGTCAGTTCACCCAGACGAGCGATGGCGTCCTTGGCCCATTGCGCGCCGATCTCGGTCGAACGCTCGGCCGCGGCCAGCGTGACGCGGGCCATCTTTTCGTTCAGCGCGGTTTGCGACTTGAACGCATCCTGAACCGAGCTGGTGTCAACCGGGAACTGGCTCATCATGTCTTGAAAGGCTTTGGTGAAGTCGGGGGCTTTTGCCATGTCAGTCTCTCCTCATTCCCTGAGCGCCGCTGGGGGCGCCGATCATCCATTGCGGATAAAAGCAACATACATTCTGCACCGCAGCATTTCAAGCCCAAATATGCTGCGCCGCAGCATTCGCCGCGGTCAGGCCCCTTCCTTGACGTAAGTGCCGGGGGCGGCACCGAAACCTTCGACGGGGGTGCGGGCGGGAACCATCGGGCCAGAGTGACCCGACAGCCAATCCTGCCAGCGTGGCCACCAGCTACCTTCGTGATAGGTGGCAGCCTGTTTCCACGCGGCAGCACCGCCATCAAAACCCGCGTCAGACGTATAATGGCCGTATTTCTTCTTGCTGGGCGGGTTGATGATCCCGGCAATATGGCCCGATTCCGACAGGATGAAGCGTTTGTCCGGGGAACCCATCTGCGAGATTCCCTTCCAGCTATGCAGCCATGGTGCGATATGGTCGGTTTCGCAGGCGATGGCGCAAAGCGGCACGGTCACATCTTTCAGGTGCAATTCCTGACCGAACAGGGTCAGGCCCGCGCCCGCAAACAGGTTGTCCTGACAAAGCCCGCGCAGGTAATCCATCGCCATGCGGCCCGGCAGGTTGGTGGCGTCGCCGTTCCAATACAGCAGGTCAAAGGCTGGTGGTGCCTCGCCCATCATATAGCTGCGGATCGCCGGTCCCCACACCAGATCATTTGCCCGCAGAAAGCTGAAAGTGCGGGTCATCAACTGCGCGGGCAGAATGCCGTGGGTGACGACTTCCTCATCCAGACCGTTGACGAAATCATTGGTCAGATAGGTGGTGAACTCTCCCTGATCCGAGAAGTCGGTCAGGGTGGTGAAAAACGTGGCGCTGTTCACCCGGTCATCGCCGCGCGATTTCAGCAGGGCCAGCACCAGCGACAGCGTGGTGCCGGCGATGCAGTAACCGATGGCGTTCAGCTTTTCCTGTCCGGTTTCGGCAAGCACCTGATCCATGACGGTCAGATAGGCCCCGGCGTAATCCTGCAAGCTGACATCGGCAAAGCTGGCGTCGGGGTTCTTCCAACTGACCACGAACAGTGTATAGCCCTGATCGACGATCCAGCGGATCAGGCTGTTTTGCGGCTTCAGGTCCATGATGTAGAATTTGTTGATCCAGGGCGGAAAAATCACCAACGGGATCTGATGGACCTGTTCCGTCGTCGGGCTGTATTGAATCAGCTCATACAGGCGTTCACGCCGCACGACGCGGCCTTCGGCGGTGCCGATGTTCTCACCCACGCTGAAGGCGTCACGATCGGCAAGCGAGACAATCATTTCGCCGCCTGCCGCCTCGACATCGCGGACAAGGTTTTCCAGCCCCTTGATAAGACTGCGGCCCTCGGTTTCGACGGCGCGTTGCAGCGCGTCGGGGTTGGTGGCCAGAAAATTGGTCGGCGCCATCATATCGACAAGCTGCCGGGTAAACCATTCGACGCGGATGCGGTCGGTTTCATGCGGCAGTTGCAACTCTCGTGCGGCGCGCAGCATGGCATCGGCATTGATGCGATACTGGCGGCGGACGGCGTCAAAGAACGGATGCGTGCGCCACAACGGGTTCTGGAACCGTTTGTCCTTTTCGTCGGGATCATCCTCGACCGCCAGCTTGCCACGGGCGGCGGTTTCTTGCAGGCGGGCGTAGTGTTTCAGCGTTTCGCCCCAATAGCTGACCTGCTGTTCCACCAGTCGGGCGGGCTGTTCGGACAGAAGTTTCATCCATGCCTGCGCCGAGGACATGAACAGGTCTGGCCCCGGCCCCTCGACCGCGGGCGTATGCACCCGGCGGCGAGAAAAGGCAGCGACGAGCCGCTGGGTCAGGGTTTCGATCTTTTCGATATTGGTGGCCATTGCCTCGGTCATGCTGTCATAGGCGGCCTGTGGCAGCGTCGTGGTTGCCGCTGTTTCTGGTGTGGTTCTGGGGGGTGTCGTCGCCTCGGGTTGCGCTTCTTGCCTGGCCTCGGTTTGATCCGGTTTGTGGGTGGTTGCCTTGCGGCGGCTGCTGGTGCGGGTGTCGCTGCGCACCGGCGCATGGGCGCGCGTGGTGCGGCCTGCTGGCTTGGTCGCAGGCTTTTTCGTGGGCTTGGCCTGTGTTGCAACAGCCTCGGGGGCGGGGGGCTTGGCGGCGGTTTTTCGAGGCCGGGCAGGCTTGGCCGTGGTTTGTTTGGCCGTGGTTTGTTTGGCCGCTGTTTCGAGGGGCGCAGTCTGCGCCTTGGTCCGGCGGCGTGGCGGTTTCGGGGCCGCCGGGGCCGATTCATCTGGTGCCGCCGCTGGTGCCGCCGTCACCTTGCGGCCACGCCCCCTCCGCGAAGCCGCCTGAGATGGTTGTGCTTTTTTGATCGAATCGTCGTCTTTGCTTGCCATGGCGATATTCCCCCCCTACCGTCATATGCATATTCCAGCGCAAGACGCAGCGTAACGCAACCGAATCGCGTCGCCTGCCGCAAGAAATAAGGACCGGATGAATGTTCAAAGGGTATCGGGGGATCGTGTCCTATGATGCGATGGAAACCATCCGCAACACGAATGAATGGATCGGTGC
This sequence comes from Paracoccus sp. (in: a-proteobacteria), assembly GCF_030538695.1. GTDB lineage: Bacteria > Pseudomonadota > Alphaproteobacteria > Rhodobacterales > Rhodobacteraceae > Paracoccus. Next base: position 10,983 of record NZ_JAUNTN010000026.1, read on the forward strand.
GACGGCCCGTGCCGTGGCCTCCTATCCTGCCTTTGCGCTGATTCCGAACCCGGCCTTCAAGATGCTGTCGGCATGGGGCCGCGTCACCGAACGCAGTTTCGCCCGCATGGTCATCAAACCTGACTGGAACATTCCCCCGATCCCCGGTGCGGATGGTCAGGACCATATCACCTATGTGGAAACCGAGCTGAAACGCGATTTCGGCGACCTGATCCATTTCCGCGTCGCCCGCCGCGATCCGATGCCGCGCAAGGTGCTGCTGGTCGCGCCGATGTCGGGCCATTATGCGACGCTGATGCGGTCCACCGTGGTGTCGTTGCTGCCCGACTGTGATCTTTATGCGACCGACTGGCACAATGCCCGCGACATTCCGGTGAGTGCGGGCAAATTCGACATCGAGGATTACACCAAATATCTGGTCGAGTTCATCGAGCATCTTGGCCCCGAAACTCATGTCATCGCCATCTGTCAGCCCGCACCTCTGGCCCTTGCCGCCACTGCGATGCTGGCTGCCAAAGGCCCGCAGTTCCAGCCGCGCAGCCTGACCCTGATCGGCGGTCCGATCGACCCTGACGTTGCGGCCACCGAAGTCACCGATTTCGGAAACCGCGTCACCATGGGCGAGCTGGAGGCTCTGGCCATTCAGCAGGTTGGCTTCAAATATGCCGGGGCAGGGCGGATGGTCTATCCGGGGCTGGCGCAGCTCAGCAGCTTTATCAGCATGAATGCTGAAACCCATGCCCGCGCCTTTATCGACAAGATCTTCGCCGAAGCGCGGGGTGAAGGCTCGGAAGGGGACAAGCACAACAAGTTCTATGACGAATATCTGGCTGTCATGGATATGACCGCCGAGTTCTACCTGTCCACCGTTGAACGCATCTTCAAGGGGCTGGAAATCGCGCAGAACCGCTTTACCGTGGACGGCCAGCCGGTCGATCTGGGCAAGATCAGTGGCATTGGCGTAATGACGGTCGAAGGCGCGAATGACGACATTTCTGCCCCCGGCCAATGCGTTGCGGCGCTGGATCTTTGCACCGGCGTTGATGCCAAAAAGAAACGTCAGCATCTGGAACCCGGTGCAGGCCATTATGGCATTTTCGCGGGGAAGTCGTGGCGGCTGAACATTCGTCCGCTGGTGCTGGATTTCATGGATGAATGTGCCGGTGCCCCCGCCAAACGCCGCGCCGTGGGCCGCAAGGCCGTTGACTGCGGTAGCGCCGATGCGTTGGGTATGGATGGCAAGATCGCCGTCTGATCCGCCCTCTGTGCGATCGCCGAGGCAGGGGACTTGCCCCTGACCGGCGCGCATCGGGAAAGTGCTTGCCACCGGGGCAGGCTTTGCGTTATCGCTGGCCCGTCGGTTTCCATATGGAAACAATAGGGAATCCGCCGCCCCATCTGGGGCGAACCGGAACTGCCCCCGCAACTGTAGGCGGTGAGTCGGCGCGATCATGCCACTGGGGCAACCCCGGGAAGGCCGCGCCCGGTGATGACCCGCCAGTCAGGAGACCTGCCGACGCGAAACGTAACCAAATCCGGGCGGGGTTGTCCGGGAGGTGTGGCATGGCATTGACGGCACGGCGCATAGCGCCTTTCAGCATGATGTCCGGCGATTTTCGCCGCGCCCTGTCGCCTGTCCCGGCAAGCGCGGCCATTATCATCAGGAACATCCCATGTATCTGCGATTGACAACCGCCCTTGCGGCGATCTGCCTTGCCGCGCCTGCCTTTGCCGGGACGGATTACCCGCTGGAGTTTGACAATTGCGGCGTGCCGCTGCGCTTTGACGCCGCGCCCGAACGTGTAGCCAGCATCGGTCAGGCCGCGACCGAGGTTCTCTATGCGCTGGACCTTGCCGACAAGGTCACCGGCACCGGCGTCTGGTTCACCGATGTTCTGCCCGAATATGCTGAGGTGAACGCCCGCGTCCCGCGTCTGGCGGATAATGACCCCAGCTTTGAATCCATCGTTCAGACGCGCCCCGATCTGGTCGCCTCGCAATATGAATGGTTCATCGGCCCGCAGGGGATCATCGCGACCCGCGAGCAATTCGCCGATCTGGCGATCCCGACCTATATCATGGCCGCCGATTGCGCGGGCAAGGATAACACCATCGGGTCCGACGGCACCCGGACCGAGATGTTCACCATGGATAGCATCTGGCAGGGCATCACCGATCTGGCCGCGATCTTCGACGTGCCGGAACGGGGCGAGGCGCTGATCGCCGCGCTTCAGGCGCGCGAGGCTGCCGCCATTGAGCAGGCGCAATCGCTGGATCTGGGCGATGCCTCGGCGCTGTTCTGGTTCTCGTCGGCAGAAATGGACATCGACCCCTATGTCGCCGGTCGCAAAGGCCCGCCAGCCTATATGATGGAGGCGCTGGGCCTGCGCAACGTCATCGAAAGCGATGAGGAATGGCCGACGGTGGCTTGGGAGACCATCGCCCGCGCCAACCCGACCGTGATCGTGATCGCGAAACTGGAACGCCGCCGCTTTCCCGCCGATGATTTCGAGCGCAAGCTGGAATTCCTGCGCAGCGATCCAGTCGCCAGCCAGATGGATGCGGTCATCAACAACCGTATCGTGGTGATGGACGGGCATTCGATGGACCCCTCGATCCGCAACGTCATGGGGCTGGAACAACTGGCCGAGGCGCTGGCCGGGTATGACCTGAAATGATCCGCACCGCACCCGCCATGGTCGCGCTGCGCGGGCTGGCGGGCGCGGGCCTCTTGATACTGGCGGTTCTGGCCGGGGTCTCCTTAGGCGAAATCGCCATCCCGCCCGGCGATATTTTCCGGGTGCTGGCCAATAATCTGTGGCAGGCGGGGCATGAGGTTGACCGGGTCGAGGCCGGGATCATCTGGAACTATCGCCTGCCGCGCACGCTGGTCGCTAGCGCCTGCGGGGCCGCGCTGGCGCTGTCGGGGGTGGTGTTGCAGGCGCTGGTGCGCAATGCGCTGGCCGATCCCTATCTGCTGGGCGTGTCCGCCGGGGCCTCGACCGGGGCGGTGGCGGTCACGATCATGGGCGTTGGCGGCGGGGCCATCGGCATATCGGGCGGTGCATTTATCGGCGCGGCGCTGGCCTTTGGGCTGGTCGCGGCACTGGCCCGCGCGGCGGGCGGCGGGCCTGCGCATATGGTGCTGGCCGGGATCGCCGGATCGCAGCTTTTCAACGCGCTGACCTCGTTCTTTATCGCCAAATCCGCCAATGCTGAGCAAGCGCGCGGGATCATGTTCTGGCTTCTGGGCAACCTCTCCGGCTCGCGCTGGCCCGATGTGACGCTGGCGGTGCCGGTGGCGGTGATCGGGCTGCTGGTCTGTCTGTGGCATATGCGGGCGCTCGACGCCTTCACCTTTGGCGCAAGCGCGGCGGCATCGCTGGGCATCAATGTGCGCGCGGTGCAGGTGGTGCTGATCGGCGCGGTCACGGCGATGACGGCGGTGATGGTCAGCCTTGTCGGCGCGATTGGCTTTGTCGGGCTGGTCATTCCCCATGCCGCGCGATTTCTGACCGGGCCGCGTCACGGCGTTCTGGTGCCGGTCGCGGCTTTGGTGGGGGCGGTGTTCCTGATCGGCGCGGATATCGTCTCGCGCGTGCTGATCCCCGGTCAGGTCGTCCCCATCGGCGTCGTCACCGCGCTGGTCGGCGCGCCCGGATTCGCACTGATCCTGATCCGCCGGGGCGCGAAATGAGGCTGGAGGCGCATAACCTCGGCTGGAGCCCGCGCCGGGGCCGCGTGGTGGTCTCGGGCGTCGATCTGAGCGTCGCGCCGGGCGAGACGCTGGGCCTGATCGGGCCGAACGGGTCGGGCAAATCGACGCTTCTGCGGCTGCTGGCGGGGTTGGCGCGCGGGGCCTCGGGTCGGGTCACGCTGGACGGCACCGACCTGCGCCGCCTGCCCCGCCGCCGGATCGCGCAGGTCATGGCGGTGGTCGAGCAGCAGACCGACACGACCGAGGCCCTGCGCGCCCGCGATGTGGTTGAGCTGGGCCGGACGCCGTTTCTGACGGCCCTGTCGCCCTTTGGCGCGAGCGACGCCGCGATTGTCGCCCGCGCGCTGGAGACGGTCGGCATGTCGCATCTGGCCGATGCGCCATGGGCCACCCTCTCGGGCGGTGAACGTCAGCGCATCCAGATCGCCCGCGCCTTGGCGCAAGAGCCGCGCATCCTGCTGCTGGACGAGCCGACCAATCATCTGGACATTCATCACCAACTTGCCCTGCTGCGCATGGTCGATGACCTGCCGGTGACGGTGGTTATCGCGCTGCATGACCTTAATCAGGCGATGGGCTGCGACCGGCTGGCGGTGATGGAGGCCGGGCGCATGGTCGCGCTTGGCCCCCCGCGCGATGTGCTGACGCCCGACCGCCTGCGCCGGATTTTCCGCATCGACGCGCGCCTGCTGACCGACCCGACCGATGCCGCAACCCTGTTCCGCTTTTTGTCACTGGAGAAAACCCCATGAAACACGCCCTGATCGCCTTGGCCCTGATGGCGACCCCGGCTTTCGCGGAACCGCATGAGGTGCAGATGTTCAACCGCAACGAACACGGTTCCATGATCTATGACCCGCAATATCTGCGCATCGCGCCCGGCGATACGGTGAAGTTTCTGGCCACCCAGCCCAGCCATAACGCCGCCAGCATCGACGGCGGCATCCCCGAAGGCGCGGAATCCTTCCGCGGCAATATCAACGAGGAAATCGAGATCACCCTGACCGAGCCGGGTCATTACTTCATCAAATGCACGCCGCATTACGCCATGGGCATGGTCATGCTGATCGAAGTCACCGAGGATGAGCCGACCCGCCCGGACCCGCCCGAGGGAATGCCCGCCCGCGCGGCGCAGCGGTTCGAGCAGATTATAGATGGCGTTTATGAGTAATGTGCGGGGCAGGGGGGCGATCTGGCCACCTGTTCCCTCTCGCGGAAGCTTTTGGGGGTTTTTGTCTTGATTTCGTTTTGGTTCGGGGCGGTTTTTGGGCTGAATCGTAAATGTGAAGGCCGTAGCAAGGCCGCTGTCTTAATCCCTTTATAGTTAGGACGTTTGCTCTGGTGCTAACGGAGAATTAAAGCACAGGAGCAAGAAACCGCGTGCGCCTCGTAGCGAACCGCGTTCAGGATTTCCACCTTCGCATCGTGAACGGTGACGCGTCCTGTGTCAAGGAGCGGCCAGCCCAGGGCGGCGGCTGCGGTCGCGACTGTCGCGAGGCGTCGGGCCTCGGCGGCGCTGGTGGTTGAGAGCGGAGCTTGGATCGCCTTCCCGCAATAGACGCGCCGCCAAGCGTAAAAGTCGCCGCGACGGATGACATAGTTGGCGATAGCCATGACGGCCCCCAAATCAGGGGCGTGCGTGAGATCAACAAATGGGCATGAGGTCCATATGCCGCCAAATCGCCGCTAAGATTTTGATTTACAAGGATTTGGCTCCGGCGGTAGGGATCGAACCTACGACCAATTGATTAACAGTCAACTGCTCTACCGCTGAGCTACGCCGGAACACGGGGCGGTGTATAGCTTTGGGTTTGGGGGGCGGCAAGGGGGTATGCGAAGATTTTTTGACGTTTTTTGCAATGCGTTGAAAATATTTATCAAGAGATCGAGAACTGGTCGTTTGGTCCGCCCTCGGGGGCGGTTACGGCGCCGAGTTCTTGCAGGGCGATCAGGTGGGCGAAGGTGTTGCGGGTGGCGGCGGGCAGCAGGGCGGGGGGCACGTCATAGATTCGGGTGGCCAGTTCGGCTGCGGTGCCGGGGGCCTGGCGCAGGGCAGTCAGGATTTGAGCGCTGCGGGTGCGGCGATGGGCGGCAAGCTCGGCCAGCCGGGGCAGGGGGGCCTCGATCGCGTCGCCATGTGCGGGGATCAGCCGGGCGGGGCGCAGCGCGTTCAGGCGGTCGAGGCTGCGGAAATAATCTGCCAGATCGCCGTCTGGCGGGGAGATCAGCGTGCTGGACCAGCCCATGACCAGATCGCCGCAAAACACCTGATCTTCCATGCGAAAAGCCAGATGGTTGCCCATATGGCCGGGGGTGTGGATGGCCTCGATCGTCCAGTCGGGGGTCTCGATGGCCTCATTGTCACGCAGGCGGATGTCGGGCGTAAAGCCCGCGTCCAGCCCTTCACCGCCCCCCGAAAGCCCGGCTGCGGCCAGCGCGGTCATGCGGGGCGAGCGGCCCTCGGTGGCGTGCCCAAAGGCGATGATCGGGGCACCGGTTGCCTTGGCCAGCGCCTTTGCGCCTTCGGAATGGTCCAGATGGGCGTGGGTTACGAAAATATGGCTGATCCGGCCCGGTGTGGCGGCCAGAATCGCGGCGCGATGGGTGGGCAGATCGGGGCCAGGGTCGATCACGGCCACATGGCGCTGGCCGATCAGGAAGGTATTTGTCCCTGGCCCGGTCAGGGGGGACGGGTTGGGGGCCAGCACGCGAATCGCCATCGGGGTTTCCCTTTGCTGAAAATCGGGCCAAGCTGCGGCCCGGTAACGGAGGCTGACATGAATCTGGCTTGGGCAAAAGATCTGATGCCGCGCGGGATTTACGGGCGGGCGGCGCTGATCCTGTTCATGCCGGTGATTACGGTGACGCTGGTGGTGACGGTGCTGTTTCTGCAACGGCATTTCGAATCCGTCACCCGGCAGATGACCGTCAGCATGGCGCAAGAGGTCGGCTTTGTCGCCGCCCGGATCGAGGCAGCCCCGGATCTGGCGGCGGCGCAGGCCGTGGGGCAGCAGATCGCGGCACCGCTGGGGCTGGAGCTGACCCTGCCCGCACCGATCGCTGATACCGACCTGCGCAGTTGGGATGACCTGTCAGGGCGGATCGTGACCGAAGTGCTGCATCAGGTGGGGCCGCGCGTCCGGGCGGTGGATCTGTCACAGAACCGGCTGGTGCAACTGTCGCTGGATGGCCGCTGGGGGGCGTATCGGCTGGATTTCTCGCGCAGCCGGGTCAGCGCCCGCAACCCGCATCAATTGCTGGTGCTGATGATCGGCACTTCGGCTTTGATGAGCGGCATTGCCACGATCTTTCTGCGCAATCAGATGCGCCCGATCCGGCGGCTGGCGCGGGCGGCGGATGCTTATGGCCGGGGGCAGGTGTTGCCCTATAAGCCCTCGGGTGCGACCGAAGTGCGCAGCGCCGGGACGGCGTTTCTGAACATGCGCAACCGGATCGAGCGGCTGAACGAACAGCGGCGGCTGATGTTGTCGGGGGTCAGCCATGACCTGCGCACGCCCCTGACCCGGCTGCGCCTGGGGCTGTCGATGCTGTCCACCGACCTGCCGCCGGAGCGGGATGAGATCACCGCGATGGAGCGGGATGTGGCGCAGATGGGGCAGATGGTTGATGCCTTTCTGGATATGGTGCGCACGGATGTGCAGGACAGCCCGCCCGAGCCGGTAGCGGCGCTGGATTTCATCCGGCAGGTAGTGAGCGATGCACAGCGCGGCGGGCAGAATGTGACGTTGGATGTGTCGGCGGGTGATCCGGTGGGGATTGCGACCTTTCGCCCGGCTGCGGTGCGTCGCGTGGTCGAAAACCTGATCGGCAATGCGACCCGCTATGGCACCCGTGCCAGCGTTGGGGTGGCGCTGTCGGACCGCAGCCTGAAGGTCTCGGTCGAGGATGACGGCCCCGGTATCCCCGAGGATCGCCGCGACGAGGCCCTTCGCCCCTTCACCCGGCTGGACCCGGCCCGCAATCAGGACCGGGGGCAGGGGGTCGGGCTTGGCCTTGCGATTGCTGCCGATATGGCGCGCAGCCATGGTGGCAGCCTGCGGCTGATGGATGGCGAGCGGCTTGGGGGTTTGCGGGTCGAACTGGTGATCCCGCGTTAGGCTAAGGCGCATTGCAAAACCGGATGGCTTGCGGCAAGGCTTGCGCATCAAATGTCAACAGGAGATTGCGCGATGCGTGGTGTCGACAGGTTGTCTGGTCCTCTGACCCTTGCGCTTGGCTGCGCGTTCTTTACCTCGGCTGCTCCGGTGGCGGCGCAAACCGATGTTGCGCTGCTTTGCGGCGATTATGCTGCGCGGTCCTGGGTCAATGGCACGGCTGAGGAGTCGGATGTTTCGACGGCCGCCGATCCACTACGCCTGAGCCTGTCGCTGGGCACCGGGGCCACCACCGTAACCGCCTTTCGTGTCAGCGCCGAGGCCGAGGAAACCCTGCGGATCGAGGCCGCACCGACCGGCCCGCGTGGTGACGGTGATCCGAAGGTTCGCTTGCTGGACAGCGAGGGCAATATCTTTGGCGAGAATGATGACGCCGGTGAAGGCACGCTGAACGCACGGGTCGAAACGCCGCTGGAGCCGGGGGATTACTGCGTGATCGTCGATGCGGTCGGTGAATATGGCATGGCCATGGGCGAGCTTCAGATCGCCCGTGCCAGTCAGCCCGCATTGTTCGACCTGCCCGATCCGGCGACGCTGGGCGCGGAAGACGGCGGCGGCAACAGCAACATTCCCGCCTGCACCGCGGACACGCAGGCCGGTTTGCTGATCGAGGGCGATCTGAACATGGCGTTGGACAATGCCGGGCGGGCAGGCACCCCGGTTCAGCAACAGGTCAACCTGACCGGCACAGAAGCTTATCTGCGCTTTACGCTGGATGCTCCGGCGGCGCTGACCCTGCGGGCGCAAAACACCGCCCTGGACCCGGTGATGGCGCTGTTTGATGCGGAAGGTCGGCAGTTGGGCTATAATGATGATGACCGCGACAGCCTGAATGCGCGGCTGGACATGATGGAGCCGCTGCCTGCTGGGGAATATTGCATCGGGGTTCGTTCTATTGGGCACGAGCCGGGCGCTGTCACGGTCTCGGTGGACGCCTTTGACGAGGTCGCGATGCTGCGCGAAGCCTATGACCGGGCAGAGATGGCCCCGCCCATGGATGGTTCGGTGGCGATTCAGGCGGTCGAGGCGGATACAAGGGCCGAAACCACCATACTGGTCGGCAAATCTGCCCGCTGGTTCAGCTTTGACGTAGAGCGCCGCGCGGCCTATGCGATCAACGCTATTGGTGGGGGCGTGTCCGATCCGCGCTTGCGCCTGTTCAATGCGCAGGGTGTAGCCGTGGGGGATGTAGATGACAGCAACGACAGTCTGGATGCGGAAATGGTCGTGGTGCTGGCGCCGGGCAAATATCGGCTGGCGGTGATGAACAGCAGCTCGGACGGGGCCTTTGCCGCCCGCCCGGTGCAGTTGAGTTTCGAGCGTTTCCTGCCGGTTGAATAAACCTGTGACACCAGCTTTCAGAGGCGGCGGGGTGATCCTGCCGCCTCATGTCATTGTAACAATTTGATTAACCCTGAACGGAAATAGAACGGCCCGGCATATTGAACCGGAACCGGGGCGAACCTAAATTGACCCGCAGGCAGAGACCGTCTGCTGCCGCCAAGGGGCTGCGGTCTCGGGCATGAAAGGACCGATAATGAGTGATACTTCCCAAACGACCTATCCGGTGCTGCCGCTGCGCGACATCGTGGTCTTTCCGCATATGATCGTGCCGCTGTTCGTCGGCCGCGATCGGTCCGTGCGCGCATTGGAAGCGGTGATGGAGGCGGACCGCCCGATCCTGCTGGCTGCGCAAAAGGATGCGTCGATTGATGAGCCGGACGCGGCGGGCATCTATACCACTGGTGTTCTGGCCAATGTGCTGCAACTGCTGAAACTGCCCGACGGCACCGTGAAAGTGCTGGTCGAGGGGCGTGAGCGGGTGCAGATCACCGGCTTTGTCGATAACCCCGATTATTTCGAGGCCGAGGCGGTTGCGCTGGACGAACAGCCCGGCGACGCGGCGACGGCTGCTGCGCTGGTGCGCACCGTCGCGGATGAGTTCGAGCGTTACACCAAAGTGCGCAAGAACATTCCCGAAGAAGTCCTGACCACGGTTTCTGAAACCCGCGACCCCGCCCGTCTGGCCGATCTGGTCAGCGGCCATTTGGGGATCGACGTGGCCGAGAAACAGGCTCTGCTGGAGGAGCTGGACGTGGCCGCGCGTCTGGAAAAGCTCTATGGCCAGATGCAGGGCGAGCTGTCTGTCTTGCAGGTCGAGAAAAAGATCAAATCGCGCGTCAAATCCCAGATGGAAAAGACCCAGCGCGAATATTACCTGAATGAGCAGATGAAGGCCATTCAGAAGGAACTCGGCGATCAGGACGAGGGCGGCGAACTGGCCGAGCTTGAGGAGAAAATCGCCTCGACCAAGTTCAGCAAAGAGGCCCGCGACAAGGCCGAGGCCGAGCTGAAAAAGCTGAAATCCATGTCGCCCATGTCGGCGGAGGCGACCGTCAGCCGCAACTATCTGGACTGGCTGCTGTCCTTGCCTTGGGGGACGAAATCGCGTACCCGCAAGGATATTGGCAAGGCCGAGGAAATCCTGAATGCGGATCACTACGGGCTGGAAAAGGTCAAGGAGCGTATCCTTGAATATCTGGCCGTGCAGACCCGCAGCCAAAAGCTGAAAGGCCCGATCCTGTGCCTCGTCGGCCCGCCGGGCGTCGGGAAAACCTCGCTTGGCCGCTCGGTTGCCAAGGCGACGGGGCGCGAGTTCATCCGCATCAGCCTTGGCGGCGTGCGCGATGAATCTGAAATCCGTGGCCATCGGCGCACCTATATCGGGTCCATGCCCGGCAAGATCATTCAGGCGCTGAAAAAGGCGAAAACCACCAACCCGCTGATCCTGTTGGATGAAATCGACAAGATGGGGCAGGATTTCAGGGGCGACCCGGCGTCTGCCATGCTGGAGGTGCTGGACCCGGAACAGAACGCGAGCTTCGTGGACCACTATCTTGAGGTGGAATACGACCTGTCCAACGTCATGTTCCTGACCACGGCCAACAGCTATAACATGCCCGGCCCGCTGCTGGACCGGATGGAGATTATTTCTCTGGCCGGCTACACCGAGGATGAAAAGCGTGAAATCGCGCGTCAGCACCTGTTGCCGAAACAGGTTGCGGCAAACGGTCTGCGCAAGGGTGAGTTCAGCGTTTCGGATGAGGCTCTGACTCATGTGATCCGCTATTACACCCGCGAAGCCGGGGTGCGGAATCTGGAACGCGAAATCGCCAAGCTGGCCCGCAAGGCGGTGACTGAAATCCTGCGCGGCAAGGTCAAATCCGTGGATGTGACGCCCGAAAAGGCCGAGGAATACCTTGGCGTGCGGCGCCATCGCTATGGTCTGGCCGAGGCCGAGGATCAGGTTGGCGTCGTCACCGGGCTGGCCTGGACCAGCGTTGGCGGCGATCTGTTGCAGATCGAGGCGCTGAAACTGCCGGGCAAGGGCCGGATGAAAACCACCGGGAAACTGGGCGAGGTGATGAAGGAATCCATCGACGCCGCGTCCAGCTTTGTCCGCTCGGTCGCGCCGGAACTGGGGATTCGTCCGCCCGAGTTTGAAAAGCGGGACATCCACGTTCACGTTCCCGAAGGGGCAACCCCCAAGGATGGGCCGTCCGCTGGTCTGGCGATGGTGACGTCGGTGGTGTCGGTGATGACCGGCATCCCGGTGCGCAAGGATGTGGCGATGACCGGCGAAGTGACCCTGCGCGGCAATGCGCTGGCCATCGGCGGGCTGAAGGAAAAGCTGCTGGCGGCGCTGCGCGGCGGTATCAAAACCGTGCTGATCCCCAAGGACAACGAAAAGGACCTGACCGAGATCCCGGCCAATGTCAAAGAAGGGCTGCGCATTATCCCGGTGGAAAACGTCCGTGAGGTGCTGAAACATGCGCTGGTGCGGATGCCGGAATCGCTGGACTGGGACGAGGCCGCCGAGGAGGCTGCCGCGGCCGAGGCCGCCCGTCTGGCTGCGCAGCGGCCGGCGGCGGATGCGATAACGCATTAACCTTCTAGAAATATTGACCAAATGGCGGCGCAACCGAAAGGCTGCGCCGCTTGCTTTTGGAATGGCAGGCGGTTGCGGGTTGCTTTTGTCTCAAAACCCCGTTAACTGGCGTTTCTTTTAATTGACGCGACACATTGCTTGGCGCATCAGGCACTTGTCTGCTTTTGCTGTTCAGAATCCTCTGACGGGAAAGCGCCTGAACTCAGCCACTATCAGCCCCGAGGTAAACGTGAACACGAAAGCCACCGCGAAAACCGCCCCGAAAAACGCCGCCAAAGCGGTCGCGCCGAAAGCTGCAAAGGCGGCTCCCCGCGCCCGCAAGGCTAAGCCCGAAGTGTCCGATCCGATCCCGGCGAAAATTGTGCAGAAGCGCGAGTTTCTGGACCGTGTGGTTGCCGCCTCGGGGGCGAAAAAGAACGATGCCCGCGTGATCGTCGAAGCCACCTTGGCCGAGCTTGGTAAAGCCTTCGCTGCTGGTGAAAGCCTTGCGGTTCAGCCTTTTGGCAAGGCGCGCGTGAACCGCCAGAAAGATGTCGGCGGCGGTGAAGTCCTGATCCTGCGCCTGCGCCGCAAGGCCGACAGCGCGGATGCCTGACCTGCAACGGGCGATTTTGTCGATTTTCCGTCAGATCGCCCTTGCAATACCTGTCGCGCAGGGATAAATCGCGCGAACCGGGTGATTAGCTCAGTGGTAGAGCGCTTCGTTCACATCGAAGATGTCAGGAGTTCAAATCTCTTATCACCCACCATTCTTCCAACGGGCGCGGCGCAGGCTGCGCCCGTTTGCATGTCAGGCCCGATGATACATCCGTTCCCGCTCTATCTGCTGCGCCACGGCGAAACCGAATGGAACCGGCAGGGGCGGTTGCAGGGGCGGCTCGATTCCCCCCTGACCGTGCAGGGACGGAAACAGGCGGAACAGCAGGCGGCAACCTTGGCCGGGATCACGGCACCGGGCTATGCCAGCCCGCAGGGCCGGGCGCAGGACACCGCGCGGATCATTTTGGGCCCAGACTTCATCACCGATCCCCGGCTGGTGGAAATCGACGTGGGCGATTTTACCGGCGCTCGTCTGGATGATTTACACCGCGACCATCCGGGCCTCTTTCACGATTGGTTAGGCTGGTATGACCAGACCCCGAATGGCGAGCATTTCGCCGCGCTGGCGGTGCGTTGCCGGGCGTTTCTGGATGATCTGACCGGCCCGGCGGTGGTGGTCACGCATGGGGTGACGCTGCGGATGCTGCGGGTGCTGGCATTGGGGCAGGGTGTGGCAAAACTTGGCGACCTGCCCTTGCGGCAAGGGCAGGTTTACCATGTCGAAGGCGGACAGCACCGCGCGCTTTAGATCAGGGTCAGGCGGACCGGCTCCAGCCCCTCGATCCGGCCTTCGATCACATCGCCAGCGACGACCGGGCCGACCCCGGCGGGGGTGCCTGTCAGGATCACATCGCCGGGGGCAAGGTGATAAAAGCGTGACAAATCCGCGATCAGTTCCAAGGCGTTAAAGATCATATCCGACAGGTGGCCTTGCTGGCGCGGCTGGCCGTTGACCGTCAGGCTGATGGTCTGGTCGCCGGGCTGGAAATCCGCCGCGCGGGTCAGCGTGCCGATGATGGCCGATGCCTCGACATCCTTGGCCAGCGACCAGGGCCGCGCCTTGTCCTTGGCCGCAAGCTGCAAATCGCGCCGTGTCATGTCCAGCGCGGTGCCATAGCCGTAAACCGCCGCCAAGGCTTGCGTGGGCGTGACCTGAAAGGCGGGGGTGCCGATGGCTACCGCCAGTTCGACCTCGTGGTGATAGTCGCTGGTGCCGGGCGGATAGGGCTGGCGACTGCCCGAAGGCGCAAAGGCCAGCGCCGATTTGGTAAAATAGAACGGCGTTTCGCGGTCGGCCTCGTCACCCATTTCGGCGGCATGGGCGGCATAGTTGCGCCCGACGCAGAAAATACGATGAACGGGATAGGTGCCGTCGAGACCAAGCACCGGCAGCGCGGGCCATGCGGGCGAAGGGAAAAGGCTGTGCATCATGTCCTCCTTATCCCAACGACTTTGCCCGGCGCGGGGGGCGGGCGCAAGTCAGGGTTGATGCGCGGCAATCATGGCGCGGGCATCATTCAGCATCGCCATGCCATCATCGCCCGCCGCATCCCGTGCCGCCACCCAAGCGTCGATGACCGGCTGTGCGGCGGCACGCCAGGGGGCCTGATCCTCGGTCGCGATCACGGTGATTTCCGCACCATGATCCAGCGCCTGCTGACGAATATCCGCCTCGATCCCGTCATAGACCGCGCTGGCCTGCGCCGCCAGTGCCGCCCCGGCATTGCGGTCGATGATCTCGCGTAGGTCGGGCGGCAGATTGTCATATTTCGCCCGGTTCATCACCAGCGCGAAAACCGAGGTGTAAAGCCCGTTTTCGCCGTCAAACTCGGTGTGGTATTTCGTGATCTCGGTCAGCTTCAGGTCGCGCGTGACCTCCCACGGGACCAGCGCACCGTCGATCACGCCGGTGGTCAGCGCCAGCGGCAGCTCCGGCACCGGCATCCCGACGGCGACCGCCTCCATGGCGTTCAGGGCATCCGTCATGGCGCGGGACGGGCCGCGCAGCTTCAGGCCGCGCAGATCGTCAAGGCTGGCGACCGGGCCGCGCTTGAAGTGAAACTTGCCCGGCGCGCCGACATGCAGCAACAGCGGGTGAACCTCGGCCAGCTCATCGGTCAGATATTTTGCCTGATAATCCTGCAAAGCTGCATTTGTTGCCGCCGCAGTCGAGGCGATAAAGGGCAGTTCGAACACCTCGGCCCGAGGGAAACGGCCGGGTGTATAACCCAAAAGCGTCCATGAAATATCCACCACCCCATCGCGGGCCTGATCGAAAAGCTGTGGCGGCTTGCCGCCAAGCTGCATCGCCGGGTAAATCTGCACCTCGATCCGACCGCCGGACTGTTCCTCGACCGCGCGCGCCCAAGGCTCGATCAACTCGACCTGAACCGTCGTGGTGGGCGGCAGGAAATGGTGAACCTTCAGCGTGATCTCTGCCGCGGTGGCGGGGGCGGTCAGCAGCAGGAAAGCGGCAATCAGGTGGCGCATCTGGACCTCATGGGTGGGGGCCCGCGATATAGCGCGGCGCGGCCAGCATTGCCACCGCCCGGCCCGCGCGGTAATCGGAATGTGACGCAAAGGAGGCCCCATATGCCCGACGATCTTCCCAACAGCTTTCGCAACGGTCCCGATGATTCAGGGCGTTTTGGCATTTTCGGTGGGCGTTTCGTCAGCGAGACCCTGATGCCGCTGATTCTGGCATTGGAGGCCGAATACAAGCAGGCCAAAACCGACCCGGCCTTTATCGCGGAAATGGCCGATCTGTGGACGCATTATGTCGGGCGGCCCTCGCCCCTGTATTATGCGCCACGTCTGACCGAGCATCTTGGCGGGGCGAAAATCTATCTGAAACGCGAGGAGCTGAACCACACCGGCAGCCACAAGATCAACAACGTGCTGGGGCAGATCCTGTTGGCGCGGCGGATGGGCAAGACCCGGATCATCGCAGAGACCGGCGCGGGTCAGCATGGGGTGGCAACGGCGACGGTTTGCGCGCGCTTCGGGCTGAAATGCGTGGTTTATATGGGGGCGCATGATGTGGAACGCCAGCAGCCCAACGTGTTCCGTATGCGCCTTTTGGGGGCCGAGGTGGTGGCGGTGAAATCCGGGCGTGGCACGCTGAAAGATGCGATGAATGACGCGCTGCGCGATTGGGTCACGAATGTGCATGACACGTTCTATTGCATCGGCACGGTTGCCGGGCCGCATCCTTACCCGGCGATGGTGCGCGATTTTCAGGCGGTGATTGGGCGCGAGACCCGCGATCAGATCATGGCCGCCGAGGGTCGCCTGCCTGATTCGGTGGTTGCCTGTATCGGCGGCGGCAGCAATGCGATGGGGCTGTTTCACCCGTTCCTCGATGAACCTTCGGTGCGGATTATCGGGGTCGAGGCCGGGGGTCATGGCGTTGATGAGCGGATGGAGCATTGCGCCAGCCTGACCGGCGGCCGCCCCGGTGTGCTGCATGGCAACCGCACCTATCTGTTGCAGGATGAGGACGGCCAGATCCTTGAGGGCCATTCCATCAGCGCTGGTCTGGATTACCCCGGCATTGGGCCAGAACATGCCTGGCTGCATGACATGGGGCGTGCCGAATATGTGAATGTTACCGACGCCGAGGCTTTGGAGGCGTTCCAATTGCTTTGCCGGACCGAAGGCATCATTCCCGCGCTGGAACCCAGCCATGCGATTGCCCATGCCGCCAAAATTGCGCCGGGGCTGCCGCGTGATCACCTGATGGTGGTGAACCTGTCGGGGCGTGGCGATAAGGACATCTTTACGGTCGCCCGCCATTTGGGCGTGCAGATCGACGGCTGAACCGGGAGCGCCCATAGGGGTGATCCTGAGCAGCGGTTTGCTGACGATCAGATGAGAAGGGCCGCCCGTCGGGGGCGGCCCTTCTGCGTCAGACGACCTCAATCCGGGCGGGGCCTTCGGTCACGTCACCGATGCGGGTCGCCAGCGGATAGCCCGCAGCGCGGATCTGCGCGACCAGCGCATCGGCCTGATCGGCGGCGCAGGACACCAGCAGCCCGCCCGATGTTTGCGGATCGGTCAGCAACCCGCGCTGCCAGTCGGGACAGCCTTTGGGCAGCGTGACGTGATCCTGCACCGCAGTCCAGTTGCGCCCCGAAGCGCCGGTGATGCAGCCCGCCTGCGCCAGTTCCGTCGCGCGGGTCAGCAGCGGCAGGGCATCCGCCTGAATCCGCAGCCCCACGCCCGCGCCACGCGCCAGTTCCCAGCCGTGACCCAGCACCGAAAACCCGGTCACATCCGTAATCGCATGAACCGCCGGGTTATCGGCCAGCTCGACCCCGATCTTGTTCAGCAGCGTGGCCGAGGCGATCATTTCATCAATACCGGCCTGATCCAGAAACCCTTTCTTGATGGCCGAGGAATAAACCCCCACGCCAAGCCCTTTGGTCAGGATCAGCGCGTCGCCCGCCTGCGCACTGCTGTTGCGGCGGATCTTGTCGGGGTGGGCCAGCCCGATCACGGCGAGGCCATAAATCGGTTCCGGCGCATCAATCGAATGACCGCCCGCGACCGGAATCCCGGCCTGCGCGCAAATATCGGCGCCGCCCTGCAAAATCTCGCGGATGGTGGCTGCGGGCAGCTTGTCGATGGGCATACCCAGCACCGCCAGCGCGAAAATCGGCCGCCCGCCCATAGCATAAATGTCAGAAATCGCATTGGCCGCCGCGATCCGCCCGAACTGGAACGGGTCATCCACCATCGGCATGAAGAAATCGGTTGTCGCAATGATGGCGGTGTTGTCGTCCACCTGCCAGACGGCGGCATCGTCAGAGGTGTCATTGCCGACCAGCAGTTGCGGGAAGGCTTGCGCCAGCGGCTGTTCTGCCAGCAATTCCGCCAGCACCGCAGGCCCGATCTTGCAGCCGCAGCCGCCGCCATGTGCCAGAGAGGTCAGCTTTGGGTGGTCAGTCATAATCTTATGCCCTTTCCTGTTCGTTCCCCTTCCTGCGTCAGCCTTGCGCGGGTTGCAACGGCTTTCGCCTTACCACAGGATGCGTTAAAAAATCGCAAACAGCGGCGGGAAAAAGATGCGCACCATCGTCACCACCATGCGCGATGAGGCGCCCTTTGTCCTTGAATGGCTGGCCTATCATCAGGAGATTGGCTTTACCGACTTTCTGATCTTCTCGAATGATTGCAGCGACGGCACCGATCTGATGCTGGACCGTCTGGCGGCCATGGGCGTGGTGCGGCATCTACCCAATGCCCGGCGCGGCGTTAAAACCGTGCAATGGCAGGCGCTGACCCGTGCCATGAACCAGCGCGAGGTCAAGCGGGCGGATTGGGTGATGGTCTCGGATGTGGACGAATTCCTTTGCATCCATGCGGGCGCGGGGCGGCTGGATGATCTGTTCGCAGTTGCGCCTGATGCGCAGGCGTTTTCGGTGTCCTGGCGGATGTTCGGCAATGCCGGGGTGGCGCGGCTCTCGGACGCCCCGGTGTTGCGCCAGTTCACCCGCTGCGCCCCCGAAAGGATGTTATGGCCGTGGCGGGCGGTGCAGTATAAGACCTTGTTTCGTATGACTGAAAATGTTGCGCGTCTTGGGGTCCATCGCCCGCGTTGGGCCGCGCCGCTGGCAGAGGACACTTGGCTGGACGGCTCGGGGCGGGTGGTGCGGGCGCATGGCGGCACGGTGATTTTGCATGATGCGCCGCGCTATGATCTGGCCCAGCTTAACCACTATGCGCTTGGCTCGGTCGAGGATTTCGTGCTGAAAACCCTGCGCGGCAAGCCCAATCACAGCCATGATCCGATTGACCTGTCCTATTGGCTGGACCGCAATTTCAATATGGCAGAGGACCGCCGGATTATGCGCCTGATGGATGCGGTCGAGGCCCGGATGCAGGTCTTTTTGCATGACCCCGAGCTGGCAATGCTGCACCGGCGCGCACTGGATTGGCGGCGGGCGCGGATTGCCGAGTTGCTGACCCAATCCGAGCCATTCTATCTGTTCGCCCGCGCGATGCAGGCGGGCAGTACGCAGGTTTTGCCGCTGGATCAGCAAATGATGCTGACTCACGGCCTGATGCGGATGCGGGCCGCCGAGGCCAAACGCAATGCCGAGGCTGCTCAGCCCGCCAAACCGGACAAAGGAACCACCGATGTATAACCCCAAGCATTTCCACGAAACCGACCCGGTTCAGGTTGCTGCGCTGATGGCGGATCATCCGCTGGCCGTCGTGGTGGCGCAGGGGGATCAGGGCTTTCAGGCCAATCACCTGCCTCTGTTCGCTGCGCCTGATGGAGCACTGATCGGTCATGTCGCCATTGGCAACGGCTTGCATGAACTGCCGGACGGCAGACCGGTTCTGGCGATTTTTCAGGGGGTTCAGGGTTATATCTCGCCCAACAGCTACCCCAGCAAGGCTAAGCATCACCGCGCGGTGCCGACCTGGAATTATCAGGTGGTGCATGTGCATGGCCAGATCAGCTTTCAGCATGACATGCAGGCCAAACGGGCGGCGGTGGCGCTGCTGACCCGCCTGTATGAACGGCGGGTGAATGGTGATGCGGCATGGCGCATGGCGGATGCGCCTGCGGATTTTCTGGATCAGATGCTGGCGGGGATCGTGGCGTTCCGTATCACCCCGGAGCGGGTCGAGGCCAAATCCAAACTCAGCCAGAATCGCGACGACCGCGACCTTACGGGCGCGGTCGGTGATCTGTTCGCGCGGGGCGAGGACGCGCTGGCCGAAGCCATGCGCCGCCGGCGTTAGGCCCGTAATCAGGCCCCGTAATAATCCCGATACCAGTCCACATAGGCCGCCATACCGTCGCGCACATTGGTCTGCGGGGCGTAACCCGTCAGCCGGCGCAGCAGCGTGGTGTCGGCCCATGTCGCAGGCACATCGCCGGGCTGGATCGGCAGCATGTTCTTGACCGCTTCACGCCCCGAGGCGGCCTCGATTGCGGCGATAAAGTCCAGCAATTGCACGGAATCGCCATTGCCGATATTGACCACCCGCCAGGGCGCGACCGGGGACAGGCTGTCTCCCGTCTCGACCTGACCATCGGCTGGGCGCACCGGCACCGCATCCATCAGCAGGCGGATACCGCGCACCAGATCCGTCACATAGGTAAAGTCGCGCTTCATGTCGCCGTGGTTGAACACCTTGATCGGGCGGCCGTCGAAAATCGCGCTGGTGAACAGATAGGGCGCCATATCCGGGCGACCCCAAGGCCCGTAAACGGTGAAAAAGCGGAACATGGTGATCGGCAGGCCGAACAGATGCGCATAGCTGTGCGCCATCGCCTCATTCGCCTTTTTGGTCGCCGCGTAATAGGACATCTGTGTGTCCACCTTGTCGGTTTCCCGATAGGGCATTTCGGTATTGGCGCCATAGACCGAACTGGTCGAAGCCATCAGCAGATGCGCGGGCGGATGGGCGCGGGCGGCCTCCAGCAGCTCGAACGTGCCGAGCAGGTTGGCCTGAGTATAGGCGCGGGGGTTTTCGATGGAATAGCGCACACCGGCTTGCGCGGCCAGATGCACCACCGCATCGGGCTTATGCGTGGCGAACATATCCATCAGCAGGCCCGGCTCCTCGACGCTGCCGCGAATGGCGGTAAAGCCGTCGCGGGCGGTCAGCCGTTCTTCGCGCGCGGCTTTCAGGGCCGGGTCGTAATAATCATTGTGATTGTCGATGCCGACAACTGCAAAGCCCTGATCCAGCAGCAGGTTGGACAGGTGATAGCCGATAAATCCGGCGCTTCCGGTGACAAGAACAGTTTTCATCAGTCCACTCCGAACAGGTCGCGGGTATAGACCTTGGCCGCGACATCGCGCAGGTCATCGGTCAGGCGGTTGGCAAGGATCAGGTCGGATTCGGCCTTGAAAGCGTCCAGATCACGCACCACGCGGCTGCGGAAGAAATGGTCCTCTTTCAGCACGGGTTCATAAACGATGACCTCAATCCCCTTGGCCTTGATCCGCTTCATAATGCCCTGAATAGAGCTGTCGCGGAAATTGTCGGACCCGGCCTTCATCACCAGCCGGTGAACGCCGACGACCTTGGGCTGCTTCGCCACGATCTGATCGCTGATGAAATCCTTGCGGGTGCGGTTGGATTCAACGATGGCTCCGATCAGGTTTTGCGGCACGTCTTCGTAATTGGCCAGCAATTGCTTGGTGTCTTTGGGCAGGCAATAGCCGCCATAGCCGAAGGACGGGTTATTGTAATGCGCGCCGATGCGCGGGTCGAGGCTGACGCCCTCGATAATTTCGCGTGTGTTCAGCCCATGTTTCAGCGCATAGCTGTCGAGTTCGTTGAAATAGGCCACGCGCAAGGCCAGATAAGTGTTGGAAAACAGCTTGATCGCCTCGGCCTCGACCGGGCCGGTAAAGCGCACGGGCATATCCTTGCGGATTGCACCTTCGACCAGAAGTTCCGCGAAACGATGTGCCGCCGGGCCGTGATCGCCGACCACGATCCGCGACGGATACAGGTTGTCGTAAAGCGCCTTGCCCTCGCGCAGAAACTCGGGCGAGAAGATGATGCCCTGATAGCCCGCCTCGACCCGCATCCGGCTGACGAAACCCACGGGAATGGTGGATTTGATGATGATGGTGGCGCGTGAGGTGATCTGGCGTGCATTGGTGATGACCGTTTCCACCGTCGAGGTGTCAAAGCGGTTGGTGCGGTCGTCGTAATTCGTGGGCGTGGCAATGATGATGAAATCCGCCCCCGACAGCGCCGCCACCGCATCGGTGGTTGCGGTCAGGTTCAGCGGTTTTTCCGCCAGATATTGCGCGATCTCGGCATCTTCGATCGGGCTTTGACGGTCATTGACCATGCGCACCCGGTTTTCGTCCACATCCAGCGCCCAAACCTCATGGTGCTGCGCCAGAAGGACCGCGTTTGACAGGCCGACATAGCCCAAGCCTGCAACTGCAATCTTCATCTGCATTTGTCCTGTGTTATGGCCGGATTGTGGCCCATCATTTTTGTGCAGCCTGTCATGTGCAGGCAGTTTTGCACATCTTGCGGTGACAAATAGATATTTTTTGACGTTTTCGCAATCCCTGATGGGCGGAAAGGGCGATGGCAGGCCCTTGGCAGGGGGGCGCAGATCGGCTATCAGGGCAATATGTCGATGCGCTTCATCCTTCGCTGCTGCATTACCGGCTGAGTTTTCAGGCGGGGCAGGCGCGTATCAGACCGGCAGCCCCGCGAAAGGGGCAATATGGTTCAGATCCGACTGACGAACAGCAAGACCCGGACAAAACAGGATTTTCACCCGCGCGATGCAGCGCGGATCGGGGTCTATTGCTGCGGTCCGACCGTTTATGACCGGGCGCATCTTGGCAATGCGCGGCCTGCGGTGGTGTTCGATGTGCTGGTGCGGCTGCTGCGCCATGTCTATGGCGCGGAAGCGGTGACTTATGTGCGCAACCTGACCGACGTGGACGACAAGATCAACGCGCGGGCGATGATGACCGGCCGTCCGATTCGGGATGTGACCGAGGAAACCGTGGGGTGGTATCACGACGATATGGGCGCGCTTGGTGTAGCCCTGCCGGATGTGGAACCCCGCGCAACCGAGCATATCCCCGGTATGGTGGCGATGATCGCGGATCTGATCGCGCGTGGACACGCCTATGAGGCCGAGGGCCATGTGCTGTTCGATGTGCGCAGTTTTGCCGGTTATGGCCAGCTGTCGGGACGTTCGGTCGATGATATGATCGCCGGCGCACGGGTCGAGGTTGCGCCGTTCAAGCGTGATCCGATGGATTTCGTGCTGTGGAAGCCCTCGGATGCGGAAACTCCGGGCTGGGACAGCCCGTGGGGGCGGGGGCGTCCGGGCTGGCATATCGAATGTTCGGCCATGTCCCAGCAATATCTTGGCCCGGATTTTGACATCCATGCGGGCGGGATCGACCTGCTGTTCCCGCACCATGAAAACGAGGTCGCGCAAAGCTGCTGCGCCAATCCCGGCCATGATTTTGCCCGTTATTGGCTGCATAATGAGATGTTGCAGGTCGAGGGCAAGAAAATGTCTAAAAGTTTAGGCAATTTCTTTACGGTCCGCGACCTCTTGGATCAGGGCGTGCAGCCTGAGGTGATCCGTATGGTGCTGCTGATGACCCATTACCGTCGCCCGATGGACTGGACCGCCGAAAAGGTGGCCGAGGCCGAAGGCACCTTGCGCCGCTGGCGTGGGCTGACCGATGGCGTGGCGGCGGGGCAGGTGGCGGCACCTGTGCTGGCGGCTTTGGCCGATGATCTGAACACGGCGGGCGCGCTGGCCGCGCTGCATGATCTGGCGCGCGACGGCGATGCGCCTGCGCTGAAGGCTTCGGCGGGGCTTTTGGGTCTGCTGACCGATGACATGGGTGGCTGGACGCAAGCGGGTGATGAGGCCGAGGCCCTGATCGCGGCGCTGCTGGCGGCGCGGGCTGAGGCGCGGGCAGCGCGGGACTTTGCCCGATCTGACGCAATCCGTGACGGGTTCGCGGCGGCGGGCGTTTCGGTCAAGGATACGCCCGCCGGTGTGGAATGGTCGCTGGAGCCGGGTTTCGATCCGGCCCGGCTGAAGGCGTTACTGTAATGGCAGGACCGGGGGGCTGTCTGCCCCCCGGACCCCCCGAGGATATTTCTGGACAAAAGATGAGCCAAGAACGTCTTTATATCTATGACACCACTTTGCGCGACGGGCAGCAGACACAGGGCGTGCAGTTTTCGACCGCTGAAAAGGCCGAAATTGCGCGGATGCTGGATGAGTTGGGGGTGGATTACATCGAAGGCGGCTGGCCCGGCGCGAATCCAACAGACAGCGAGTTTTTCGCTGCCGTGCCGAAGACGCAGGCGGTGATGACGGCCTTTGGTATGACCCGGCGCACGGGGCGGTCTGCCAGCAATGATGAGGTTCTGGCCGGGGTTCTCAATGCCGGAACCCCTGCCGTTTGTCTGGTCGGTAAGACCCATGATCTGCATGTGCGTGAGGCTTTGGGCATTGCTCAGGAGGATAACCTCGCCGCGATCCGCGACAGCATTGCGCATGTGTTGGCGCAGGGGCGTGAGGTGTTGTTCGACGCCGAGCATTTCTTTGACGGCTATGCCGATGATCCTGATTTTGCGCTGGCCTGTCTGCGGGCGGCCCATGAGGCTGGGGCGCGCTGGATCGTGCTGTGTGATACCAATGGCGGGACGCTGCCTGACCGGGTGGCGCAAGTGGTCCGAGAGGTCATTGCCGCCGGGATTCCGGGAGGGCGGCTGGGTATTCACTGCCATGACGACACCGGCAATGCAGTGGCCTGTTCGCTGGCTGCCGTGCAGGCCGGGGTGCGGCAAGTGCAAGGCACGCTGAATGGTTTGGGCGAGCGTTGCGGCAATGCCAGCCTGACCACTCTGATCCCGGTTCTGGCGCTGAAATCGCCCTTTGCCGAGGCGTTCCAGATCGGGGTTACGGATCAGGCGCTGGCCCGGCTGACGGCGATTTCGCGGCGTCTGGACGAGATCCTGAACCGGATTCCTGATCGTGCCGCGCCTTTTGTCGGGGGCCGGGCCTTTGTGCATAAGGCCGGGCTGCACGCCAGCGCGATCCTGAAAAATCCCTCGACTTATGAGCATATTGACCCGGCGCGGGTGGGCAATGCGCGGCTGATTCCGATGTCCAATCAGGCCGGGCAGTCGAACCTGCGGGCGCGGCTGGCTGAGGCCGGGATTGCGGTTGCTACGGGCGATCCGGCGCTGGCGCGGATTCTGGATATGGTGAAGGCCCGTGAGGATCAGGGCTATGCCTATGATTCCGCACAGGCCAGTTTCGAGCTGCTGGCGCGGGCCGAGCTTGGCGCCTTGCCGCGGTTTTTCGAGGTCGAACGCTATCGCGTCACGGTCGAGCGGCGTATGAACGCTTTGGGTCGCCGGATCTCGGTTTCCGAAGCGGTGGTGGTTGTGAATTGTGCGGGGCAGCGGGTGATCTCGGCCTCGGAATCGGCAGATGAGCAGGGGGCGGATGCCGGACCTGTCAATGCGCTGTGGCGGGCTTTGGCCAAGGATTTAGGGCCGTATCAGGCCGCCATCGACGATATGCGCCTGACCGATTTCCGGGTGCGGATCACCGGTGCAGGCACCGATGCCGTCACGCGCGTGACCATCGACAGCGCCGACGGGCGCGGCACAAATTGGTCCACCGTTGGGGTCAGCGCCAATATCGTGGACGCCAGTTTCGAGGCGCTGGTCGAGGCGATCCAGTGGAAGCTGATCCACGACCGCGTGGCCCCGGCATGAGCGCCCTTGCCCGTCTGGCAAACTGGTTGCGGCAGGCCGATCCCGACCGTTTTGGTGCCTCGCTGACCGCGCCGCAGGCGTTGCGGCCAAAGCTGTGGGCGCTCTATGCGTTGAACCTTGAGGCTGCGCGCGCCCCTTTCGCAGCGCGTGAACCGATGCTGGCGGAAATGCGCCTGCAATATTGGCTGAATCAATTGGCAGCCTTGGGTGAGGGGCGGCCGGCGGATCGCCATGACATGCTGGACGTGCTGCGCGATCATTGGGGTCGGGATGCGGTGGCTCTGGCCGGTCTGGTGTCTGCGCGAGAGTGGGACTGCTGGCCGCAACCCTTTGATGGTGCAGATGAATTGCTGGCCTATATTGACGCAACGGCAGGTGGGGTGATGCGCCATGCCGCTGGTGTTTTGGGCGCGCGGGGGGATGAGGGCGTAATTGCCGATCAGGCGCGGGGCGTTGGGCTGGCGAACTGGTTGCTGGCGCAGCCGGTTTTGCAGGGGCAGGGCCGGGGCTTGCGCGATGCGGGGCCTCAGGCGCGGGCCGATCTGGCACGGCGCGGGCTGGCGGCGCTGGACCGGGCTACAAATGCCCGGCGCGAGGTGCCGCGCAAGGCGGCTCCGGCACTTTATGGCGGGGTGGCGCGTCGGGTTCTTGAGGCCATTTTCCGTGATCCCGAAGCGGCGAAACTGCCCTCGGATGCGGGCAGAAAGTTAAAATTAGCACTATTTTCCGTGACCGGACGCTGGTGAAAACTGTCGCCTGTTAACGGGATATTCAGGAATTGCTGCGATAAAAGCTCTGTTTTCAGGGATTATACAGGGTCGCATTTCCGTGTCACCGACCAGACAGACATATATTTTTCGCCTTTTGCTGATGCGGGGCTGCCTATGAACCAGATCAATGTTCTTGTGGTGGATGATTCGCCCACCATGCGGCGGTTGCTGCGGCTTGCATTGCAAAAAGAGCCTCGGCTTGTCGTTGTGGGAGAGGCTGGCAATGCGGATGAGGCGCGCCGCCAGATTGCGGTTCTGCGCCCGGATGTGCTGACGCTGGATGTCGAAATGCCCGGTGAAAGCGGGCTGGATTTTCTGCGTTGGCTGATGGCTGAACGGCCGATGCCGGTGGTTATGTGTTCCACTGAAACCCAGCGTGGCAGCAGCGCCGCGGTCGAGGCGCTGTCACTGGGGGCGGTGGATTGCATCGGCAAGCCGGTCAACCCGGCGGCGACCGATGCGTTTGACCGGCTGCCTGCGGTGCTGATGGCTGCCGCCGCCGTGCGGTTTCCGGCGCGGCGTTCGCTGTCGGCCCCGCCGGTTCAGCGTTCTTCGGCGGGGTTCAACTGGAACCGTAAAGTGGTGCTGATCGGATCATCGACCGGCGGGGTCGAGGCGCTGGAACGGGTGTTGCAGGTCTTTCCCGAAAATGGTCCGCCGGTGCTGATTACCCAGCATATGCCGGAAAGTTTTCTGGCCAGCTTTGCGCAGCGTCTGAACACACGGATTGCACCGAACGTGGCGTTGGCCCGTGATGGGGCGCGACTGGAGCAGGGCCGGATTCTGCTGGCCCCCGGCGGTGCTTCCCATCTGACATTGGATGGCGGGTTGCGCCCTGTCTGCCGTCTGATCGAGGGGCCAAAGCGGAACTCGCATCGGCCTTCGGTGGATGAGCTGTTCGATTCAGCGGTGTTTCTTGGCAAGGGAGCGGTGGCGGTCATGCTGACCGGCATGGGCCGCGATGGGGCTGAGGGGATGCTGGCGCTGCGCCGGGCGGGGGCGCGGTGCATTGCGCAGGATCAGGACAGCTCGGTTGTGTGGGGGATGCCGCGTGTGGCCCATGAGATGGGCGCGGTCGAGGAGCTGCTGCCGTTGGGTGAGATCGGGACGCGGATTCTGGAACTGACCTCGCGGCCAGCGGCGCGGGTGGGATTTGCCAGAGGGGCCTAAGCAGGCCGCAGCGGTTTTCGCTGCGGCCCTGATCAGTTTTTGGCGCTTAGCGCAGGATGCTGCGGCCCGCGTAATAGGCGGTTTCACCCAGCATTTCCTCAATACGGATCAACTGGTTGTATTTCGCCAGCCGGTCCGAACGTGCAAGGCTGCCGGTTTTGATCTGGCCGCAATTGGTGGCAACTGCCAGATCGGCAATGGTGGCGTCCTCGGTCTCGCCCGAGCGGTGCGACATCACGCTGGTATAGCCCGCGCGGTCGGCCATACGCACGGCGTCCAGCGTCTCGGACAGGGTGCCGATCTGGTTGACTTTGACCAGAAGGCTGTTGGCGCAGCCCTTCTCGATCCCTTCGGCCAGACGCGAGGGGTTGGTGACGAACAGATCGTCGCCCACCAATTGCACCGAAGCCCCAAGCCGTTCGGTCAGCAGGCGCCAGCCTTCCCAGTCGTCCTCGGCGCAGCCATCCTCGATCGACAGGATCGGGTAATCGGCACAAAGCGCGGCCAGATAATCGACGTTTTCGGCCGAAGTCAGGATCTTGCCCTCGCCTTTCATGTTATATTTCCCGTCACGGAAATATTCGGTCGAGGCGCAGTCCAGCGCCAGCATGATGTCCTCGCCCGGCTTATAGCCCGCCTTGTCCACCGCCTTCAGGATGAAATCCAGTGCGTCGCGGGTGCTGGACAGGTTCGGCGCAAAGCCCCCCTCATCGCCCACGCCGGTGGCCAGACCTGCCGCCGACAGCTCTTTTTTCAGCGTGTGGAAGACTTCGGACCCCATGCGCACGGCGTCGCGGATTGTGCCGGCCGACACCGGCATAATCATGAACTCCTGAATGTCGATCGGGTTATCGGCATGTTCGCCGCCGTTGATAATGTTCATCATCGGCACCGGCAGAACATGCGCAGCGGTGCCACCGACATAGCGATACAGCGGTTGCCCAGTCGCTTCGGCGGCGGCTTTGGCGACGGCGAGCGACACGCCAAGAATGGCATTGGCCCCCAGACGCCCTTTGTTTTCGGTCCCGTCCAGCTCGCACATCATGCGGTCGATGGCCAGTTGTTCGGTCGAATCTTCACCGATCAGCGCCTCGGCCAGCTCGCCATTGACGGCGGCGACAGCCTCCAGCACGCCCTTGCCCTGATAGCGCGCCTTGTCGCCGTCGCGCTTTTCAACGGCCTCATGCGCGCCGGTCGAGGCCCCCGACGGCACCGCGGCGCGGCCCATGGTGCCATCTTCCAGCATCACATCGACCTCGACGGTCGGATTGCCGCGGCTGTCCAGAATTTCTCGTGCGAAAATGTCGATAATGGTGGTCATGGAAGTGCCTTTCGCTTTCGCTGCCAAGTCGCGCCTGACATAGCGCGGCGCGGGGGGCGGCGAAAGACCGTTCGCGCAAACGGTCGGCTATGTTCCGCAAAAGGTCCGGGTGACGGCCTGATCCGGCGCAGGGGGCTGGTCTAGATGGTCCCATTCCGGGCGCTCGGTGAATGGATCGGACAGTGCCGCCTGCATCTGATGGAACGGGGTCATATTGCCGGCGGTGGCAGCCTGAATGAGGGTTTCGATCTGGTGATTGCGCGGGATGCGGCGCGGATTGGCGCGGGCCATCAGCGCGGTGTCGGGGTTATGGCTGCGCCATTCCGTTGCCCATGCCGACAGCGCGGGGGGTGGGCTGGTCAGATTGGCAAATGTTGTGGTGAAATCCATCCGCGCTGCTGCCATCAGATCCAGCAGGCGTTGTCCCAGATCCGCCCCCGCAGGCGAGGGTGGCAGGCCCAGCTTGGCGCAAATCCGGGCCTGCCATTCCTGTGCATAGATTTGCGGAAAGGCATGGACGGCCTCGGTCACCTGCGCGATGGCGCAGTCCTGGTCGCCCATCAGCGGAATCAGGCAACTGGCGAATTGCGCAAGGTTCCAGACCGCCACATGCGGCTGTTCGGCCCAGGCATAGCGGCCCCAGCGATCTATCGAGGAAAATACCGTATCAGGATGAAAACCATCCATAAAAGCGCAGGGGCCATAGTCGATGGTCTGACCCGAAATGGTCATGTTGTCGGTGTTCATCACCCCATGCACAAAGCCGAGCGCCATCCATTGTGCAATCGTTGCGGCCTGCGCGGCGACGGTTGCGTGCAGCAGGCCAAGCGCGTCACCTGCACCGGGATAGTGGCGGGTTATGCAATGTTCGGTCAGGGCGGCCAGCGCCTCAACATCGCCGCGCACGGCGAAATACTGGAAGGTGCCGATGCGAATATGGCTGGCGGCCACGCGGGTCAGGATGGCACCGGGAAGGGCCGTCTCGCGCTGGACCCGCGCCCCGGTCAGCACGGCGGCAAGTGCGCGGGTGGTCGGCACGCCAAGCCGGGCCATATATTCGCTGATCAGATATTCGCGCAGCACCGGGCCAAGCCATGCACGACCGTCACCATTGCGCGAAAACGGCGTCTGGCCCGAACCTTTCAACTGGATGTCGAACCGGCCTGCGGGGCAGGTCACTTCGCCAATCAGCAACGCCCGCCCGTCGCCAAGCTGCGGGGTGAAACCGCCGAACTGGTGGCCCGCGTAGGCTTGCGCGATCCCCGCCGCCCCCGGCGGCAGGGCGTTGCCAGCCAGCATCGCCAGCCCTTTCGGTCCGCGCAACCAGTCTGGGTCCAGCCCCAGTTCGGCCGCAAGTGCGGTGTTCAGCGCCAGCAATTGTGGTGCTGGCACCGGGTTTGGCGCGACGCGGGCATAGGCGCGTTGGGGCAGGTTCAGATAGGAATTATCGAAACGGATCATCGCGGGCTTTCGGCTGCTTACCCCCTTGATCTAGGGACGATGCGGCAAAGAAAAAGGGCCGGATCGCTCCGGCCCCCGTAAAGCGGTGTTTCGGGCTGTGATTACCGGGCTGCGTCGGAACGGGTCAGGCCCATGCCGTGCAGCACACCGGCCAGACCGGCACCGATCAGCGGTGCAACGATGAACAGCCAGACCTGCGACAGTGCGTGAGTGCCGGCGAACAGCGCCGGTGCCAGCGAGCGGGCCGGGTTGACCGAGGTGCCGTCAACATGGATGCCAACAAGGTGGATACCCGCCAACGTCAGGCCGATGGCCAGACCGGCAAAACCCGCCGGGGAATCGCTTTGGGTCGCGCCAAGGATCACCGTCACGAAGATGAAGGTCGCCACGATCTCGAAGATCAGCGCGGACATCATGCTGTATTCGCCCTGATAACCCGGACCCCAGCCGTTCTGCCCAAGCCCGTTCGCGGCCACGCTGTAATCGGCCTTGCCCGAAGCAATCGCCCAGACCGCCAGAATGGCAAGGATGGCCCCGGCCACCTGCGCGATGACATAGGTGATGAAGTCGCTGTTGCTCATCCGGCCAGAGACCAGAAACCCGAACGATACGGCCGGGTTCAGATGCGCGCCGGAAATGGTGCCGATGCCATAGGCGGCGGCGACGATGGACAGGCCAAAGGCCATGGCAATGCCATGCAGGCCGATCTCGGCCCCCATCAGAACTGCCGAGCCGCAGCCGAAAAAGACCAGAATAAAGGTGCCGACAACTTCGGCGATTGCTTTCTTGGACATGGTTCGCTCCTGTGAACCGTTTGTTTCATGGGGCCGCTTTAGCGCTATCTTAACAATAATCAAGAGAAAAGCCGCATGGTTAGCGGCTTTGTGCTGATTGTAACGCCACGGCGTTTAATGGCTGCTGGTTGATGAAAACAGGTTAATCACCACCACGCCGCCGATAATCAGCGCAATGCCGATCAGACCGGGCAGGTCGATCATCTGGCGAAAGAACAGCCAGCCGATCAGGGCCACAAAAATGATTCCAAGTCCCGACCAGATCGCATAGGCGATGCCAAGCGGCATGAACCTCAGCGCGTGCGACAGCAGGTAAAACGACAGCCCATAACCAAGCACCATCAGCAGCGTGGGCAGGAGCTTGGTGAATTGCGCCGATCTTTGCAGCATACTGGTGGCAAAGATTTCAAAAATGATGGCGGCAAGCAGGAAACCATAGGCAGCGATGGGCATGGGGGACTCCGGTTGTTCTTGGGGTTGCGGATACCGGGGCCGGGTGTTTCTGTCACCATCACGTTAGCGTGAACGGGCGGCCTTGAATGGCGCGGCTGGCTGGCGTATCGCGGGGAAAGCTGAAGGGGCGCGCCATGAAATTTCTTGATCTTGCCAAAGTCTATATCCGCTCGGGCGGGGGCGGCGCGGGCTGCGTCAGCTTCCGGCGGGAAAAGTTTATCGAATACGGCGGCCCAGATGGCGGCGATGGCGGGCGCGGCGGCGATGTCGTGGCCGAGGCGGTCGAGGGGCTGAACACGCTAATTGATTTCCGCTATCAGCAGCATTTCTTTGCCAAATCCGGCCAGCATGGCATGGGCAGCCAGCGCACCGGGGCGTCTGGTGACGACATCGTGCTGAAAGTGCCTGTCGGCACCGAGATTCTGGACGAGGATCAGGAAACCGTGATTGCCGACCTGACCGAACCGGGACAGCGGGTGATGCTGGCGCGCGGCGGCAATGGTGGTTTCGGGAACCTGCATTTCAAATCTTCGACCAACCGCGCGCCGCGCAATGCCAACCCCGGCCAGCCCGGTGTGGAACGCACGATCTGGCTGCGGCTGAAACTGATTGCCGATGCCGGGCTGGTCGGCCTCCCCAATGCGGGGAAATCGACGCTGCTTTCGGCGGTGTCCAATGCACGACCCAAGGTGGCGGATTACCCGTTCACCACGCTGCACCCCAATCTTGGCGTGGTTGGTGTGGACGGGCGCGAATTCGTGATGGCCGATATTCCGGGCCTGATCGAAGGCGCATCCGAAGGCCGCGGCCTTGGCGATCAGTTTCTGGCGCATGTCGAACGCTGCCATGTCCTGCTGCATCTGATCGACGGCACGGCGTTGGACCCGTTGCAGGATGCCCGCATCATCCTGACCGAGCTGGAAAAATATTCCCCGGTCCTGTTCGCGAAGCCGCGCATCACCGCACTGAACAAGATCGATGCCATGGACGAGGAAATGCGCGGTCTGCTGAAAGCGCAGCTTGAGGAAGGTTTGGGCTGTGATGTGCGGCTGGTCTCAGGTGTGGCAGGCGAAGGCGTGATGGCCTTGATGCGGGCGCTCTGGTCGGAAATCGCCGCCTCACGCAAGGGGCCGGCGGATGAGCCAGAGGCCGGGGGCTGGCACCCGTGACCGGCCCCCGGATTCAGGAGGCCCGGCGGCTGGTGGTCAAAATTGGCTCGGCGCTTCTGGTCGGGCCAGAGGGGTTGCGGCGCGAATGGCTGCACGGGCTGATCGACGATGTGGCCGACTGGCACCGGCAAGGGGTCGAGGTGGTTCTGGTATCGTCCGGGTCCATCGCACTTGGCCGTAAGTTGCTGGAACTGCCGGCCGGGCCGCTGACGTTGGAGCAAAGCCAGGCGGCGGCGGCCGTCGGGCAAATCCGGCTGGCGCGGCACTATGAGGAGGCGCTGGCCCCGCATGGCATCCGCGCGGGGCAAGTGCTGCTAACGCTGGAGGACAGCCAGAACCGGCGCCGTTATCTGAACGCGCGGGCGACCTTGCGCAGCCTGCTGGCGATGGGGGTGGTGCCGATCGTCAACGAAAACGACACCGTGGCCACTGACGAGATCCGCTTTGGCGACAACGACCGGCTGGCCGCGCAAATCGCGGTGACGGTCGAGGCCGATCAACTGGTGCTGCTGTCCGATGTGGATGGGCTTTACACCGCCAATCCGAAAACCGATGCATCGGCGCGGCATCTGCCGGTGGTGGCCGAAATCACCTCTGACATCGAGGCGATGGGCGGCGATCCGGTCTCGGGCCTGTCGAAAGGCGGAATGAAAACCAAGCTGATGGCGGCGCGCACGGCGATCAATGGCGGCTGTGCGATGGTGATTGCGGAAGGCTCGGTTCTGCGGCCGCTGTCCACGATTCGGGACGGGGCGCGGGTGACGTGGTTCCTGCCCAAAGCCGACCCGCAACTGGCCCGCAAGAACTGGATCACCGCGATGAAGCCGCAGGGGGTTCTGATGGTTGACACCGGTGCGGCGCAGGCTCTGGCAGGGGGCAATTCGCTGTTGCCGGTTGGGGTGCGTGCTGTTCAGGGCAGCTTCCAGCGCGGTGATGCGGTCGAGATTCAGGACGGCTCCGGCCATGCCATCGGGCACGGGCTGGTGCGCTATGCCAGCGATGAGGCCGCCCGGATCGCCGGCCATCGCAGCGAGGAGATCGAGGCGATCCTCGGTTATGCCGGGCGCGGTCCGATGGTCCATCGTGACGACATGGGGTCGTAAAGGGGCGTGGGGTTACAGGGGGCTGGCTCCACATCACATCTGGAAATTCCCCCCCCGAGATATTTAAGTAAAGAAGAAAGCGGGCTCTTCTTTATAAAAATATCCAACGGCTGTTACTGGACAGTTGAACTTATGATTTATGGGGATAGCCAGTGTAGCCGGCGATTAGGCATTTGAGCCAACAAAACAAGGGCTTTCAGCGCAGTGCGATGAGGCATGTCCGGGGTGTATCGGGAAGGGAGAAGTCTGCCATAATTACAGGTGGTTTTGAGCTTTTGGCGCAGCATTATAAGTGCGGAGAAGTCTGCCAGTTTTTCCGCCCTTCAAATTGCATTTGGGCGGTTTGCGCCGCCCCAACAAATCACCAGCCGAAACCCCAATACGCCAGGCTGAGGGTGATGAGTGATGAGTGATGATAGGGCGATGTCGGCCATAGCCAATGCCACTGTGTGCTTGACTTTAACATCCTGTCCAGCCCGCGCGGCACAGACCCAGCGTTCGGCCTGCGTGCAACCGCATTCAGCGGCAATGACGATCTGGGCTTTTGCCTCATGTTCGAAACCTGCGTGTGGCGAGATATCAAGGTACGGTCCAAGTTATGCGATCTGTGCATCAGGCCTCATGAATTTCTGTCATTGCAGGCCGAAGGCGAAAGCAACGGGAACCGCAACCAAGCCGACGTGGTGGTGATCAACGAAGCTCCGATCTCTTCCCTGCTGCATCATGGGGCGGTCGAGATCAAAGAGCTTTGCGACGTGACCCAGCATAGCATGGGCGACTGGTTGCTGGGCTTTTATCAGGTGGTGCAAGGCGACTTGACCCTCAATGTGCTCGACGAGGCCGGGTTCACGCCGGACATATGCGCCGAGTTGATCAAAGCCGAAAGCGATCTCAAGCCGCAGGTCGATGTGACGCTCGACATGGACGATGAGCAGAGCCTAAAGGTCGCGCAGGACTATGATTGTCATTGGTGGAAGTATGAGAAAGCGTCTGGCGGTGGTCGTGTGATTGCCTAGAGGCCCGGTCCCTGAACCGAATCTGCGTCTCGAAGGACAAGAAGAAGCTGCTGACCAATTGGGTCTCCATCATCAGCGCGATCACAGTCGATGATGATGGCTGGATGAAGGTGCAGACGGTCTTCATGTCCGCGACCATGGACCGGGCTATGATCGAGCAGTTCTTCCATATCGATGAATGGGTCGAGATCGACGTGCAAAATCACAGTAACTCAGTTGTTCGGCGGGCCGATACACCTAGCTCGAAAGCGGAGCTGCTCTATGGAACTGGCAACCGAGAAGAAGAATACGGCGAAACAAATGTGTCGAAGAAGGCAGTTACCGAAAAGCTCCGCGCTGATGTTGCCGGATCGTGGGCGACGAGAACTTGTTCACCTTCAAAGGCGTTGCGGAGTTAGACGACATGGTAACGGGTTGGTTCAGCTGCGCGAAAGGTGTCGCTGAATGGTGCGGACAGGATGCGTTCATTCTAGGGCGTCCGCTGCCGATGCCGTATGTGGTCGAGTACATTGCCCGCGCGATCTGGCAGAACGGTGAGCCGGTCGGCAGCATTGGTGCATGGTATCCGAAGAAGAAGATTGCCTATGTCGGGGGGAGAGGCATGGCGTGGGCGGAACGCCATCCTGATCCACGCTGCGAGGGTGTGCGTTGATCGAGCTGTGAGGAAGCCATTGACCTGCCCCCCTTTGTTCCCTCGTTTATAACGAGAGTCTGCGGGTTTTATT
>NZ_JAUNTN010000044.1 GCF_030538695.1 Paracoccus sp. (in: a-proteobacteria)
ACACCGCCATGATATCCCGCCCCTTCAGCGCATCACCAAATTTCGATCATTGCTCACAAATAGCCATCTGAGCCGTGTCGTCGTCTGTTGAGACGGCCTGACGGTTTCAGTGTTCGTCAGCTTTCACGGCACTCATAGCTTGCGGCTTGCGCGGGGTCGGCCCCGGTGAAATGTGCCTCGGCTGGCCAGACGCAGACGGGTTGCGTCACGCCGGGAAAGGCCGTGCCGGTGGCGGGCATCTGTGTGGGGGCCTCGCCGCTGTCCATCCAGCCTTCCAGCAATGTCAGCGGGTCGAAATCGTCCAGCGCCGGCCCTCCGCCGCAATGGGTCATGCCGGGCACGACAAACAGGCGGGCGAAATCGCCGGGCGTATCGGATGCCGCCTGCCGATACCAGCGCGTCAGATCATTGGTCGAAAAGACCGGATCGGCAGCCCCCTGAAAGACCACCATCTTACCACCGCGATCCGCGAAAGTGGTCAGAAAGGTCGAAGTCGCATCCAGCAGCCCGTGCATCTGCCGTGTATCCTGCGCGGCCTGGTCGAAGTCCAGCGACATTGGGTCCACCCCCTCGCGCGGGGGTGTCAGGAACAGCCGCGACAGGGAATCGCCGCCCAAGACCACGTTTAGCGCCGGGGTCTCGGCCGTGCCCAGCTTCCACGCGCGCCAGCCGGGGCTGGCGATGCCGGGATCAAAGGGCCAGTCGCTGTAAAGCGCCCGGCCATCCGCGCCCTTCGGCCCGGCCATTACCGTGGCCAGCGCATCGGTCTTGGCATCGCCCAACTGGCTGCGCATTCCCTCAAGATCAAACGCGCATTGCGAGGCGGCGTTCACGATCCCGTCCGTTATCCCGTCCAGCGCATCGCATTGTTCCAGAATGGCCGCCGCCACCATATCCAGATCATCTTGCGTCAGCGCCTGTGACAGATCCCCATTCGGCGCGACCGACATCAGCGCGCGCACGTCCCATGCCTGCGTCAGGGAAGCGGCTGTCAGGTGAAACCCCGGATTTCCTGCGACCACGCCGTCGAACTCGGTCGGATAACGCTGCGCGGCGATCATCGCTTCGCGCCCGCCGTTCGAACACCCCATGAACAGCGACCTGTCCGCCTCGCGCCCGTAATGGGCGGCGATGATCGCCTTGGCGGTATCGGTCACGCGGCCGATCGAGGCATAGGCAAAGTCCAGCCGCGCCTGTTGATCCTGCGCAAAATCGGCATCCCTGCCATCATGTCCGCCATCCATGCTGACCACGGCATAACCCCGCGCCAGCGCGGGTAGCGCCGTCGAACCGTTCGACGGGATCGAGCCGATTGCCGGCGCGATGAACCCATCCATGCCTCCGCCGCCCTGAAACAGGAAATGGCCGTTCCAGTCGTCGGGCAAGCGCATCTGGAACCGTGTGCCATACTGGCCGCCAACGCCTTGCCGGTCGCCGATCTTGCCCTCGACCAGACAATGCGCACCGATGGGCACGTCGCGTGACGTGCTGCCGGTCATGGCGCTGTTGGGGTCGGGTGGCAGGCTGTCCGCCGCCTGTTCTGTGGCGCTGCCGATTTCCACCCCGCGCAGGGTCAGTTCCGTCAGATCGGTGCAAGCCGCCTGCGCTGCCCCGGCCAGCATGGTCGAAGCCAGCAGTGCAGCCGATCCCGGCATCAGATGCTTCATGGCGGTCCGCTCCTTGAGTTCGGGCTGTTCAGTCAGCTCATTCGCAGCCTAGGGTTGCACAGCCCCGATCATCGGGCAATGCCTGACTTATCCTGCAACCCTTTGCATGGCATATCAATCGGTCGTGCTTCATTCAGAACTCTGGTCGATAAGTTCTATCTGAAAATCTGCTCTATCCCGGCACTGCAACCTGCGGCATAATGCACCATTGACCCTTTGCCATCTGCAACCAGACAGCCGGAAGGAAGCCCCATGGAATTGACGATCAATGGCACCTCGCATCAGGTCGAGGCCGAGGATGATACGCCACTTTTGTGGGTGTTGCGCGACACTTTGGGCATGACTGGCACGAAATACGGTTGCGGCGTGGCGCAATGCGGGGCCTGCACGGTGCTGGTGGATGGCGTGGCCACGCGGTCCTGTGTGACCACCATCGACATGCTGGCGGGCGCACAGATCACCACAATCGAGGCGATCGAAACCGACCCCGAAGGGGCCAGGGTCGTTGCCGCATGGGTCAATCATCAGGTGCCGCAATGCGGTTACTGCCAATCGGGGCAGGTGATGGCGGCGACTGCGTTGCTCAAGGAAACCGCGACACCGACACAGGACGATATCGACGCTGCGATGACCAATTTCTGCCGCTGCGGCACCTATAACGCGATCAATGCCGCCGTGCGGCAGGCCGCCGAAGCATAAGGGGGCGACCATGAACACGCATGTGCAAAACGACCGCCCGCTGAACGTTTCACGTCGCGGATTTCTGGGCGCGGCGGGGGCACTGATCCTGTCGGTTTCCGTGCCGCTGCGGCCTTTGCGCGCGCAGCCGGTGGATTACCATATCGTGCCCGGAACCCGCGTTCAGGCATTTCTTGAGATACGGCCCGATAACACCGTGCTGTTCCGCAACCCCTTTGCCGAAGGCGGTCAGGGGGTCTATACCGCGCTGGCACAGATCGTGGGCGAGGAACTGGATCTTGACCCCACCGATTTCGTGAATGAGGTCGCGCCACCCGGTCCCGACTATCTGCTGACGGGCGGCGCGCGCTTTACCGGCGGCAGCATGTCGGTGCGGATGAGTTATGACGCGATGCGCAATATCGGCGCGGCGGCGCGGATGATGCTGATGCAGGCTGCGGCGCGGCGGCTGAATGTCCCTGTCGAGGAGCTGACCACCGAACCGGGCCGGGTGATCCACGCCGCCAGCAGCCAAAGCCTGAGCTATGGCGAACTGGCCGAGGATGCGGCGGCCCTGCCGGTGCCGTCTGACGTGCCCCTGCGCGATCCGGCCGATTTCCGCTGGATCGGTCAGCCGGTGGCGCGTCTGGACACGCATGACAAGGCGACCGGCAAGGCGCAATACGGTATCGACCTGACGCTGCCCGACATGCTTCATGGCGCGGTGCAGCACGCCCCCCGTCTGGGCGAGGAACCCGGCGACCTGACGAATGAGGCCGAAGTCGCGGCCATGCCCGGTGTGCATTCCGTCCACAGGCTGCCTGGCGCGGTCGCGGTGCTGGCGGACAGCTGGTGGCGGGCGCGGCGTGCGGTGGAAACGCTGAATGTCGAATGGCAGGCAGCAGCACCCGGCACCCCCGACGCGATGCCCGCTGATTTCTCGTCCGAGGGCTACAAGGCATCGCTGCGCGACAATCTCGGCACCGGCACCGATTTCGAAACTGCCGGCGACATGGCCGCGCTGGATGATGCCGCCACCCGGATCGAGGCCGTCTATGACGCGCCGCATCTGGCTCATGCCCAGCTTGAACCGCCCAGCGCGCTGGTGCGCTGGAACGATGACGGCACATTGGAACTGTGGATTCCCAATCAGGCCCCCGAGATGTTTCAGGCCGACATTGCCCGGCGCGCGGGCATTGCCCCGGAACAGGTCATCCTGCATTCGACGCTGCTGGGCGGGTTCTTTGGCAGGCATTTCCTTTATGCCAGCGCCAACCCTTTCCCGCAGGCGGTCGAGCTGTCCCGCGCGGCTGGCCGTCCGGTCAAGCTGATCTGGTCGCGGGAAGAGGAATTCCTGCGTGATGCCCTCCGTCCGATCAGTGTGACCCGGTTCCGCGCCGGTCTTGACGCCTCGGGGCAACCGCTGGCGCTGGAAGGTGTCGCGGTGACGGAAGGCGCCACCGAACGCTGGTATGGCAAGGTCGAAGGTCAGGCCAATCCCTCGGCGCTGGAAGGTATCGCGGGCAAGCAATACGCCATCCCCAACCGCCGCATCGCGCAGGAATATGTTCGCGACCCGGCGGTGATCGGGTTCTGGCGCTCGGTCGGGCATTCGATGAACGATTACTTCTATGAATGCTTCTTTGATGAAATGGCCGGGGCGGGCGGCAACGATCCTTATGAGCTGCGCCTGTCGCTGCTGACGGAAAATCCGCGCCTGACCACTTTGCTTGAGGCGGTGGCCAATCTGGCGGGGGGGTGGCAGCGCGGGCCATATCAGGCCGATGACGGCACGACACGGGCGCGCGGCGTGGCCATGGCCTCGCCTTTCGGGTCCGAGGCCGCGACAATGGCCGAGGTGTCGCTGGATGGCGGGCAGGCGCGGGTGCATAACATCTGGGTTGCCATCGACCCCGGCAGCATCGTGAATCCTGCCATCATCGAGGCGCAGGTGCGCGGCGCGGTGGCGCTTGGCCTGTCGGCCACGCTGCTGGAAGATCACGTTTATGAAAACGGGATGCCGCTGGCCCGGAATTTCGACAGCTATCCGATCCTGACCCGTGACATGATGCCAGATGTCCATGTCCGCATCATTCAAAGCGGAGCGCCCATGGGTGGCATCGGCGAACCGGGTTTGCCCGGCGTGCCGCCCGCCGTGGTCAACGCGGTGGCGGTGCTGACGGGGGAACATATCCGCAGCCTGCCTCTGGCCAAGCATACGCTGACGCCCAGGGGCTAAGGCAGCCCCTGTCCTGACCGCACCCACCCGGCCTGTGCCCGAGGTTGACATGAACGAACTGCATCCCGGCCTTGTCACCGCGGCCGCCACCACGGCAATCACGCTGGGCGAGACGGATTTCCCCCTGCCCGCGCCGGGGGAATGCCTGTGCGTGATTACCAGCGTGACCGGGCCATCCTATCGTCCGCTTGGGGCGGCGATGGTGGTTGCCTCTGACGGATCACGGCGCGGCAGCCTGTCCTCGGGCTGTATCGAGGCCGATGTCGTCCGCCACGCCATTACCGCATTGCGGCAGGGGCGGGGGACAGTGCTGCGCTATGGCAAGGGGTCGCCCTTCATGGATCTGCAACTGCCCTGTGGCGGCGGATTAGAGGTGACGCTGGTTCCCGATCCCGGTGCCGGACAAATCGCCGCCGCCCGCCGGAACCTGCGCAATCGGCAAGACGCCACGCTGACCCTGCCGTCAGGGCAGCGCCTGCTGCTGCGCCCGCGCCCGCATCTGATGATCCTCGGTTCCGGCCCCGAAGCTGCCGCCCTTTTCGCGATGGCCCGCGCGGGCGGAATGTGCACCGACTGGCATTGCAGCGCGGCTGAAACGCCGCCGGGCGCCCACGCCCTGACCGGCACCGGCTGGCCCGAGCGGCTGATCCCGGACGCCCGAACGGCCATCGCGCTGTTCTTTCACGATCACCATCAGGAACCGCCACTGCTGGCCCGTGCCCTGACCAGCCCGGCCTTTTATATCGGCGCTCTGGGCAGCGCCCGCGCCCATGCCGACCGCTGCGCAGCACTGGGCCAGATGGGGCTGGGCCGGGCACAGACCGACCGCATGGCGTGGCCCTTTGGCCTTGTTGCCCATGCCCGTGACCCGCAGGCCATTGCGGCGGGTGTGCTGGCTCAGATTCATGACCATGCCCGCCTTTTCTGATCTGGCGGTTCTTGTGCTGGCGGCGGGGGCCTCGCGCCGCTTTGGACCGCAGGACAAGTTGCTGGCCACACAGAGCGGCCGCCCGCTGGCCGCCCATGCCTTTGCACTGGCCGGCGGTGTTCCGGCAGCGCAGCGCTTGGCCGTGACCGCCAGCCCTGCGGTCGCTGCGCTGGCGCATCAGGCGGGGCTGCGGGCGCTGACGGTCCCGCCGGGCGGGCGGCAATCAGACAGTCTGCGCGCGGGCATCGCCGCATTGTCCCCCCGCATCGGTGCCGTTCTGATCCTGCTGGCCGATATGCCATGCCTTGAACCGGGCGATCTTGCAGCCCTGCTGCACCTTTGTGCGCCCGCTTGCGCGACAAACGGCATTGTAGCGATGCCGCCGGCATTGCTGCCGCGCGACTGGCTGGCCGACCTGCCTACCGCCACAGATCAGGGCGCACGCAACCTGCTGCGCCGTATTCCGCAAAACCGCCGCATCCACCTGCCGACCGGACATCTGCACG
The DNA here is from genome assembly GCF_030538695.1 of Paracoccus sp. (in: a-proteobacteria). Taxonomy (GTDB): domain Bacteria; phylum Pseudomonadota; class Alphaproteobacteria; order Rhodobacterales; family Rhodobacteraceae; genus Paracoccus. The sequence continues at coordinate 6,019 of NZ_JAUNTN010000044.1, forward strand.
ACATTGACGTTCCGTCGGATTTTGGCTGATTGTTCATTTCTGCCACGCGACTGCCTTTGGCCCATCAATACGCAAAGCCTTGTGGTGACGTCACAGGTGGCCTGATCGCAGCAAACCCCGGCGACATAAAGCCGGGCAGGCGCGGTCAGTTCACGGTCAAAGCCGCCGCCACATGTGCTGGCGCAGGGCGTCGGGCATCTGCCCATCGGTGTCGCGCAACCCCACATCGGCAAATGGCGGGGTCGGTGGAGTCCCTCAATAGCAGATCAGCGGCATGGCAGTTTCTGCGGCGGTCTGTTTGTCGTCCCGGAAAACCGCATCGGTTTTATGATCGAAACCCATCAACTCGCTGAGGGAATCGACAAGGCGGGACGATACCCCGGCCCCGGCTGCCCTGCCTGAAAGGCAGCCCGAAAAGGGCTGCCCCACCTGCCGGATGCGCGGCGTTTACTGGCCCAGATAGTCTGTATCCGTGACTGGCTCGCCCCAGTTCACATTGCTGTCGCCGTCGAATTGCTGGACAGCCAGATGGGTGACGGCTGTGCTGTCGGTCGCGCCGTGCCAATGCCTGATGCCGGGGGGGCACCAGACGACATCGCCCGCGTTCATCACATGACGCTCGCCGCCCTCGGCCTGCGTCCAGCCCTGCCCGCTGAGCTACCCCCCGAAATTCGGACACTGACATAAGCTACGATTTGCA
>NZ_JAUNTN010000027.1 GCF_030538695.1 Paracoccus sp. (in: a-proteobacteria)
GCGCCAGCTTGCGCTCGACCTGTTCGCGGGCGATCTGGCGACCGATCAGCCGGGCCAGGGATCGGATGGCGGTGTCGGATGATGCGGTCAGTTCAGGGGAGAACGTCCCTCGCGGAACTGTCTTTGCTGTTCTGCGCTTTTGTGCCATCTCGCCGCACCGCCTTCTGCATTCTCCGAACCCAGCAAAGCCGCTCGATCCCGGATGGGGCAATCCTTGTGAGCCGATCATCAAACTGGCGCGCGCTCTGGCGTAGGAAAAGGACAGTCTGTCATGCGGCGTCGAGGCAGGTTTGGGGCTGTTCGGCCAAAGCGCAGGGCCACGTGATTCGCGTGATCTCATGAGAGGCTGGGCGGTGCTTCAGCAGAACTATGCTTGGCGCCAGCATCGGCCGGAAACAGAACAAGGACAGAGCGAGAGCGGTGCCGTGATCGGGGTGGTTCCTGCGGAGCGAGAGAGTCTGCGGGGCCTTCACCCTGATTGCGGAGTTTCCCTATGATCCCTTATTCCTTCCACGCCCATGTTGCGCCCGAGGCCATCGACAAGGTCGGGCGCCTGTTCAATGCCTCGCTCGACGATATCCTGAACGAGCTGTTGCAGAATGCCCGCCGTGCCGGGGCGACGCGGGTTGCTGTCGATCAGATCGATGATCCGCAATTCGGGGCGGCAATCCGTGTGGCGGATGACGGGCCGGGGCTGGATGATCCGCAAAGCCTGTTCTCGCTCGGCCGCAGTGGCTGGGGCGATGACACCATCACCGCAGAGGATGCGGCGGGGACCTTTCTGCGGCCACCGCAAGAGGAACTTTGACGTGGTCGCGGTAATAATGGCGCGCCAATTTGATGCAACAGGCCGATGAAAACCACATCCAAGCTTCCGCTTTCTCATATCAGCTTCCCCCATTGGCATACCGATGACAGCGAGGTCGGCGTGGTGGTGGTAAAGGCGGCCTTCGTGCTGTCGAACGACGGCGCGCGGGTATCGCAGCCGCCCGCCCTGGACATGGCCGACCTGTTCGAGGGCTGCGACCCGGCCACCAGCGCCCTGCTGCGCGAACAGGACATTGCGCCGTTCAAGCCTAGGACCGACCTGACGATCAGGGGAAGCGCCCGCAGCTTTGACAGTACGGCGCGGCGCGATTGGCCGGTTTCGGTGAGCATTCCTGACAGGCTGTTCTATGGCTTTCATGTGCGCGGGCCGTCGCGCTGGCGGAAAATCATGACGCGCTGGCGGCTTGACCAGCCCGAACTGACGGCCGAGGTACCGCTGACCTATGCGCTGGCCTATGGCGGATCGTGCAGGCAACGCGATCAGGTGATGTTCTTCAAGCAGAATCCTGCCGGGCAGGGCTTCATGACCGAACCCGCGGCGCGGGACGTTGACGGTTGGGCCGCGCCTCAGATCGGGCTGTTGGCAGAGTTCATGGCCGCCCAACCCTTCACGCCCATGGCCGTACATGGCACAATGCCCGTGGCAAAGGGCTGGCTGCCGCGCCAGGCCAGTGCCGGCACCTTCGACGATGCCTGGCAACGCGACCGCCATCCCCGCATGCCGTTGAATTACGATCTTGGCTTCTGGAATGCAGCCCCGCTACGCTTGCAGATCGCGCCGTATCTGCAAGGCAATGAGACCCTGCAATTGCGCGGCGTCTCGCATCTGCATGAAACAGTGACGCTGGCCTTGCCCAGGGTCGGTCTTGCTTTACAGTCGCACCCTACGGGCGATGCGATCCCCATGGCGCTTGACACGGTCGACATCGACATCGGGGCGATCGACCAGGGCCGTGCCACCGCCACGATGCTATGGCGGGCACTGGTGGCCGACCGCGATGCCTTTTTCCCCGCCGAGATCGTAAGAGGTTGAAGAAATGCAATCCGCTGCACGTCATTCTGGCAAGAACGCCACCATCGTCTGTCTCGCCCCCGATGTCTGCATGACGCAGATCGGCGGCTCGGCCGTTCCGATCCCCTATATGATCATCTCGCGGCTGGACTGGTCGGACCGGACCGTCAGCAGTATCGATCTGACGGGGCTGCGGGCCTTCAACATGAATGCCCGCACAAATAAGGTCACCGGAAATGAGCCGGGCAAGCTAGGCGGCGTCAAATCTGGCGTAAACTTGGGCTGGTGCCGGCCGCAATCGAACAAGGCCAACATCTTCATCGACGGGGCCGAACTGATCCAGAACGACAACCTGTATGAGATGAACTGCAACGGCCCCGACGGGCCGGGGAACATGATCGGCCGACTGGTCTATTTCGAATAGGCCCGGACCAACCTTGTTGGTTCACTCGAATCGGTGGCGTTCGCTAGAGCTTGTTGACGTTTACCGCAACCGTCATTCGTTTGCGGTAAACGTCAACAAGCTCTAGCAAGGCCAGCATTATATAGTGAGAGTCCGGCCTTATCAGCGCCAGCTTCTTTTTCGCTCTGGCAAGAGCCGGCGAGCCGGGGCGTGAGGCCCGGCGAGCGCGATTTTTTCGGCGTGGCGGCGCCTGGACACGCGAAGGCCGCCAGTCCATCTGGATCGGTGGCCCTGGTGTTTCGGTCTTGCGGTTATCCTACGGGCGCAGCCAGCGCCACGGCTCATCCGTCCCCGCGCGCCGATAGGACAGGCGGCGGCAACGGAACGGCTGCCATAGGTAATTCAGCGGCTCGAAGCCATGCCACCAATCCGCATCAATGTCGCCGCAACGACCTTCAAAGAGAAGATTCCCGTTTGCTTCGTAGAGCCGGAACTCCATCAGTAGGGCGTCGCCCTGTTCGGGGGCGCCACGGGCAGGAACGCCGTCCGCGTCCTCCCCCATGCCGATGCAGCCGCCATGATGATCAACCGTAACAATCCAGCGCATATCATGCCCTTTCATATGAATGGTGAGGGTGATGCGCTCGCCGCTCGGATGGGCGCATATGTCGGGGGAAAGGGGCGATCCTATGCGGCCGCCCGTTCGTGCTGCCGCTGCATCCACGCAAGCCGCTTGCTGGCCGTCTCATGGTGCCGGCTGTCCAGCTCGACGCCGATCCAGTCGCGGCCAAGCTGCTGCGCTGCCGCCAAAGTGGAACCGCTGCCGCTGAAAGGGTCCAGCACCAGGTCGCCGGGCTTCGTGAAAGCCTCGATCAACGGGCGCAACGCCTCGACCGGCTTTTGCGTCGGGTGCAGCTTGTTGCCCGCATAGGGGAAGTCGATCACGTCCGGGATGGGATTATCGGGCAGGGAAACATTGCCCTTCGCCAGCAAGTAAGCCTGTTCGTGCTGGTAGCGCAGGAACTTCGACGACGACGCATAACGCTTGCGGAACACGATATGCCCGACAACGCGGAAGCCTGCCGCCTTCCATGCGTCCATGAACAAATCGACCTTGTTCCAGCCGTAGAACGAAACGGCGAAACCTCCATCCTTCAAGACGCGGTGCATCTGGTTGAACGCGGGGCGAAGCCAACGGGCGTTGTCGTCGTTCGCCACCTTCCTGCCGTCGCGGCTGCGGTAGTTCACGAGATAAGGCGGATCGGTCAGGATGAAATCAACCGTTCCCCTGTCGAAAGACCGCATCACGTCGATGCAATCACCATTGAAAATCACATTGCGGGGGGTGTTGGCGTTGCCGGTCATGTCTCTAATCCTCGGGTTTGGGGTTCAGAGCAGCGAAGCGCCGCTCCTGAACCCTTGCCCGGCGGCGAGCCAGGGGTAGCAAGGCGCAAGAGAAGTCTTTGGCACCGTGGAATAAATGGAGGGGACCCGCTTGCGGGGAGCAGGCCGTTTATGCCGCGAAAGGCCGGAGAGTTTCCTTGTGCCGCGCGAGGGCAGCGCCCTTAGCTCTTGCTTTCACAAACCGGGTTACTTTCAGCCTTCGACCGGATAGATTGCGCGCAGAGCAGACGCGCTGCTCCGGGGCGTCGAAACCCCTGACTAGTGGCTGGTGCCAGCCAGAACGGCACCACACTCCTTGACCTTATGGTCGGGGAGCCCGTGGCGTATGTCCAGGGCTACCCGCCTAAAGGCCACGGGGCCGTCTAGTCACGGTTTCGAACTCCCCGATCACCAGGGTGACAAGGATGGTTTGCGGGGGCGCACCGCGGACACCATCCAGGCGAAGAGGGAGACATGCCCATGCGTGTCAGACCGGAACTCGATCCCGATGTCGAGGACGAAGCCCCGACCGGCCCCGACATTACGATCTACGATGGAGAGCATTTCGTGACCTATCTGCGCCTGCTCGACGCGGACGCGGAAGGTGCGGACTGGACCGAAGTGGCGCAGATCGTTCTGCACCGCGATCCCGTCGCCGATCCGGCGCGCAGCCGGCGCTGCCGGGAAAGCCATCTCGCCCGCGCGCGGTGGATGACGAAAACCGGCTATCGGCGGATTCTCGAACAGGCGGTTGAAGAAGGGCGTTGATCCAGTAACGTGGAACTGTCGCAAGTTTCGGGATTTTCGCGACAGACTTCACTCCTGTCCGGCGAAGAAAGCCACGATGTTGTCGGCAGCAGCACCGAGATGGTGGCGCAATGTTTCGATGGCCCGCTTTGCATCACCTTGTTTTGCCGCGACCAGCATTTCCCGGTGGTCGTCCTGCGACAGGTGAGCGCGTCCCTTGGCTGCAAGTTGGAAGCGTAAATAACGGTCGAAAGAAGCGAGGTAGCTTTCCGTCAGCGCGATCAGCTTTGGACGGCCCGCCGCACCGTAAAGCGTCATATGGAAGCGACGGTTCAGTTCGCCCATGCGGCCGGGGTCTCCCCCTCTGTCCATTTCGGCGATGAGATCACCGGCGCGCTCGAACTCGGCGGGGGTTAGATGCGGAATTGACCGCTCAAGAACTGCCGGTTCCAGCGCGAGCCGGATGGCGTATATGTCGGCGGCATCGGCAGCCGAGATTTCCGTCACGACGGCACCCTTGTGCGGAACGAAGTCCAGCAACGCCTGCGCTTCCAATTGCCGGAGTGCTTCCCGGATCGGCATCCGGCTCACCCCGAATGACGCGGCAAGGTCTTCCTGACGTAAGGGCGTGCCTCCGCGAAGCCGGCCCGTGAGGATGGCGTTTCGCAGGGTTGCTTCCACGAACTCCGTGGCGGTGCGGTGCCGGCCACCGGCCTCCGCTATCAGCGCTGACAGGTCGAGCTTGGGCATGATCGAATATCCATTTGTATATTGGATCCAATTATGTCAGGTTGAGCCAACATTGTCACCCTGCTCAAAGCCGTTTTCTAATGACTCATTCACCTCCCGCAGCCCCGCCTCTAACCGCTGCAGCCGCGATCCAGCCCGTTACCGCCGGGCTTCTGGCGGCGGTCGTCGGCTTCGCCAGTGCATTCGCCATCGTGCTTCAGGGGCTGGCCGGCGTCGGCGCAACACCGGCCGAAGCGGCTTCGAGCCTGCTGGTTCTGTGCGTCAGGCAAGGCGTTCTTGCAATCTATCTTGGTTTACGCCACCGACAGCCGCTCAGCATCGCATGGTCAACACCGGGTGCTGCCTTGCTGATGGGAGCTGGCGTGCCGGGTGGCGGCTTTGGCGTTGCAGTCACGGCCTTTCTGATCACCGGCCTTCTCATCGTCATCGCCGGACTATGGCGTCCTCTCGGCAGAGCTGTCTCGGCCATCCCCCTGTCTCTGGCTAGCGCGATGCTCGCCGGCATCCTGATGGAGCTTTGCCTCGCGCCGGTCCATGCTGTTACGCAACTGCCGGGTCTGGCGCTGCCGATCATCCTTGCATGGATGCTGGCGTGGTGCCTGGTTCGCCGGTATGCGGTGGTGGTCGCTGTTCTTGTGGCGAGCGTGATCGTTGTGGCCACGACCGCGATGCCGGCCGATGCTTTCGACCTTTTGAGGCCGAAGCTGATCTTCATCCAGCCCGTTTTCGATTTCCTGCCGGCACTCGGTATCGCCATCCCCCTATTCATCGTCACGATGGCATCACAGAACGTGCCCGGTGTCGCCGTTTTAAGGACAAGCGGATACGAAGCGCCGGTCGGTGATGTATTCGTGTCGACGGGGCTCGGCAGCATCGCCACGGCGGTGTTCGGCGGCCATGGCCTCAACCTCTCCGCCATCACCGCCGCCCTCTGCGCAGGTCCCGAGGCGGGACCTGATCCGCAGCGTCGCTATCTGGCAAGCGTTGCGGCGGGTTTTGCCTATCTCGTGCTGGGACCGTTGGCCGGCTTCGCGTCTGCCTTCATCGTCGCATCGCCTCCCTTGCTGATTCAGGCCGTGGCCGGATTGGCCCTGCTGTCCAGCCTCGCGGCATCGCTGACAACTGCAATGGAAAGGGAGAGCCATCGGCTGTCGGCGCTCATCACCTTCATCACGGCGGCGTCCGGCATATCCTTGCTAGGCGTCGGTGCGGCATTCTGGGCGCTGCTCGCCGGCGCGCTTCCGCTGCTCATGGAAAAAGGCGTTGAAGCCATGAAACGGAAGGCGTCATAACCCATGAGCGTGCAGCCCCTCTATCAGACGCATGCCGATCTTCTCGCACTGGAAACCAGCGTCATCGACACGCGCCCCGGCATGGTACTGCTGGACCAGTCGATCGTATTTCCCGGTGGAGGTGGTCAGTTGCCCGACCGGGCTTCGTTCCAGTGGGAAGACGGAGAAGCAGCGATCACAGGCGTAACGCGAGACGACCGAGGATGGTGGCACGCATTCGAGGGAGAGGCAGAGGTCGCCGGCCCTGTCCGTATCAACCGTTGATGCCGGTTTTCGTCGCCTCATGTGTGAACTGCACACGTTGGCCCACATCGCCAACAGCATTGTATTCCAGACATTCGACGGAGCGTTGCTGACGGGAGCCCAATTGTCGGGTGACGGGACTTTCCGGCTGGATTTCGATCTTCCCGCTTCGGACGTCGATCGGCTTCGCATGCTGGCGGGGCCGATCAATGACACCATACGGGCGGACTTGCCTATAAGAGAATTCTTGATGTCATGGGACGCTGCAAACGCCGTTCCCGGTCTTTTCCGGAGTAAAGCCGTGTCGCTGCCCGTCAGGCCGATGGCAATGTTCGCATCGTGGAGATTGGAGACATCGACCGTCAGGACTGCGGCGGCACGCATCTAAAATCGACCGGAGAAGCAAGGCCGGTGCGGATTCTCAAGGTGGACAACAAAGGCCGACAGAATCGGCGTATCAAGATCGGGTTCGATATTTGACCAGCGCGAACGGCGGGATTCATCTTCTCTGTCGCGGAAATCCTAAAACCTGCAACATCTCGCCAAGGGCCGGTTTTGCCGGCCCTTTCGTGTCGCACGTCATTGTCGCAAGTGATGAAGACACCTGCGACATGATCTGCAACAGAGAATATCGGGCGCGACCATCTCGGTCGAGCGTAAGCGGTGCATCTGACCCCCGAGAACCAGTCTTTTCCTCGGGAATGCGGGGGCCTATCTTGGCGCCACGCGCCAAGATGAACGAAGTCAGGCTGTGCCGAATGGCACAGCTCCGCCATTCACCTTGGTTTCCAATGCAGCACCTGTTCCGCCACTACGAACCCATTCGTTGAGAGCAAAAAAGACGCCTAGCTCAAGCCTCGAGAGATGCTCAAGCGCAGTCAGCCGAACCGATAGCTGCTAAGGGGGGCTATCAGGAGACAATGATGGCCGACGACCATACACAGGAATGGCACCCAGGAAGCTTCACCAAGAATTTTGGTTGGGGCAACGAGGGGGAAGGCTTGTCGGCTTTGCACCGGGCCATTCGCGTTGGTTTTGAGGATGACCGGCACGACGTGCCGCGCGGCGTGTTTCGGCAACGACTTGAGGCCAAGGGGTTAAACTTTTTCATCCCTGCCAACTTCTTTCTCTTTAACTTCACTGATCGTGCAGTCGACTTGATCGCTTTTGACGAACTAGTGTTCCAAGCAATCAGCTTCGAGCATTCTCTCGACTTCGACCGGCTCGCTTTGCTGGCCTTCAACCTTTCATTGGTGGGAACATGGCAGAGCGCTAGGCTGTGGCGGTTGCGGATGGCATGTATCATCCGTCGATGAAGGAGAAGATGACCGGGCTGGAGGCGCGCAAGGCGGAACTTGCATCCCAACTCAACGCGATACCGGAGAACAAGCCTGCCTTGCTGCCCGTGGCCTCAGGCATCTACGCAAAGAAGGTCGCACAACTGACCGAGGCGCTCAACCACCCCGCAGAGCGCCAGCAAGCAAGCGAGGCTCTGCGTATGCTGATCGAGAAGATCGTGCTGACACCGGGACCGGAGCGAGGCGAGATTTACGCGACGTTGCACGGAGAACTGGGTCAGATTTTGAGCTGGACCGAGCGGCAAGCCATTGGAGCGGCTACAAAAACAAACACTCCCGGCGGGACCCGCTCGGGAGTGTTGGTATCAGTGGTTGCGGGGATAGGATTTGAACCTATGACCTTCAGGTTATAAGCCCATGGAAGGGCAAAACCGAATAGTCAGAAAAACCAGAGACTTACAATGCAAACCTTTGTTCTGGCGTGATTTTCGTCTTCGCAAACATCAGCATTCGCACGGATTCACACGCAAGACCGGTGCGAAGCCTGCAGTCGCAGGTTGATGTGGTGTTGATGTAGCCCACGCGCCCTCCCCCGCAGATCACCATCGCAGACCGTCATGTCGGCCTTCATTTCCGATGTTCCTGCAGTCCAAGCTCGACCCACATCCAGCTGAAATCGTACTCGGCGATGGGGCCCTTTCCACGCCCGGCGCTGCGGTTTTCCAGCAGCTTCAGCCACTCGATCACCATCTCGCGTCCCGCGGACGTGCGCACCGCTTGGCGCGGTGACTTGCCGCCCAGTGCCGGGATCGGCGCGTCCAGCGTTTCGCGGTAATGCTTGTCCAAGTGATCCCGCATGAGCTGGCGCGCGATCTCGGGCGGGATTTCATCGGCGGCGTCACTTGGCCTGTCACGCCGTTGGTCGGCCCGCATCTGCTCAACCGTCCGGATCGTGGTCAACGGTGCCCTCAGCAGATCCCCGGCGGCCGCGCCGATCAACGTCTGGACCTTGGCCGCCCGCTCGGCCGAGTTGACGGTCACGAGCAGCGTCTTACCCGTCAGTTCCAGCGAGCCCAGCACGGTGGCCCCCTCCATCTGCGTGTCCAGCATGATTCCACCCCCCGCCTTTCCACCGCGCGCCTTACGAGTAGCCAGCCAGTTCCATAACTTCGGCCAGGAGGCCCTTCACCCGGTCCAAACGCTCCGCCACTGCTTTCTGCGTCACGCCGCTGGCAAGCGGGTAGCGCAGATCGTGGAACAGCACATCGTCGCCCTCCGAATTGGTGAACTGCGGCTGTGCCGGGCTGAGGGCACGGTCAATCTCGATGAACAGCCAGGCGGAAGTGAAGATGGGTGCGCAGCCCATCAGTTGATCGTGCGAAAGCCGCAGCCCATCTCGTTTCTTCAGCTTCAGGGCATCGCGAAGCCCGGTAAAAAGAAGATCTACCGCCTCGGCCCGGAAGGGCAACAGCGCCCCGGAGATGACATGGTAATCGCGCTCGGCCACCACCCGAACGGCAATCCTGTCCCATTGTTTCAGCGTCCGCGTGGCGGATTTCTCTCTGACCGTTACGGGTGCGGCATCCGGCAGCAAGTCCCGCAGCACCATAGACGCCCCGGGCTGGACATCGCTGACTTCATACAGACTGACCGGCGCATCCCTTAGCGCGGCGAAATAGGCCCTGTTCAGCGCCGTTTCCTTCCAGCCGCGGCGCTTCAGATAGAGATCGACGATGTTGCCGTCCTCATAGCGCTGGCCAAGGAAATCCTCGAACCCGCACCCCCATAAGACGCCTGACCATTGCTCGCCCAGCAGGTCGGCCAAGCCGTCCTGATCGATCTCGAATTCCTCAAGCGCAGGCAACAAATGTTCGGCGACCACATCCTGCAACCGTTCCCGCCAGTCACCTTCACGGCTGATGAAGGCCAGAAGGCCCGATATGTCATTGCGCTCGGCCATTGCCCCTTACTCGCGTGATTGCCTGGAACAAGGCCGCGGGATTCTGCTTGAAGCCATTATCCCGCAGCCTTTGATCCATTCCTAGGAAAGACGCCGCTGGAGCGCACACGATAACTGTAGGGTGCCACTTCCTCGACCGTCACCATGTCCCCGGCGCGAACGCCATGCCGTTCGAAGAACTCCCGGATCCAGCCGCGCTTGCGGAAAAACTTCTTCTGACCATCGAGGTCTGTCATGACAACGGCCGCTCCACCCCAGTCGACGGCGATTTCGCGCTGGGCGGCCGAGGCACGGTTTGATCCACCGATCGCATCAGCCGGAAACCTTTCGAAGAAGCTCCTGAGATAGATGTGGTTGTTGTCGATGTTGCCCTGCGTGATTTCGGTCGTGCCGATGTGGCGCCCTCTGTGCCGGCGCGGGACTGCATCCGACCGCATCGGTGCGGCGAAGGGCTCGTGGAGAATCTCCACAGTGGCGCCGCTGTCCTCGATCAGGTCGAAGTCCTCGTCGTCCGCAATCATCACCCGGCCCGCCTGAACCGGAATCTGCGTGCGAACAGGCTGAACACCTTCGGCACGGAGGACCACTTCCGCCGCCGCCCGGGCGTCCTCACCTGCGTCATGGTGCTCGAACACGAGGCCAAGATGCTGCTTGAGGCTTGCGAGACCGTGTCCACCGTTGCCCCGCAACTCAGGCCAAGCTGCGCGGGCGACGTGGACGCTATCGCGCCAGTCCCACTGCGGGACCGGCAGGCCGCAGTCTCCACAGGCGGCCGCGACGGCGCTGCGGTCAAAGCCCGAGTGCTGATAGACCGTCGCACTGTTCAGGGCATCCCGCAGGACCGGCAGCACCTCGGCAAAGGTCGGGGCGCCCTGCACCATGCGGGCACTGATTCCATGGAGGTAGGTGAACACCCAGTGATCCACCTGCGGATCAACATAGGTCACCCAGGTCTCGATGGAATTGTCGGGGCGCACGCAGGCGACACCGATCTGGCAAATGCTGCCACGGTCGTTGTTCGCCGTCTCGACGTCCAGCGCGAAGAAGCGAAACGGGCCCTCGGGAAAGGGCGTGACACGCGTCTGCCGGATGACCGCGCGTTTCGGCGAAGGCGCCTCTACAGCACCAACCATCGCGGAAAGGAAGCGCAGGCGCTGCCGTTCGATTGCCGCCAATTCCCGGGCGCCCCATCCAAGGCGGCGCAGCGTGGCCTCGACCAGATCGACCGGCTCGTCGTAGACCTGCATCCGGCGCCGGTTCCAGGCGATGGCATGATCGGGCGCGAGAGAGAGCACCTCGGCCTCCAGCCGCGCGATATCGACGGTGTCGGGCAACGGAAGCCAGACCGCGCGGCAGTGATCGACGACAAATTCGTTGCGCAGCGCCTTGGCGATATCACCGTCAGCCTTGGTCAGCGCATCCTTGCGGTCGCGCCACATCCGGCCGGTGTTGTACATGGCCGAGAAGTAATGGCTCATGCCTTCCGAGCCGGTGCGATGGCGCTGGTGGATCCGCTCGTAGAGGGTCTGATCGGTCGAACTGGTCGAACCGATGTAGCGAAGATCACCATGGTGATCGACGAGGCCGTAAAGGCCACGTGCATCGCGCGGTGCCTGAACGGTCGGGCGGGGCGCCGCTTCGAGCAGGGCGGACAGCAGGTCTTCGGCAGAGAAAAGCATCTTCAAACTCCGGATCACATCGACATCAGCTGGCGGCGCTCGATGCGCTTCCAGTCGCGCCCCGACACAATGCCCCAGTTGCCCGCCTCGTTCGGACGCCGCCAGCGCGGCGTGGCCATCTTCTGCAGGGCAGACAGCGCCTCGTTGAAGGAGGGGTACGAGACCTCCTCGCCCTTCGCACCGATCATGAACTTGCCGCCGCGCGCGAGACCGGGATGGAAGTGGCTGCCGTCAGCGGCGACGGGGACGAAGACCACCTCGCCCGAGAAATCCGGACTCGGCGCCTCGGGCGCCGCCTCATCGGGCTGCTGCCAGATCGAGGCAAAGAACTCCTTCCGCCCCTTCAGCCACGAGGCTGCACTGACGGCCGTCACCCGCTGACCGACCTTCTCCAGCCCGCCATCACCGCTGGACAGGATGTTCCGGATCCGGCCTTCCGTGACGCCGCCGAACAGGGCGAGCGACTGCAGGTCGACCTCGCCCGCGCCGGTGTCGATGGCGTGGCGCGAAAGAGCAAGATTGATGATCCGGGCAATCACGCCCTGCGGCTCCGGGTTCGCAATCTGCCGGAACTGGTCAAGCTGCTGCGCCAGCGTATCAACCCAAGGCTTGCGGGCATCGAACTGAACTTCTGCAGGAAGCACACCGTAGAGGCCGTAGATGCCCGCGTTGTCGATCAGCTTCGTGCCCGTCCAGTGCGGCGTCAGAACCGGGTCATAAGTCTCGAACGCCTCGCGCCAGGTCTCGCCCTCGACATCGGGACCATGCAGCATGGCGAAAAGATGCGGCGCGACGTCCTCTGCGCCGAGGATCATCTCGATCACGCGGAAACGGGAGGCGAGAAGCTCGAGAAGCTCGGGTCCGTAGTCCCAGTTCTGCCGGTAGTCGATGTTATCGGCGCTGAAGTATCCGGCCAGTTCGCGGTGGAACCAGGTCTCCCGGCGCTGTTCGGCGGTCATGGTTTCGGGGGTCAGGGCGGGCATGTTCATGGTCTTGTCCTTCAAGCGTGCAGGCGGCGGATCATGGCGCGGAGGTTGTGACGCGCACGGTGATCGGAGGGCGTAGATGCCGCGATGAGGAACCCTCTCTCGAAATGAAGAGCGTAGTGACGACCGCGCGGCTCGATGCCGAGCAAGTCAACACCTTCAGCACGACACAGCTGCTGATACTCTCTGACGACCTTGCGCATGAGGCAATCTCCGTGAAATCATATTTGTTGTCTCATGTATATATGCCAATCCGCGCCTTCGTCAATCGCGTTACTTCACGATTCACACAATTTGCCTCATTGACACAATGCAGCCCAAGCGAGGCCTCTGGCGAACTGTTTTTCCATGCATTTTCATGCACAAAGCCTTGCCGCCCTCAGCGGCAGAAAGCGGTGATGCGCAGCTTCACGCACCTGCCAGCCTTATCCACAGCTTCATTTGGACCACCCCCTTGCTCCGAATCGAAGCCCGCGGCACGGTGCATCCTTGAGGAGAGCAGCCCTCAACCAAAAGCATAACAGGTCTATCGGAACGGCATTCTGGCAGGGTCGAGGCGCTTTGGCGCCCCCAACGGCGTTGTCACCGATCATGTTTTCCCCCGCACCTTCGTGGTGCGGGCTGCAGATGGTTTGAGCAAAGCCGATCCTCTGTCTTGATGAGGATGTACCGTTCATGGGCTTGCCGCCGCGCGTCTATTTCACCGTTCACGAAGTCACCGCCCGCTGGGGTTGCAATATCGCCGACGTCGCCGGATGGGCCGACGCGTGGCGGCTCCGGATCCTGACTAGAATCCCTGCCGTGCGCTGTTGCAAAGAGGTTGTCGTAGGCAAAGGGGTACTCTCTCCGATGGAACTGCTGCCGCTGTTTCGCCGCTGCGGCACCGGCCCCACCGAAGGGGTGATGCGCCGTATCCAGCCACTCGCACGACAGGAGTGGCTGCTGATCACCTATCCTGCGGGCGCCGATTGGACCTGTCCCGGTTCCGTTCCGGTTGGGTGCTCATGTTAGGCGGCCCTCTGTTCGAAGGCCACGGGTGATTTCCAGCCCAAGGTCGAATGTTTCCGCCGTGGATTATAGAAGCCGTTGATGTATTCGAAGAGGGCAATCTCGACCTCACGACGGGTGTGCCAGTCTCGGCACCAGACCGATTCGGCCTTCAGCGATTTGAAGAAGCTCTCGACGGCCGAGTGTTTAGTCACGCCACGGTTGCCGCTGACTGTCAGTTGGCTTGCCCGAGATCCTAATCGTGTACGAAAGGCCCGGCCTTTCTACGCCCCCTTTGCCGATGTGACGGCAGCAAGCGATGCCGAACTGCGAAAACAGCTCATGGATACTACGGCGATCCTCTTGGGGCCTTCGTTGCCGGGTCGGCCGAAGTCAGCGAGGGCAATCTGCCGGATCGCGACGCGGCCGTCACACCGTTCAGAATAGAACCCGATCGAGTCCATCCCTCCCTTGATGCGTCATCCAGATGGGTCGGGGAAGCGTTTGAGGCGTTGAGCGCGCTGGCCCGGCGCTCCATCGGCGCACCGCTTGGACGCACCATCCTGCACTAGACGATCAAGGACACTTTAGGACGTCCACTTCCGCTGCCGCAGAGCTTCCCGCTGCACATCCGGTCCGATCGCAATGAAGCGAACGAGCGGAGCCTTGAGATAGACGCCAGTGCATTTTCCGGGCGGGACGGGACCTTCCCGTCGAGAATGGAGTGGGCCGAAAATCTTCTCGCGCCGCTGGATCGCACGGCTCGATGGCTGCGCAGCCAGACCGTATACCACATCGCTCTCAGCGGTTCCTATCGGTTGACGGCGGTCCTGGCTCTCGGATTCTCGTTCCGCGCAGCGATCGGCTTCGAGTTGGATATCCCGACGCGAGACGGTGTCTGGGCTACCGATGACTGGCCTTCGCCTGAGATGCGGCAGCCTTGGCGGATTTCTGACCCATTCGCGCAGGGTCTGGGGAATACAGCCGATCTTAGGGGCAATGGCCGCGATCGCACCCGCCTGCGTTTCGTAGGAGCCTTGCGGTGCTGCGGGAGCACGAAGCAGGTGCGATGCCAGCTTCGACGAAGCTCTGACGACATTCTTCTATCCTTCGGTGTCAAATCCTCACGCGACTGGGTGCGGAATCTTGCCGCAACCGGGTGCCGGAAAGCGCAAGGGCATGTACGATCCCAATATGCACAAATTTTGGCCAGAAACGGGCCGCGCAAGAAGATTTTGCCTCAAGATCGAGCATTTGTCGCGAAAGGACAGCTCTTTGCCCCTCAAATTAAATTCCACTTGAAGAAATTAATATTCCTATTAAGAAAAGAGCATACCTTATCTTCTTACGGAGACCTAAATGTGTGGGATTGTTGGATTGTTCCTCAAGAATGAGAAACTGCACCCCAGGCTGGGGGACATGCTGACCGATATGCTGATTACCATGACCGATCGCGGTCCCGACAGCGCGGGGATTGCGATTTATGGTGATGACGGCGCAGGGCTGAAGATGACCATCCAATCCGATACTCCCGAGGAAACCTTTTCCGGGCTGGATAAGGTGCTGTCGGCGGCACTGGGCGGCGATGTAGCGATGCGTGTCGTCGATACCCATGCCGTGCTGCACCTGCCCGAAGACAGCGAAACCGAGGTCCGCGCTTTTCTAGCCGAAAAGGGCATCCGGGTTATGGGCGCGGGGCATGCGATGGAGATCTATAAAGAGGTCGGCCTGCCCAAGGATGTCGCCGCGCGCTTTCATCTGCGCGAGATGGGCGGCAGCCATGGCATCGGCCATACTCGCATGGCCACCGAAAGCGCCGTTACCACGCTTGGCGCGCATCCGTTTTCGACCGGCGACGATCAGTGTCTGGTGCATAATGGTTCGCTGTCGAATCACAACCAGATGCGCCGGGTGCTGAGTGAAAAGGGTTTTGCCCCGCAGACCCAGAACGATACCGAGGTGGCGGCCTGCTATATCTCATCCCGTCTGGCCGAGGGCGCCAATCTGGGCGCCGCGCTGGAAGGCACTTTGGACGATCTGGATGGTTTCTTTACCTTTGTCGTTGGCACGAAGAACGGCTTTGGCGTCGTCCGCGACCCCATCGCCTGCAAGCCCGCCGTGATGGCCGAAACCGACGATTACGTCGCCTTTGGCAGCGAATATCGCGCGCTGGTCAACCTGCCGGGGATCGAATCTGCCCGCGTCTGGGAACCCGAACCCGCCACCGTCTATTTCTGGGAACGTTAAGATGCAGATTATCGACATGGCCACGACCGAACTGCGCGAACTGAACAGCCAGTTGCAGGCGCAGGCCGAAAACACCAATCAAACCGAATGGGTGATCGAAAATCCGCGCGGCGCGCATGCGCTGGCGGTCGGGCTGGATGCACCGATTACCGTCACCGTCAAAGGTTCGACCGGTTATTACTGCGCTGGAATGAACCAGCAGGCGACCGTGCATGTGACCGGCTCAGCCGGGCCGGGCGTGGCCGAAAACATGATGTCGGGCACAGTCGTGATCGAGGGCGACGCCAGCCAATATGCGGGCGCGACCGGACAGGGGGGGCTTTTGGTCATCAAGGGCAATGCCTCCAGCCGCTGCGGAATTTCGATGAAGGGCATCGACATCGTGGTGCATGGCAATATCGGCCACATGTCGGCCTTTATGGCACAGTCGGGCAATCTGGTCGTGCTGGGTGATGCGGGCGATGCGCTGGGCGACAGTCTTTATGAGGCGCGACTGTTCGTGCGCGGCTCGGTCAAATCGCTTGGCGCTGATTGCATCGAAAAAGAGATGCGGGCTGAACATCTTGAGGCCCTGCGCGCGTTGCTGGATCGCGCCGGTGCTGATGCCAAACCCGAAGAATTCAAACGCTATGGCTCGGCCCGGAAGCTTTACAACTTCCACGTCGATCACGCCGGCGAATATTGAGGATTACGCGATGGAAAAGACCCCTCACACCACGCCGCGCGACAGTTGGACCTTCAGCGCCGAGGCCAATTCAGAAATCCGCCGCGCCGCTGCGACCGGGATTTACGACATCCGGGGCGGCGGTGCGAAACGCCGTGTGCCGCATTTCGATGATCTGCTGTTTCTGGGCGCCTCGATCAGCCGCTATCCGCTGGAAGGGTATCGCGAGAAATGCGACACTTCGGTCACGCTTGGCACCCGTTTTGCGAAAAAGCCGATCGAGCTGAAAATCCCCGTGACCATCGCCGGCATGTCCTTTGGCGCCCTGTCCGGCCCCGCGAAAGAGGCGTTGGGCCGGGGCGCGACTATGGCGGGGACCTCGACCACTACCGGCGACGGGGGCATGACCGACGAGGAACGCGGCCATTCCGAAAAGCTTGTCTATCAGTATCTGCCCAGCCGTTACGGCATGAATCCGAACGATCTGCGTCGCGCCGATGCGATTGAAATTGTTGTTGGGCAGGGCGCTAAACCGGGCGGTGGCGGGATGCTGCTGGGGCAAAAGATCACCGAGCGGGTAGCGCAGATGCGTAACTTGCCGGTCGGAATCGACCAGCGTTCGGCCTGTCGCCATCCCGACTGGACCGGGCCTGACGATCTGGAAATCAAGATCCTTGAAATCCGCGAAATCACCGGATGGGAAAAGCCGATCTATGTCAAGATCGGCGGTGCGCGGCCCTATTACGACACTGCGCTGGCGGTCAAGGCTGGGGCCGATGTCGTCGTGCTGGACGGGATGCAGGGAGGAACAGCCGCGACGCAGGATGTGTTCATCGAGCATGTCGGCCAGCCGACGCTTGCCTGCATCCGCCCGGCGGTCAAGGCGTTGCAGGATCTGGGTATGCACCGCAAGGTGCAACTGGTTGTGTCGGGCGGCATCCGCAACGGTGCCGATGTGGCCAAGGCGCTGGCGCTTGGCGCGGATGCTGTTGCCATCGGCACGGCGGCGCTGATCGCCTTGGGCGAGAATGACCCGAAATGGGGCGCCGAATATGCCGCGCTTGGCACTACGGCCGAGGCTTATGACGACTGGCACGAGGGGCGCGATCCGGCGGGCATCACCACCCAGGACCCAGAGCTGATGAAGCGCCTTGATCCAGTCGAAGCCGGCCGGCGGCTGCGCAACTATCTGTCGGTACTGACGCTGGAATGTCAGACCATCGCGCGCGCCTGCGGCAAAAGCCATGTCCATAATCTGGAACCCGAGGATCTGTGCGCCCTGACCATCGAGGCCGCCGCCATGGCCGGCGTGCCGCTGGCCGGAACAAGCTGGGTTCCGGGCCAGAACGGTTTTTGAACGAATGGCTAGAGGGCGGGACAAGGTATTCCGCCCCGGCATTTCATTCTCACGACGGGGAAATACGAATGACCGATCTTTCCGAATATGCCCGCGAAAACGGCGTTAAATATTTCATGGTAACCTATACCGATCTTTTCGGCGGACAGCGCGCTAAACTGGTGCCCGCGCAGGCGATTTCCGATATGCAGCAGGATGGCGCAGGTTTTGCTGGTTTTGCGACCTGGCTCGATCTGACGCCCGCGCATCCCGATATGCTGGCGATCCCCGATCCGGCCTCGGTTATTCAATTGCCGTGGAAAAAGGATGTCGCCTGGCTGGCCTCGAATTGCGTGATGAGCGGGAATGGCGTTCTGGAACAGGCACCGCGCAATGTGCTGACCCGGCTGGTGGGCGAGGCCGCCGAAATGGGGTTGGAGGTAAAAACCGGGGTTGAGCCAGAGTTTTTTCTTTTGAGTCCTGAAGGTTGCGAGATTTCGGATGCCTCTGATACTGCTGTCAAGCCTTGTTACGACCAGCAGGCGATCATGCGTCGCTATGACGTGATTGCGGAAATTTGCGACTATATGCTCGAGCTGGGGTGGGAGCCTTATCAGAACGATCACGAGGATGCCAATGGCCAGTTTGAAATGAACTGGAAATATGACACGGCCTTGGGCACGGCGGATAAGCATTCCTTTTTCAAATTCATGGTGCGTTCGGTCGCGGAGAAACATGGGCTGCGGGCAACATTCATGCCCAAACCGATCATGGGTTTGACGGGAAACGGCTGCCACGCGCATATCTCGGTCTGGACAAAGGATGGCCGCAATGCCTTTGCCGATGACAGCAAGGAATTGTCGCTGTCGGATGACGGGCGGCATTTTCTGGGCGGGATTATGAAACACGCCTCGGCCTTGGCTGCAATTACCAATCCGACTGTCAACAGCTATAAACGCATTAATGCTCCGCGCACGGTTTCGGGGGCAACATGGGCGCCCAATTCGGTCACTTGGACGGGAAACAACCGTACTCATATGGTGCGTGTCCCCGGCCCCGGCCGGTTCGAATTGCGCTTGCCAGATGGCGCGGTAAACCCCTATCTGTTGCAGGCGATCATCATTGCGGCGGGGCTGTCGGGGATGCGATCCAAGGCCGATCCCGGCCCGCGTCAGGATATCGACATGTATGCCGAAGGCCATTTGGTGACCGATGCGCCGAAGTTGCCGCTGAACCTGTTGGACGCGCTCCGCGCCTATGAGCAGGATAGCGAATTGACCGAGGCGATGGGTCCAGAATTTTCGGTCGCCTATGTCAAGATGAAGCAACGTGAATGGAATGCTTATTGCGCCCATCTATCCCAGTGGGAGCGAGATAACACATTGGATATATGAGATTTTTGCTAGACCCGCCCCTGTGCCGCCGCAGTTTTGCGGCGGCGTTTTTCATCGTGCCTTGGGGTGAAATGCCCTCGGCCGGGTCTGTGCCTAATCCTTGGGCGTAAGTCATGGAAGCGGCATAAATTTAATTCCCTTGAGGAAAAAATATTGACCCACACGACGAATCATCGTTCCATGATCTTATAAGAACAGCGCCCAAAGGGCCGCCTTAGAACAACAGGGAGCTTCAAGATGACGCAACGCGTCGCCGTGATCGGTGCTGGGCCTTCTGGTCTTGCCCAACTTCGTGCCTTTCAGTCAGCCACCCGCAAAGGCGCTGCAATTCCCGAGGTCGTATGTTTTGAAAAGCAGTCGAATTGGGGCGGGCTGTGGAATTACACATGGCGCACCGGTACCGATGAATATGGTGAGCCGGTTCACGGCTCGATGTATCGTTATCTGTGGACGAACGGACCAAAGGAAGGGTTGGAGTTTGCCGATTATTCGTTCGAGGAACATTTCGGAAAGCAAATCGCTTCTTACCCGCCGCGCGCAGTGATGTTCGACTATATCGAGGGTCGGGTGAAAAAGGCCGGGGTGCGGGGCTGGATTCGTTTTGACAGCGTAGTGCGTTGGGTGGAATATGACAAGGAATGTCAGGACTTTACGATCACCATCCACGACATGAAAAGCGATCGTGTTTATAAAGAGCGGTTTGACTATGTCATCGTTGCGTCCGGGCATTTTTCCAGTCCCAATGTCCCGGAATACCCTGGTTTCGACCAATTTTATGGCCGCATCGTTCATGCCCATGATTTTCGCGATGCCCGCGAATTTTCGGGGCAGGATGTTTTGGTTCTTGGGGCCTCTTATTCGGCCGAGGACATTGGGTCGCAATGCTGGAAATACGGCGCAAAAACGGTGACCTCTTGCTATCGCAGTGTGCCGATGGGGTTCAAATGGCCCGAGAATTGGGAGGAAAAGCAGGGGCTGGTCAAGGTCGAGGGCAAGACTGCCTATTTTCAGGACGGAACGTCGAAACATGTCGATGCGATTATTCTTTGCACCGGTTACCGTCATTATTTTCCATTCCTGCCCGATGATCTGCGCTTGAAAACCGCCAACCGGCTGGCGACGGCTGATCTGTATAAGGGTGTTGCCTATGTTTACAACCCCAGAATGTTCTATTTGGGGATGCAGGATCAATGGTTTACCTTCAATATGTTCGATGCGCAGGCATGGTACGTGCGCGATATTATTCTGGGCCGTATCACGCTGCCCGAGGATAAGCAGGTTATGCTGGCCGATGTAGCCGAGCGCGAGGCGCGCGAAGAGGCAGGCGATGATGCGAAATATGCGATCCGTTATCAGGGTGATTACGTCAAGGAGTTGATTTCCGAGACTGATTACCCGGAATTTGATGTCGATGGCGCCTGCGAAGCGTTCTTTGAATGGAAAAAACACAAGGCACAGGACATCATGGCCTTTCGTAATAAAAGCTATCGCTCGGTCATCACCGGCACGATGGCCCCGGCCCATCATACGCCGTGGCGGGATGCGCTGGACGACAGCATGGCGACCTATTTGCAGAACTGACCGCATAAGGCCCGCAGCATGACCCAGATCACCTATCCGCGCCTGTTCCGCCCCGGCCCTCCGCGCCCCAGCCGTGCCCGTCAGACGAGTTTTTCAGGCGCGCCCGAGCGTCACACCGTTCAGGGCGGCGGGGCCTTGCTGGTGGCATTGGCGGCGGGCGACCGGCTGAGCCTGACCAATACCGAGGGTGGTCAACGCGCCGAGATCGTGACCGCCGATCTGTCGGGCCGCGCTGCACCGTTGCTGGGCACCGCGACGGATGAGCCGCATGGCCTGCGTCGGGCGCTGTCGGGGGACGATGACAGCCTGCGCCGGCTGGCGCGTGGGATTGCCGCGCGTGGAATTGATCTGTCCGGGCGCTGCGCGCTGAGCCTGTTCGGGGCGGATAGCCCGGCGGGCGACAGTGCGGATTTCACTGCCAGCGCGGCGGGCTGGCTGATCCTTTGTGCGCCCGCTGCCCCGATGGACCCAGGCTCGGGCGACACGGCCAGCCCGCTGACCCTGCTGATCGAGCGCGCCGATCCCGCGCGACGGACCGGCTTTGAGTTACCCGATCCGCTGGCCGATCCGCTGCTGGATCTGCGGGTCAAATCGGCCACCGCCGAAAGCTATCTGGTCCGCGCCGGTGAGTATATCCAGATCATCGACGTGGACGGGCGCCAATGCACCGATTTCCAATGTTTCGACGCGCGCAAGCTGGATCGAGGCGTCCAGAACCCGCTGGATGTCACCACGACCCGCACCCTTTTGGGCCACAGCTATGCCATGCCGGGGCTGTATGCCAAATATTTCGATCAGGACGCGACGGCCTTGGTCGAGGTAGTGCAGGACACTTGCGGGCGCCATGATGCCTTTGCGATGGCCTGTGCGGCGAAATATTACGACGATATCGGCTATCCCGGCCATGCGAATTGTTCCGATAATTTCAATGCCGCGCTGGCGCATTACGGGGTCGATCCGCGCCGGGGCTGGATGGCAGCGAATTTCTTTTACAACACATGGATCGACGCGCATGGCGTGCTGATGAGCGATGAGCCATGGTCGCGCCCTGGCGATTATGTGCTGATGCGGGCGCTGACCGATATCGTCTGCGTCTCATCGGCCTGCCCCGACGACACCAGCCCCGCGAATGGCTGGTATCTGAGTGATATTCACATCCGCAGCTATGCCGCCGCCGAGCGGTTTTCCCGCGCCGTCGCATGGCGCCCCATGCCCGATTCGGACCCTGTGATGACCAGAGAGACCACCTTTCACGACCAGTTCGCCGCTCTGACCCGCGATTTTGTGGACTATAAGGGCTTTTGGTTGCCCAACACTTTCCCCGGCTCCAGCCCGGTCGAGGAATACCGCGCCTGCCGCGAGGGCGTGGCCTTTATGGACCTGTCCGCGCTGCGGAAATTCGAGGTCACCGGTCCCGATGCCGAGGCGTTGCTGCAATGGGTGCTGACGCGCGATGTCAAGAAACTGGGCGACGGGCAGGTGGTTTATAGCGCGATGTGTTATCCCCATGGCGGGATGATCGATGATGGCACGCTGTTCCGTCTGGGACCTCAGCGGTTCCGTTGGATTGGCGGATCAGATTATGGCGGCGAATGGATGCGTGAACAGGCCGCCGCGCTTGGGCTGAACGTGATGGTCCGCGGTTCCACCGATCAGTTGCACAATCTGGCGGTGCAGGGACCGGCCAGCCGCAATCTGATGGACGAAGTCATCTGGACCGCGCCGCATCAGACGGCGATTGCCGAACTGGGTTGGTTCCGCTTTACCGTGGGCCGGATCGGCGGTCCCGAAGGCGCGCCGGTGGTCGTGTCGCGCACTGGCTATACCGGCGAATTGGGTTACGAGATATTCTGTCACCCCAAGGACGGGGCCGAGGTGTTCGCGGCGGTGCAGGGCGCTGGTGCGCGCCCGATGGGCCTTGCCGCGCTGGATTTGCTGCGGATCGAGGCGGGGCTGATCTTTGCCGATTACGAATTCACCGATCAGACCGACCCGTTCGAAGCCGGCATCGGCTTTACCGTGCCGCTGAAATCCAAGCCTGACGATTTCATCGGTCGCGAGGCGCTTATCCGGCGCAAGGAAAACCCGCGCTGCAAGCTGGTCGGCCTGCTTATCGACAGCCGCGAATCGGTGGGTCACGGCGATTGTCTGCATATCGGTCGTGCGCAGGTGGGCGAGGTGACTTCGGCCATGTGGTCGCCCTTGCTGGATGCGCAGATCGCACTGGCGCGCGTTGATATCACCCATGCCGCCGAGGGCACCGAAATTGAGGTCGGCAAGCTCGACGGCCAGCAAAAGCGCCTGCCCGCGCGGATCACCGCATTCCCCCATTACGACCCCAAAAAGGAACGCCCGCGTTCCTGAGCGGGCCATAACAGAGAGGTTAACATGACTGCATCCTGGCGTTTTTCGGCCCTTGGCGATCGGCATCGCGCGCTTGGCTCGGAACTTGAGGATTGGTCGGGCATGGGCACCGCCTGGTCCTATGACGGTGATGCGGATGCCGAATATATGGCGATCCGCACCAAGGCCGGGCTGATGGATGTGTCGGGGCTGAAAAAAGTTCACCTGACCGGCCCTGCCGCCAGCCATGTCATCGACCGCGCGACCACGCGCAACATGGAAAAGCTGATGCCGGGCCGCTCGGTCTATGCGGCGATGCTGAATGATGCGGGAAAATTCGTCGATGACTGCGTGATTTATCGCACCGGGCCGAATGCCTTCATGGTCGTGCATGGCGCGGGCGCGGGGCATGAGCAACTGGCAATGTATGCCTCGGGGCGAGATGTGTCGATACGCTTTGACGACAATCTGCATGATCTGTCGCTGCAAGGGCCGCTGGCGGTCGATTATCTGGAACGCCATGTCCCGGGCATCCGCGAGCTACCCTATTTCGCGCATATGCAGACCTCGCTTTTCGGCAAGCCCGCGATGATTTCGCGCACCGGCTATACGGGGGAACGTGGATATGAGCTGTTCGTGCGCGGACAGGACGCGCCGATGATCTGGGACCGGATTCTGGACGAAGGCGCGGAGATGGGCATCATTCCCTGCCGCTTTACCACGCTGGATCTGCTGCGCACCGAAAGCTATCTGCTGTTCTTCCCCTATGACAATTCGGAAATGTATCCTTTCGACGATCAGCCTGGCGGCGACACGCTATGGGAGTTGGGGCTGAATTTCACCGTCTCGCCCGGCAAGACAGGCTTCCGGGGCGCGGATGAGCATTATCGGCTGAAGGGCAAGGAACGCTTCAGGATTTGGGGGTTGAGGCTGGATGGCGACAAGGTGCCGGGCAATGGCGCGCCGGTTCTGCGCGATGGTCAACAGATCGGCGTGGTCACGCAGGCGATGCGCTCGGCCCTGAATGGCTGGACCGTCGCCATTGCCCGTCTGCCGGTCGATTGCGCCAATGAGGGCACCGCTCTGGTCGTCAACTGCGCCGAACATGGCGAAATCGCGGCCACCACCTCGGCCATGCCTTTTTACGACCCAGAAAAGAAACGCCGCACCGCCAAGGGCTGATCGCCCTTTGGTCGCCGGGGCAGCCCGGCGGCCCGAACCCGCATCAGGACGAATGGAATGAGCAGCCTTCCCCCTTCTTCTGCCTTTGTCAGCCGCCCCAGCTATGCGCGGCTGGAACCGCGCCCCTGTTCGGCGGCACTGATGATCTGCGATGACGCCGGTGCCGGGGCGCTGAGCGATCTGGGCCGCGCCGCGCCCGATCTGATGGCCCGGGCGGCGGTGATCCATGTTACCGCGACCCCCGACGCCGGGCTGCGCAATCTGGCCCGCAGCTATCGGGCCAGTGCTGATCTGGATGCGACGATCGACGCGGCACTGGCCGATGCCCGCATGGGGCTTCAGGTCTTTCTGGCCGGATCGCAGGGGGTGATCGCGCAGGCGCAGGCGCGGCTTTTGGCGCATGGGCTATCCGCCGGGGCGATTCAGGCCGAACATCGCGGCGGGCCCGCCCGGCGGATGCAATGCGTCCATTGCAAGACGATTGCCGAGGACGTGACGATCGATCCCTATACCTGCCCCGGCTGTGGGCGGTCGTTGTTCGTGCGCGATCATTTCTCGCGCCGGATCGGGGCCTATCAGGGCGTCTGCGTCGATGCCGAAACGCCCGGCGTCATCCCGGAAGCGGTGGAGATCTGCCTATGAGCCTCGATCTGGTCGTTACCGCGCGGCAGGCTCTTACCTCGCGCATCACCCGTTTCCGGTTCGAACACCCCGATGGTGCGCCCCTACCACTGTTTTCGGGCGGTGCGCATGTCATGGTCGAAATGCCCGATGGCGATACGCTGCGCCGTAATGCCTATTCGCTGATCTCGGACCCGTTCGACAGCTCGGGCTATGAAATCGCCGTCCAGCGCGAGGATCAGGGGCGCGGCGGATCGCGTTTCATGCACGAACAGGTCCAGCCCGGTACCCGGCTGCGGATCGGCGCGCCGGTCAATCTTTTCGCGCTGAATCTGAGTGCGCGTAAACATCTGATGATCGCGGGTGGGGTCGGCATTACCCCCTTTCTGGCGCAGGTGCCGGAACTGGCGCGGATGGGGGCGGATTACGAACTGCACTATGCCACCCGCCACCGCGCCGAGGCCGTTACCGTGCCGCCAGGCACGCATCTGCATGTCAGCGACGAAGGCTCGCGCATGGTGCTGGGCGATATTCTGTCGGCGCAGCCGATAGGGACGCATCTTTACGTCTGCGGCTCGGGTGGCATGATCGACACCGTGCTGAACACAGCCCGCGCGATGGGCTGGCCCGAGGACGCGCTGCATTCCGAGGAATTCCTTGCCCCCGCGTCCGGTGCCCCCTTCGAGGTGTTTTGTGCGGCATCGGCCAAACATATCCGTGTCGGCGCGCATCAGTCATTGCTTGAGGCGATTGAGGCCGTGGGCATCGACGCCCCCTGGCTGTGCCGGGGCGGCGCTTGTGGGCAATGCGAAACCGATGTGATTGCCTGCGACGGCGAGATTGAACATCGCGACCATTGGCTTGGCCCCGAGGATCACGCCCGCAAGATCATGCCCTGCGTGTCCCGCTTTCGCGGCGCGCTGCTGACCATCGACCGATAGGATAGTTCTATGACCATGACCTTTAACAAGGAAACCTTTCGCGGCGATTACAGCTTTTACAACTCGCCCGCCGCGATCCGCCGCTTTCCCTTTCCCTTTGATCGCGACGATTACATGTATTCGGTCAATGTTGAACCGCACAAAGGCGGCCCCAAGGGCAGCATCTATGAGCGCCGTTTCGACGTGGACGAGCATTATGTCGCGGAAATGGAGGATCGCGCCATCACCCTGTCGCGCGATCCGATGCGCTGCCAGTCGCTGCCGCATATGACGCTGGCGGGCTGGGATCTGCTGGAACTGATTATGACCTGCAAATCAGAGGACTATCCTGATCTGTTCCAACTGACGCGCGATGGCGACCGCTGGCGTTGGGTGAATCGGCCCCTGGGCATCGACGACAGTTTCACCTTTCTGGACGATGCCACGCTGCCCTGCGGACCGATGGAATATATCACCCGCCAGACCCAGGGTGATTTTGCCCTTCTGGATCAGCGCGAGGGCAATCTGTGGATGGATGCCGGCATGGTCACCTGTCAGGCGGATTGGAGCCTCGATTTCGATATCGGCATGAATTTCTTTGAATGGCACGCCCCGGTGCCGCGTGCGGCGGAAATGGGGGTGTTTCAACGCGCGCTGAAATTCCTGTTGAATGTGCAGCAGGACACCCCGGCGCGGCGGCTGAACTGGACGATGACGGTCAATCCGCGTCTGGATACCAGCCCCGAAACCTATCCTGAATGGGGCCCGGAAAAGCGTAGCCTGACGCCCGAAAACATCGGCGCGAAACAGTTTCTGCGGGTCGAGCTGCAATCCTTCTGGCGGCTGCCGCGCTCGAACGCGCTGGCCTTCCCGATCCGCTGCTATCTGATTTCCTTGCAGGATCTGGTGACGGTGCCGAAATGGGGCCGTCGCCTGCATCGCGTGATCCGCGACCTGCCCGACGATCTGGCGACCTATAAGGGGTTTATCGACAATCGCCCGCTGATTGTCGATTATCTGGCGCGGTTTGACGACGGGGCACCGACCTCGCCGGGGATCTGGCCCGATTAGGCTCAGTTTAGCCCGAACGGGTCAAAAGGTGCGCTTGCCCTGATGCTGGCGATCCGGCGGCACTCGGCCGGGGTCCGTCCGAACATCGCCCGATAGGCGCGGCTGAAATGGGCCGCGTCGGCAAAGCCGGTAATCAGCGCGACATCCACCATCGGCAGGCGGGTCTGGCGGATCAGCTCATCGGCCTTTTTCAGCCGCATCTCGCGGTAGAACTGCATTAGCGGGCGCTCCAGATGTTCGACGAACAGCCGCTGCAACTGGCGTGCGCTTAACCCCACCTGCGCGGCGATCTGATCGGCGGCCAGCGGCTCGGCCAGATGGCTGAACATCAGCCCGATTGCCTTGGCCAGAACTGGGTGGTCGCTGCCGCCTTGGCCAAGGTCCTGCTGGGGGGTCTCGGCGGGGCGTGGGCGGGGGTGGATGAACCATTCAGCGACCGAACGGGCAAAGCCCGCGCCATGATCGCGCGCGATCACCGCACAGATCATGTCCAGCGCCGCCACCCCGCCCGCGCAGCTGTAACGGTCGCGGTCGATCACATACAGCGCGCGGTCGATCAGCAGATCGGGCATTTCCGCGCTCAGCGCGTCGATATGCGCCCAATGCAGCGTAAAGCGCCGCCCCCCCATCAGGCCGTAACGCGCCAGAATCGCCGCCCCGCCCGAGATCCCGCCCAGTCCGATCCCGCGGCGGTCGAGCGAGCGCAGCCCCCGGATCAGCGCCGGGTCGTCATATTCCATCGGATCGCCGCCCGCGACGACAAATACCAGATCCAGCGTCCCGGTCGCCGCCCCGCCATGGGTCTCGATCAGGGGCAGGGTCGGGAATCCCCCGCCCGAGGTCGAGGCGGCAAAGCCCCCGCCGACCGAATAGAAAGCCGCGCGATACAGATCGGCCCCGGCAAGGTGATTGGCTGCGCGCAGCGGTTCGACCGCTGCGGTGATCGACATCAGCGAATAGCCTTGGGTCAGGATGAAACCGATGCGCAGCGGTTTGGACATGGAGCTTCCTGTCGGGGATAATTATTTCCTGAAAATAATATGCAATGTCTTAAATATGCAAGCCAATGTCCGATATGGGCAAGAATTTGTAGTGATCGACGCTATTCTGACCAAAGACAGATCAGAATCAAAGGCGGGGAATCCGTGCGCTATTCAGGCTTGAGAGTCATCCGCGAGGCCCTGACCGGGCATAAGGGCTGGGGGCCTTTGTGGCGCAACCCCGATCCGCAGCCGACCTATGATTATATCATTATCGGCGGCGGGGGGCATGGGCTGGCGACCGCCTATTATCTGGCGACTAGGTTCAAACAGGCCCGCATCGCGTTGCTAGAGCGCGGTTGGTTGGGGCAGGGCAATATCGGGCGGAACACGACGATCATCCGTTCCAACTATCTACTGCCGGGCAATCAGCCGTTCTATGAATTCTCGATGAAGCTGTGGGAAGGGCTGGAGCAGGAATTCAACTTTAACGCCATGGTCAGCCAGCGCGGCATTTTGAACCTGATCCATACCGACGGCCAGCGCGATGCCTATCGCCGGCGGGGCAATGCGATGCTGCTGGCGGGGGCGGATGCTGAATTGCTGGACCGCGAACAGGTGCGGGCTATGTATCCTTGGCTGAATTTCGACAATGCGCGCTTTCCGATCAAGGGTGGGCTGTTGCAGCGCCGCGCAGGCACCGCGCGCCATGATGGCGTCGCCTGGGGCTATGCCCGCGGTGCCGACCGGGCTGGGGTAGACCTGATCCAGAATTGCGAAGTCACCGGCTTTCGCATCGAAGACGGCCGTGTTCGCGGGCTGGAAACGACACGCGGATTTATCGGCGCGGGCAAGGTCGGCGTTGCCGTCGCGGGCATGTCGGGCAAGGTCATGGCAATGGCCGGGATGCGCCTGCCGATCGAAAGCCACGTCCTGCAAGCCTTTGTGTCCGAGGGGCTGAAGCCCGCCATCGACGGGGTGATTACCTTTGGCGCCGGGCATTTCTATGTCAGCCAATCGGACAAGGGCGGGCTGGTCTTTGGCGGCGATATCGACGGCTATAACTCTTATGCGCAACGCGGCAACATGGCCGTGGTCGAGGATGTGGCCCAAGGCGGCATGGCCCTGATGCCTGCTATCGGGCGGGCGCGGCTGCTGCGCATCTGGGGCGGCATCATGGATATGTCGATGGATGGCAGCCCGATCATCGACCGCACCCCGGTGCAGGGTCTCTATCTGAACGCGGGCTGGTGCTATGGCGGGTTCAAGGCGACGCCCGCCAGCGGCTATGCCTTTGCGCATCTGCTGGCCACCGACACCCCGCACGAGACCGCGACCGCCTATCGGCTGGACCGTTTCCGGCGCGGTTATCCCGTCGACGAAAAAGGCATGGGCGCGACGCCCAATCTGCACTGAGGCCAACATGCTGATCCCCCACCCCCTTCTTGGCCCGCGCGACGCGTCCGAGTTCACCTATCTGGGCGATGCCTCGCTGATGGCGCGGCCCGACCCCGCCACCCCGGATGCAGAGGCGGCGTTCCACGATTACGTGCATCTGCGCGACAATCCGGCGGGCCTTCATCGCGAGCTGTGGTTTCACGAACAGGGCGACCGAAGCTGGCTGATCGTGACGCGCGACACCGTGACCCATGAAATCACCGGCGCGGAACTGGCGCGTCAGGGGGGGGCGGCATGAGATTGTCAGGTGGATTGATCGACCGTTCGCGCAGCCTTGGGTTCAGCTTTGACGGGCGCAGCTATCAGGGGCATCCGGGGGACACGCTGGCCTCGGCCCTGCTGGCCAATGACGTGCGGCTGATGGGCCGCAGTTTCAAATATCACCGCCCGCGTGGCGTGTTCAGCGCCGGGTCCGAAGAACCGAACGCGCTGGTCGAATTGCACAGCGGTGCGCGGCTGGAACCCAACACCCGCGCCACCGTGGCCGAGCTGTTCGACGGGTTGCAAGCGGCCAGCCAGAACCATATCGGCTCGCTCCGCCATGATCTTTTGGCGGTGAACGATCTGTTTGCGCCCTTCTTTTCGGCGGGGTTTTATTACAAGACCTTCATGTGGCCCAAGGCGTTCTGGGAAAAGCTGTATGAGCCGGCGATCCGCCGCGCCGCTGGTCTGGGCCGCCTGTCGATGCAGGCCGACCCCGACGATTACGATGCGGGCTTCCTGCATTGCGACCTGCTGGTGATCGGTGGCGGCGCGACGGGTTTGGCGGCGGCGCTGACGGCGTCGCGGGCGGGCGCGCAGGTGATCCTTGCCGACGAAGATTTCCGTCTGGGCGGTCGCTTGCTGGCGGAATCCGCGCCGCTGGACCGCCCGGCACCCGAATGGATCGCCGCGCTTGAGGCCGAATTTGCCAGCCTGCCTAACCTGCGCGTAATGCGGCGCACGACCGTCTGGGGTGCCTTTGACCACGGGGTTTATGGTGCGGTCGAGCGTGTGGCCGACCATCTTCCCGTGCCGCAGGGCGTGCGTCAGACGCTGTGGAAAATCACCGCGCGTCGTGCGATTCTGGCCGCCGGGGCGATCGAACGCCATATTCCCTTTGCTGATAACGACCGGCCCGGCATCATGCTGGCCGGCGCCATGCGGGCCTACGCGAACCGTTGGGCGGTCAGCCCGGCGGAGCGGGTGACGATTTTCACCAACAGCGACGATGGCCACCGCACGGCCCGCGATCTGGCCGCCAAGGGCGTCGATATTGCTGCCGTCATCGACAGCCGCACGGATGCGCCCGCTGCCAATTACCGGGTGATCGCGGGCGGCATGATAACGGGCACGCGGGGCCGTCACGGGCTGACAAAGGTGCAGGTCAGCACTGGCGAATGGATCGACTGCGGCGCGCTTGGCGTCGCGGGTGGCTGGAACCCGAACCTGCATCTTGCCTCGCATCATCGCGGACGCCCTGTTTGGGACGAGGCGCTGCAATCTTTCCTGCCCGGCGCGGGCGGTCCGCCCGGCATGACGGTGGCGGGCGCTGCCGCGGGCAAGGGGGCGACCGCCGCAGCGCTGGCATCGGGGGCCGAGGCCGCGCGCGATGCGCTGGCCGATCTGGGGATGGCCGTGCATCTGCCCGAATTGCCCGAGGCCGAGGATATGACCGCGACCCCGGTGCCGCTTTGGCATGTTCCGGGCAAGCGCCGCGCATGGGTCGATTTTCAGAACGATGTCACGGTCAAGGACATCGCGCTGGCCCATCAGGAAAACATGCGCCCGGTCGAGCATCTGAAACGCTGGACCACGCTTGGCATGGCCACCGATCAGGGCAAGACCTCGAACGTCACCGCGCTGGCGGTGATGGCCGAATTGACCGGGCAAAGCATCGCCGGGACAGGCACGACGATCTTTCGCCCGCCCTATACGCCGGTGTCGCTGGCGGTGCTGGGCGGCGGCGATACCGGGCCGGATTTCCGCCCCCGCCGCCTGACGCCCACCCATAGCTGGGCCGAGGCGCAGGGCGCTGTTTTCGTCGAGGTCGGCCAGTGGATGCGCGCGCAATATTTCCCCCGCGCGGGCGAAACCCATTGGCGCGAAACCGTTGACCGCGAGGTTCTGGCCACCCGCGCCGGGGTCGGTATCTGCGACGTGACAACCCTGGGCAAGGTCGATGTGCAGGGCGCGGATGCGGCCGCGTTTCTCAACCGCATCTATTGCAACGCGATGGCCAGTCTGAAACCCGGCATGGTCCGCTATGGCCTGATGCTGCGCGAGGACGGTTTCGCCTATGACGATGGCACCTGCGCCCGGCTGGCCGAGGATCATTTCGTCGTCACCACCACCACCGCGCAGGCCGGGCCGGTCTATCGGCATATGGAGTTCTGCCGTCAGTGCCTGTGGCCGGATCTGGACGTGCAACTGATTTCGACCACCGATGCCTGGGCGCAGCTTTCGGTTGCCGGTCCCAATGCGCGGCGGCTGTTGGAACGTGTCGTGGACGGGTTCGATCTGTCGAACGAAGCGTTTCCCTTTATGGCCTGCGCCGGGCTGACCGTTTGCGGCGGGCTGCGGGCGCGGCTGTTCCGCATTTCGTTTTCGGGCGAGCTGGCCTATGAAATCGCGGTGCCAGCCCGTTTCGGCGCAGCCTTGATGGAGCGGCTGGTGACGATAGGCGCGGATCTGGGCGCAACGCCCTATGGGACCGAGGCCCTTGGGGTGCTGCGCATCGAAAAGGGTCACGCCGCCGGGAACGAGCTGAACGGCCAGACTTCGGCGCAGATGCTCGGGCTTGGCCGCATGGTGTCTACGAAAAAGGACAGCATCGGCGCCGTCATGTCCCGCCGCGAAGGGCTGGCCGCCGAACGCCGCGTTCTGGTCGGGCTGCAAGCCGTGGATGCCGCCGATCCGGTGGTGGCGGGGGCGCATCTGTTCACGGATGGCGCCGCGCAGAACACCGTGACGGATCAGGGCTGGATCAGCTCGGCCTGTCATTCGCCGCATGTCGGCTCGGGGATCGGGCTTGGCTTTCTGGAAAACGGCGCTGATCGGATGGGCGAGATCGTGATCGCCGCCAATCCGCTGCAAAAACAATCCGTGCGGTTGCGCGTCGTGTCGCCGCATTTCATCGACCCGGACGGAGGACGCCTGCGTGACTGATCTGATTGCCGTGACCGCCCTTGGCGCGGCGGTGCCGCGACAGGAAAGCTTTGGCCCGCTGACCATCCGCGAAAACGCGGCGCTGGCGCTGGCATCGTTGGCGCTGCGCCGGGGGGCGGCGGTTCCCGCGCCCTTTGGCTTGACGCTGCCTGGTCCGGGGGGCTTTGCTGCGGCGGGCGATGTCGCCGCATTCTGGACCGGCCCCGATCAGTGGATGATCGAGGGGCAGGACCGCGCCGAAACGGAT
Source organism: Paracoccus sp. (in: a-proteobacteria) (assembly GCF_030538695.1). Classification (GTDB taxonomy): domain Bacteria; phylum Pseudomonadota; class Alphaproteobacteria; order Rhodobacterales; family Rhodobacteraceae; genus Paracoccus. The sequence continues at coordinate 32,760 of NZ_JAUNTN010000027.1, forward strand.
TTCGCCAGCGCGCTGGCCGCGCAGGCGCCCGGCTGTTCGGTCAGCGAACAGACCGACGGTTTCGCCGCGTTTGACGTGACCGGCCCCGCCGTGTCGATCACTGCGATGATGGAACGGCTGGTCAATCTGGACCCGCTGCGGCTTGGCCCCGGCACGGCCACGCGCACGGGGTTGCATCATCTGAGCGTTTTTGTCGTCCGGCGCACGGCAGAGCATCTGACGATCATGGGGATGCGCTCGGCCGCTGGTTCGGTCTGGCACGCCCTTACCCGCGCTGCTCAACGTCAGGAGACCGCAGCATGAGCGCCGACAGGATCGACGGTAAGACCTTTGCATCGGATGTGTGCGCCCGCGTGGCCCAGGGCGTCCGTGAAGTACAGGCCCACGGCATCACGCCGGGGCTGGCGGTGGTGCTGGTGGGCGAAGACCCCGCCTCGACCGTCTATGTCCGCAACAAGGGCATCCAGACCCGAGAGGCGGGCATGAACTCGTTCGAGCATAAGCTGCCCGAGGATACGAGCCAGGACGCACTGATGGCGCTGATCGACAAGCTGAACGGCGATCCGCAGGTCCACGGTATTCTGGTGCAACTGCCGCTGCCTGCCCATATGGATGCCGAGGCCGTCATCAACGCCATCGACCCGGCCAAGGACGTGGACGGGTTTCATATTCTGAATGTCGGCCTGCTTGCGACCGGGCAAAGCGCGATGGTGCCATGCACCCCCTTGGGCTGCCTGATGCTGCTGCGCGACCGTATGGGCGATCTGTCGGGGCTGAACGCGGTGGTCGTCGGGCGCTCGAACATCGTTGGCAAGCCGATGGCCCAGCTTTTGCTGCGCGAAAGCTGCACCGTCACCATCGCGCACAGCCGCACCCGCGATCTGGCCGCTGTCTGCCGGGGTGCAGATATCCTTGTCGCCGCGGTCGGGCGTCCGCTGATGATCCCCGGCGGTTGGATCAAGCCCGGCGCAACCGTCATCGACGTAGGCATCAACCGCATTCAGGACGGTGAACGGACCCGCCTTGTCGGTGATGTTGATTTTGACAGTGCCGTGCAGGTCGCCGGCGGCATTACTCCGGTTCCCGGCGGCGTCGGCCCAATGACCATCGCCTGCCTGCTGGCCAATACACTGACCGCCTGCTGCCGCGCGCATGGCCTGCCCGAACCACAGGGCCTGACAGCCTGACTCATAAAAACCGACAGGGAACATGATATGACCAACAAATACTGCCTCACCGTTGCCTGCCCGACCCGGCGCGGCATCGTCGCCGCCATTGCCGGTTTTCTGGCCGAAAACGGCTGCAACATCACCGATAGCTCGCAATTCGACGATCTGGAAACCGGACGGTTTTTCATGCGCGTCAGCTTTGCCCCGGAAACCGGCGTTGATCTGGATGCCCTGCGCGCGGCCTTTGCCCCAGTCGAGACCGAACTGGACATGATCGCCAGTTTCCATGACGAATCCGACAAGATGAAGGTCGTCATTATGGTCAGCCGATTTGGCCATTGCCTGAACGATCTGCTTTATCGCTGGCAGATCGGGGCGCTGCCGATCGACATTGTGGCGGTGATCTCGAATCACATGGATTATCAAAAGGTTGTCGTCAATCACGACATTCCCTTCCATTGCATCAAAGTGACCCGCGCAAACAAGCCCGAGGCCGAGGCGCAATTGCTGCGCATCATCGAGGATTCGGGCGCCGAGCTGGTGGTTCTGGCGCGCTATATGCAGGTGCTCTCGGATACGCTTTGTCAGGAAATGTCGGGGCGGATCATCAATATCCACCACTCATTCCTGCCCAGCTTCAAAGGCGCGAACCCCTATAAGCAAGCTTATGAGCGGGGGGTGAAACTGATTGGGGCGACCTCGCATTATGTGACCGCTGATCTGGACGAAGGCCCGATCATCGAGCAGGATACGATCCGCGTCACCCATGCTCAATCGGCCGATGATTATGTCAGCCTTGGCCGTGATGTCGAAAGCCAGGTTCTGGCACGCGCGATCCACGCCCATATACACCGCCGGGTTTTCCTGAATGGCAACAAGACGGTCGTGTTCCCGGCCTCGCCCGGCTCTTATGCCTCGGAACGGATGGGCTAATCTGCAAGGCTTGCCTTTCCCCTGCCGATAGGGGACAGAGCGTCAGAGCAACGCGGATAAGCACATGGCAGCCAAGCGCGCCGATCAGGACAAGCTGACCCAGAACCCCCATGCCCTGCGCGACGCGCCCGAGCGTAACCTTGAGGTTGCCATCGGGCGCGTCGTGCGCGATCTGCGCAAGCGTCAGCGCATGACCGGCGCCGATCTGGCCGCGCAGACCGGGCTGTCGATCGGGATGCTGTCCAAGATCGAAAACGGCATGATCTCGCCCTCGCTGAACACGTTGCAGGTGCTGGCCAATGCGCTGCGCGTGCCGCTGATCCAACTGTTTCAGGGCTATGGCGAGGCGCGGGGCGCGATGCATGTCAAATCGGGCGAGGGGGTCGAGATCGACCGCGCGGGCACCCGCGCTGGACATCAATATCACCTGCTGGGCCATATCGGTTCGAACGATTCAGGCGTCGTGGTCGAACCTTACATGATCGTCCTGACTACCGAAAGCGACCGTTTCCCGACCTTTCAGCACGAAGGCATCGAACTGCTGTATATGCTCGACGGCATCGTCGGCTATCGCCACGGCGAACAGGTCTATCGGTTAGAGCCGGGCGATACGCTGTTGTTCGACGCCGATGCGCCGCATGGGCCGGTCGATCTGGTCGAATTGCCCGCGCGCTATCTGTCGATCATCTCTTATCCACAGAGCAAATAAAACCGGGTGCCCGTAAAGGCACCCGGTGCAAAGGTTGGCAGGATCAGACGCCCTCCTCGGCCGTGCGCCGAACCACCGTTTGGGTCTGTGCCACGCCCTCGGACGGCGGTAGGAGTGCCGCGCCAAACAGCCCGTCATCCAGCCGATAGCCCGTTTCGCCATGCTCGGCCGTGTCCAGCCCGTCATGTTCGGTTTCGGCATCGGCGCGCAGCCCGCCGGTGATTGTCGCTGTCAGCTTCAGCGCGATCACCGTGGTCAGCGCGCAATAGGCCATCGAAAAGGCCATGATCGCCAGTTGCACGCCCATTTGCGAAACTAGGCCGCGCCCCTCGGGCCAGCCGGTCCCGCCAAGCGCGGGTGCGGCAAAGATCACCGTCAGGATGCCGCCGACGATCCCCGCCACGCCATGCACGCCAAACACGTCGAAACTGTCGTCATAGCCGATGCGGCGCTTGACGACCTCGACCGCCCAAAGACAGATTGGCGCGGTCAGAAAGCCGATCACGATGGCGCCCGCCGAGCCGACAAAGCCACAGGCCGGGGTCACCGCGACCAGACCGGCAATCGCGCCCGACAGCAGCCCAAAGGTCGAGGCGCGCTTGCGATGTACCCATTCGACCGCCATCCAGCCCAAGGCACCGCCCGCTCCGCCGACCATGGTGTTCAGCATCACCATTCCGGTAAAGCCGTTGATCGCCAGCGCGCAGCCGCCGCAAAAGGCCAGCCAGCCGACCCAGAGCATCGCCCCGCCGGTATAGGTCATGGTCATGTTATGGGGCGCCATCATCACGCTGCCATAGCCCCGGCGCGGCCCGATCATCAGCGCACAGATCAGCGCCGCCAACCCGGCATTCAGGTGCACGACATTGCCGCCCGCGAAATCCTGTGGCTCGACGCCGATCACCCAGCCGCTGCCCCATGCCATATGGGCCATGGGCACATAGTTGATCAGCAGCCAGATTGCCAGAAACAGCAGCACAGCGGCGAATTTCATGCGCTCGGCAAAGGCGCCGATAATCAGCGGGGGCGTGATCGCGGCGAACATCATCATGAACAGCACGAAAATATATTCCGGGATCGTCCCGACCATACTGTCGGGCGTGACCCCCGCCAGCAGCACCCGGTCCAACCCGCCGATGAACCCGTCCACCGGGCCGCCATCGGTAAAGGCCAGCGAATATCCGATCACGATCCACAGCACGCAGCACAGGGCGATGCTGGCGAACATCTGGGTCATCACTGACAGCACGTTTTTCGAACGTGCCATGCCCGCATAAAAAAGCCCTAGCCCTGGCAGCATCATCAGCATGACGAGCAAGGCGCAGGTGGCTACAAAGGCGGTATCGGCTGCGCTAAAGCCCGGCTCGGCCTCCTGCGCAAGCGCTATGTGCGGCGACAGCACAACAAGTGCGGTCACCAGACTGGTCATATTGAGTTTCATGGACGCCCCGTGCGGTTAGGTTGCGTGTCCATCATCAGGGATTCTGGGCACCCAAAAAGTTTCTTTTTAGGAAATTGTATGCATTCTATGGAATGTTTGTTGACTGCCGGATTGCGTGCCATCATGCCCAGATTTTCGGCAGACCATACAGAAATCGCAGGACGGCCCGGCCCTGAAATCAGCAATCTATTCCCCCGGAACTGTAGGCTCCAGACTCATTGATTTTCACAGCCAGAAGAGGACAGTCGCAGCGAGCATGATCGTGGAGAAGAAGGTTTCCGGGCACCGGTCGTATCGCGTAGCGACGCGCCGCCAGTCTTTCAGGCGTCCGAACATGATCTCGATGCGGGTGCGCCGTTTATAGCGCCGCTTGTCGTATTTCACCGGCTTCTTGCGGGACTTCCGACCGGGGATGCAGGGCGTTATCCCCTTGTCTTCCAACGCATCTCTGAACCAGTCAGCGTCATAGCCGCGGTCGGCCAGCAGCCACTCCGCCTTCGGCAGGCTGCCCAGCATCGCCGCCGCGCCGGTGTAATCGCTGACCTGGCCGGCCGACATGAAAAATCCGATCGGCCGCCCCCTGGCATCGACAACAGCGTGCAGTTTGGTGTTCATGCCGCCTTTTGTTCGCCCGATCTGACGCGCGCGCGCCCCTTTTTGACCCGCAGGCTCGACGCCGTGCGGTGCGCCTTGAGGTAGGTTGCGTCGATCATGATGGTCTTGTGTTCAGCGCGCTCGGTGGCCAGGCCCACCAGGATCCGGGCGAAGACCCCGTTGTCGCTCCAGCGCTTCCACCGGTTGTAGAGGGTCTTCACAGGGCCGTATTCCTTCGGCGCATCACACCAGCGCAACCCATTGCGATTGATGAATATTATACCGCTCAGGACGCGCCGATCATCAACACGCGGCTTGCCATGGCTCTTGGGAAAGAACGGCTTCAGGCGCTCCATCTGCGCGTCGGAAAGCCAGTATAGGTTGCTCATCGGTCAGTCTCCTTGCGGAGCCTGAATCACGACAGAAACCTGAAATCAATGGGTCTGGAGCCTAGGCTTTCTTTGACCGCTAGGTGGCACCGCCGTTGGGCCGCTTTCTACCCTTCCTCTCGGCTTTTCCTCGAACCTACTTGCCTCTTCGCAAGGCAGAGATATGAAACCCCGGCTCGCAACGGTGCTCATCTTTTCCAACTGTATGCGGTTGCCACGTGTCTTGCGAATCGGGGGTTCCGCTTGGGTCGCGACCTTGCCCTAAACTAGCGCATCGCCCTTGGTGGACTTCACGGCTTGGACCCTAGAGTTTTCCTATTTACCGCCGTTTCTACGCTGCACGACGACGGCAGCTAAACAACTATTGCAAAACAATAAATCGTTGTTTCGTCTGGTCTCTGCAATCGTCAGAAACAACCAGGAGGAGGTAGCGCAGCCATGCGTCAACCAGACCGTATCATCCGCATGAACACCGTTCTCGCCCGCACCGGCCTGTCCCGGTCCACCATCTATCGCAAGATCGCTGAAGGCACGTTCCCGCCCCAGCTGAAGATCAGCACCAATGGCGCGGGCTGGCATGAATCCGACATCAACCGCTGGGTCGCCAATCCCGCAGGATGGCGACCGCGCGGCGAGTTCGACTTCTATGACTTCTATGACTTCTGATAGCGAGGACGATAGCGGGAAGCGGAGACCGGCGAACGACAACCACCCGCCCGATGGACAGGATGCCGGGCAGGCGGCGTATGCGTCCGAGCGGGTAGATGCGGTGGTGCTGACCATAGCCCGGCTGATCGGACGCCAGATCGCGCGGGAGCATTTCAAGACGTTGCAGGCCGCCAACGACAACCAGCCGCCCAAGCGTCGGACAGACACGCAGGAAGATGATCGTTCCGGTGAGGATGAGGACCAATAGCAGCCGAGGTTCGGTCTTTCGGTTGAAAGATCGGAGTGGAGGCGCTATCTAGATCATAAATCTAGAAGGAGACTGGCATGGCCTTGAGCATCAAGACCGAGGAAGCGGACCGGCTGGCACGGGAACTGTCCCGCCTGACCGGCGAGACCATGACGGACGCCATCACGCAGGCCATGCGTGAGCGGCTGGAACGCCTGCGCGCCGAGCAGGAGGCGCAGCGTGACTATGTTTCGCGCATGAAGGCATTCGTCCGCGAGCGCGCCAACCGTTATGACCGTCGCCCGGTCACGAAACAGGAATGGGATGAAGCGGTCGGCGATACGCCCGAAGAGCTTGGTTTCTCCCGATGATGATTGTCGATGCGTCCGCGATCATTGCGATCATGTTCGAAGAGCCGGAAGCGCCCGACTGCATGGCCGCTCTCCAGACAGGTGCTTCGCGCCTCATATCGGCGGTGAACTATGTCGAGGCTGGCACCGTCATGGCGGGCAGGATCAGGAACGGGGACCGGCACGAAGCGATTGCCGATCTGGATGCGTTTCTGGCCGATTTCCGCATCGCCATTGCCTCCACGGATGAAAGCCTCGCGCGCGCCGCGATGCGGGCGCGTCTGGACTACGGCAAGGGGTTCGGCACACGGGGCGGCCTGAACTTCGGCGATTGCTTTGCCTATGCCCTCGCCAAACGGCACTCGGCCCCGCTTCTGTATGTCGGTGACGATTTCGCGCTGACTGATGTTCAGTCCGCATTGTCGCGGTAGGGGACCGCCAAGAGGAAAGGATTGAAGTCATGACCAGCGCAGCCCTTTATGCCCGCTATTCCGATGAGAAGCAGAGCGAGGCGCCCATCGAGGACCAGTTCCGGCTCTGCCGCGAACATGCGGGGCGGGAGCGGTGGCAGATTGTCGGTTCCTATGAGGATGCGGCCATATCCGGTGCCAGTACGATCCTGCGCCCCGGCATCCAGCGGCTGATGCGCGATGCGCAGCATGGCGAGTTCAACATCCTCCTGGCCGAGGCGCTGGACCGCATCAGCCGCGATCAGGCAGACGTGGCCACCCTGTTCAAACACCTGAAATTCGCAGGTGTCACTATCGTCACGCTGGCCGAGGGCGAAATCTCCGAGCTTCATGTCGGGCTGAAAGGCACGATGAACGCGCTGTTCCTGAAAGACCTCGCTATGAAGACCCACCGGGGCCTGCGGGGCAGGGTAGAGAAGGGTAGGTGGGCGGCGGGCTCTGCTACGGCTATCGCGTTGTGAAGAAGTTTGACGGTAATGGCGAGCCGATCCGGGGCGACCGCGAGATCATCCCCGAGGAAGCGGAAATCGTCCGCCGTATCTTTGGCGAGTTTGCGTCCGGCAAAAGCCCCAAGGCTATCACCGTCGATCTGAATCGCGATGGCATTCCCGGCCCGCTTGGCCGGGCATGGGGCGACACCAGTATCCGGGGCCATGTCTCGCGCGGCACCGGCATCGTCAACAACGAGCTATATGTCGGCGTTCTGGTATGGAACCGCCTGCGCTTCGTCAAAGACCCGTTCACCGGCAAGCGTGTGTCGCGCATCAACCCGGAAACGGCATGGATCAGAACCGAGGTTCCGCATCTGCGCATCGTGGACGATGCGCTCTGGCAGGCAGTCAGAAACCGCCAGAAGGACATCGCCGTCCTGTTCGAGGCGACCGCCGAGGGTGTCAGAAGGGCCAAGGCGCGCAAGCTGCACGAGAAGAAGCGCCCCGTTTCCCTTCTTTCCGGCCTGCTGACCTGCGGTTGCTGCTCCGGCAGATATGGCCTCATCATGCGCGACCGCTATGGTTGCCTCAACCACCATCGGCGCGGCACCTGCGACAACAACAGGACCATCACCCGCGACAGGATCGAGGAACGGGTGCTGTCCGGTCTGAAAGACAGGCTGATTTCCTCGCGCGCCGTCGAGGAAACCGTCCGCGCCTTCGCCGAGGAAATGAATCGCCTGAACCGTGAGCGCCGCGCGCAGGGCGAGCAGAATCGCAAGGCGCTGGCAAAGATCGAGAAGGCCATCGCCGGGATCATCGCGGCCATTGAGGACGGCATGTATCAGCCATCCATGAAGGCGCGCATGGACGAACTGGAGCGCCAGAAGGCCGAAATCATTGCCCATCAGTTGCAGGCACCCGCCGACACGCCGGACGTGCATCCCAACATCGCCAGCATCTACCGCAAGCCGGTGGAGCGGTTCACCGATGCTCTGAATAGCGATGACGATGGCCGTATCGCCGCCGAGGAGCTGCGTTCTCTTATCGAAGAAGTTGTTCTCATGCCGGGCGAAAGGCGCGGCGAGGTTCATGCCAAGCTATGCGGCGAGTTGTTCGGCATCCTCGACTTCGTGGAAGCCGAACACCGACAGCGACCGGGGGAAGTTAGGACAAAGGTTGAGGCCTATCCCCGCAACCAATTCCTACGATTTCGCGCGACATTATGCGCCAAGCTACGAGCCGCTACGATTGGCCACGACGCTGAATATGCAGGTCTAAATCGTGGTATGCCTTGCTGCGATCGGCCAGACAGATCCTAATGGAGTTTTGCGCTGCTGGTCGATGGGTCGCATGATCAGGCTTGTCCCCGAAATCCCCGCGTCGTTATAGGCTCCAACCATCTTCCACTTCTGCTCTGGTTGTCGAGGGAATAGCGGGCGGTAGAGGGCGACACCGATCAGAACTGACTCCTATGCAACCTTGTCGAAGCGACTTGGCCGGATCAGCGCCACCCGGTTGCGCGGGCCGATTATAGGCTCCAGACCTTTCCGG